>NZ_JBNDKU010000008.1:0-226437 GCF_050435725.1 Stenotrophomonas sp. AN71 | reverse complement strand
GGTGGGTCCGGTTGCGGGGGTGTCCGCGGCATGGATGCCGCGGCCAAGCCCCCATGGATGGGTTTACGGCGCCCCCCGCAACCGGACCCACCCCGCCTACCCACAGGAAACCCGCTTTGGCTGTTGCTTTGGCTGTTGCTGGGGCTGCCGGCCAGCGGCCGGCACTACCGCGGGTGCAGGGCGCAGCCCTGCCGACAAACCCACTACTTGGCAGCCGCGATCTGCTTTTCGATGTCGGCGGCAGTCACGGGGCCGAGGAAGCTGTGCGCCAGCTTGCCCTGCGGGTCGATGAGATGCGTCAGCGGCAGGCCACGCGGGGTGGCGAAGTCGGCCGGCGGATCGAATGGATCCACGATCACGATCGGATAGGTCACCGGATGCTTGGTCAGGAACGACTGCATTTCCGGCACTTCGATGTCTTCATAGGCCAGGCCGACCACCTCGATGTTGCTGCGCATCGCATGCAGCGCCGACAGCTCGGGCATTTCCTTGCGGCATGGCGCACACCAGGTCGCCCAGAAATTCACCACCACCCATTTGCCGCGATGCGCGGCCAGGTCGTAGTCGCTGCCATCCACGGCCTTCATCTTCAACGTCGGGAATTCGGCGGTGGTGCGCTCGGCCGGGGTCTCCTCGACCGGTGCCGGTGTCGTTGGCGCGGGCGCCTGTGCCGGCGGCTGGCTGCTGGCCGGTGCGGGCGCCGGTGCCGGCTTGCACGCAGCCAGCGCCAACAGCAGCGCCAGCGGGAGTACCAGCGGCAATGGGGTCTTGCGGGTCATGGCATGTCTCCAGAATCGGTATAGATATCGCTGACCTTGCGCTTGAGGCGTTCGCGCAGGGGCAGCCGCAGGTCGTCCAGCGCCGCCAGTGCGGCGCGGCCCAGGCTGTCGTCGCGGTGCGGCAGGTGCTGCTCGGCCACCGGGATGCGCAGCTGGGTACATTCGTACAGATCGGCCAGGCTGACCTGATCAAGATCGCGGGACAGCAACCACTCGCCGCGCTCGTCGCGGCGCAGCAGGCCGATCTCCTGCAGCTTGCAGGCCAGGTCCTGCAGCAGCGAATCGGTCAGCATCGGCTCCAGCCGCAGGATTTCATCATCGGCCAGGCCCTTGCCCTTGGCCCGGGCATGGTGGAAGCGGCCGAGCAGGCGCAGCAGGCCATAGAACTCATAGCCCTGCGGCAGACGCAGCTCAACGGGCTGGTAGCGGAAGGCCGCCATCGACGACGCCAGCGACGCGCCCAGCAGCACCGCCACCCAGCACAGGTAGATCCACAGCAGCAGGATCGGCACGAACGCTACCGTGCCGTAGAGCTTCTGGTAGGACTGGAAGCTGCCCAGGTAGGCGCCGATGCCCCACTTCACCAGTTCCAGGATCACCGCCGCCAGGATCGCGCCAGGCACCGCGTGCCGCCACTTCACCGTGTGGTGCGGCACCACCCTGAACATCAGCGTGATGCAGACGAACTCGATCAGGATCGGCGCCAGCCGCAGCGCCAGCTCGGCCAGCCAGCGGCCCTCCTGGGTACCGAACAGCGGCATCGCGAACACCCGCGCCGACACCGCCAGCGAAGCAGCGGCCAGCATTGCGCCCAGGGTCAGTACGGTCCAGTAGACCAGGAAGCGGGTCAGCTTGGGCCGGGTCGAGCCGACCCGCCAGATCTGGTTGAAGGTCTCTTCCACGCTGTTGAGGGTGATCAGCAGCGATACCACCAGCGCGACGAAGCCGGCGGCGGTGAGCTGGCCGGCACTGGCCGAGAACTGCCGCAGGTAGCCCTCAGCCGCGCGCGCGGCATTGGGCACGAAGTTGGAGAAGACGTAATCGCTGAGCTGGTCGCTCCAGCGGTCGAAGACAGGGAAGGCCGACAGCACACCGAATACCACGATCGCCAGCGGCACCAGCGCGAACACCGTGGTGTACGCCAGCGCCGCCGCTGCCTGGAACAGGCGGTCGTCGAGGAAGCGATGCCACAGGAAGCGGCCGAAACTGATGGCCCGTGCGCGATCCCGCGCGCGCTCCATCCACAGGTTGAGCGTATCCAAAGGTTCCATCGGCGAAAGGGTACCCGATGCGGAATGCTGGCAGGATAGCCATACTGATGACCAGACGACGAGGAGAAGCGGGCACGATGGGCGAGATTCTGGTGCTGTACTACAGCCGGGGCGGTTCGGTGGCACGGCTGGCGCGCCAGATCGCGCGGGGCATCGGCGAAGTGCCGGGCATGAGCGCGCGCCTGCGCACGGTGCCGCCGGTGGCCGCAGTGACCCAGACCGCGCAGCCCCCCGTCCCCGACGACGGCGCGCCCTATGTCAGTGTGCAGGACCTGGTCGACTGCCAGGGGCTGCTGCTGGGCAGCCCGACCCGCTTCGGCAACATGGCCGCGCCGGTGAAGCACTTCCTCGATGGCCTGGGTGCCGAATGGGTCAACGGCACCCTGTCCGGCAAGCCAGCCGGCGTGTTCACCTCCACCGCCTCGATGCACGGCGGCCAGGAATCGACCCTGCTGTCGATGCAGGTGCCGTTGCTGCACCATGGCTGCGTGATCGTCGGCATCCCGTTCACCGAACCGGCACTGAGCCACACCACCAGTGGCGGTACACCCTATGGCGCCAGCCACGTGGCCGGCGCCGCCGACGACCCGCAGCCAACCGACGACGAGGCGGTGCTGGCGCGGGCCCTGGGGCGCCGGGTGGCCGATATCGCGCAACGGCTGGCCCGATGAGCGCCGCGCCACGCACGGTCCTGCTGCTGGCCCTGATGGGGCTGGCCGCGCTGTTCGCGGGCTGGTTCATCAACGACAAGCACTGGCTGGCCACCCAGCTGGTATTCACCGCACCGCCGCTGGCGCTGGCCATCGCCGTGCGGCTGGGCTGGCGCAAGGCCGGCTTCTGGGCCTCGGTGCTGGCCCTGGGCTGGTTCAGCCACGGCGTGATGAGCGCCTGGAGCCATCCGGAAACGCGTTGGCTGGCACTGATCGAGATCGCGCTGGCGCTGGTGGTGATCTTCAGCGCCAGCCTGCCCGGGCTGCGCGCGCGCTTCGGCAAGCGACGCTGACGCTGCGCCCGCCGGGCCGTATCATCTGCGTTCCTGGCCCCGCGCCGCTGTACCTGTCCTGGTTTCGCGCATGCACATGATGGAAGAGCTCCTGGTCGTCACCACCGGTGGCACGATCGACAAGATCTACTTCGACGACAAGTCGGACTACCAGATCGGCGATCCGCAGATCGGCATGATCCTGCGCGAGCTGGGCGTGACGTTCCGTTTCAACGTGATCCCGATCCTGCGCAAGGATTCGCTGCACATCAACGACGAGGATCGCGAGCTGATCCGTGCCACCATCGCCGCGCAGCCGACCCGGCATGTGCTGGTGACCCATGGCACCGATTCGATGGTGCAGACCGGCAAGGTGCTGGCGACGATTCCGGACAAGACCATCGTGATGACCGGCGCGCTGAGCCCGGCGCGTTTCCGTGGCTCGGATGCGGAGTTCAACATCGGTTGCGCGATCGGTGCGGTGCAGTCGCTGCCGACCGGCGTGTACATCGCGATGAACGGCCGGATCTTCGACCCGCAGCACGTGCGCAAGAACGTGGCCGCGAACCGCTTCGAATCGGTCTGAGGAACCGCGTGCCGACCAAGGTCGGCACCTACCCGAATCCGCGGCGCGGCCGTAGTGCCGAGCCATGCTCGGCAACCGCGCGCGAGCGCGGCACAAAGGTCCGAAGCCGGAGCAGCCGAGCGCAGGCTCGGCTCTACAGAAACAAAAACGCCCCGGCCGAAGCCAGGGCGTGCCCTTGGAGAGGGTCTTGGGCTCAGTACTGGGCGTTGAGGGTCAGGCCCGAGAAGGTGCTGTAGGCCTTCACCCGCACATACCAGGTGCCAGCGGCAGGGCTGTTGATGGTGCAGGTCTCACTGTTGCCGCTCAGGTACGGACGGCAGGTGTAGGTGGTATCGGTCGGGGCACTGCCCTGGCGCACGTACAGGTCGGCATCACCGCTGCCGCCACTGATCGCCACGCGCAGCTGGGTGCTGCCGGCTGGAACGGCGACGGTGTAGTTCAGCTCGGCACCGGTCGCGGCGCCCAGGCCGGTCACCGGCACGTTGTTCTGCAGTACGTTGCCGCCCGGATTCGGGCCACCGCCATTGATCGCCGCAGCGACAGCCGCGTTGGCGTCGACGATGCCGGCGCCGCAACCACCCGAGCAGGCACCCGGCAGCGGGCGTGCGGTGCTCTTGATGATGCTCTCGACCTGTGCCGGACTCAGCGGGCTCGGGGCGACCGACTGCATCAGCGCAACCACACCGGCCACATGCGGCGCCGCCATCGAGGTGCCGTTGTAGGACGCATAGCTGGCGCTGCCCGGCGTGGTGGTGCCGGTGTTGAGGGTGGACAGGATGCTCTGGCCCGGGCCGGAGATGTCGATGCCGGCACCATAGTTGGAGAAGCTGGCGCGCGCGCCGGCCGAGGTGGTGGCCGCCACCGCGATCACGTTCGCGCAGTTGGCCGGCACCGACGAGGACACGTTGGTGTTGCTGTTGCCGGCGGCGACCACCACGGTGGTGCCACGGCTGACCGCGCCGTTGATCGCGTTCTGGTAGGTGGCCGAGCAGGTGCCGCCACCACCCAGCGACATGTTGATGACTTCGGCCGGGTTGGCATTGGCCGGCACGCCGCTGACGGTGCCACCGGACGCCCACACGATCGCGTCGGCGATGTCGGAGGTGTAACCACCGCACTTGCCCAGCACGCGTACCGGGACAACCTTGGCATTGAACGCAGTGCCGGCCACGCCGGTGCTGTTGTTGGTCACCGCCGCCACGGTGCCGGCAACGTGGGTGCCGTGCCAGCTGGAGTTGGAGGCCGGGATGCCCGCGCCGCACTCGTTGGCGCCGTACCAGTCACCCTCGTCGTTCGGATTGTTGTCACGGCCACCGCCGTCGCGCGCCATTGCCGCGTCGCTGATGAAGTCATAGCCGGGCAGGATGTTGGCGTTCAGATCCGGGTGGTTGGTGATGCCGGTATCGATCACCGCGACCACCACTCCAGTGCCGGTGGCCTTGTCCCAGGCCGGCTGCACGTTGATCGAAGCGTTGGAGGTGCCGAAGCCCCACTGTTCGCTGAAGCGGGTGTCATTCGGGGTCAGCGTCGCCCGCATGATCTGGTCGACTTCGACGTATTCCACGTTCGGGTCGGCGGCCAGCTTGCGCATCAGCAGCTCGGATTCGGCCTGGTCGAGCGGACGATCGCTTCGCACCAGGGTCGGGCCGATGGCCAGCTTGCGGACCTCCTGCAGACCCAGCGCGCGGCCCTGGCTGCTGGCCAGGCCGGCGGCGGCGCTCTTCAGCGAAGAGGCCAGCGCAGTGGTGTTGGCCACCGGGGCACTGCCGTCGCGGTACTTCACGATGAAACGCTGATGCGTCGGCGCGGACTGCAGGCCGCTGAGCTGGACATCACCGGCCAGCGCAGGCGTGGCCAGCAGCAGCGATGACAGAACGGACGCACCAAGGACCACCCACACTCGACGCACACGCGGTTGCGTTACCTGGGACATCGTATTTCCCTTTCTAGTGGTGTGAATGCCGGAATCGGCAGAAGCACCGGCCCGAACCATGGGCTGGCTTGCGTTGGCGAGGTTCGAAGTCCGGAGAGTCAGCGGATCCCCCTATCGATCCGCCGTGCAGATGACGCTAATGACCAAAACCGGACACCACAAGATTTTCAGCGTCTTTTCAGCAAGATGAAATGTCTGATCTGAGACTTTCCGGGTCGAGGGTTTGTGAAGGTGAAGGAACTTTCGCGCGCCCTGCACGCACCTGACTGGGTCATCACGTGTCCTGGGATGACTTTGCCGACATCGGCGTCCGCAGATCTGGGGTCAGATCCCTTTTCCTGCGAAAAAGGGATCTGACCCCAGGCCCACAACGCAGAAAGCCCGTCACGGGGACGGGCTTTCCGGAAAAGCAGCCGAGCGTGGGCTCGGCTCTACAGTTGGCCGCGGGCGATCAGCCCAGCTTGACCAGCCAGTTATGGCGGTCCGGCAGGCGGCCGTACTGGATGTCGGTCAGCTCCTTGCGCAGCGACATGGTCACTTCGCCGGCCGGGGCGTTGATGTCGCCGACCGAGAAGCCCTCGCCCTTCAGCTGACCGATCGGGGTGACCACCGCCGCGGTGCCGCAGGCGAACACTTCGCTGATCGCGCCGGAGGCAACACCGTCCTTCCACTCGTCGATGCTGACCTTGCGCTCTTCGACCTTCATGCCACGGTCGCGGGCCAGCTGCAGGATGCTTTCGCGGGTGATGCCCTCGAGGATGCTGCCGGACAGTTCCGGCGTGACCAGCGTGCCGTCCTTGTAGACCAGGAACACGTTCATGCCACCCAGCTCTTCCAGGTACTTGCCTTCGACCGGGTCGAGGAACAGCACCTGCGAGCAGCCCTGCGCCTGCGCCTTCTGCTGCGGCAGCAACGAGGCGGCGTAGTTGCCACCACACTTGGCCGCGCCGGTGCCGCCCTTGGCCGCACGTGCGTACTCGGTCGACAGCCAGATCGCCACCGGCGCAACGCCCTTGGCGAAGTACGGGCCGGCCGGGCTGGCGATGACGTAGTAACCGGCCTTGTGCGCGCCGCGCACGCCGAGGAAGGCTTCGTCGCCGATCATGAACGGCCGGAAGTACAGGCTCGACTCATCGGCCGACGGCACCCAGGCGCTGTCCACGGCAACCAGCTGCTTCAGCGATTCGACGAAGATCTCCACCGGCAGTTCCGGCAGCGCCAGGCGCTGCGCCGAACGCTGCAGGCGGCGGCCGTTGGCATCCGGACGGAAGGTCCAGATCGAGCCGTCTGCATGCCGGTAGGCCTTGATGCCTTCGAAGATTTCCTGGCCGTAGTGCAGCACGGCCGCAGCCGGGTCCAGCTGCAGCGGGCCGTAGGCACGCACGTTGGCGTTGTGCCAGCCGGTGTCCTTGTCCCAGCGCACTTCCACCATGTGGTCGGTGAAGTGCAGGCCGAAACCCGGCTTCTCCAGGATCGTGGCGCGCTCTTCAGCGCTGCGCGGGTGGTCCGAACGGGTGACGGCGAAACTGGGGATGGACTGGGACACCGGAGGATTCCTGTTCTGGTTGCGGGTAGTGCCGGGCCCGCGTCACTGCGGGCCCTGGGTCAAAGCATGCCGGTCTCGAGCCGCGCCGCCTCGGACATCATGTGCTGGTTCCACGGCGGGTCGAACACCAGGTCGACGTCGGCCTCGGCCACCGTCGGGATCATTTCAAGCTTGCTGCGCACGTCGTCGACCAGGATGTCGCCCATGCCGCAGCCCGGCGCGGTCAGGGTCATCTTCACGTCGATCTCGCGCTGGCCCTCGTCCAGGTGCTTGATCTCAACCTCGTAGACCAGCCCCAGTTCGACGATGTTCACCGGAATTTCCGGGTCGAAACAGGTGCGCAGCTGCTGCCACACCAGCTGTTCCACCTGTTCATCGGAGGCGTCGGCCGGCAGCTCCAGCGGTGCCGGTGCCTCCTTGCCGATCGCGTCGCCATCCTTGCCGGCAATGCGGAACAGGTTGCCCTCGACAAACACCGAATAGCTGCCACCCAGCGCCTGGGTGATGTACCCATAGCTGCCGGCAGGCAGGGTCACGGTGTCGCCCTGCGGGACCATCACGGCCTCGCAATCGCGTTCGAAGTGGACAGGTTCGCTGCTACGGGAATACATGGGGACCGATATGGGGCCGTGGCCGCGGCCACGCAAGACGGCATTCTAGCCCAGCCGCCCCGCCGCCGCCGGTGCACCGCGGCAAACCACAGTATCCTGTGGGCGATCCTCAGGAAGCTTCGATGTCCTCCAATGCCGCGCGTGCCAGGACCGTGACCTGGCTCTGGCCCATCATGTTGTTGCTGGGTCTGGTTGTTGCTCCCCTTGCCTGGATGGTGCTGGCGCTGATCACCGGCCGACAGGTCGGCTGGATGGCGGTACTGACCGCCCTGGAACTGGCGTTCATGCTGCGCCTGGGCACGCTCGGCCCCGGCCGGCTGCGCATCGCGCTGGTCGTGCTGGGCACGTTGCTGACCGCCGCCGTGGCCAACTGGGCCATCGCCAGCGCCTGGATGGGGGGCTCGATCGGGCTGGACCTGTGGGACGCGACGATGCGGATGGGCCCACACCTGGCCTGGACCCTGATCACCCTGGCCAATGGCGCGGTGGAATGGCTGTGGCTGGCGCTGGGTGTTGCCGTAGGCGCCTGGCTGGCGCGCTGAGCGCGTAGATCCACGCCACGCGTGGATGGGATCGCCCCGGCTGCTGGCCGGCAAAAGCGTGCGGACCAATGTCCGCACCTACCAGATGCAGCCGCCACGCGTGGACGGGGGTAGTGCCGGCCGCTGGCCGGCAAAGGGGTCAGAGCCCTTTCCTGCGGAAAGGGATCCGACCCCGGTCCTCAATGCCCGCCGTCGAGCGCCTTCAGCTCGCTGACCAGCGAGGCCGCCGCTTCGGCGCCATCGCCGTACAGCATGCGCGTGTTGTCGGCGTAGAACAGCGCATTCTCGATACCGGCAAAGCCCGTACCCTTTCCGCGCTTGATCACCACCACGTTGCGCGCGTTGACCACGTCCAGCACCGGCATGCCGTAGATCGGGCTGGCCGGGTCGGTGCGCGCCACCGGATTGACCACGTCGTTGGCGCCGATCACCAGCACCACGTCGGTGTTGGCGAACTCCGGGTTGATGTCGTCCATGTCGGCGATCAGGTCGTAGGGCACGCCAGCCTCGGCCAGCAGCACGTTCATGTGCCCCGGCATGCGCCCGGCGACCGGGTGGATGGCGAATTTCACCTTCACTCCACGCTGGCGCAGTCGTTGTGCCAGCTCCCAGATCTTGTGCTGTGCCTGGGCCACCGCCATGCCATAGCCGGGCACGATCACCACGCGTTCGGCGAAGGCCATCATCGCGGCGACATCGGCCGCGTCGATCGGCTTCTGCGAACCCGAAATCGCCTGCGCCTCACCGCCGGCGCCAGCGCCGAAGTTGGAGAACAGCACGTTGCGGATCGGCCGGTTCATCGCCTTGGCCATCAACCGGGTCAACAGGATGCCGGCCGCGCCGACCATCATGCCGGCGATGATCAGCGCCTCGTTGCCCAGCACGTACCCTTCGAAGGACACCGCCAGGCCGGTGAACGCGTTGTACAGCGAGATCACCACCGGCATGTCGGCACCGCCGATCGGCAGCGTCATCAGCACACCCAGCGCCAATGCCAGTACGAAGAAGGCCACGATTGCCCAGGTGCTGAGCGTGCTGGCGGCGATGATCGCCAGTACCACCACCGCCAGTGCCACCACCAGGTTCATCACCTGCTGGCCGGGCCAGGTCACTCGTTTGTCGAGACGGCCATCCAGCTTGGCCCAGGCGATCACCGAACCAGACAGCGACACCGCGCCGATGGCCGCACCGACCACCGCCAGCAGCAGCACGGTACCCGATGGCTGGCGCGCGGCCAGGTCGGCCAGCGCCTGTTCGCTCCAGTGGGTGGTATCGCGACGGGCCAGGAAGGCATAGCGCAGCAGCTCCACCGCACCGATCGCCGCCGCCGAACCACCGCCCATGCCGTTGTACAGCGCCACCATCTGCGGCATGTCGGTGACGGCGACCTTGCCGGCCGACCACCAGGCCAGGCCGGCACCGAGCAGCAGCGCGACCAGGATCAACGGCACGTTGTGCAGTTCGGGCAGGAATAAGGTGGCCGCAGTGGCCAGCAGCATGCCCAGCCCGGCCCAGCGGATGCCGCTGCGCGCGGTAAGCGGCGAGGCCATGCGTTGCAGGCCCAGCAGGAACAGCGTGGCGGCGACCAGGTAGCTGGCCTTGACCAGCCAATCGAGCAGTTCGACAGTGCTGATGTTCAAGCCTGCGGCTCCTTCGGTTCGTCCTTGCCGCCCTTCGGCGCGCTCGGCTTGAACATTTCCAGCATGCGCGCGGTGACCACGTAGCCACCGGCGGCATTGCCGGCGCCAAGCACCACCGCGAGGAAGCCCAGCGCCTTTTCCAGCGGCGTCTGCGCGTGGCCCAGCACCACCATCGCACCGATCAGCACGATGCCGTGGATGAAGTTGGAACCCGACATCAGCGGGGTGTGCAGGATCACCGGCACCCGCGAAATGATCACGTGCCCGGCGATGGCCGCCAGCATGAAGATGTACAGCGCCACGAACCCGTCACTCATCGGCAACGCTCCCGCTCTGTCTTCGTCGGCCCATCATAACCATGGGCTGAACCCGGCGTGCACCCGGCGTCAACCGAAGCGGCGCTCACGCGTTGTCGATGGTGACCCCGAGCGAGGAACCGTACCCTGTGCTGGTGAGCAGCCCCGTCCCCCCGAGCGCCGAGACCGATGCCCTGCCGGCGTCGCTGGAGGCGTTCCTGGCCAGCGTCGGCCCGCGCGCGTTCCGTTTCGCCGAAGCCGGCCTGCGCCAGCGCGAAGACGCCATGGACGCGGTGCAGGACGCGCTGCTGCGCATGCTGGACTACGCCGACAAGCCGGCCGCCGAATGGGCACCGCTGTTCTGGAGCATCCTGCGCCGGCGGGTGATCGACCTGCAGCGCCGGCGCCGCTTCCGCCTGCCGTTCTGGCGCGACAACCAGGATGCCGAGGGCGCCGCGATCGACTGGGCCGACCCTGGCCCGGACCCGGCCCAGGCGCACGAGCAGCGCCAGCAGTACCAGCAGCTGGTACAGGCGCTGCGCACGCTGCCCGCGCGCCAACGTGAGGCATTCACCCTGCGCGTGCTGCAGGACCTGGACGGGGCCACCACCGCCCGCGCCATGGGCTGCAGCGAAGGCGCGGTCAAAACCCATCTGGCACGCGCCCGACAGGCGCTGCAGGACTACCTGGAGAACCAACCGTGAACCGCTCCCTGCCCTCCGATGACCTCCTGCGCGACCTGCACGCGCAGTCGCTGCAAGCGTTGTCGCCGGCTACGCTGGCACGGCTGCGCCTGGCCCGGCACGGTGCAACCGCAGCCCATCGGGGGCGCTGGCGCTGGTGGCTGGCCAGCGCCTGTTCGCTGGTGGTCGCGCTGGGGATCGGTGTGCAGCTTACCGGCCATGGCAATCTGGCTGGCCCGGCACCGGTTCTCGCCTCGGTGGAAGACAACAGCGCGCTATATGACGAGAATCCCGATCTGTACCTGTGGCTGGGCGATACCGACCTGGCGATGGAGTGAATCATGCCCCGACTGCACATCCTGCCGCTGCTGCTGACTCTGTCGCTGCTGCCGGCCGTCCCGGCGCTGGCGCAAAGCGCCGCGCCCGCTCCGACCGCGCGCGCCACGCCCGCCGCACCGCCGCCGGCCTGGGAACAACTGAGCGAAGCCCAGCGCGAATCCCTGCTGGCGCCGCTGCGCGACCGCTGGAACAGCGCCGATGCCGGCCAGCGCCAGCGCATGCTGTCGCATGGCCAGCGTTGGCAATCGATGAGCCCGGAGGAACGTGACAAGGCCCGCCGTGGCCTGCGCCGCTTCGAGCACATGAGCCCGGAACAGCGTGAGCAGGCGCGCGCACTGTTCGGGCAGATGCGCGACATGCCGCCGGCACAGCGCGAGGCCCTGCGTGAGCGCTGGTCGCAGATGACGCCGGAACAGCGCAAGGACTGGGTGCGCGACAACCCGCCTCCGGCGAAGCCGCGGTAAAACGCCCCGGGTAACGGGGTCAGAGCCCTTTGCTGACGCAAAGGGATCCGACCCCTGGCAGATTCCGGGAACCGGGGTCAGATCCCTTTGCCTGCGGCAAAGGGATCTGACCCCATGTCATTCACGCCTGCCAGCGGGTCTTCGCCAGCAACTCGTCTTCCCAGTCGAAGTCGAGCTGACCTTCGCGCACGAACAACGCAACGAAGTTGAGCAGGTTGCGTGCATACATCTCGCTGGCCTGGGTCGCACCGCGGCTGGCCAGGCCCAGCGGGCCTTCGATGATCACACCCCGGTGCTCGATGCTCTCCCCGGGCTGGGTCAACGCACAGTTGCCACCGCTCTCGGCCGCCAGATCAACGATCACGCTGCCGGTGGCCATTCCCTCCACCATCGCGGCGGTCACAATCGTCGGCGCCGGGCGCCCCGGCACCGCGGCGGTGCAGATCACCACATCCACACTACGCAGGTGCTCGGCCAGCCGACGCTGCTGTTCGGCCCGTTCCTCGTCGGTCAGCGCGCGGGCATAGCCGCCCTCGCCCGCCGCGCTTACTCCCAGATCCAGGAAGCGCGCACCCAGCGACTGGATCTGCTCGCGGGTTTCCGGTCGCACGTCGAAGCCTTCCACCTGTGCACCGAGCCGGCGCACGGTGGCGATGGCCTGCAGGCCCGCCACGCCGGCACCGATCACCAGCACCTTGGCCGGGCGCAGGGTACCGGCCGCGGTGGTCAGCATCGGGAAGAAGCGCGGTGCGCGCTCGGCGGCGATCAGCGCGGCCTTGTAGCCAGCCATGCCGGCCTGCGAACTGAGCACGTCCATGGCCTGCGCACGCGTGGTGCGCGGCAGCTGCTGCAGCGGGAACAGGTGCAGGCGGTCGTCTGCCGCCAGCGCGGCCAGCGCCGGATCGCTGGCCGGGGTCAACAGGCCGACCACGCTGGCACCGGGCTTGAGCCGCGCCAATACAGCGGCCGGCGGTGCCTGCACGCACAGCAGGATGTCGACCTCGCCCCAACGCCCGGCATCGAAGGCCCGCGCACCGGCATCGTCATAGGCGGCATCGGTGAAACCGGCAGCCAGACCCGCGCCGGCTTCGTACCAGACGGTGATGCCCAAGGCACCGAGCTTGCGCGCGGTTTCAGGCGTCAGCGCCACGCGCCGTTCATCCGGCGCGGTCTCCTTGATCCCCAGCAACGCCACGGCCATGCAGGTCCCCGCTGATCGGTGAGTTTTCCCGATCCTAGCAGGCAGCCCGTACTCAGTGCAGGGTAGCGCTGCCCGGATCAAGCCGATCGATCACGCCCTGCATGGCGCTGTCGAAGGCACCATCGTCGACATGGGCGCGCAGGCGACCCAGCCGCACCATCACCGCCAGTTCTTCCGGCGAGGCCACGCAGAAGCGCACACCGCGACGGTTGACGAACAGCAGGCGCGAGGAAATCGGGCTGACCCAGGACAGCTTGCCGGCCTGGACCTTGCCGTCCTTGTCGACGAAGTCCAGCCAATTGCCGATTTCCATGCGGCGGAAGCGGTCGGCATCGGCATTGTCGAAATCATCGTCATCGACCTGGCCCGCCAGCTCCACCGTGGGCGATTCGGCCACCGGCGGCGCCGGCAGCGCCACCTGCGGCAGTTCGGGCAGCGCGCGCTGCAGTTCCGGCCGCGATTCAGCGATGCCCTGCAAGGTGTCATGCAGCGCGTCGATGGCGGCGGTGGCCGCATCGCCATGCACGCCGACACTGGCGAACACCTTGGCCAGCACCGGCTGCCAGGCCTGCAGCCAGGGCTTGCCGACGATCTGCCGGCGCGCCTCGGCCACTTCCTCCAACAGGCCGTCGCCCAGGCTCAGTGCCTCGGTCACCGATGCCCCTTCCTCGCCCTCGCGCAACAGCGCCAGGGTCAAGTGGTGCTGCCAGGGCTGGCGCAGGAATCCGGTGATCGCCGGCGGCAGGGTGGCATCGCCGATGCGGCGGTCCAGCTCAGCACCAGCGCGGCTGCGGGCCATCTCCAGCTTTTCCTGGCCACGCTGCGTTTCCGCCGCACGACGCTCGGCGATTTCCACGCGGCGGCGATGCTGCACCAGGAATTCGCGGAATTCCTCTTCCAGGGTCAGGAAGATCGCCAGGTTCTCGTTGAACTCGGCCACCAGCCGCTCGATGATCTCCTCGACCTTGGCCATCAGCATGCGCTCGGCCTGGCTCTCGCCGGTGTTGCCTTCGCAGGCCTCGGCCAGCGAATTGAGCAGCTTGCGGGCAGGATGGGTCTTCTGCACGAACATGCGGCGGTCGAGCATGGCGACCTTGACGAACGGCACCACCAGGCGGCCGATCAGCTCGCGCGAGCGGCCCTCCAGCTCACGTTCGTCCAGCATCACATCAAACAGCATGCCGACCAGATCGATCGCATCCTCATCCTGCGGATCCAGCCGGGTCTGCCCGGGATCCACGCCAAGCTGTGTGGCGCTGGACAGCACCTCGCTCTTCAAACGCTGGGCCAGCGATTCGCCGTCCTCGCCGATCGCCGCACGCAGCGTCGCACTGGGCGTGGCCTGGAGCAGCGACAGGACCGACATCATTTCGCGCTGGCTCAACGGACGCTGCTGGCCGATCGCCACCTGTGCGGCCGAGGTGGCGTCCTCCCGCACGTGGCGGGTCTGCTGCAGCAGTTCGTGCAGCGCTTCCAGCAGCATGCCCTGCTGGCCCGCGTAGGCTTCACCGCTGCCGCCGTCTTCGCCATCCAGGTGCTGCTGCATATGGCCACGGCGCTCGGACCAGCGTGCGGCGAAGCGCTGCGCCCAGGCCGGTGCGGCCTGCTCGTCATCGCCGAATTCGGTGTCAAAGCCCGCGCTGTGGCGCTGTTCGACCAGATCGTCCAGCACTCCGGCCATGCGTGGGTCTGGAGCAGCCGACCGCGGGCGCTGCGGCGCGCCCATCTGCGACATCACCCCGGCCGCGGCCAGTTGCTCGTCCAGCTTTTCGTAGATGCGACCCACCGGCACGCGCAGGTCACGCTCGCACAGCTTGATCAGCACCAGGTGGACTTCCGGCGCCAGTTCGCAGCCGGCAAATGCTTCGTGGATGGCCACGCCGAGGTGCTCGGGGCTGATCGGATTGCGGTCGGCATCCAGCTCCGCACCACCGATCAACCGGCCCAGGCGGCGGTCCAGCCGTGCCAGTACCGGCTTGAAGTCACGCAGCAGCACGGTGGCGAAATTGCGTACCGCCAGCCGAGACTCCAGGACATGCTCGGCCAGCAGGCTCAGGCCATCCTCGGCCGGCCCGGACAGGGTCGCCTCGGCCGACAGCGGCTCACCGGCCGCCAAGGCGTCCCAGGCCCGTTGCAGGTGACCGGAGAAGGCGGCGGCGATGTCCTCACGGCGACGGCGCAGTTCGCGCATCGCATCCAGGAACAGCAGCTGCGACGAGCCGGCATTGCCGGCACGGTCGAACAGGGCATCGTCGAAGCGCGCCAGTGCGGCCCCGAAGACCTGGCACAGCGCCGGCAGGACCATGTCCCGGGCACGCTGCAGCTGGGCCGGGTCACCGCCCGGTGATCCCATCGGTGTGGGCACGCTCATCATTCGGGAAGGCTCCCCACCTTCTCTGGTACGACAGACAGCATGGACATCGCGACGAACGGCACACCCCATGTGCCGGTACGTCGATGGTAGGCCGGCCAGCCCGTCACGGACAGTGAAACAGTCCTCACTTCAAACCTCATGACCGGCGGCCCGGCAAGATAGATATCGTAAGCCGTGCAAGGCCTGCGAGGCGAGGGGAAGTGGCCGTCCGTTCCCCGTCAGTGGCATGACGTTCATCACAGTTTGATATTCAAGGGCCGGGCGCGACACAAACGGCGTCGTTGACCACCCCGACTATAATCAAACACCCGTGATGACCGGTTCAGACGCCATGCCCGACCCCGCTGCCCTGCTTGCCCTGGATGCCCGCCGCTCGGTGCCCTCGCGGCAACTCGGCGAGCCCGGGCCGGACCCGGCCACCCTGCAGCGGATGCTGGCCTCGGCGGTGCGCGTTCCCGACCACGGTAAGCGCGTGCCGTTCCGTTTCCTGAAAATCGCTGGCGATGCACGTCACACTCTGGGCGACTTCCTGGCCATGCGCAGCCGCCAGCGCGACCCGCACGCCGGCGAAGCCGTATTCGAGAAGGATCGCCAGCGATTCAGCCATGCGCCGCTGGTGATCGTGGTGGTGGCCAGCCCTCGCCCGGACCCGAAAGTGCCCGAGCAGGAACAGCTGATGACCGCCGGCTGCGTCTGCTTCGCACTGCTGCAGGCCGCGCAGGCGCTGGGATTCGGCGCGCAGTGGCTGACCGCCTGGATGGCGTTCGACCCGCTCGTGCAGGCGCACCTGGGCCTGGCCGAAGGCGAGCGCATCGCCGGTTTCATCCACATCGGCACCCCCAAGGCCGCGGTGCCTGAGCGTGAGCGCCCCGACCCGGCTGCGCTGTTGCGCGACTGGACGCCTCCGGCATGAGCCTGCCCGCACCCATGCCTCCGCTGTACCTGGTTGACGCCAGCATCTACGTGTTCCGTGCCTGGCATTCGCTGCCGGACCAGTTCCAGGATGCGCAGGGCTGGCCGACCAATGCTGTGCACGGTTTCGCCCGCTTCCTGCTGGACCTGCTCGAACGCGAGCGCCCGCGGCATATCGCCATCGCCTTCGATGAAGCACTGGACAGCGGCTTCCGCCACCGCCTGTACCCGGCCTACAAGGCCAACCGTGACCCTGCACCGGAGGCACTCAAGCGTCAGTTCGTACACTGCAAGGCGTTGTGCGCGGCGCTCGGCCTGGCCGTGCTGGCACACCACGAGTATGAGGCCGATGATCTGATCGGAAGCGCCCTGCATGAACACCGTGGCAGCCATCGCGGCGTGATCATCTCCGCCGACAAGGACCTGTCGCAGCTGCTGGTCGACCACGACGAGCAGTGGGACTACGCACGCAACCAGCGTTGGGACATGGCCGGCGTGAAGGCCCGCCATGGCGTGCACGCGCACCAGATCGCCGACTACCTGGCGCTGTGTGGCGATGCGGTGGACAACATTCCGGGCATCAGTGGTGTCGGCGCCAAGTCGGCGGCCGTGCTGCTGGCCCACTTCGGCAGCATGGACGTGCTGTATGAGCGCCTGGACGAAGTGCCGTTCCTGCGCCTGCGCGGCGCCGCGCAGATGGCGGTGCGCCTGCGTGAGCAGCGCGAGCACGCCCAGCTCTGGCGCCAGCTGACCACCATCGCACTGGACGCACCACTGGAAGGGAGCCAGCGCGGCATGCCACGCCAGGCCGCCGATCCGGAACTGCTCGGCGGCCTCTGCCAGACCCTGCGCTTCGGCCCGATGACCCGTCGCCGGCTGTTCGATGCGGCCGGCGTGGCAGACCCTCTTCCCACTCCATCGTTTTCCAATTCCGGCGAGCCCGCATGAGCCAGCGCAATACCGAAGCACCGCGTGTCGTCTACGAAGGCAAGTACCAGCGCATGGTCGTGCGCGGCAGCTGGGAATACAGCGAACGCACCCACGCCGGCGGCCTGGCCGCGATCATCATCGCCGTCACCCCCGAAGACAACGTGCTGTTCGTCGAACAGTTCCGCGTCCCGCTGCAGGCCCCCACCATCGAGATGCCGGCGGGGCTGGTCGGCGACATCGACGCCGGCGAGTCGATTGAAGTCTCGGCCGTACGCGAGCTGGAAGAAGAGACCGGTTGGACCGCCGCGCACGCCGAAGTGCTGATGATCGGCCCGACCTCCTCCGGCGCGAGCAACGAGAAGATTGCGTTCGTGCGCGCCACCGGCCTGCGCCGGATCGGCGCCGGCGGCGGTGATGACAGCGAGGACATCACCGTGCACGAAATTCCACGCAGCCAGGCGGCTGCCTGGCTGGTGCAGAAGATGGGCGAAGGCTACGAGCTGGACGCCAAACTGTGGGCCGGGCTGTGGATGATCGAGCACCACCTGGACGGGCGCCCACGTGGCTGACGCCGACCTGCATACGCTGCCGGCGCTGCTGGGTGCCGACGATCCGGCGATTTTCAGCGTGCACCGTGCGCAGGGAGCTTCGCCGTTCCTGCTGCTGGCCGATCATGCAGGCCAGCGGGTACCGCGTGCGCTGAACGACCTTGGATTGCCGCAGACCGAACTGGACCGGCATATCGGCTGGGACATCGGCATCGGCGGCACCACCCGTGCACTGGCCGAGCGGCTGGATGCGTGGGCGATCGAGCAGACCTATTCGCGGCTGCTGATCGACTGCAACCGCCCCCTGGTTTCGCCCACGCTGATCCCCGAGGTCAGCGACCACACCGTGGTGCCGGGCAATGCCGGGCTGTCGCCAGCGCAGCGGCAGCAGCGCATCGATGCGATCCACGCGCCCTACCATGCGCGCATCGATGCCGAACTGGATGCACGTCGTGAAGCGGACCGGCCGACGCTGCTGGTGATGATGCACAGTTTCACGCCGACCATGAATGGCGTGCAGCGTCCCTGGCATGCCGGCGTGCTGTACCACCAGGACACACGTTTTGCCCACGCATTGCTGCAGGCGCTGCGCGATGAAGGCGACCTTGTGGTGGGCGACAACGAACCGTATTCGGTCAACCGCAGCAGCGACTACGCGGTGCCGGTGCATGGTGAAGGCCGTGGCCTGGTGCATGTGGAACTGGAGATCCGCCAGGACCTGATTGCCGATGAAGCCGGGCAGCAGGCGTGGGCGGAGCGGCTGGCGCGGATTTTCAGCGCGTTGCAGCCGCGGTTGTTGGCGTTCGGATGACCCCATCCACGCATGGCGTGGATCTACTGCAGCGCTGACGGACATCCGCGTTCGGCGGAAACGAACGAGGCAGGATCCCAGTAGATCCACGCCATGCGTGGATGATTTTCATGAACGCAGCACGGGAACATCCATCCACGGGAACGGCTTGAACCCGCGAACCTGCACGCGTGCGCCGATCGCTTCAAGATCATCCTTGATCGCCTGTGCTCGACGCCGATCCAGCGCCTCACCCAGCACCAGCGGCAGCTCACGGCAGCGCGCCAGCGCCTCGCCCACCGGAATGTCGAGCAGGTGCGCCACGCGCTGTGCCGCAGCCTTGATCTGCTCGTCCGCACAGCCCGTCAGCGTCAACTGGAAGGCAGCGAAAATGCCTGGTGCGACCCCGGCTGCGCGCGCAGCGACCTGCTCGGCGGCACCCGCCTCGCCCAATGCCTCATCGACACCGTCCACCTGCAGGAAGGCATCGTACTCTGCGTAGTACGCCAACGCTCCGGCGTAATCGTGCAGGGAAGAAAGCGGACGCTGGCGCTTCTGCACATCCAGGACGTCAGCGAACGTTGCCGGTTCCAGGCAGGTCGACAGCCCCAGCGCCTGCGCGGCCTCGGGCACCTCGCCGTCATCGTCGAACGCGACGTCTTCATCGGCCGGCAACCAGAAGCGCGCCTGCAGCAGGTCGTCATCGGTGGCGTGCACCCAACCGAAGGAGGCGTACACCTCATCGTCATCGTTGCAGGCTGCGAAGGCGTGCAGCGTCTGTTGCAGGTCCAGCAGCTCGATCATGCTTCTTTGCTCAGGCAAGCGGTCGCTGCCGAGTCTACCCGCGCCGGACGCAGGCCCAACGCGATGACCACGCCGAGCGCAGCGAACAGCGCGGCACCGTACTGTGCATTGACCATGCCCTGCAGGGCATCAGGACTGGTTGCCACCTGCGTGCCGCGCGCGGCGTTGGCCACCATCACCAGCACCGCCAGGCCCAACGCACCGCCGATCTGCTGCGCGGTAGCGGCCATGCCCGAGGCAACCCCCTGCTGCGGCCCCGGCACGCCCTGCCCCGCCACGATCCACATCGCCGTCCAGCTCATGCCCTGGCCGACGCTGAGCACCACGATGCCCGGCAGCAGCGACCAATAGCTGGCGCCGTGCGGCATCGCCAGCGCCACCGCGGTGATGCCGATGGCGCCAGCGGCGAAGCCCCAGGCCAGCACCTGGCGTGGCGAACGGCGGTGCAGCATGCGCTCGGCGATACGGATGCCGAAGGTGCACACCAGCGTCGGCAGCAGGAACGCCATGCCGGCCTGCAGCGGGCTCCAGCCGTAACCATCCTGGAAGTACAGCGCCAGGAAGTAGTACTGCACGCCATAGCTGCTCATGAACGCGAAAGTCAGGCCGAGTGCCGCACGCAGGCCGGGCAGGCGCAACAGCACGAACTGCATCAGCGGGTCGCGGCTGCGCTTTTCAATCTGCACGAACACCGCCAGCAGCGCGGCCGACAACAGCAGGCAGAGAATCGTGGCCGGCGCGCTCCAGCCCCACTCCGGCCCCTGCACCAGAGTGGTGACCAGCAGGCTGCCGCCAGCGGTGACAGTGAGGCAACCGGCCAGATCGAAGGAACGACCACGCACGCGCGGACCATCGGCCGGCAGCCACGCGCCCGCGGCGACCGCACAGGCCGTGGCCAACGGCACGATCACCGCCAGCACCGCCGGCCAGCCGAACGCCTGGGTCAGCACGCCACCCAGCAACGTACCCAGCGCCAGGCCCGCGGCGCTGGCCATGCTCCAGATCGCCAGCGCGCGGTTGCGTACCGGGCCTTCCGCATACAGGGTATTGATCAGGGCCAACGTGGCCGGGAACAGCAGCGCCGCACCGATGCCCTGCGCCGCACGCGCGATGATCAGCAGCGTGGCGTTCGGCGCCAGCGCGCCGAGCAGCGAGGCCAGCGCGAACAGCAGCATGCCCAACCGGTAGAAGCGGCGCCGGCCTAGGAGGTCGGCCGCGCGCCCGCCCAGCAGCAGGCTGCCACCGAAGGCGACGGTGTAGGCGCTGACCACCCACTGCAGCTGCTGCGCGTTGATCTGCAGCGCACGACCCATGTCATGCAGGGCAACGAAGATGATGGTGGCATCCAGGGCGATGATCAGCTGTGCGGTGGCCAGCAGGGTCAGCGCCCAGCGCGGGTATTTGAGAGGAGGCATCGGCGGTCTGGAGCGGTGGGGGAGCGCAGTCTCATTGATGCGGACCAATCAATAAACCCCCTCAAGGCTATTTCTGTCATGATTTTCGGCATGAATGGAACATCGATGGACCTCAATGCGGTGCGCATGCTGGTGCAGGTGGCCGAAGCACGCAGCTTCACCGTGGCGGCCGGACAGCTGGGCCTGAGCCAATCCGGCCTGTCGCGCGCGATCGGCCGGCTGGAGGCCACGCTGGGGGTGAAGCTGCTGCAGCGGAACACCCGCAACGTGGCGCTGACCCCGGATGGCCGCCAGTTCGTCGATCAGGTCGCGCCGCTGCTGTGCGGTTTCGAGGATGCCGAGCGCCAGTTGGCCGACCGTCCCTGCACGCCTTCGGGCACGTTGAAGATCAGCGCGCCGTCGATGTTCGGGCGCAAGGTGCTTGTGCCGCTGCTGGGTCCCCTTCTGCAGCGGCACCGGCAGCTGCAGGTGGAAGCGGTACTCAGCGATCGTCTGGTCGATCTGGTCGAAGAAGGATTCGATGCTGCGCTGCGTACCGGCGCCATCGCCGACCAGCGCATCATTGCGCGGCCGCTGCGCCCTCTGCGCTGGGTGACGGTGGCCAGCCCCGCGTACCTGGCGCGGCACGGTGCACCGGCCGATGTCGCCGCGCTGCAGGACCATGCCTGCCTGGCGGTGCGCAACCTGCGCAGCGGGCGGCAGGTCGACTGGCAGTTCCTGCAGAACGGGCAACTGCGCGAGGTCACGCCGCCGGCGCGGATGGTGTTCGACAGCGGTGACCCGCTGGTGGAGGCTGCCATCGCCGGTATCGGCATCGTGCAGGTGATGGATTTCGCCGTGGCCGACGCCCTGGCCGACGGCCGCCTGCAACGCGTACTGCAGCCGTTTGAAGGCCGCAGCCGCGCGCTGTCGTTGATCTACCCGCCGTCACGGCAGCATTCGCCGAAGCTGCAGGTGCTGGCCGAGGCGTTGCTGGCTGGGGAATGGTAGATCCACGCCGCGCGTGGATGAACGTTTCAATGCAAATGCAGCCAGGCATGGCCTGGCTCTACTGATCCGTAGTAGATCCACGCCGCGCGTGGATGAGCGTTTCACCGGACATTGCCCGGCGCTACCGGTGAGGCGTTGCCGGCCAGCGGCCGGCACTACCTGCAATCAGGCAAAACCATCGGTGGCGCGCACCAGCGCGTCGACGTTCTCGGCTTCGAACGCGGAGTGCCCCGAGGCCGGGGTGATCTCCAGCTTCGCCTTCGGCCACACCTTGGTCAGGTCCCAGGCGTTGGCCAGCGGGCAGACCACGTCGTAGCGGCCGTGCACGATCACGCCCGGAATGTCGGCGATGCGATGCGCGTCGCGCAGCAGCTGGTCTTCCACCTCGAAGAAGCCGCCGTTGACGAAATAGTGGTTCTCGATGCGGGCGAAGGCCAGTGCGAAGTGCGGGTCTTCGTGGCTGTTGATGAAGTCATCGTCCACGTGCAGGAAGCTGGTCGCCCCCTCCCACACCGCCCAGGCCTTGGCCGCATCCAGCCGGGTGGCTTCGTCGTCGCTGGTCAGGCGGCGATGGAAGGCAGAGATCAGGTCATGCCGCTCCACGGCCGGAATCGGCTTCAGGTAGTGCTCCCACGCATCCGGGAACAGGCGGTTGGCGCCTTCCTGGTAGAACCATTCCAGTTCCCAGCGGCGCAGCATGAAGATGCCGCGCAGCACCAGTTCAGTCACGCGCTGTGGGTGGGTCTCGGCATAGGCCAGTGCCAGAGTGGAGCCCCAGCTGCCACCGAACACCTGCCAACGGTCGACCTTCAGGTGTTCGCGCAGTTTCTCGATGTCGGCAACGAGATCCCAGGTGGTGTTGTCCACCAGGTCCGCGTGCGGCGTGGAACGGCCGGCACCGCGCTGGTCGAACAGGATGATGCGGTACTTGGACGGGTCGTGGAACTGGCGCATCTTGTCGCTGCAACCGCCGCCCGGGCCACCGTGCAGCATCACCACCGGCTTGCCGGCCGGATTGCCGCACTGTTCGAAGTACAGCGTGTGGCGGTCGTCAACCTTCAGGGTGCCGACGTCGTAGGGGGCGATGGCGGGGTACAGCGTACGCATGCTTGCAGCTCCAGGGTGATGCCCTGCCGGGGCAGGAGAACCTCCATTCTAGGCCGGACGCCGGCCCAGGGTGATGCGATCGCGCTGCTCCAGGTCCTGCGCGGTCTGCACCTCCGCGAAACCGGCGGCGTCGAACAGCGCGCGGATCGCCTCGCCCTGGTCCCAACCGTGTTCGATCAGCAGCCAGCCGCCGGGCAGCAGATGGGCTTGACCGCCATCGACGATGCGGCGGATGTCATCCAGGCCATCCGGACCGGACGCCAGCGCGGTCGCCGGTTCGAAGCGCAGGTCGCCCTGCGCCAGGTGCGGGTCGTCGCTGGCGATGTACGGCGGGTTGCTGGCGATCAGATCGAAGCGCGCGCCCTGCAGCGGTGCATACCAGTCGTGTCCGCCTTCGGCGAAGCGGACGTTGCGCAGTTCATGGCGGACGGCATTGCGTGCAGCCACCTTCAACGCGCCAGTGCTGGCATCGGTGGCCAGCACCTGCGCCTGCGGCCGTTCGCTGGCCAGCGCCAGCGCGATCGCGCCGCTGCCAGTACCGAGGTCGGCCAGCTGCAGCGCGCGGTCCAGCGGCAGACGATCCAGCGCCAGCTCGACCAGCAGTTCAGTTTCCGGGCGCGGAATCAGGGTAGCCGGGTCGACCTCCAGGTCCAGCGTCCAGAAGCCGCGACGGCCGGTCAGATAGGCGACCGGCTCACCGGCCACGCGGCGTGCCAGCAATGTTTCGAAGGCGGCCTGGTCGGACGCGGCCAGCGGGTCGGTGGCGTGCGCGAACAGCCAGCTGCGCGGGCAGTCCAGCACGTGCAGCAGCAGCAGCTCGGCCTCGTGACGGGCCTCGGCGCCCTGTAGGCGGGCACTGGCGTCGGCTACGACCTGGCGCAGGGAGGGTTCGGTTTGGACGGACATGCCGCAATTGTAGAGTCGAGCTTGCTCGACCGCTTTTGATTGAGATGCCAGGACAGGAAAAGCCGTCGAGCAGGCTCAACGATACGGAATGAGGGAATCCGTTCAGGTTCTGGCCGACGGGATAAGGAAGGGCTATCGACCGTTTTCCCCTTCCCGGGAAGATTTTCCTTGTCAAACAAGCTGTTGCAGGATGGAGACGGTCGGGTTCAGGACCTACTCAGTGCATTTCGATAGACTACGACTATCAAATAGATGCAATCAATGCATTGTCCTTATCGAAATGAAACCCGTAATCTAGCCCCTGTCGATTCACCCACTCCCTTCACCCAGAGGAAAAACGATGTCCCTGATCAACACCCAGATCCAGCCGTTCGAAGCCAACGCTTACCTGAATGGCGAGTTCATCAAGGTTTCCGACAGCACCCTGAAGGGCCAGTGGTCGGTCCTGATCTTCATGCCGGCAGCGTTCACCTTCAACTGCCCGACCGAGATCGAAGACGCTGCTGACCATTACGCCGAGTTCAAGAAGGCCGGCGCCGAGGTCTACATCGTCACCACCGATACCCACTTCTCGCACAAGGTGTGGCACGAAACCTCGCCGGCCGTCGGCAAGGCCCAGTTCCCGCTGGTCGGCGACCCGACCCACCAGCTGACCAACGCCTTCGGCGTGCACATTCCGGAAGAAGGCCTGGCCCTGCGCGGTACCTTCATCATCAACCCGGAAGGCGTGATCAAGACCCTGGAGATCCACTCCAACGAGATCGCCCGTGACGTCTCCGAGACCCTGCGCAAGCTGAAGGCTGCCCAGTTCACCGCCGCCAACCCGAACCAGGTGTGCCCGGCGAAGTGGAAGGAAGGCGAAAAGACCCTGACCCCGTCGCTGGACCTGGTCGGCAAGATCTAAGGCAGTACCGGTCTGCCGCAGCCCCACGCTGCGGCACGCCCTTCATCCCCGTGCCGGTCCCCACGCCGGCGTGGGGGTGAACCCAAGACAGCGAACGCGCGCCAGCCTTGGCCAGCCAGCCCCTTCCACGGTCGCTGTCTTGGGTTCACCCCTCCCCCCTGCTGGTCCGCTACCTTCTACGGCGGTGCCACGCCCCCTGTTTGCCTGAAGCCAGGAGATGACCCGATGTTGGACGCCAACCTGCAGTCGCAGCTGAAGACCTATCTGGAGCGCGTGACCCGCCCGATCCAGATCACCGCGCACGCCGACGATGGCGCCAAGTCGCAGGAAATGCTGGAACTGCTGCAGACCCTGGAAAGCCTGTCGGACAAGATCTCGCTGCAGGTGCTGCGCGAGGGCCAGGGCCGCGTGCCGTCCTTCGACCTGGGCACGCCGGGCCAGGACATCCACCTGACCTTCGCCGGCCTGCCGATGGGCCACGAATTCACCTCGCTTGTGCTTGCCCTGCTGCAGGTCGGCGGCCATCCGTCCAAGGCCACCGCCGAGCTGATCGAGCAAGTGCAGAACCTCGAAGGCGACTTCAGGTTCGAAACCTACTTCTCGCTGTCCTGCCAGAACTGCCCGGACGTGGTGCAGGCGTTGAACCTGGCTGCGGTGCTCAACCCGCGCATCCAGCACGTGGCCATCGACGGCGCCCTGTTCCAGGACGAAGTCGAGGCACGCGAGATCATGTCGGTGCCGACCGTGTACCTCAATGGTGAAGTGTTCGATCAGGGCCGCATGACCCTGGAGCAGATCGTCGCCAAGCTGGACACCAACGCCGGCAAGCGCGAGGCCGAGAAGATCGCCGCCAAGGACGCCTTCGACGTACTGGTGGTCGGCGGTGGCCCGGCCGGTGCTGCAGCAGCGATCTATGCCGCGCGCAAGGGCATCCGCACCGGCATCGCCGCTGAGCGTTTCGGTGGCCAGGTGCTGGACACCATGGCGATCGAGAACTTCATCTCGGTGAAGGAGACCGAGGGCCCGAAGCTGGCCACGGCCCTGGAACAGCATGTGCGCGAATACGAGGTGGACATCATGGACCTGCAGCGCGCCAGCGCGCTGGTACCGGCCGGTGAAGACGGCCTGGTGCAGGTGCAGCTGGAGAACGGCGCGGTACTGAAGTCGCGCTCGGTGATCCTGTCCACCGGCGCGCGCTGGCGGCAGATGAACGTGCCGGGTGAGGACCAGTACCGCAACAAGGGCGTGGCCTACTGCCCGCACTGCGACGGCCCGCTGTTCAAGGGCAAGCGCGTGGCGGTGGTTGGCGGCGGCAATTCCGGTGTGGAAGCGGCCATCGACCTGGCCGGTATCGTGTCGCATGTAACCCTGCTGGAATTCGATTCCAGCCTGCGCGCCGATGAAGTGCTGCAGAAGAAGCTGCGCAGCTTGGCCAACGTCACCGTGCTGACCAGCGCGCAGACCACCGAGGTGCTGGGCGACGGCAGCCGGGTCACCGGCCTGGTCTACAAGGACCGCGTCGGCGGCGACGCCCACCGCGTCGAGCTGGAAGGCATCTTCGTGCAGATCGGCCTGCTGCCCAACACCGAGTGGCTGAAGGATGTGGTGGCGCTTTCGCCGCGCGGCGAGATCGTCATCGACGATCGCGGCCAGACCAACCTGCCGGGTGTTTTTGCCGCCGGCGATTGCACGACGGTGCCTTACAAGCAGATCATCATCGCCATGGGCGCCGGTTCGACCGCCGCACTGAGCGCGTTCGACCACCTGATCCGCTCGTCGGTGAGCAACAGCAGCGGTGCCGTTGCTGAAGCTGCCTGATCCACCGTTCCCAGATCACCGGGAACCTTGTCTGCCTGCCGGGTAACCAAGCCGTCAGCCGGTCCGTTACCCCTGGGGTGTAAGGATGAACCTACGTGATCTGAAGTACCTGGTAGCCCTGGCCGACCACAAGCATTTCGGCCGGGCTGCCGCCTCCTGCTTCGTCAGCCAGCCCACGCTGTCCACGCAGATCCGCAAGCTGGAAGAAGAACTGGGCCTGCCGCTGGTGGAACGCGCGCCGCGCAAGGTGATGCTCACCCCGGCCGGCCAGGAAGCGGCCGCACGGGCACGGGTGATCGTGTCCGAAGTGGAGCAGCTGAAGGAAGCAGCGCGGCGCAGCCGCGATCCGGAAGCCGGTACGGTTCGCCTGGGGATCTTCCCGACCCTAGGCCCGTACCTGCTGCCGCATGTGATCCCGCGCATCCGCGAGCGCTTCCCCGAGCTGGAGCTGCTGTTGGTGGAGGAGAAGAGCGATGTGCTGCTGGACCGCCTGCGCGAAGGCAAGCTCGACGCTGCGCTGCTGGCGCTGCCGGTGATCGATGACCAGCTGCACGCCGAATTCCTGTTCGAGGAACCGTTCCTGCTGGCCGTGTCCGGGCGCCATCCGCTGGCCCGACGCGACCACCTGGACGTGCAGGAACTGGCCACGCAGAAGCTGCTGCTGCTGGAAGACGGCCATTGCCTGCGCGACCAGGCTCTGGAAGTGTGCCGCCTGTTCGGTGCCAACGAGAAGTCCGAATTCCGCGCCACCAGCCTGGAGACGCTGCGGCAGATGGTTGCCGCCGACGTCGGCATCACCTTGCTGCCGAGCCTGTCGGTGCAGCCGCCGGTGCCGCGCTCGAACAACATCCGCCTGCTCGACTTCACCGGCGAAGGCCGGCCCAGCCGCCGCATTGCCATGATCTGGCGGCGCAGCTCGGCGATGAACGACTTCCTGATGGAGCTGGCCGACCAGTTCAAGCGCCTGCCGCATGCGCTGTTCACCCTCGAGGCGGTGAATGCCGACATCGGCGGCGGCAACGCGCTGTCCGGCCCGGTGCTGAACGGCTGAGCCCCTGCAGCACCGGCCCGGAATCGGCAGGAGTCGATTCCAGGCGCATTTGTCCCCACAATACAGACAGGCGGCGCCAGCAGGTGCCGCCTTTTGCATGGCTTTCAACCAAGGAGCGTCACCATGAATACCGCCAGCGGCCTGCCGCCGTCGATCACCGTTTCCACCTTCGACATGGATCGCCTGGACGCCATGCTCGAATCCCCTGCGCTGAGCCAGACGCCTGCCGCGCTCGCGCTCGCCGAAGAACTCAACCGGGCCACTGTGCTGGCGCCGGACCAGATTCCCGAAGGCATCGTCATGATGCATTCGCGCGTGGAATGCGAAGATGAAGTGTCGGGCGAAAAGCATGTCCTGACCTTGGTCTTCCCCCGCGAAGCCAACGTCGATGAAGGCAAGGTTTCCGTGCTGGCCCCGGTCGGCAGCGCCCTGCTTGGCCTGTCGGTGGGCCAGAGCATCGACTGGACCGCGCCCGGCGGCCGCAAGCTGCGCCTGCGCGTGACCGCGGTCCACAACGACCGCCCCTGATTACCGCTGCGCATCGCGCGCGATTTAATCCCCCTGCACCAGGAGCCGTAATGAGTACCCCGTCCAAACTGTCCCAGCTGCGCGAACTGTCCGTGGTCGTTGCCGATACCGGTGACTACGAGGCGATCAAGCGCCTGCAGCCGGTGGACTGCACCACCAACCCGACCCTGGTGAAGAAGGCGCTGGACCTGCCGGTCTACGCCGAGCTGATCGAACGCGAACTGGCCTGGGGCCGCCAGCAGAGCGGCGACCGCGAGACCGTGGTGCACGCCGTGGCTGATCGCCTGACCATCGGCGTTGGCGCACTGCTGAGCACGCTGGTGCCGGGCCGCGTATCCACCGAGGTCGACGCCGACCAGGCCCACGACACCGCCGCCACCGTAGCCAAGGCCCGCCAGTTCATCCAGATGTACGCCGATGCCGGCGTGCCGCGCGAGAAGATCCTGATCAAGATCGCCGCGACCTGGGAAGGCGTGGAAGCCGCCCGCGTGCTGCAGGCCGAGGGCATCGACTGCAACCTGACCCTGATTTTCAACCCGACCCAGGCGTTGGCCTGCAGCGAAGCCGGCGCGTTCCTGATCTCGCCGTTTGTGGGCCGCATCCTGGACTGGTACGTGGCCAACGGCCAGACCCCGGCCACCATCGACGAAGACCCGGGCGTGAAGTTCGTGCGCGGCGTGTATGCCGAATTCAAGCGCCGCGGTTCGTCGACGGTGGTGATGGGCGCCTCGTTCCGTTCCACCGCGCAGATCGAAGCGCTGGCCGGCTGCGACCGTCTGACGATCTCTCCGGACCTGCTGGAGAAGCTGGACGCCGACCATGGCGAGCTGCCGCGCAAGCTGGTGGCCGGTGCGGCCGATGGCGCGGCGGTAACGCCGATCGATGCGGCGAAGTTTGCCGCCGACCTCGCGGCCGATCCGATGGCCACCGAGAAGCTGGCTACGGGTATTGATGCGTTTGCCAAGGATCTGGAAGCACTGCGCCAGCGGATCCGCGAGGCACTGTGATTCCGGCCAACGGCTGAGCCCCTCGTGGCGGGTCGCTCAAGGCAGATCGTGGGACTGGCAGGGCGGGTGGGCCCTGCCTTCGACAGTTGCTGCGGCGGTCCGCCACGGAAGAAAGAAAAGAAGAGCAGAAGCGGGTCGCGCGCTGCGCTTGCTCACAAACAAAAAGGACGCGGCGAAGGCCGCGTCCTTTTTGTTTTCCTTCAGTTCGTCAGTAACCCATGCTCTTGCCCACCGTCACCGGGAAACTGTCGAAGGTGGGACGGGGGCGGCTGGCTGGACCGTTGGCGCCATGGATGGCGCCATCGAGCCCCCATGGATGGGTTTACGGCGTGTCCTGCCAGCCGCCCCCGTCCCGCCAAACCATCAGCAACCCAGAGCCGCTTTGGATGTTGATGTTGCCCGCCGCAGGCGGACCTCCGCGCGTCAGCGCGGCGCCTCCACATCCAATCCGATCGGGCAGCTCACTCCGGTACCACCGATGCCGCAGTAACCGTTCGGATTCTTCGCCAGGTACTGCTGGTGATAGTCCTCGGCGTAGTAGTACTCAGGCGCCGGGTACATGATCTCGGTGGTGATCGGGCCATAGCCGGCCGCAGCCAGCTGCGCCTGGTAGGCCTCGCGGCTGGCCAGCGCGGCCGCGTACTGGCTCTCGTCGGTGGCGTGGATCGCCGAACGGTACTGGGTGCCGGTGTCGTTGCCCTGGCGCATGCCCTGGGTCGGGTCGTGGCTTTCCCAGAACAGCTGCAACAGCCGCTCCAGGCTCACCACCGCCGGATCGAACACCACCTGCACCACCTCGGTATGGCCGGTCAGGCCAGAACAGACCTCTTCATAGGTCGGGTTCGGGGTGATGCCGCCGGCATAGCCCACCGAGGTGCTGTACACGCCCGGCTCGCTCCAGAACTTGCGCTCGGCGCCCCAGAAACAGCCCAGCGCGAAGCGGATCTGCTGCAGGCCGGCGAAGCGCTCCTTCAACGGATGGCTGTTCACGAAGTGCTGGTTGCTGTGCAGCGGCAACGGCTGATCGCGCCCCGGCAACGCCTCTTCCGGGCGTGGTAGACGCTGCTTGAAGGCCCCGATGCCGAGGATGCCCTGGCCAATTCCCAACATGATGCGCTCCTACGCCGGCAGGCCGGCAATGTCGTCGGCATCTGAAATGGGGGCGTCGGGGGCGTGGCCCAAGTCCAGTGCCGCCACGATGTCCTCGGCCTGCGGGCGCGCGGCATCCGGGATGCCGACCCGCAATACGCCGAACAGCGGAAGCTCCCCCATGCCGCCCAGCAGCGACTCGCCGAACACGAACGCGGGAATGCCGGCGTCCTCCAGCGCGTGCTTGACCAGATGGGCGTCGAACAGGTTGTCGGCCTTGTACACGATGTGCATGCGGCGGCTCCACGGGACAGGGGTCCAGCATACGCCCGGGCGCTGAATGCCGCCGGTGACGGCGAATGACCATTCCGCCGGCCAGCGGCCGGCGCTACCGGAAGATGGGTTGGTAGTGCCGGCCGCTGGCCAGCAACCCCAGGTGCCACCGGGCAGCCCTACCCGGTACGCGCTAGACTGTTGGTCTTTCTGCCTTTCTTTTTCGCCGACTCATGTCCGAGCATACCCCCGCCAGCCCCGAGACCCCCGCCGACAGCCACGAAAAGCGCGATTTCATCCGCCAGATCGTGCGTGAGGACCTGGCCAGCGGAAAGCACCAGGCGATCAAGACCCGCTTCCCGCCGGAGCCGAACGGCTACCTGCACATCGGCCATGCCAAGTCGATCTGCCTGAACTTCGGCATCGCCGGGGAGTTCAGCGGCGTCTGCAACCTGCGCTTCGACGATACCAACCCGGCCAAGGAAGACCCGGAATACGTGGCCGCGATCCAGGACGACGTGCGCTGGCTGGGCTTCGAGTGGAACGAGCTGCGCCACGCCTCGGACTACTTCCAGACCTATTACCTGGCCGCCGAGAAGCTCATCACCGACGGCAAGGCCTATGTGTGCGACCTGTCGGCCGAGGAAGTGCGCGCCTACCGCGGCACCCTGACCGAGCCGGGCCGTCCGTCGCCGTGGCGCGACCGCAGCGTCGAAGAGAACCTCGACCTGTTCCGCCGCATGCGCGCCGGTGAGTTCCCCGATGGCGCGCGCACCGTGCGTGCCAAGATCGATATGGCCAGCGGCAACATCAACCTGCGCGATCCGGCGCTGTACCGCATCAAGCACGTCGAGCACCAGAACACCGGCAACGCGTGGCCGATCTACCCGATGTACGACTTCGCCCATGCGCTGGGCGATTCGATCGAGGGCATCACCCACTCGCTGTGCACGCTGGAATTCGAAGACCACCGCCCGCTGTACGACTGGTGCGTGGACAACGTCGATTTCGCCCATGACGACGCGCTGACCCAGCCGCTGGTCGATGCGGGCCTGCCGCGCGAAGCGGCCAAGCCGCGCCAGATCGAATTCTCGCGCCTGAACATCAACTACACGGTGATGAGCAAGCGCAAGCTGATGGCGCTGGTCACCGAACAGCTGGTGGACGGCTGGGAAGACCCGCGCATGCCGACCCTGCAGGGCCTGCGTCGCCGTGGCTACACCCCGGCGGCGATGCGCCTGTTCGCCGAGCGCGTGGGAATCAGCAAGCAGAATTCACTGATCGACTTCAGCGTGCTGGAAGGCGCGCTGCGCGAAGACCTGGACAGCGCCGCGCCGCGCCGCATGGCGGTGATCGATCCGGTCAAGCTGGTGCTGACCAATCTGCCGGAAGGCCACGAAGAGCAGCTGACCTTCAGCAACCACCCGAAGGACGAAAGCTTCGGTACCCGCGACGTGCCGTTCGCACGCGAGGTGTGGATCGACCGCGAGGACTTCGCCGAAGTGCCGCCGAAGGGCTGGAAGCGCCTGATTCCCGGTGGCGAAGTGCGCCTGCGTGGCGCCGGCATCATCCGCTGCGATGAGGTGATCAAGGACGCTGACGGCACCATCACCGAACTGCGCGGCTGGCTGGATCCGGAATCGCGTCCGGGCATGGAAGGCGCCAACCGCAAGGTCAAGGGCACCATCCACTGGGTCAGCGCCGTGCACGGCGTACCGGCCGAGATCCGCCTGTACGACCGCCTGTTCTCGGTACCGAACCCGGACGACGAATCGGAAGGCAAGACCTACCGCGACTACCTCAACCCGGAATCGCGCCGCACCGTCACCGGCTATGTCGAGCCGGCCGCGGCCAGCGCGACCCCGGAGCAGTCGTTCCAGTTCGAGCGGACCGGCTACTTCGTCGCCGACCGCCGCGACCACTCCGAGGCCAAGCCGGTGTTCAACCGCAGCGTGACCCTGCGCGACACCTGGTCGGCCTGAGGACCGGCGCGGGCGCCAGCACGGCGCCCGCACGACCACGACGATGATCACCGCCCTGTCCGCCCTGCTCTGGTTCACCTCACAGCATCCGCTGCTGACGTTCTTTGCAGCGGTGGTGCTGGCCGGGCTGGTCTCATGGTGGCGGCGTTGCCTGGGCTACGTCATCGTGGTGTTCGTGCTGGCGATGCTCAACATCGTCCTCGGCAGCTTCCTCAACGCCGCCTTCCTCAATGTGGTGGGCGAACGTGGTGAAGCGGTGATCGTCAAGGCCGAGGAAACCAACTCCACGCTCAACGAACAGTACATCTGGCGCTACGAAGCGGTGCTGCGCACTGCCGAGGGCCGCGATGTGGAAGTGGTGTTCCACACCAACACCGCTTCGCTGTGGCCGCTGGAGAACGCCATCCGCATCCCGGCGCAGGACCAGCCGTTCGTGGTGAAGTACACGCCGGGTTTCCCGCGCAACTTCGTCATCCTCACCAACGAATCATCGCAGGGCATCGCGCTGGCCCGGGCCAGTGCGCGCGAGCGCGTGGAGGTGGCGGCACGCAAGCTGCACTTCAGCCCCGGCAATGCCGACTTCCGTGCGGACTATCGCCGCGAGCTGGACAGCTGGCTGCGCGACCATGGCAACGATCCACAGCAGCAGTCTGATGCACGGCGTTATCGCGCCGAACGCGACGCACTCGACCGCTAGACCCGGGCCTTGCCTGGATGCCCCACCCCATCCACCCACAGGCCCGACATGACCACGACCTCCACCGCGCTTCTTCCGCTGCTGCAACAGGTCCTGCTGGAAGGCGGCATCGCCTGCCGCGTCGACGGCGGCGCACTGTTGCTGGACAGCGGCCTGCGCCTGACCCCGCATGCAATGGCCGCGCACGCGCGCGACAACGGCGGTTGGCAGACGTCGACCGTCATCGAGGTGGTACACCCCACCCTGTTCGCCGATGGCCTGTTCGAATACCAGCACGCCAACGGTGCCGATGAGGCGGCCTCACTGCAGGCCGGCTTCCAGGCCTGGGCGCGGGTGGACCTGGCAACCCTGCAGACCGCGGTCGGTGCAGAGGACGCGCAGGGCCTGCCGATGATGGGCATGACCTATCCCGCCAGCGACGACAGCGAGGAACACGAACGCACTGTGGTGCTGGGGCCACTGGCGCATTACCGCGCGCAGGAGGTGGATGCCTCCACCTGCAGCGAGGACGACCATGGCTCCTGCCCCTGCTGCCTGTTCACCCGAAGCATGGACGCCTTCGACGAACTGCTCAAAGCGCGCCAGTTCCTGGCCATCCGCCTGTTCGCCTCGCGCGACGCCGATGGCCAGTGCGAGGCCGATTGCCGGGTCAACGGCCATGACTTCGCCCCCGCCCTGCCCCTGCTGCGCGCCTACGCCGCCGGGTGGCCGCAGGCCGGGCTGGAGTTCCGCAAGCAATACGTGGTGATCCGTACCGGCTCGCCAGGGTGACTTTACCCACACCCGGTACAGGCCGGTGCGGCTACACTGCGCGCCGGTTCCCGATGCAACCGCACTTTCTTTCATCCCACACGAGGCACCCCCGCGATGCTGTACGCGCAAGTCCACCTGACCCTTCCCGCCTGGATCCACGACCAGATCGACCTGGATCGTCGATATCCAGGCGATGAGGCCAAGGTCGCGCTGGCGATCGAGCTGTCGCGGCTGAACGTCGAGCACGCCAGTGGCGGCCCGTTCGGCGCCGTGGTGTTCGGCCCGGAGGACAAGGTCATCGCCGCCGGCGTGAACCGGGTGATGCCGCATTCGACGTCGCTGGCGCACGCCGAGAACATGGCCTACATGCTGGCCCAGCAGCGCCTGCAGACCCCGCGCCTGAACGCGGTGCTGTCGCCGGTCACCCTGGCCACCAGCTCGCAGCCGTGCTGCCAGTGCTACGGCGCCACGGTGTGGGCCGGCATCGACCGCCTGCTGATCGGCGCCAACTCGGCCGATGTCGAGGAGTTGACCCCGTTCGACGAAGGCCCGCTGCCCACCGACTGGGTCGGCGAGCTCAACAAGCGCGGCATCGAAGTGGTGCAGGGCCTGAACCGAGACGCGGCACGCAGCGTGCTGCGCGCCTATGGGGAAAGCGATGGCGCCCGTTACTGAGGCCGGCATCGGTCTGCTGTGCCTGTGCCGGCAGGGCTTCGAGCCCGAGCTGGCCGGCGAGCTGCAGTTCCGCGCAGGCGAAGCCGGTTTCGCCGGCTATGCGCGCACCCAACGTAATGACGGCTATGTGCTTTTCATGTGCGACGAGGCAGCCGCACTGGCGCCGCGACTGCGCTGGCGCGAGCTGATCTTCGCGCGGCAGAAGCTGGTGGTGCTGGCCGAACTGCCGCAGCTGGACCCGGCCGACCGCATCACCCCGATGCTGGAGGTGCTGGTCGATGCGCCACGCTTCGGCGACCTGTGGGTGGAGCATCCCGACTCGGACGCCGGCAAGCCGCTGTCCGGGCTGGCCCGTGCCTTCGGCAATGCGCTGCGCCCGGCGCTGCGCAAGGCCGGCAAGCTCAGTGACAAACCGAATGCCCGCCTGCCGCGCCTGCACGTGGTGTTCGTTGACGGCACCCATGCCTTCGTCTGCGTGGCCGACCCGGCCGACAGTGCGCCGTGGGCGCTGGGCATTCCGCGCCTGAAGCTGCTGCCCGAAGCACCCTCGCGCTCGGCGCTGAAGCTGGACGAAGCGCTGCTGACCCTGCTGACGCCGGAAGAGCGCGAAGCACTGGTGAAGCCCGGCATGCGCGCAGCCGACCTCGGCGCCGCCCCCGGCGGTTGGACCTGGGTGCTGACCCGCCAGCATATGCAGGTGCTGAGCGTCGACAACGGCCCACTGCGCCAGCACGTGCTGGACACCGGGCTGGTCGAGCACCTGCGCGCCGATGGTTTCCACTGGCACCCCGAACAGGCGCTGGACTGGATGGTCTGCGACATGGTCGAGCAGCCGCGCCGCGTCGCCGAGCGCATGGCCACCTGGTTCCGCGAAGGCTGGTGCAGGCACGCGATCTTCAACCTGAAGCTGCCGATGAAGAAGCGTTGGGACGAAACCCGGCTGTGCCTGGACCTGTTCCAGGACCAGGCCGGCAAGCCGCTGGTGGTGCGCGCCAAGCAGCTGTACCACGATCGTGAAGAGATCACCGTGCTGGCTTCGCCGCTGCGCTGACACCGTCGTGTCCGCCGGGCCTGGCCCGGCGCTACCAAGGAGGAAGAACCCATGCAACGTCGTTCGATTGCACTGCTGGCCGTCCTGCTGGTGGCCACACCGGCCCTGGCCCAGCAGTTGCCGCACACCCCGGCGCAGAGCCAACCGCTGGGCCCAACCGGCGGTGCGATCCGCCAGCAACCGCTGGGCGCTGGCCAGGTCACCGGCAGCGTCGAGATCCCGCAACCAGCCGGCGAAGCGGCGGTCACCGTGCGTTCGCTGGAACCGAGCAGCGTGGTGGGCCAGTACCGCATCCGCTTCAGCGATCTGGACGTGAACGGCGACGGCTTCATCAGCCGCGAGGAAGCACAGGCCAACCCGGCGTTGGCCGACGAGTTCAACGCGCTGGACCGCAAGCACCGCGGCAAGCTGGACCGCGCCGACCTGGCCGGCTGGCTGGTCGACTGAAAAAAGGGGACGGAGGGGATTAAGTCGTTTGTGCCACAAACGACTTAATCCCCTCCGTCCCCTTTTTGGGTTACACGCCGGCGGCGCGCTTCCAGAACGCCTGCACCAGCGGCGGCCATTTGCCCACGCAGCCCAGCGCGCGGCCGCGGGCCAGGGTCAGGTGCATCTCGTCATTGGAGAACAGGCGGTTGATCGCATCGAAGCTGTAAGCGGCAAGGTGGTTGTCGCTGCGTCGTTCGCGTGCCCAGCGCTGCAGCCGCTGCGGCGACAGGCGCGGCTGGCCACGACGCTCCGCCGACGGCGCCAGCCACTGCTGCAGGGCGGCGACATCGCGCAGCCCCAGGTTCACGCCCTGCCCGGCCAGCGGATGCACCACATGCGCCGCATCACCCAGTGCCAGCACACGGCCGGCGACGTAGTGACGGGCCAGTTGGCGACGCAACGGGAACGCTGCGCGCGGCGATGCCAGCCGCAGTTCGCCCAGGCGCGCAGCGAAGGCGCGGGTCAGTTCGCGGTTGAAGGCGTCCTCGTCCAGCGCCAGCACGCGCGCGGCTTCCTCCTCGGGCAGGGTCCAGACAATCGAGCTGCGGCGCTCGGCCACCGGCAGCAACGCCAGTGGCCCGCTCGGCAGGAAACGCTGCCAGGCCGTGGCCTGGTTGGGCCGCTCGCTGTCCACATAGGCCACCACGCCGCGCTGGTGGTAGTCATGCCGCTCCACCTCGATCCCGGCCAGCTGGCGCAGGGTCGATTCGGCGCCGTCTGCGGCCACCGCCAACGCCGCTTCCAGGCGCCGACCATCGTCCAGGCGCAGGCGCACGCCGTCTTCGTCCTGCTCCAGCGCTTCCACACGCGCCGGGCAGTGCAGCTGCACGCCGGCCGCCGGCAGCGCCGCCCACAGGCGATCCTGCAGCAGGCCGTTCTCGACGATATAGCCCAGCTCCCGGCGGCCGAAGCGATCGGCGTCGAACAGCAGGTCCTCACCGCCGGCTGCATCCCACACCTGCATGCGCCGGTAGGGCCAGGCGCGGGCCTGCGCGATGGCCGGCCACACGCCGAGGCGGTTCAGCAACTGCACGTTGTCGGCAGCGAAGGCAAACACACGCAGGTCCGGCTGCGCAGCCTGCCACGGGGCCGGCTCGCGGCCTTCCACCAGTGCAACAGAGAGACCGGCATCGGCCAGCGCCAAGGCACAGGCCGCACCGACCACACCGCCGCCGACGATGGCCACGTCCAGGCGCGCGCGCCGGCTCATGCCGCTTCTCCACGGCACAGGCGCGGCACTTCGCCACGGAAGCCCATCGCACCGCCGACCAGCATCGACTGTACCGAAGCGCGTTGCGCGGCGACCAGGCCAAGACTGCGCAGCGGCCGCAGCAGCGGCGCCGGGTTGCTGGTCAAGCGCGCCAGGCCGCCGGAGAACGCCACCGTCTGCCGACGGTCTTCCTCACGACGCGCGACATAGGCCTGCAGCAGTGCATCACTGCCGACATCGTCGTGTCCATCCTCCAGCAGTTCGGCCAGGGTCAGCGCATCGCGCAGGCCCAGGTTGAAGCCCTGCGCGCCCAGCGGATGGATGGTCTGCGCGGCGTTGCCGAGCAGCACGGCCCGCTCGCCGACCAGCGTGCGCGCCAGAACCTGGATCAGTGGGTAGGCGCTGCGCGGACCGGATTCAAGAAGGCGCCCGGCGCGCCAACCGATCGCGCCCTGCAGGCGTTGCAGCCACGCGCCATCGTCCAGCGCCATCACCGCGTCGGCCTGATCGCGGGCGACGCCATGCACGGTGCCGAAGTGGCGGTCGCCGCGCGGCAGCAGGGCGGTCGGGCCGGTGTCGGTGAAGCGCTCCCAGGCCGTGCCATCCGGCGCACGCTGGCTGCGCACGCGGGCCACGAACAGGGTCTGCTGGAAGTCGTGGCGGTCAACGTCGATGCCCAGCGCGTCGCGTACGCCGCTGCTGGTGCCATCAGCACCGACCACCAGCCGTGCCAGCAGCACGCGTTCGCCGGCCTCGTCGGCCACCCGCACCTGGCGGTAGCCGTCGACCACCTCGCCCAGGCCCAGGAACCGCAGCGGCCGGTAACGACGTAGTCGTGGCAGCTCCTGCAGCCGCGCTTCCAGCGCCTGGCCGAAGTCACGCGCCACCACGACCTGGCCGAACCACGGCCGGTCGTAGTCGGAAGCCTCCAGCTGCACGCGGCCGAAATCACCCGCACGGCTGACGTGGATGCGGCGGATCGGACCCGGCGCCATTGCCAGCTTCTGCATCACGCCCAGCGCGGTCAGCGCGTTCACCGTGGCAGCAGCGAAACTGAGGTTGCGCTGGTCGAACACCGCCGGCAGCTCGCCGGCCGGGCTGGCCTCGAGCAGGCCCACGTCGCGGCCCAACCGGTCCAGGGCGATGGCCAGACTGGCACCGACCAGGCCACCACCGACGATCAGCACGTCATGTCGTTCACTCATGGCGTTCATGATACGCGCTCGCCCTGCCCGAACACCCAACACCAACCGACCTGCGCCAACCGGCGCGGCGGGCTAGAATGAAACCTGAATCCGCTCCGGGCCCGCTGCCATGTCCGCCACCGCCAACCGTGCCTTCGTCCTGTCCGTACTCGTGCTGTTGCTGGCGGCGACCCGGGTCAACCACTTCGCGGCGATCCCCGATGCCTCCTGGGCGGTGTTCTTCATCGGCGGCTTCTACCTGGCCGGTTGGACGCGCTGGGCGTTCCCGCTGCTGATGGTGTTCGCGGTGCTGGTGGACTGGATCGTGATCCGCAGCAGCGGCCTGGATTTCTGGCAGCACTACTGCGTGTCGCCGGGCTACTGGCTGCTGCTGCCGGCTTATTTCTCGCTGTGGGCCGGTGGCATGCTGCTGGGCCGCAACTACCAGGGCGCGCGCTGGCCGGTGCTGGCCAAGGGTGCGTTGCTGCTGGTGGCGTCGGTGGCAGTCTGCCACCTGCTGGCGCAGGGCGGCTTCTACTGGACCAGCCGCAACGTGGCCGAACCGACCCTGGCCGGTTGGGCGCAGAACTATGCACAGTGGTTCGGGCCGTACCTGCGCACCACCGCGATCTACGTGGCGCTGGCCGCCGCCCTGCAGCTGGCCGTGGAGCAGGTATTGAAGCTCCAGCAGGCCCGCCGCGACATCCGCCACTGAGCCACGCCATGGGCCATCGTCTCTCGCGCATCTATACCCGCACCGGCGACGACGGCAGTACCGGCCTTGGCGATGGTCAGCGCGTGGCCAAGGATGACGCCCGCGTGGCGTCCTACGGCACCGTCGATGAAGCCAATGCCGCGCTCGGCCTGCTGCTGGCCACGGCGCTGCCGGAGGATGTCCGCGCGCTGGTGGTGCATCTGCAGCACCAGTTGTTCGACCTGGGCGCCGAGCTGTGCATCCCCGGCCACGCCGCGATCCACGCCGCCGATATCTCGGCACTGGAACAGCAGCTGGACCACTACAACGCCAGCCTGCCGATGCTGAAGGAGTTCATCCTGCCGGCCGGTGGCGAGGCGGCCGCACGCTGCCACCTGGCCCGCACCATCGTGCGCCGCGCCGAACGCGAGACGGTCACCCTGGCCCGCCACGAGGCGGTGCGCGGCGAAGCGTTGCAATACCTCAACCGGCTGTCGGACCTGCTGTTCGTGCTGGCCCGGGTGCTCGCGCGCGCGGACGGCCACGGCGAAGCGCTGTGGCAGCCACAGCAGCGCCAGCGCTGAGTCGGCCCGATGCTGGTCTTCACCCATCCGTCCTGCCTGCTGCATGACCCCGGCCCCGGCCATCCGGAATGCCCGCAGCGCCTGCAGCGCGTGCTGGATGCCCTGCACGCCGCGTTCCCCGGCCAGCTGGACTGGCGCGAGGCACCGTCGGCCAAGTTCGGCGAACTGACCCGGGTCCACGACAGTGCCCTGCTCGACTTCGTGCTGCAGCCGCAGACCGCGCCACTGCGCCAGCTGGACATGGACACCTGGACCTCACCGGGCTCGGCCAGCGCCGCCGTGCATGCGGCCGGTGCCGGCGTGGCCGCCGTCGACGCGGTGATGCTGGGCGAGGACCCGCTTGCCTTCTGCGCGGTGCGACCGCCGGGCCACCATGCCACCAGCAGCGCCGCGATGGGCTTCTGCCTGCTCAACAACATCGCCATCGCCGCCGCCTATGCCCGCGACCGCCATGGCCTGGAGCGGATCGCGGTGGTCGATTTCGACGTCCACCACGGCAACGGCACCCAGGACATCTTCCAGCACGATGCAAGGGTCTCGTACTACAGCACCCACCAGGCCGGGCTGTTTCCCAATTCCGGCCTGCGCCGCGACCGTGGCGCGGGCAACCTGATGAACATCCTGCTGCCCCCGGGCAGTGGCGGCTTCCGCTTCCGCAATGTCTGGGCCGACGAGATGCTGCCGGCCATCGACGACTTCCGTCCGCAGCTCTTGCTGATCTCGGCCGGCTTCGACGCCCACCTGCGCGATCCGCAGGCCGACCTGATGCTGGAAACCGACGATTTCGCCTGGATCACCGCCGAACTGCATGCACTGGCGCGACGCCACGCGGCGGGGCGGGTGGTGTCGATGCTGGAAGGCGGCTACGACCTGCAGGCCCTTGCCGAGTGCAGCGTCGCCCACGTCCAGGCGCTGATGTCACCCCCTCGGGACAGCGCCGCCGGATGAACCCGAACCGGCAGGATCCGACGCCCTTCATTGCCCCTATGCAAGGGATGGGGCAAGCTACCGTCCGTTTTCGCCCGAATCCGAACCGCGTGCGCCGAGCCCTCCGCCTGCTTCCCCTGCCTCTGAGCATCGCCATCTGCCTGCCGGCAATGGCCGATGAAAAGCCGCTCAACTGGGGCCTGTGCCCGGCGACCGACGTGATTCCCGCGTTCACCGATGCCCCCGTCCCGGTCCCGGGGCAGGACAAGGCCGCCGCCAGCGCCGCGCGCGAGCAGCAGCCCACCGACATCGAGGGCGACCAGCTGCTGGGCACCACCACCGTGCCGCAGTACGAGGGCAACGTGGCGCTGCGCCGGGGTGACCAGTTCGTCGGCACCGACAAGCTCAGCTTCGATACCGAGACCGGCAACTACATCGCCGACGGCAATGTCCGCTACCAGGACTCCTCGATCCGCATGGTCGCCAAGCGTGCCGAGGGCAACCAGGAAAGCGACACCCACAAGATCACCGACATCAAGTACCAGCTGGTGTCGCGCCGCGGCAACGGCGATGCCGAATCGGTCGACCTGCAGGGCGCGGTCGGGCAGATGCACCGTTCCACCTACACCACCTGCGACCCGTCGCAGCCGGTATGGAAGCTGTCGGCGCCGCAGATCGAGGTGGACAACGATGAAGGCTTCGGCACGGCCCGCAACGCCGTGCTGCGCATCGGCAAGGTGCCGGTGCTGTGGGCGCCGTACTTCAAGTTCCCGATCGATGACCGCCGCAAGACCGGCCTGCTGTTCCCGCAGCTGGGCATGTCCGGGCGCAACGGCTTCGACTACACCCAGCCGATCTACCTGAACCTGGCGCCGAACTACGACGACACGCTGATGCCGCGCTACATGAGCCGGCGCGGCCTGATGCTCGACAACGAGTTCCGCTACCTCTACAACGGCGGCCGCGGCGAGCTGCTGACCGCCTACATTCCCAACGACAAGCTGCGCGACCGCGACCGCGGCCGGGTGATGTTCAGTGGCTACCACAACCTGGATGACCATTGGCAGGCCCGTGCCAACCTGGCCTGGGTCAGTGACGAGCGCTATGTCGAGGACTTCGCCAACCGCCTGGTCGGCGTGACCGCATCGAACCTGCAGAGCACGGTCGGCCTGTACGGCACCGGCAAGAACTGGACGGGCGGCATCATGGCCGACCGCTGGCAGCTGACCGACTACACGCTTACTGAGAGCGCGCTGCCTTACAACCGCCAGCCGCGCCTGTTCTTCAACTGGGACAAGCCGGTCCTGCCGTGGCTGGAAACCGGCATCTACACCGAGGCCGTGCGCTTCACCCACGACGACATCAACTTCAAGTACGACGCCAGCGCCGGACCGGACCTGCAGTACACGCGCAACGGCCAGACCCAGCGCATGTACGGCGGCTCGCGCCTGGATGTGAAGCCCTACGTGTCGTTCCCGATCAGTGGCGCGGCCTGGTACGTCACCCCGACCCTGGCCTACCGCTACACCGCCTACGATCTGGACCAGGGCCTGGCCGACAGCGTGCGCCGCACGGTGTTGACCTCCCAGGGCATCGACCCGAACACGGCCACGCCCGAACAGCTGCGCGGCAACAAGTCGCCCAGCCGCAGCCTGCCGATCGGCAGCATCGACGCCGGCCTGTTCTTCGATCGCGAAACCACCATCGCCGGCAAGCCGTTCCTGAACACATTGGAGCCGCGCCTGTTCTACCTGCGCACGCCCTATCGCAACCAGGACGACCTGCCGATCTTCGATACCCGTGACTTCACCTTCAGCTGGGGCCAGCTGTTCCGCGACTCGCGCTATACCGGCGCCGATCGCCAGAACGATGCCAACCAGCTGACCCTGGCCCTGGGCACCCGCTTCATCGACCAGACCACCGGCAAGGAACGCTTCTCGGCCTCCATCGGCCAGATCCAGTACTTCGACGAATCGCGGGTGACCGTCACCCCCGGTGGCGCACCGGTGGAAAAGGGCAAGTCGGCCTGGATCGCCGACGGCAACTACATGATCAACGACCGCTGGACGCTGGGCGCCACCTACCAGTGGGACCCGAAGTACAAGCGCGAGGATCTGGCCAGCGTCCGTGCCCGCTACCTGATGCCCAACGACGGCGTGGTCAACTTGAGCTACCGCTACCGCATCAACTCCGGCGCCCCGGCCAACGCCAACAAACATGACCGGACCCTGCTGGAGCAGGCCGACCTGTCGTTCCTGTACCCGCTGAATGCGCGCTGGAGCCTGGTCGGCCGTTACTACTACTCGCTGCAGGACAAGGAGCCGCTGGAAATCATCGCCGGCGTCCAGTGGGACAGCTGCTGCCTGGCCGTGCGTGCGGTCGCCCGCCGCTATGTCCGCAACCGCGAAGGTGAGATGAACAATGCCATCCAGCTCGAGTTCGTGCTCAAGGGCCTGAGCTCCCTCGGCCAGGACACGGACCGCACTCTGCGCCGTGCTATCCTCGGCTACAACCGCGACGACCTCTATCTCGTCCCCCCCAGCAACACCGGGGCGACCCGGGATGACTACGATCCGAATCTGATCCCATGACCAAGCGCTTCCCCGTTCTTCTCGCCTCGCTGCTGGCGGTGTCCAGCGTGTCCGCCCCCTTGCAGGTGCTTGCCCAGCAGGCGCAGTCGCTTGACCGCATCGCCGCTGTCGTCGATGAGGACGTGATCCTGCAGAGCGAACTCCAGCGTGCGATCGCCAACATCAAGGCGCAGTACGCCGGCCGCGAAACCCAGCTGCCACCGGAAGACGTGCTCAGCCGCCAGGTGCTCGAGCGCCTGGTGCTGGTCAAGCTGCAGGTGGCCCGCGCCCAGAGCAGCGGCATCCGCATCAGCGACCAGGAACTGAACCAGGCGATGAATGCCATCGCCCAGCAGAACGGTTCGAATCTGGATGCCCTGCGCCAGCGTCTGGCCCATGACGGTATCGACTTCAACGATTTCCGTGCCTCGGTGCGCGATGAAATCACCGTGCAGCGCCTGCGCCAGAGCTTCGCGCAGAGCCGCATCAGCGTCAGCGAGGGTGAGGTCGACGCCGCGCTGAAGCAGCAGGCCACGGTCGGCAACCAGTACCACCTGGCGCACATCCTGGTCGGCCTGCCCGACGGCGCCACCGCCGACCAGATCGCCACCGGCCAGAAGAAGGCCGACGGCGTGAAGGCTCTGCTGGACAAGGGCGAGCTGGACTTCAATGCCGCCGCCGTACGCTATTCGGACAGCCCCAACGCGCTGGAAGGCGGCGACCTGGGCTGGCGCAGCCTGGATGAAATCCCGGCCGCCTTCGCGCAGATGATGGAAAAGATGAAGCCCGGTGAAGTGGTCGGCCCGATCCGCGGCCCCAGCGGCTTCCAGCTGCTGAAGCTGGTGGAAGTACGCGATTCCAGCACCGCCGCGGCCGGCGAACACACCGTGACCGAATACCACGGCCGCCACATCCTGGTGCGCGTGGACGACCACCAGACCGACGCCGCCGCCAAGGCCAAGATCGATACCCTGCGCGCCCGCATCGCCGGTGGTGCCGACTTCCAGACCGTGGCCAAGGAGTCCTCCGAGGACAACAACAGCAAGGGCCAGGGCGGCGATCTGGGCTGGTTCCCGGCCGACGCGTTCGGTCCGGCCTTCGGCCAGCAGGTGGAAGGCATCCAGGACGGTGGCGTCAGCCAGCCGTTCCGCACCGATGCCGGTTGGCACATCGTGCAGCGCGTGGCCACCCGCCAGACCGACGTGACCACCGACAACCAGCGTGCCCAGGTCCGCGAGACCATCGGCCGCCGCAAGCTGGAAGACGAGTACAACCGCTACCTGCAGGAACTGCGTGGCGAAGCCTACGTCAGCTTCCGCAGCGGTGACCGTGCGGAAAACACGGCCACGCCGCCGCAGTCCTGACCGATGCGCCCCGAGCTCGCTCTGGTACCGGGCGAGCCCGCCGGGATCGGCCCGGAGTTGTGTGTCCGCCTTGTCCAGCAGCCGCGTGAAGATTGCCGGCTGCTGGCCTTCGCCGACCCGGAGACCCTGCGCGCGGCCGCTGCCGCGCTGAATCTGCCCCTGCATGTGCTGCCCGAGGACGCCGAAGCCCGCGTCCCGGGTGATCTGCGCGTGCGCGTGGTGGCCAATGCCGTGCCCAGCCGCTTCGGCCAGGCCGATCCGGCCAATGCCGGCGCGGTCATCGGCGCCCTGCTCGGTGCCGGCCAAGCCTGCCTGTCCGGCGAACTGCAGGGCGTGGTCACCGGCCCGGTGCACAAGGCCGTCATCAACGACGGCGGCATCGCCTACAGCGGCACCACCGAACTGCTGGCCGACCAGGCCGGGGTGAAGGTGGTGATGATGCTGGCCAACCCCATCGTGCGTGTCGCCCTGGCCACCACCCACCTGCCGTTGCGCGAGGTGGCCGATGCGATCACCGCGTCCGGCCTGGAACACACCCTGCGCACTGTGCATGCCGCGCTGCGCGGCGAGTTCGGCCTGGCCGAGCCACGCATCGCCGTGCTCGGCCTGAACCCGCACGCCGGCGAAGACGGTCACCTGGGCCGCGAGGAACTGGACCTGATCATTCCCCTGCTGCAGCGTCTGCGCGCAGAGGGCATGGACCTGCTCGGGCCGCTGCCGGCCGATACCGCCTTCCTGCCCGCCAAGCTGGCCAACGTCGACACCGTGCTGGCGATGTACCACGACCAGGGCCTGCCGGTGCTGAAGTACTCCGGCTTCGAGCAGGCGGTGAATCTGACACTGGGCCTGCCCTACCCGCGCGTGGCGGTGGACCATGGCACCGCGTTGGACCTGGCCGGCCGCGGCCTCGCCGATCCCTCCAGCCTGCAGGCGGCAACGACGCTGTGTGCGCAGCTTGCGCGGCAACGTACACTGAGCGCATGAATTCCCCGCATTCCCCCTCCGGCCCGGTGTTCACCGCCCCGGCCAAGAAACAGCTTGGCCAGCATTTCCTGGCCGATCGCCACTACATCGACAAGATCGTGATGGCGGTCAACCCGAAAGATGGCGACCGTCTGGTTGAGATCGGTCCCGGCCAGGGTGCGATCACCCTGCCGCTGCTGCGCGTGCACCCGAAGCTGACGGTGATCGAGTTCGACCGCGATCTGATCGCGCCGCTGACCGCCGCCGCCGAACCGCTGGGCGCGCTGACCATCGTCCACCGCGACGTGTTGCGCGTGGATTTCACCGAGCTGGCCGACGGCCAGCCGATCCGCCTGGTCGGCAACCTGCCCTACAACATCTCCTCGCCGATCCTGTTCCATGCGCTGGACCATGCCGCGGTGATCCGCGACATGCATTTCATGCTGCAGAAGGAAGTGGTCGACCGCATGGCCGCCGGCCCGGGCAGCAAGGTCTATGGCCGTCTCAGCGTGATGCTGCAGGCCTACTGCGAGGTGACCTCGCTGTTCGTGGTACCGCCGGGCGCATTCCGGCCGCCGCCGAAGGTCGATTCGGCCGTGGTGCGGCTGGTACCGCGCGATGCCGCCACCATCAACATCAACGACCACAAGCGTTTCGCCGAGGTGGTCAAGGCCGCCTTCGGCCAGCGCCGCAAGACCCTGCGCAACGCACTGAACAACGTGGTGTCCGCCGAGCAGTTCACTGCCGCCGGCGTACGTCCCGATGCCCGCGCCGAGCAGTTGGACGTGGCCGAATTCATCGCTTTGGCCAATGCCTCCTGATTACACTGCCGGTATGGAAGACGCTGACGTTTATGCCATCTCCGTCGAAGTCGCGCCGCGCTTCCTCGACGATCAATCCGCGCCGGAAGACGGCCGCTATGCTTTCGCCTATACGATCCGCATCCACAACCAGGGCCGGGTCGCTGCCCGCCTGGTCGCTCGCCATTGGCGCATCACCGATGCCAACGGTCGTGTCGAGCATGTCGATGGTGATGGCGTGATCGGCGAGCAGCCGCGCCTGCGTCCCGGTGAAGACTTCCATTACACGTCCGGTGTCATGCTGGGGACCGATCACGGCACCATGCAGGGGCACTACGACATGGTCGCCGACGATGGCACCGAATTTGCCGCGCCGGTCGCACCCTTCGTGCTGGCCGTCCCGCGTACCCTGCACTGACACGGAGGCCGAACGATGAGTGTATGGGCGATCGGCGACCTGCAGGGCTGCTATGACGTCACCCAGCGACTGCTGGAGAAGATCCGCTTCGACCCGGCGCAGGACACCCTGTGGTTCTGTGGCGACCTGGTCAACCGTGGCGGCCAGTCGCTGGAAACACTGCGGCTGGTGCATTCGCTGCGGGAGCACAGCGTGGTGGTGCTGGGCAACCATGATCTTTCGCTGCTGGCCGTCGGTGCGCGCACCGAAGAGGAGCAACGCAAGGTCAATCCGGACCTGCTGCGCATCGTGCAGGCCGAGGACCGCGATGAGCTGCTGGACTGGCTGCGCCTGCAGAAGCTGGTGCACGTGGACCGCGAGCTGGGGTGGATGATGGTGCACGCCGGCCTGGCGCCGAAGTGGACCACGCAGATGGCCGAGAAGCATGCCGCCGAGGTGGAAGTGCAGTTGCACGGCGCCGGCTACCGCAAGCTGTTCCGCAACATGTATGGCGACAAGCCGAGCTGGGCGCCCAACCTGTCCGGCTACGACCGCTCGCGCGCGATCATCAATGTGCTCACCCGCATGCGCTACTGCACCCCGCGTGGGCGCATCGGTATCGAGGACAAGGGCACGCCGGGCACGCAGGAGCAGGGGCTGTATCCCTGGTTCGAAGTGCCGGGCCGGGTCGAGCGCGACCTGAAGGTCGTCTGCGGCCACTGGTCGGCGCTGGGCCTGACCATCACCCAGGGCGTGCACGCCATCGACACCGGTGCGGTGTGGGGCGGCAAGCTGACCGCGATCCAGCTCGATACCGACGAGCTGCGCGTGGTGCAGGTGCCGGGACGTGATGTACCTGCGCCGGTACCGCATGCGCGCCCACCGGCGCGGCCTGCGCACGAGCGGCCCGCCACTTCGCAGGGCAAGGAAGCGGGCAGTGGCAACACGCCTGCTGCGAATCCCGGCAACCGTGGCCCGCGTCGCCGCCGCCGTCGTGGTGGCGGAGGTGCCGGCGGCAGTGGCGGCAACAACAACGGCGCGCCACCGCAGGCATGACGCGACGTCGCTGGGCACCATGGACGGTGCTGCTGCTGACGCTGGCCAGCGCCAGCGGCTGTCAGCCCGGTCCGTCCCACGCCCCCGGCGCCGCCGACGATCCCCATCACGCGCCAGCATCCCCGCAGACGCCTTCGCCGCCGCTGGTCGCTGCAGCACGCGCCCAGATCGGCGTCACCACCCGTTACGATCCCGCCTACCAGGTCCTGACCTATCCCGGCGGCGACGTTCCGCTAGATCGCGGCGTGTGCACCGATGTGGTGGTGCGTGCACTGCGTGGCCAGGGCCTGGACCTGCAGGCACGGGTACATGAAGACATGCGCGGCAATTTCAGCGCCTATCCGGCGATCTGGGGCCTGTCACGGCCGGATCGCAACATCGATCACCGTCGTGTGCCCAACCTGATGCGCTGGTTCGAGCGGCACGGTTGGCAGCAGCCGATCACGGCCCTCGCCACCGACTATGAGGCCGGCGATATCGTCGCCTGGAAGCTCAACGGCAACGGCCTGCTGCATGTGGGCATCGTTTCCGATCGGCAGCGGGCCGATGGCACGCCGCTGGTACTGCACAACATCGCGCGCGGCACGCGCGAAGAGAACCTGCTGTTCCAGCACGCGATCATCGGTCATTACCGGATGCCGTAAACGATTCTGTAGAGCCGAGCCATGCTCGGCTGCAGGGTGTGTCCGCAAAGGCAGTCGAGCATGGCTCGACTCCACAGATGCGTTGCGATCAGCGGCGCACGTAGTGCACGAAGCGGAACGCGTAGGCATGGCGTTCGTCGGCCGGGTGCGGCTCGCTGCTCACTTCCCGCCAGTCCTGCACGTCCACTTCGGGGAAATGGGTGTCGGCGGGGACTTCGGCATCCACCCACGTCAGGAACAGGTCACTGGCCTGGTCAAGCAGCTGGCGGAAGATCTCGCCACCACCAATGATGCACAGCTCGCTGGCGCCCTCGCCTTCGGCAATCGCCTTCGCCGCGTCCAGCGACGCGACCGCGCGCATGCCCTCGAACGGCACCTGGCCGCTGCGGGTCAGCACCAGATTGGTCCGTCCCGGCAGCACGCGACCGATCGATTCGGCGGTCTTGCGCCCCATCAGGATCGGCTTGCCGAGGGTGAGCGCCTTGAAGTGCTTGAAATCGTCCGGCAGGTGCCAGGGCATGGCATTGCCCTGGCCGATGCCACGGTTGCGGTCCAGCGCCACGATCATCGAGAGCTTCATCGTGCTCACACCGCCACCGGCGCCTTGATCGCCGGATGCGGGTCGTAGCCATCGATGCGGATATCGTCGAACTGGAAACCGAACAGATCGGTCACCTCCGGGTTCAACCACAGCTTCGGCAGCGCGCGCGGCGCGCGCGACAGCTGCTCGCGCGCCTGCTCGAAGTGGTTCGAGTACAGGTGCGCGTCACCCAGCGTATGCACGAAGTCGCCCACGCCCAGGCCGGTGGCCTGCGCCACCATGTGGGTCAGCAGCGCATAGCTGGCGATGTTGAACGGCACGCCGAGGAAGATGTCGCCGCTGCGCTGGTACAGCTGGCAGCTGAGCTTGCCGTCCACCACATAGAACTGGAACAGGTTGTGGCACGGCATCAACGCCATCTGCGAGAGCTCGCCCACGTTCCAGGCACTGACCACCAGCCGCCGCGAATCCGGATTGCGCTTGATCTCCTCGACCAGCCACTGCATCTGGTCAATCCCGCGGCCATCTGCAGTGGCCCAGCTGCGCCACTGCTTGCCGTACACCGGGCCGAGATCGCCATTTTCGTCGGCCCACTCGTCCCAGATCCGCACCTGGTTGTCCTTCAGATAGCCGATGTTGGTGTCGCCCTTCAGGAACCACAGCAGCTCATGGATGATCGAGCGCAGGTGCAGCTTCTTGGTGGTGACCAGCGGGAAGCCTTCGTTGAGGTCGAAGCGCATCTGCCAGCCGAACACGCTGCGGGTGCCGGTGCCGGTGCGGTCGCTCTTCTCGGCGCCGTGTTCCAGCACATGCGACAGCAGGTCCAGATAGGCCTTCATGCCTTGCCCTCGGCGGCCACCGGCAGCTGCGGCTGCAGCACCGGCGCGCGGCGCGACATCACCAGCAGCACCAGGCCGAAGGCAATCAGCGGCAGGCTGAGGATCTGACCGCGGGTGAGCCAGTCAAAGGCCACGTAGACGCCGTTGTCGGGCATGCGCACGAACTCCACCGCGAAGCGGAACAGGCCGTACATCAGCGCGAACAGGCCACCGACCAGATAGCGATGACGCGGCTTGGCCGACACCGTCCACAACACGACGAACATCACCAGGCCTTCCAGGAAGGCTTCATACAACTGCGACGGATGCCGCGCGAACTGGTTCAGCGCGCCGGTGGCAAACTGCGCCTGCAACGTCGCGTGGTCCAGCTGGTTCAACGGCGCCGGCAGGCCGGACGGGAACACCACGCCCCACGTGCCGTCGGTGTACTTGCCCCACAGCTCGGCACCGATGAAGTTGCCGATGCGGCCAAAGCCCAGGCCCAGCGGCACCAGCGGCGCCATGAAGTCCATGGTGTCGAAGAAGTGCAGCGCGTGCTTGCGCGACCACCACCAGCAGGCGGCGATCACGCCCAGCAGGCCGCCATGGAAGCTCATGCCGCCGTCCCATACCTTGAACAGCAGCAGCGGGTTGTGCAGGAAATCGCCCAGCGCGTAGAACAGCATGTAGCCGATGCGCCCGCCCAGCACCACGCCGAGCATGGCGTAGAACAGCAGGTCGGAGAAGCCGTTGGCATCGACGCCCGGCAGGCGCCCGGCCGCGATGCGGCGGCGGCCCAGCAACCAGGCCGCGGTGAAGCCGAGCAGGTACATGATGCCGTACCAATGCACCTTGATCGGCCCCAGCGAGAGGGCGATGGGGTCGATGTCGTGGAAATAGATCATGGAAGACGCCTGGCAGGAGTACGGGTATTTTAGCGTCCCCGCCAGGCCCGGGGCCGGCACCGGCAACGGGTCAGGCGCCCGCCGCAGATCGGGGTTCAGCCCAGGATCTGCGGCGTATCGGGCAACGCGTCATCCTCCGACCGCGTGGCGGCCGGAAAGTGCCCTTCAATCAGGCTGGAGACCTCGTCGATGGCCCCCTGCAGCGCCGCCACCGGGTTGGCACCGCGCAGGCCCTCGCGCAGATGGGTGCAGACCCGCTGCCACTGGGCTGTGCTGACCCGGCCGTGCAGGCCACGGTCGGCGACGATCTCGATCGCGTGGTCGGCCAGCAGCAGGTAGATCAGTACCCCGTTGTTGTGGGTCGTGTCCCAGGTGCGCAGGCGGGCGAAGGCGTGCTCGGCGGCCTGGCGCGGCGTGACCCGCTGCCATAACGCATCCAGCGGCAGGTCCGCTTCGACCGCGAACATCACCTGTCCACCATGGCGCTGCTCACCGGCGGCAATGGCCTCGGTGATCGCCTGCAGCGTGGCCGGCGGGAACGCGCGCCGCACCGAGGGTGAGAACACATGGCGACACAGACGTTGGATCATCACCAGCCTCCCGAGGCGCCGCCGCCGCCGGAACGGCCACCGCCGCCGCCCCAACCGCCACCGCCACCGAATCCACCACCTCCGCCGAAGCCGCCTCCGCCACCCCAGCTGCCCCCTCCCCAGCCCCCACCGCCGGCAAAGCGGCCGGGATGGCCGGACAGCATCGCCACCACCAGGCCGACCACGCCGGCCACACCGCTGGCCAGCAGCGTGGAGGTGAACAGGAACGCAGCGACGCCCGCACCGGCGCCGCCGAGCAGGCCGCGCAGCGGGCGCGGTACACGCGAGAAGACCCCACGCAGGATGCTGCCGGCAAAGACGCCGATGAACAGCGCCAGGAACAGGCTGTCGCCACCACCGCCGGGTTCGCGGCCACGGTGACCACTGACCGGTGCCGGCAACGGCTCGCCATCGACCAGCTTGACCAGCATCGCCGTAGCGTCGGTGATGCCGCCGGCATAGTCGCCGCTGCGGAAGCGTGGGACCAGGTATTCCTGGATGACCCGGTTGGCGATGGCATCGGGGATGGCGCCTTCCAGACCATAGCCCGGTTCAATGCGCACGCGCCGGTCGTCCTTGGCCACCACCAGCAACACGCCGTCATCCACGCCCTTGCGGCCGATCTGCCACTGGTCGAAGACGCGGGTGGTGTACTGGGCAATGTCCTCCGGCTGGGTAGTGGGCACCACCAGCACCTGCAGCTGGCTGCCCTTGCGCTGCTGAAGATCCAGCGCCTGCTGCACCAGCGCCTGCTTCTGCGTGGCATCCAGCGTGCCGGTGGTATCGACCACCGGCGAATCCAGCGCAGGAATCGGCGCCAGCTGCTGCGCGTGCGACGTCAGCGGCAGCCAGAGCAGAAGGGCCAGCAGCGCAGTGGCCAGGCGCATGGCTCAGTGGCCTGGCTGCGGGGCCGGCTGCTGCGGCTGCGCGTTGCCGAAGTCGACCGTGGGCGCGTTGGAGATCTGCGCCTCGTTGTCCACGGTGAAGTTCGGCTTGGTCTTGTAGCCGAAGATCTTGGCGGTGATCACCTGCGGGAACGAGCGGATGTAGGTGTTGTAGTCCTGCACCTGCTGGATGTAACGACCGCGGGCGACCGTGATGCGGTTTTCGGTGCCTTCCAGCTGCGCCTGCAGATCGCGGAAGTTCTGGTCGGACTTCAGCACCGGATAGTTCTCGGTAACCACCAGCAGTCGCGACAGCGCACTTCCCAGTTCGCCCTGGGCCTGCTGGAACTGCTTCAGCGAGGCCTCGTCATCGGCGTTGACGTTGATCTGGCCAACCCGCGAACGGGCGTTGGTGACTTCGGTCAGCACGCGCTCTTCCTGGCTGGCGAAACCTTTGACGGTCTGCACCAGGTTCGGTACCAGGTCGGCACGGCGCTTGTACTGGTTGAGCACTTCGGACCAGCTGGCCTTGACCGCCTCATCCTTCTGCTGGATGGCGTTGTAACCGCAGCCGGAGAGCAGTGAGGCCAGCAGCATCAGGGGCAGGACGCGGGTAAACAGGCGCATGGCGAAGGTTCCGGGTGGGCTTGGCGCCGAGCATGCCATGGTTGGGGTGAAAGTTCGGCCATCGGCGCCGCCCCCTCCGCGGTGGTTGTGTTTGCTGGCTATCAGGGTTGACCGGGAGGGTGGGTTGGCTGGGGGACGCCGTGAATACGTCCTTGTAGGCTCGGTCGCGCTTGCTCGTGTGCGCTGTCCTGCGCACACGGCAAGACCGGGGTTGGGCATCCTGCCCAACCCGCCCGTGGCATGCCTCGGGCCCATGGCGCTCACGCCCCCAGCCCCCCCCTCCCGGCCACGGACGGTTTCCTGCGCACCGCGGGAAGATCAAAAAGAAAGAGCAAAAGCAAAAGCCCATTCTTCAAGCATTCGTGTCGACCAAGGTCGACACCTACCAGAGCGGGACGCCGTTGCGACAGGCCGCGGGAAACTGTCGAAGGCGGGGTGGGTCAGTTTGCGGGGGCGTGAGCGCCATGGATGGCGCGACCGAGCCTACATGGGTGAGGGCGCTTTGCTTGCGAAGCATTGCTTCGCAAGCGCCCGAACGCCCAGCCGCCAGCGGCTGGGCCGGGCCCCGGAGGGGTACTTGCGGCGTCCCCCGCAAACTGACCCGCCCAGCCATCCCACGGATTGCCCGCTGTTGCTGTTGCTGTTGCTGTTGATTCGGCAGTTGCTCGTAGCGGGTGCAGGGCTGCAAGCCATGCCGGAAACCCTCCCCTCTCAGCAGGCTTCAGCCACCGCAGTGCGCGTGCGCCCCAGCCACGCCAGCAGCAGGCCCGACGCCGCCAGCAGGCCACCGGCCACCGGAATCGCGGCGTAGCCCAGCCCCGAGCTGATCACCGCACCACCCAGCGCGGCACCCACCGCATTGCCGAGGTTGAACGCCCCCACATTGATCGACGAGGCCAGGCCCGGGGCGTCGGTGGCCGCTGCCATCACCCGCATCTGCAACGGCGGCACGATGGCGAACGTGGCCGCACCGAACAGCAGCAGGCCCAACGCGGCGGTGGCGTGGCTCATGAAGGCCAGCGGCAGCACGAACATCAACACCGCCAGTACTGCCAGAAGAATGCGGGTGGCACCGTCCAGCGACCAGTCGGCCATGCGCCCACCAATGCCGTTGCCGAAGGTGAAGCCGATACCGATCAGCGCGAGCGACATCGCGATGAAGGCGTTGGAGGCTCCGGTCAGCTCGGTCAGCACCGGCGCCACGTAGGTGTAGAGGGTGAACATCGCACCGGCACCGAGCACCGTGGTGCCCATCGCCAGCAGCACCTGCGGCTGCAGGATCGCCTTCAGTTCGCGGCGCACGTCCGGTCGCGAGCCCGGCGCCGAGGCCGGCAGCGCCAGGCCCAATGCGGTGATCGCCACCAGGCCCAGCACGGCGGTACCAGCGAAGGACAAGCGCCAGCCCAGCTGCTGGCCGACCCAGGTCGCCAGCGGCACGCCACCGATGTTGGCGATGGTCAGGCCCATGAACATGGTGGCCACGGCCGCCGCCTGCTTGTCCTTCGGCACCAGGCTGGCGGCCACCACTGCACCGATGCCGAAGAAGGCACCATGGTTGAGGCTGGTCACCAACCGCGACAACAGCAGCAGGCCGTAGTTCGGGGCCAGCGCCGAGAGCAGGTTGCCGACCACGAAGATCGACATCAGCAGCATCAGCGCGCTGCGCTTGCCGAAACGCCCCATCAGCAGCGTCATCACCGGCGCGCCCAGCATCACGCCGACGGCATAGGCGGTGATCAACATGCCAGCGGACGGGATGCTCACGCCGACGCCATCGGCGATGACCGGCAGCAGGCCCATCGGGGCGAATTCGGTGGTGCCGATGGCAAAGGCACCGACGGCGAGGGCCAGCAGGGCAGCTCTGGAGTTCATGGGGTCGTGTGGGGGCGAGTACGGGCAGGTGCGTAGCCTGCGCGCATTGCGCTGCGGGATTAAGCCTCGCCCCGGGAAAACACTGTTGATTCCAGTTCACAGACGGGCACGCCGGGCCACGCGCGGCGAGCGCAGCGGCCCCGGAACGCAGAACCCCCGGCCGGGCCGGGGGTTCTGGGTGACACATTTACCAGTGGCGCGCTTACCAGTTGCCAGCGCCCGGCACGTTGTGATCGCGTGCGCGGCGGCGCATCAGCAGGTTCAGCCACTCCACCAGCACCGAGAAGCCCATTGCGGCGTAGATGTAGGGCTTGGGCACGTGCAGGTCCAGGCCGTCCAGGATCAGCACTGCACCGATCATCAGGATGAAGGCCAGCGCCAGCATCTTCACCGTGGGGTTAGCATCGATGAAGCGGCCCAGCGGGTTGGCCGCCAGCAGCATCACCAGCACCGACAGCAGGATGGCGGCGACCATCACCGGGATGTGGTCGGCGATGCCGACCGCGGTGATCACCGAGTCCAGCGAGAACACGATGTCGATCACCGCGATCTGCGCGATCACGTAGCCGAACACGGCCGAGGCCTTGGTGGTGCTGGGATCTTCATCCTCGCCACCGCTGATCAGTTCCTTGATCTCCATGCAGCCCTTGATGATCAGGAACAGGCCGCCGACGATCAGCACCAGGTCGCGGATGGAAATGCCCATGCCGGCCACGGTGAACAGGTTGGCCGCCATGTGCGCCAGGTAGGCCAGCGACACCAGCAGGGCGATGCGGGTGATGCAGGCCACGGCGATGCCCAACTTGCGCGCGAACGGACGGCGCTCCTCGGGCAGCTTGCTGACCGCGATGGAAATGAACACCAGGTTGTCGATGCCGAGCACGATTTCCAGCGCGCTGAGCGTGAACAGGGTCACCCAGGCATTGGGGTCGGCGAGGAACTCAAAGGACATGGAAACTCTTCAAGGCAGTGGGGGAATGGGGTTTCAGCCGTAGGCACCGGCCAGCGTGTGCGGAACCACGACCAGGGCCCAGCACAGCAGCACGTTCATCATCAGCACGAACACCGCCGCCGAGCCCATGTCCTTGGCGCGGCCAGCCAGCTCGTGGATCTCGCTGCCGTAGCGCTCGATCACCGCCTCGATGGCCGAATTGGCCAGCTCCATCGCCAGCACCAGCAGCATCGAGCCGATCAGCAGCGCGCGCTCCACCGGCGTCTGGCCCAGCCAGATCGCGACCGGGGTCAGCAGGATCAGCAGGTAGACCTCCAGCCGGAACGAGGACTCGTGCAGCCAGGCGGCACGCAGGCCCTGCCAGGACCAGCGGGCGGCCTGGAAGATGCGGCGGGGACCGCGGGGCATGTGGCCGAACTGGTCAGCCACGGAGGAAACATCCAGCAACAAGGGCGCGGCGCAGCGACCGCTCAGACGCACGGCAGGCAATCATGGGTGCACAGGAATAGGCAGACAGCCCCCATTTTGCCACAAGGCCGCCGGCCATACGCCGGAACGCCCCGGCGAATGGCCTGCCACGGGCAAGCATGCCGCCTGTCCCGCTCTCTATGATGGGGTTCCCCTTGCCTGCTGGAGCGCCTGATGTCCCGTCGTCATACCTGCCTGCTGATGCTTGGCCTGCTGACCGCCGCGCCGTTGGCGCAGGCCCGGGGCCCAGCCGCGCCACCGCGCGTGCCGGACCAGGTCTCCAACGTGGCCTGGGCAGGCGACATGGAGCATTTCGCCCGTGCCGACCAGGCCAGCCCGCCACCGCGCGGCGGCATCGAATTCATCGGCAGCTCGTCGATCCGGATGTGGGAGAGCCTGGCCCGCGACTTCCCCGGCCAGCCGGTATTCAACCGCGGCTTCGGTGGCTCGGAAGTGCGCGACAGTACGTGGTACGCCGACCGCATCGTGGTGCCGTACGCGCCCTGCAAGGTGTTCTTCTACGCCGGTGACAACGATCTCAATGCCGGCCGCAGCGCCGTGCAGGTGCGCGACGACGTGGTCGCCTTCGTGCGGCGCGTGCACCGCGACCTGCCGAAGACCCGCGTGGAGTACCTGTCGATCAAGCCCAGTCCGTCACGTGCGCACCTGCTGCCGGCGATCAACGAGGCCAACACGCTGGTCAAGGCAGCCCTGGCCAAGCTGCCCAATACCGGTTTCACCGACGTCTACACGCCGATGCTGGGCACTGATGGCCAACCGGACGCGACGCTGTTCCGCGAGGACATGCTGCACATGACCCCGGCCGGCTATGCGCTCTGGACCAAGGCGCTGGCGCCGAAGGTCAACTGCAACTGAGGCATTACGGACGCCGGGCATGGCCCGGCGTTACCGCAACCCCATCCACGCATGGCGTGGATCTACTGTGGATCGCGGGAATCTGTCGAAGGCGGGGCGGCGTGCGTTTGCAGGACCGTTGGCGCCATGGATGGGTTTACGGCGTGGCCTGCAAACCCACACCGGCCCGGCCCGCCACTCCACGGAACGCCCGCTTTTGATGTTGATGTTGCCTCGGCGGTGCCGGGCGCAGCCCGGCAAAAGCCCCTACCGGAAGATCACCGTGGCTTCGGTGCCCTTGCCCGGCTCGCTGGCCAGGCTGACCTTCCAGCCGAAACGGTCGCACAACCGGCGCACGATCGACAGGCCCAGGCCGGTGCCCTGCGGGCGGCTCGGCTCGGCGCGATAGAACGGTTCGAACGCCCGCGACAGTGCCTCGGCGGACATGCCGATGCCGGTATCACGCACCACCACCCGGTCGTTGTGCACATGCACGTCGATGTGTCCTTCGTCGGTGTAGCTGCAGGCGTTGCGTACCAGATTGCTGACCACCACCTGCAACACCCGCGGCGGCGCGTGCAGCTGCACCGGACCCTCGCTGTGCAGCTGCACCGACACCGGCCGGTTGCCCAGCAGCTCGTTGGCGTTGTCCACTTCGTAGCGGACGATGTCGTTGACGTCGAACAGCTCGACCTGTGGCTCGACGTCGGCCTCGCGGGCCAGGATCAGGAACGCGTCGATCACCGCTTCCATGTCGCGGCCCGCGCGCTGGATGCGCTGCAGGCTGCGGCGCAGGCGCGGCTGCAGGGTTTCATCCCCCAACGCCATGTCACTGGCCACGCGGATGACCGTCAGCGGCGTGCGCAGTTCGTGGCTGGCATCGCGGGTGAAGTTGCGCTCGCGCGCCACGTGCGCACTGACCCGGTTGGCCAGCGAGTGCAGCGCAGCCGCCAGCTGCCGGGTTTCGCCCTGCATGTCCGCGGGCAGCTTGTTCGGTTCAAGGTCGGCCGCTTCCGGATGGCCCGGATCCCAGCGCGACACACGTCGCGCCAGCCAGTTCACCGGCGACACCAGGCGCTTGGAGGCACGGTAGGTCACCCAGGTGGCGCCATACACCGCCAGCAGGGTCAGCAATACCGGCACGATGCCGAACCAGAACGCCAGCATTTCCGCGCGCGAGCGCAGGAACACCAGGTACAGGCGGCCGGCCGGGCGAACATCGACCAGCACCAGCTGGTCGTCCTTGGGCAATTCGTGGAAGCCGGGCTCCAGGTTGCGCAGGTTGGCGGGCAACGACAATGCCGACTGCCCACTTTCCAGCAGGTAACCGCGGATGTTCTGGGTGTTGGGCGGCGGCTGCACCGGCGAGGCCTCGTGCAGGGTCCAGTAGTAGGCCGCCTCTTCGCGCAGGGCCGCACCGACCAGGCTGTGCTTGATCACCAGCGAGACCAGCCAGGCACCGAGCAGGATGCCCAGGCTGGCCAGGACTGCCTGCAGGATGAAGGCGATACGGATCTTGCGCGGCAGGCCGTGCGGCATTGCGGGGTCCCGGTCAGAGCGCTGCGATTATAGGCAGCGCACCGCGCCGTAGTCGTGCATGGGGGATGACCGGCGGCAATACCGGCCGGTCATACCCTGCCCCGCGCATGGCCGGTGCCCGGCCGGGCCTGTTGCTGCACCGGCGCGGGCCCCGATCAGGCCATCGGCTGGGCGATATCGGCAATGCGGTAGCCGGCGCTCTGCACGGTGTGCAGCAACGGACGGTCGAACGGCTTGTCGATGATCTTGCGCAGGTTGTACAGATGACTGCGCAGGGTGTCCGAATCGGGCAGGCCATTGCCCCAGATCTCGCGTTCGATCTCCTGGCGGGTGACCACGCGCGGCGATTCGCGCATCAGGATGGTCAGCAGGCGCAGACCGATCGGCGACAGCTGCAGCTCGGTACCGGCACGCGTTGCACGCATGCTGACCGGGTCGAGCACCAGATCGGCGACCTTCAGCACTTCCGAACCGACCTGGCGTCGTTCACGACGGATCAGCGCGCGCAGGCGGGCTTCCAGCTCCTGGATCGCGAACGGCTTGGTCAGGTAGTCATCGGCGCCGAAACCCAGGCCGGTGAGCTTGTCGTCCAGGGTGTCGCGTGCGGTGAGCATGAGCACCGGTGTCGACTTGCGCGCATCGTTGCGCAGGCGACGGCACACTTCGATCCCATCCAGGCGCGGCAACATCAGGTCGAGCACTACGACGTCATAGCTGTTTTCCGCCGCGAGGCGGTAGCCATCCAGGCCGTCCTGTGCATAGTCGACTTCGAAGCCGCGACCTTCCAGGTACTCTCCGATCATCTCGGAAATATTGCGGTTGTCTTCGACCACCAGCACCAAGCCGGAAGTCTCCTTCGTCTGACGCATGTGATTCCCTCTAACTTCAGCTTTGTGAAACATGCCGGATCGACGGTGGACGCGATGTGAAGTTCCGTCAAGAGGGAATCAAACGGTTCACAGCAGCGGCCTCAGCAGCGGCCAGACGTTGTCCAGCACCTTCGGCTGCGCCTGCGCGGTGGGATGCAGACCATCGGCCTGCATCATGCCCGGCTGCAGGGCCACGCCCTCCAGCAGGAACGGCAACAGCGGCACCTTGTACTGCGTGGCCAGCGCGCGATAGACCGCTGCCAGGCGCTGCCGGTACGCCGGGCCATAGTTGGGCGGCACGTCGATGCCCAGCAGCAGCACCTTGGCGCCGGCCTTCTGGCTGGCCTGTACCATCTTTTCCAGATTGGCCTGCACCTGTGCCGGCGTCAGCCCGCGCAGAGCGTCGTTGCCGCCCAGCGCAATCACCACCACGGTCGGCTTCTCCTTGCCCAGCAGCCCCGGCAGGCGGGTCAGCGCGCCGGCAGTGGTCTCCCCGCTCATGCTGGCATTGACGATACGAGGCGGTGTTTTCGACTGCTGCCTGACCCGCTGCTGCAGCAGGCTGACCCAGCCGGCGTCGGCAGGGATATTGTGGGCGGCACTGAGGCTGTCGCCGAGCACCAGCACCGTGCCGGCCGGACCTTTGGCACAGGCCAGCCCCGGCAGCAGCAGGAACCCTAGCAGCAGCACCATCATCGCGCCGGCTCGCCGGCTCCATCCCGTCTTGCGCATTGGAGTCTCCTCATCGACAGCCTGTCCCCCCGCAGCGCGTCCGTCGCCATCGCCGTCGATCAGGTCGGCAAGTCCGTGCATGGACCGGAGGGTGAAGTCCACATACTGGACAACATCACCCTCACCGTCCATGAAGGCACCAGCGTGGCCATCGTCGGCGCCTCCGGCTCTGGCAAGACCACCCTGCTCGGCCTGCTGGCCGGGCTGGACCTGCCCAGCCGCGGTGGCATCACCCTGGCCGGTCAGGCACTGGGTGCACTGGATGAGGAAGCCCGCGCGCAGCTGCGCGCGCGCGAAGTGGGCTTCGTGTTCCAGAGCTTCCATCTGCTGCCGGCGCTGACCGCCGCGGAAAACGTGGCGCTGCCGCTGGAACTGGCCGGCCGCGAAGACCGCGCGCGGGTCAATGAGGTGCTGGCCCAGGTCGGACTGTCACACCGCGCCCGCCACTACCCGCGCCAGCTGTCCGGTGGCGAACAGCAGCGCGTGGCGCTGGCCCGCGCCTTCGTCACCCGCCCGCGCATCCTGTTCGCCGACGAACCGACCGGCTCGCTGGACCATGCCACCGGCCAGCACATCAGCGACTTGCTGTTCGAGCTCAATGCCGGCAGCGGCACCACCCTGGTGCTGGTCACCCACGACCTGCGCCTGGCCCAGCGCTGCCAGTTCATCCACCGCATCGACAACGGCCAACTGTTGCCGGTCGAACACGGGGCCGAAGCATGAACCTGCTGCGCCATGCCTGGCGCGCGCTGCGCCGCGAGGCGCTGGCCGGCGACCTGCTGACCGTGTTCGCTGCGCTGGTGCTGGGCGTGGCAGTGATGACCGCAGTGGGCACGCTGGTGAACCGGGTCAACCTGGCGCTGACCGGCAGCGCGGCGGAGATGCTCGGCGGTGATCTCGGCCTCGCCGGGCGCGACGACCCGCCGGCAATCTTCGCCGAAGAGGCACAACGCCGTGGCCTGGCGCACACCCGCATCGCCAGCTTCGGCAGCGTGCTGTTCCATGGCGAGGCCAGCCAGATGGCCAGCATCAAGGCGGTACAGGCCGGCTATCCGCTGCGTGGCACGTTGCGGGTGCGGGCCACGCCCGGCGGCGCGTTGATCGCCGATGCCGGCATGCCGCCACAGGGCCAGGCCTATGCAGACCCACGCCTGCTGCAGGGGCTGGGGCTGAAGGCCGGCGATGACCTTGAATTCGGCGCCGGCACGCTGCGCATCGCCGGCATCATCGAGGCCGAGCCGGACACCGGTGGCGACCTGTTGACGCTCTCCCCGACCCTGCTGGTCAACCGCGCCGACGTGGAAGGCACCGGCCTGCTCGGCCCCGGCAGCCGCATCAGCTACCGGCTGATGTTCGCCGGAGCCGCAGACCAGATCGCGGCACTCCGGCAGTGGCTGCTGCCACAGGTGAAGGGCCTTCGCGTGCTGAGCGTGGACGACACCCAGCGCGGCGTGCGCCAGGCCTTCGACCTGGCCGGCCGCTTCCTCGGCCTGAGCGCGCTGCTGGCGGTGCTGCTGGCCGGCGTGGCCACGGCGCTGGCAGCCAACCGCTTTGCGCTGCGCCGCATCGACCAGGTGGCAATCCTGCGCTGCCTGGGCGCGCGCCAGCGCGACATCCTGGCCGGCCTGGCGCTGAAGCTGCTGATGCTGGCGGTGCCGGCCTGCGCGCTCGGCATCGGCCTGGGCATGGCCGCGCAGGAAGGCCTGGTGCAGGTGCTGGGCAGCCTGGTGCCGCAGCGCCTACCACTGCCGGACGCGATGCCTGCGCTGACCGGCGCCGGCATCGGCCTGTTGCTGCTGTTCGGCTTCGGCCTGCCACCACTGCTGCGCCTGCGCGGGGTGCCGCCGATGCGCGTGCTCAACCGCTCCTTCGCCACCCTGCCACCGGCGTCCCTGCTGGCCTATGTCGCGGCACTGGCGGCCAGCCTGCTGCTGGCGGTGCAGGTGACCGGCGATCTGAAACTGGCGCTGTGGGTGCTGGGCGGGCTGGCCGCGCTGGCGCTGGCAGCCAGCGTGGCCGGCTTCGTGCTGCTGCAGCTGCTGCGCGGCCTGCAGCATCGCCTGCACGGCAACTGGCGGCTGGGCCTGGCCGCGCTGACCCGGCGCCGGCTGCTGGCGGTGATGCAGCTGGTCGGACTGTCGCTGTCGCTGTGCGCGCTGCTGTTGCTGGCTGTGACCGGCCCCGGGCTGCTGCAGCAGTGGCGTGAGCGGCTGCCGGCGGACACCCCCAACTACTTCCTGATCAACATCCAGCCCGAACAGCGCGACGGCGTGCTGGCCGCACTGCGCGGCCTTGGCGCGGACGACGCCAGCATCGAACCGATGGCCACCGGCCGCCTGATCGCAATCAACGGCAAGCCACCACTGCGCGTTGACCGCACGCCCGCGCAGGAGGGACAACCGGCGCAAGGCGAAGGCCAGCGCGATGACGACGACGAGAACCGGCCGTTGAACTTCAGCTGGCGCAGTACCTTCCCGCCGGCCAACACGCTGGTCAACGGCACGTTCTGGACGCCTGACAGCACCGCGCCGGAGGCTTCGGTGGAGACGGGTTGGGCCAAGCGCTACGGCGTGCAATCCGGCGACCGCATCACGATTGCGGTGGGCGAGCAGGAGCGCGAATTCACTGTCACCAGCATCCGCAAGGCGGACTGGAATACCTTCCGCCCGAACTTCTTCGTGCTGCTGAACCCGAACGCGGTGGGTGACACCCCGCACAACCTGCTGTCGGCGTTCCACCTGCCAGCCGGCAAGGCTGCGGGGCTGGGCGAGCTGGTGCGCGCGCAGCCGAACCTGTCGCTGCTGGATGTGGATGCGGTGATCTCGCAGGTGCGCGACGTGATGGAGCGGGTGGCTCAGGCGGTGCAGCTGGTAATGGTGTTCAGCCTGCTGGCCGGCGTGCTGGTACTGCTGGCCGCGCTGCAGGCCACCGCCGGCGAACGCCGCTACGACAGCGCGGTGTTGCGCACGCTGGGCGCGACCCGACGCCAGCTGCGCGGCGCGGTGCTGGTCGAGTTCGGCGCGCTGGGCACGCTGGCGGCGCTGCTGGCGGTGGGCGCCGCGGCCGGTATCGGCGTGGCGGTCTCGCAGAAGGTATTCGAGCTGCCGATGCTGCCACCGTGGCCGGGCCTGCTGCTTGGCGGCGCACTGGGCATCGGGCTGAGCCTGCTGGCCGGCTGGTGGGGTACCCGCCGCATCCTGCATACGCCACCGGCGCTGGCCCTGCGCGAGGCCTGACGTGGTGCTGACACGCCGTGGCAGGCGACGGCGGTATGCTGCGCGCCCCCATTCCATGAGAGCGCCCGGATGCCCGGCACGTCGTTCGCGTCCTATCTGTACCCGGTGTTGCTGCTGCTCGGCAGCAACATCTTCATGACCTTCGCCTGGTACGGGCACCTGAAGTACAAGAGCGCACCGCTGATGGCGGTGATCATGGTCAGCTGGGGCATCGCCTTCTTCGAGTACTGCCTGCAGGTGCCCGGCAATCGGCTGGGCAGCGCGGTGTATTCAGCGCCGCAGCTGAAGGGCATGCAGGAGGTGATCACCCTGCTGGTGTTCGCGGTGTTCTCCGCGTTCTACCTGGGCCAACCGCTGAAGTGGAACCACTATGCCGCGTTCGGGCTGATCGTGGCGGCGGCGTTTTTGATGTTCAAGGAATAGGAATGAAGCACGGATTCTGCCTGCGTCTTCTTCTCGTCGGTATTCCGCTGTTCGTCGCGCTGCTGCCCGCATGCGCCCGCACGGCGGTTGGCCATGTCCCGGACCCGGTACAGGCCTTCGTGCTGGAAACGATGCTGGCGGATGAAGCGCGCGCCTTCCACGATGGCCGCGAGACCTATCTGGTTCCGGCCGGCGTATCACGCACGCGCAGCGATGCCGACGTGGTGGCCGACCTGCGTGCGGAGTTCAATCGGTTCTACCAGGGCCAACCGAAGCCCAGAAAGGAAGTGGCGCACATGGCGATCCTGGTCGCGCAGACCGCGCTGCTGTTGCCTGACCGGAGCGCCTGCAGCACTGATCGAGTGCGTTGCCGCGAGGCCGTCATGGGCGTCCGCACCCGCGATGACGAGGCGAGCCTGCAGGCCACCCTGCGGGCCTTCCAGGACGCGGGGCTGGACCTGACCACGTTGAGTGAGACGGCGTCCTGAGCTCGTCATCCACGCATGGCGTGGATCTACTGCTTCCCGGAATGCGCACCCGTCCGGTAGATCCACGCCCTGCGTGGATACGGTGCCGGGCAAGCCCGGCACCCATCAGGGCGAAGGCGATCAGTTTTCCTTCGGGGCCTTTTCCACGTACTTGGCGAAGACTTCGTCGATCTGCTTGTCCTTCACCTTCTTGCCGGCCTGGATCTCCTCGGCCTGGGTGAACATCGGGATGATCATCGCCATGCCATCGAGCTTGGTCTTCAGGTGCACGCCCGGGGCCTGGCCGAGGAAGCCGTCCCAGCGCTGGCGGACCTTGGCCCAGTAGCCGGCAGTGGCCTTCCAGTAATCGCGGGCCGGGCTGAAATCGACTTCGGTGGTCTTCACGTAGTCGTTGAAGCCGAACTCACGTGCGATCTCCACCTGGCTGCCGTCGGCGTTGCGCTGCACCTTGGTGTTGAACTGCTCGTGGGTCCAGCCGTTCGGCGTCAGCGTGTGGCGGTTGATCACGGCCAATGCGTTGTAGTCGCTGCGCTTGGTGTACTCACGGCGCGGCAGCGGACGCCAGCTCAGATCGCTGGTCCAGGTCGGCACGTTGTTGCCATAGGTCCACTTGCCGGTACCGCAGTAGCGTGGCGCGTCGCTCACTTCGTACACGCACTGGGTCCAGGCGCCCTGGTTGATGGTCGCTGGAATGCTGCGCACCTGCCAGGTCTGGTCGGCACTGAACTCGAATCGGTTGGGTGCCTCGTAGACCCAGTCCTGGCGCCAGTGCTTGGTGATGTGGCCGCTCTTCTCGTCCAGCAGCAGATGCTGCAGCACGATGCGCTTCGGGGTGTCCTCGACCACGATGACCACTTCGTTGCCGCCGCTGCGCATCGCCGGCGCGCGCTCATAGCCCGGCTTCAGCAGCACGGTTTCGTCGAAGGCGAAATCGACGGTGTACTCGCCCTGCATGGCCAGGATGCTGTCATGGTCGCGGGCGATGTCGGAGGGCTGCGCGCTGGCCACGCCGTTGGCGGCGAGCAACAGCAGGACGCTGGCTGTCTGGAACTTCATCGGGATCTTCCTTCGGGGTTGCAGGTTCGTTGAGAGGCCGTCCATGGCCGACAGGCGTTCCATCAGGAATGGATCAGAGGCGGATCAACGGCAGGTCGCCGGAAACCCGCGCGGCCGGGCGCCGCGCGGCGCCGGCACAGCAGCAGTCATCGATCGCCAGTTCGCCGTCGGCCCCTTCCAGGCGCGCGATACGGCGCGCGGTGGCAGCCCCCAGCGAAGACAGCGTGGACAGGCTGGCAGCCAGAGTACGGCCCTCATCGGCGGCGTGCAGGCGCAGCGTGCACAGGCGCCAGCGCTGGCCACCGAGATGGCCGGCCAGACGCCGCCACAGGCGCTCGCCCACGCTGCCGTCGCTGTCGTGCTCCGGGCCCGGCGGCAGCGAGGCCACCAACCGGTCCCAGGCCAGGAAATCGCTGTCCGGCAGCAGGTACAGGCGCCACACGCAACGGCCGCGACCATCGAGGAAGCACAGGCTTTCGCGCAGGCCCTCGCTGTCCACGCCCTGGCAGGCATGCACGCGTACCGCCTGGCGCCAGCCACCCAGCTCATTGCCGTCGGCGTGGTACAGGCACAACACGGTGCCAAGCGTGGCCAGCTGTGCCGGGGTCGGCCAGGCCACGCTGTTCGGCGTGGCGATGACGTGGTTCCTGCGTGCGGACAAGGCTCGGCTCATGAGATCACCAGGAAACGGCAAGACTGGCGGAGAGGGTGCGGCCCGGGCTGGTGTAGCGATCCAGCACGCGGCTGGTCGGCAACAGCGTCGAACCCACGTTGGACCAATCGATGTAGCGCTTGTCGCCCAGGTTGAACACACCCACATTGAAGGTCGCGCCCGGCACGAAGTTCCAGTGCGCCATCAGGTCGGCCACGCCGTAACCGGCCGGACGGTAGGCCGTGGCCGAGGCCAGGCGGTCCTTGCGCTTGACGAAGGTGCCGGCCAGTTCCACGCCCCAGGTGTCGGTGTCATACATCAGGCCGACGGTGCCACGCAGCGGATCGACCGAATCCAGCGGCGCATCCTCGGTCTTGTTGTCGCCGCGCGACCACGCCACTGCGCTGCGCAGTGCCCAGCCCTGCAGGGCCGGGCTGATCTGGCCGAAGTCGACGCCGGCCTTCAGTTCGGCGCCGTAGATGCGCGCGTCGGCGATGTTGCGCGACTGGAACACCATCAGGCCCTGCGCGTTGGTGCCGACCAGCGACTGCGACTCGATGAAGTCCTTGTACTCGTTGTAGTAGCCGCTGAGGCTGACGTAGGCCGCCGGCGACAGGAAGCGCACGCCCAGTTCCATGCCATCACTGGTTTCCGGCTTCAGGTCCGGATTGGGAATGGCGGTGTACCCGAAGGCGAAGTTGGTGAATCCGAGGTTGACGTCGCTGTACGGCGGCGAGCGGAAGCCATGCGAATAGCCGGCAAACAGCGACCACGCGTCGGTGAAGCGGTAGACCAGGCCGAACTTGGGCGAAACGCTGGTCTTGGTCAGCTTCGATACCGGCACGCCCGGGTTGTCTTCGGCGAAGATGCTGTCCACCTCCGGCTTCAGTTCGTAGCGGTCCACGCGCACGCCCGGCACCAGCGAAAGCTTGCCGCCAACCAGGCGCATTTCATCCTGTGCGTACAGGCCCAGCTCGGTGGTCTTGCTGATCGGGAAATCGCGCACCGGGAACGCGTCGGGCAGGATGGTGGTGCTGGTCTGGCCGTTGGCCAGTACCTGGTAGCCATCGCGCTTCTGGCGGATCTCGGTGCGCGCGCCCCCGAAGCCATAGGTCAATGCGTGCTCGACGCTGCCGGTGCTGAAGGCCTTGTTGAACTGCGCCTGCAGACCGTACCCGCGCTGGTCGAAATTGAACTCGCGGTGGCGGCGGCTGCGATTGGCGCGATCCTCATCGGTGATCTGGGTGGTTTCGCTGTGCTGGGTGTACACCTGCCAGTGCAGGCTGTCGGCGAAGCCCTTGTCCAGCGCATCCATTTCATGGGCAAACGACACGCGCGTGCGGTTCTGCTTGTCGCGCGCCTTCATGCCGGTGGTGGTGGTGCGATCGATCGAGGACAGCACGTTGGTATCGGTGTTGTCTTCGTTGCCTTCCACCGTCAGGCGGAAGCGCTGGTCCGCGCTCGGTGCGTAGACCAGCTTGGCCAGGCCGCTGCGGCCGTCGCGGTCCTGCGGGTTGGGGGCGGTGCGGGTGTTGTCGAGGCTGCGCACATCGCCCTTGTTGTCGGTTTCCTGGCCCTGGCGGTGGTTGATGTTGACCATGCCGCTCCAGTGTTCGCCACCGAATGCGCTGGTGACGCCGCCGAGCAGGCCCTTCCACTCACCGTCATAGCCGAACTTCAGGCCGAAATAGCTGTCCTTGCCGTCCTTCAGGTAGTCGGCCGGGTCCTTGGTGACGAAGGCGACCACGCCGCCAAGGGCATCCGAGCCATACAGCGAGCTGGCCGGGCCGCGCACGATCTCAACGCGCTTGAGCGTATCCAGATCGGTGAAGTTGCGGTTGGCATTGGAGAACGAACCGATGTTGAAGCTGGTCGGCATGGCGATGCCATCGGTCTGCACGCGCACACGGTTGCCGTCCAGGCCACGGATGCGGATGCTGCCCAGACCGAAGCGCGCCGCGCTGCGGTTGACCGACAGGCCCGGCTCATAGCGCAGCAGATCCTTGACGTCCTGCACCAGGTGGCGGTCCATCTGCTCACGGTCGATCACGTCGACCGTGGCGGCCACGTCGCTGACCGCACGCTCGGTACGGGTGGCGGTGACCTGCACGCGGTCGAACTCGCGCGCCTCGGGGGCGGCGCTGGCAGCGGCGGCGGCATGGGCAGACAGCGGCAGGGCCATCGAGACGGCAAGGCAGAGGGCGGTATGGCGGGTCATCGGGTTCGTTCGTTCAGGCAGGGGAACCCCCGGTTACCGGCACACCCGGGAAGGTGCACGCGGTAGACCGAGGGGGAGAGAGCGGGAGCGGACGGGTCGCCCACCCTGTCGGCACTGCCGGCAGGAGGGAGGGAGGCGGGCGACCAGGCCGTGATTACTTGGTCAGGATCAGCTTGTCGTTGCTGGTGTGCCGCAGGCGGTAGAAGCGGTCGCCATGCTGGATCAGGATTTCACGACGGCCCTTGAGCAGGGCTTCGCTGTCGATGACCTCTTCCGGCGGAACGACGCGGACCGGACGATCGCGGAGGGTCAGCGTTTCGGGGCGCAGCAGTACAGGTTGAGCATTCATGAGCATCTGGACTCGTGCGAGGGACGAGTTAAATGATAATGATTCTCAGTTGACAATCAACAACCATTCTCACTTTCATTGATGAGATTAATGATCGAATTCGCAAATTCGATAGATCCAATCAATCGGAAGCCCGCTTTTGTAGAGTCGAGCGCGGCTCGGCTCTACAAAGGTCTCAGGCAAAGACGGCTTCGACCGCGGCCCAAGCGGTGGCATCCACCTGCTCCAGCACGTCCAGCGCCTGCAGGTTCTGCAGCAGCTGGCTGACCCGGCTGGCGCCGAGGATCACGCTGGAGACGTTCGGGTTGCGCAGGCACCAGGCGATGGCCAGGGTCGCCGGGGCATGGCCCAGCGCGCGCGCCACTTCGCTGAAACGGCGTACCTGGGCCAGGCGGGCCTCTGCATCGGCACCCAGCACCAGGTCCTGCAGCCATTCCATGCCCTCGCGGCCCAGCCGTGCATCGGCCGGGATGCCCTGGTCGTACTTGCCGGTCAGCAGGCCCGAGGCCAGTGGCGAGAAGATGGTGGTGCCCAGCCCGGCACGGGCATACAGCGGTGCGTACTCGACCTCGACCCGCTCGCGGTGCAGCAGGTTGTACTGCGGCTGCTCCATCGACGGGCCCTGCAGGTTGTGCGCCTCGGCGATGTCCAGCGCCTGCTGGATCTGCGCCGCCGACCATTCCGAGGTGCCCCAATAGAGGATCTTGCCCTGGCGGACCAGGGTGTCCATGGCATGCACGGTCTCGGCGATCGGCGCATCCGGATCCGGGCGGTGGCAGTAATAAAGGTCCAGGTAATCCACCCGCAGGCGCTTGAGCGCAGCGTGGCAGGCATCGGTCACATGCTTGCGCGACAGGCCGCGCTGGGTTGGCCGCGGGTCCTTGGCACTGCCGAAGAACACCTTGCTGGATACGCAGAAGCCGTCGCGCGGCAGGCGCAGGTCGGCAATCACATCACCCATCACCTGCTCGGCGCGGCCGTTGGCATAGCCCTCGGCATTGTCGAAGAAGTTGATGCCGCAGTCCCAGGCAGCCGCCACCAGGTTGCGCGCCTCATCGCGCGGGACCTGGTCACCGAAGGTCACCCAGGCGCCGAAGGACAGGGCGGAAATCGGCAGGCCGGTGGAGCCCAGGCGACGGTAGTGCATGCAAATCTCCTGCTGCGGGCCCGCATCCGGGCCGGGATCGAGCCCCATTCTACCCGCCCCCGCCGACCGCAACCCCTTGCCGTTGCTGGCCTGATCGGCACCGATGGCCGCGCGCACGTTGCTTTTCCTTGCCCCGGCCCCGGCCCTGCACTAGGCTTCCCGTTTTTCGCGACGCCCCAGGGGAGTCACTCACATGGTCGAAGGTTTGGGCAGGATCGGCTTCGGCCTGTTCGGGTTGGCGGTGCTGATCGGCATCACCTGGTTGTTTTCCAATAACAAGCGCGCGGTTGACTGGAAGCTGGTTGCCACCGGTATCACTCTGCAGATCGCGTTCGCGGCGCTGGTGATCCTGGTGCCGGGCGGTCGCGATGTGTTCGACGCGCTGGGCCACGGCTTCGTGAAGGTGCTGAGCTTCGTCAACGAGGGTTCGAAGTTCATCTTCGGCTCGCTGATGGACACCAAGAACTACGGCTTCATCTTCGCCTTCCAGGTGCTGCCGACCATCATCTTCTTCTCGGCGCTGATGGGCGTGATGTACCACCTCAACGTCATGCAGGCGATCGTGCGCGTGATGGCGTTGGCGATCACCAAGGTGATGCGTGTGTCCGGTGCGGAAACCACCAGCGTCTGCGCCAGCGTCTTCATCGGCCAGACCGAGGCGCCGCTGACCGTGCGCCCGTACATCGCCAAGATGACCCAGTCCGAACTGCTGACCATGATGATCGGCGGCATGGCGCACATCGCCGGCGGCGTGCTGGCGGCCTATGTGGGCATGCTCGGCGGCGGCGACCCGGTGCAGCAGGCGTTCTACGCCAAGCACCTGCTGGCGGCCAGCATCATGGCTGCACCGGCCACCCTGGTCGTGGCCAAGCTGCTGATTCCGGAAACCGGCACCCCGCTGACCCGCGGCACGGTGAAGATGGAAGTGGAGAAGACCTCCAGCAACATCATCGACGCGGCTGCGGCCGGCGCCGGCGACGGCCTGAAGCTGGCGCTGAACATCGGTGCGATGCTGCTGGCCTTCATCGCGCTGATCGCGCTGCTGAACGCGCCGCTGACCTGGATCGGTGATGTCACCGGCCTGGCCGCGATGATCGGCAAGCCGACCAACCTGTCCACCATCTTCGGTTACGTGCTGGCCCCGATCGCCTGGGTCATCGGTACCCCGTGGGCCGATGCCACCACCGTCGGTTCGCTGATCGGCCAGAAGGTCGTGATCAACGAGTTCGTCGCCTACACCGAGCTGTCGCAGATCGTGAACGGCCAGGTGGCCGGCGTGAGCCTGTCCGAAGAAGGCCGCCTGATCGCCACCTATGCACTGTGCGGCTTCGCCAACTTCAGCTCGATCGCGATCCAGATCGGCGGCATCGGCGGTCTGGCGCCGGAACGTCGCCACGACCTGGCCAAGTTCGGCCTGCGCGCGGTGCTGGGCGGTACCATTGCCACCTTCATGACGGCGACCATCGCCGGCGTGCTGACGCACTTCAGTTGAACCCTTGGTTGAGAAAAGATTCCCTATGAGCAGCAGTGTCGTTGTCGTCGGTTCCTTCAATGTCGATCACGTGTGGCGGTGCGAGTCGCTGCCGGCACCGGGTGCGACCATTGCCGGCCGCTACAGCACCGGTCCGGGTGGCAAGGGCTTCAACCAGGCCGTTGCCGCCTGCCGTGCCGGTGCCGACACCCGCTTCGTGTGCGCGCTGGGCGATGACGCCGGTGGCGCCACCGCCCGCGAACTGGCGGCACAGGATGGCTTCGGGCTGATCGCCGAAGCCAGCAGCGAGCCGACCGGCACCGCCGGTATCTATGTGGATGCCCGGGGCCGCAACACCATCGTGATCGGCCCGGGTGCGAACGCCGCGCTGAGCACCGACTTCCTGCAGCAGCAGCAGACGCTGCTGACCGGTGCCAAGGTGGTGCTGGTGCAGCTGGAATCGCCGGTGCAGACCATCGAAGCGGCGCTGGCCTCGGCCCGCGAGGCCGGCGTCACCACCGTGCTCAACACGGCCCCGGCCGACGCGCCCTCGACCATCGGCCTGCTCAAGCTGGCCGACGTGATCACCCCGAACGAAACCGAGTTCGCCGCCCTGCTCGGCCGCCATGTCGGTGAGCGCGTGGATGCCAACGACGTCGCCGCGCTCGACGGCGCCAGCCTGCACGCGCTGTGCCGCAAGCTGGTCGGCAACGGTACGGTGGTGGTGACCCTGGGATCGGTGGGCGTGTTCGTGTCGCATGCTGACGAGAACCTGCGTGGCGATACCCAGCCGTACTACCGCGTGGGTGCCGAACAGGTGCAGGCCATCGACACCACCGGTGCCGGTGATGCCTTCAACGGTGCGCTGGCAGCCTCGATGGCACAGGTGGCCGACGTCCCGTTCGCCCGCCACGTACGCTTCGCCAACCAGTTCGCCGGTCGTTCGACCGAGAAGGAAGGCGCCGCCTCGGCGATGCCGCGCTTCACCCCGGCTGATTCCGAAGCAAAGTAACGCCACGCCCTGCGTGGATGAGAGGCCCGGGCATGCAGATGCCCGGGCTTTTTTTCGCCTTGCGCAGGCCTGCGACCGCCTGTCGCATTGCCGGCACTGCGGCCCTCGCCCACCCTGCGCGCAGCTTCCTTGCATGGGCAGGACATGGACGGATTCCCCTGGTTGCTGGTCGCCGCCGCCGGCAGTGCCATCGCGGCCCTGCTGCACATCGGCTGCATCGCCTTCGGTGCGCCCTGGTACGAACGCTTCGGCGCGGGAGCTCGCATGGTCCGGCTGGTCCAGGACGGACATTGGTGGCCGCCCCTGATGACCGCCGGCGTCGCCTCCCTGCTGGTGGGCTGGACCCTGTACGCGTTGGCCGCCGCCGGTTGGCACTCACCGCTTCCGGCCAGTCGCCTGGTCCTGCCGGGCATCGCTGCAGTGTTGTTGCTGCGTTCGGCGATGGGCTTCGGCCTGGCGCTGTTCCGCCCCGGCTACAACGGCGCAGGCTTCTGGGCGGTCAGTTCGCTGCTGTGCCTGGGTCTCGGCCTGGCCTTCGCGCTGGGGACCCACCAGGCTTGGCCGAACCTGGGCTAGTGCCCAGCCGCCCACCATCGCCCGCCCCTGGGGACGGCGGAAGCAACCGTCAAGCATCTGCTGATGCCGGTAAGGCATGAGGTCGGTGCCGATCGGCCTGAACCGGATCGCCATCGACACGGCCTCCCCCCCTCCCGCGCCCTACAATGGGCGCATGCAGATCGGCCCGTACACCATTGCCCCCAACGTCGTGCTGGCGCCCATGGCCGGCGTCACCGACAAGCCCTTCCGCCTGCTGTGCAAACGGCTGGGCGCGGGGTTGGCTGCCTCGGAAATGACCATCAGCGACCCACGCTTCTGGAACACGCGCAAGTCGATCCACCGCATGGACCATGACGGCGAGCCGGCACCGATCAGCGTGCAGATCGCCGGCACCGAGCCGCAGCAGCTGGCCGAAGCAGCGCGTTACAACGTGGACCACGGCGCGCAGATCATCGACATCAACATGGGCTGCCCGGCCAAGAAGGTGTGCAATGCCTGGGCCGGTTCCGCGCTGATGCGCGACGAGATGCTGGTGGCGCGCATCCTGGAAGCCGTGGTCAACGCCGTGGACGTGCCGGTCACCCTGAAGATCCGCACCGGCTGGGACTGCGACCATCGCAATGGCCCGCTGATCGCGCGCATCGCGCAGGACAGCGGCATCGCCGCGCTGGCGGTGCATGGCCGCACCCGCGATCAGCATTACACCGGCCAGGCCGAGTACGGCACCATCGCCGAGATCAAGGCAGCGCTGCGCATTCCGGTGATTGCCAATGGCGACATTGATTCGCCGCAGAAGGCCGCCTACGTGCTGCAGCAGACCGGCGTGGACGCGGTGATGATCGGGCGCTCGGCGCAGGGCCGGCCATGGATCTTCCGCGAAGTGGCGCACTACCTGGCCACCGGCGAAGAACTGCCGCCGCCGTCGCTGGGCGAAGTACGCGACATCCTGCTCGGCCACCTGCATGCACTTCACGCCTTCTATGGCGAACCGCAGGGCGTGCGCATCGCGCGCAAGCACCTGGGCTGGTACGCCAAGGACCGCCCGGAAAACGCGGCGTTCCGTGCGGTGGTCAATCGTGCCGAAGATCCGCAGAGCCAGATCGCACTGACCACCGAGTATTTCGACCGCCTGATCGCCGGGGAACCGGCGCTGTCTTCGGCCGCCTGACCCAACCAATCGCAGAGTCGAACTTGTTCGACTGCCCCGCCCCGTAGAGTCGAGCTTGCTCGACTGGATTTCCAGAGCAGTCGAGCAAGCTCGACTCCATGCGACGCCCCTCAATCAAGCTCAACGCCACGAGCCCGCCATCATGACCCCGCCGATTTCTTCCCCCACCTATCTGCACGGGTTCTCCGGCACCGAACAGCAGCGCCTGATGACCCAGGCCCGCCTGCTGGAGTCGAGCATCTTCGGCCAGATCGACTACGGCGGCGCGCGGCGCCTGCTGGAAGTCGGCAGTGGCGTCGGTGCGCAGACCGAGATCCTGCTGCGCCGCTTCCCCGAGCTGCACGTGACCGGTGTGGACCTGAGCGATACCCAGCTGGCCACCGCGCGCGAGAACCTGGCGCGCACGCCGTGGTGCAGCGACCGCTACACCCTGCAGCAGGCCGACGCCGGTGAGCTGCCGTTCGAGGCCCGCAGCTTCGATTCGGCCTTCCTGTGCTGGGTACTGGAGCACGTGCCGTCGCCGGCGCGTGTGCTGAGCGAAGTGCGCCGCGTGCTGGCACCGGGTTCGCCGGTGTACATCACCGAGGTGATGAATGCGTCGTTCCTGCTCGACCCGTACTCGCCGCACATCTGGCGCTACTGGATGGCCTTCAACGATTTCCAGTACGACCATGGCGGCGATCCGTTCGTCGGCGCCAAACTGGGCAATCTGCTGCTGGCTGGCGGCTTCCGCGATGTGCATACCGAGATCAAGACCATCCACCTGGACAACCGCGAACCGGCACGTCGCAAGACCATGATCGCGTTCTGGGAGCAGCTGCTGCTGTCGGCCGCCGATCAGCTGCTGCAGGCGGGCTCGGTGGACGAGGAAACCGTGGACGGCATGCGCCGTGAGTTCCGCCTGGTGCAGAACGACCCGAACGCGGTGTTCTTCTATTCGTTCGTGCAGGGCCGCGCGACGGTGTATTGATCCAGTAGAGCCACGCCATGCGTGGCTGACATCGCCGATATCCATGCCATCCACGCATGGCGTGGATCTACGGGTGCGCGGCACCGGTCGCGGAGGGTGCCGGCGCATGCCAGATCCGCTGCCACATCGCGGCCAGCCGGCGCCCGGCGTCGGCGCGCGCAACGGGGCTGCTGTAATCCACCCGCACCTGCTCGGGAACGATCGCCCGCCACTGCCCATCGGCCTGCTCGGCCACGACGAAATTGAAGGTGTAGTCGGGCTCCAGCCCCATGCGCAGGTCGCTCAGCACCAGCCGGCCATCCACTACCTGCGCGCGCATGAAACCGCGGTTGAACCATTGCAGGCGCTGCACCGCCGGAATCACCTGCGCTTCACGCAACGCCTGAACGTTGGACGGATGGCCTTCGAACTGCATCAGCCCATGGTCGGCCACCAGCGAGCGGTCCCCCACCACATAGCCGTTGGGCGTCATCGCCACCACCCGCCACAGCAGGGTGTTGAACGGCATCGGCACCGAGAAGCGCGGCGCGTCGCCCAGCCCCATCGCGGCCAGGCTCTGCTGTGCGGCACGGTCGACCTGCGCCTTGGCGACCAGGCCCCATCCGAGATACGCGCTGCTGAGCAGCAGCGCCACGCCCAGCACCCTGCCTGCCCACGGCCGCGCGCGGCCAAACCAGGCCAGCACGCAGCCCAGCAGCAACCACACGGTGTAGCCGGGGTCGATGATGAAGACACTGGAGCCCATGGTCGGGTGTGGTCGAAGCGGCCACCACAGCTGTGTGCCATAGACGGTGAACGCATCCAGCACGGGATGGGTGACCAGCGCCAGCTGGATCGCCCAGAACCAGCGCGTCGGCGACTGTGCGACCCGGCCATCGCCGAAGCGCCTGAACAACCACCAGATCAGCGCGGCCACCCAGGGCAGCACCAGCAGCGAGTGGCTGAGGCTGCGGTGTTCGGTCATGTTGGCCACCGGGTCGGCGGCGGTGAAGCCCAGCCACAGCGCATCGAGGTCCGGCAGCGTTCCGAGTGCGGCGCCGGCCAGCAGGGCGGCGCGGCGATGTCCGGGCGGGGCAATGGCAGCAGCGACGGCGCCGCCGAGCACGATCTGGGTCAATGAGTCCATCGGCCGATGCTAACGGCTTGCGCGCGTGCCGTCTCTGTAGAGTCGAGCTTGCTCGACTGCTGCTCACTCAGACCCGTTCGCGCACGGCGGTCGCGCAAGCCCGACGCCACGCAGGCGGGTTACGCCGCCTGTGACAAGCGCGCGCCCGGCAGCTCCACCAGAGTCTGCCCGTTGTGGTCCAGCAGCCGCAGCGCGCCATCGTGGTCCTCGACCAGTGCGGTCAGGCTCTCCACCCAGTCGCCGTCGTTGGCGTAGACCAGGCCGTCGCGTTCGACCAGCGCGGCGCGATGGATGTGCCCACAGACGATGCCGTCCAGGCCACGCCGGCGCACGTCGTCCAGGCCAGCCTGCACGAACCGCTCGATGTAGCGCTCGGCGGCACCGCTGCGCTTCTTCAGGAACTCCGACAGCGACCAGTAACGCATGCCAAGCCGGCGCCGTACCGCGTTCAACGCCTGGTTGCCGGTGAGGATGCGGTAGTACAGCCAGTCGCCGAACCGTTCCTGCAGGCCGCCGAAGTGGGTCACGCCGTCGTAGTCATCGCCGTGCGCGACCAGCAGCCGGCGGCCATCGGCGGTCACGTGGATGGCACGGCGGCGCACCTGCATCGCCGGCAGCATCAATCCGCAGACCTGGCGCAGCGAGGCATCGTGGTTGCCGGGAATGTAGATGATCTCAGTCCCTGCACGGCGCAGCGCATGCAACGCCTGGATGACTTCGCTGTGCGACTGCCGCCAGTTGGCGCGGCGATGCGCCATCCACCACAGGTCGATGATGTCGCCGACCAGGTACAGCCGTTCACAGCGCAGCTGCGAGAGGAACCGGGCCAGCTCGGTGGCGTGGCAATGACGCGCCCCCAGATGCACATCGGAGACGAACACTGCGCGCCGGTGTGGCGACAGGTTCGCCAGCGTGCTCATGCCGGCGTCCCCGCGTCGCGCAGGTAGCGTTTGCGCTTGTTCGGGCGGATCGCGCACAGGTCCACTTCGATCAGACCGTCGATCGAATCACTGAAGTCCGGGTCGACACCGAAGGCGAGGAAGCGTGCGCCGCCGGGTTCGCACAGGTCGGTGTACTGACGGTACAGCGTCGGCACGCCGGTACCGAGCGCGGCGAGGTTGGCCTTCAGCACGTCGAACGCGGCCCCCGCATCCAGCTCGCCGAAACACGGCGGCGCGGCGAAGTACTGGAACGGCCGGTTCGATTCGGCCAGCCCCGCCGTGCCGCTGTAATAGCGCTGGTAGTAGGCCACCAGCTGTTCGCGTGCATCGCGTGGCAGCGCGGCGCTGATCGACACCGCGCCGAACAGGTAGCGGATGCCCGGCCGGCATTGCAGGTACGCACCGATGCCCTGCCACAGGTAATCCAGGCTGCGGCTGCCCCAGTAATCGGGCACCACGAAGCTGCGCCCCAGTTCCAGGCCCTCGGCGATATGGGTGATGGCGTCGTCCGAATAGCGGAACAACGACGCGCTGTAGAGCCCGGACAGGCCATGCCGGGCCAGCGCCTGGGCGCCGCGCATGATGCGGTAGGCCCCGGCGATGCGCTGTGCGGCCGCATCCCAGATCACGATGTGCTCGTACTGCGGGTCGTAGTCGTCCAGGTCGCGGCTGCGACCGGTGCCCTCGCCCACCTGGCGGAAGGTCAACTCGCGCAGCCGGCCCAGTTCCAGCAGCAGCGGCGCGTCGGCCGCGCAGGTGGCCAGCAGGATCTGCTTGCCGTCGGCGGTCTGGCCCAGCTGGGTGGCGACGGCGATGCCGGCAGCAACCTGCGAGGGCGGCACCGGTGCGGCCAACGGCTCGGGGCCCTCGTAAGGTGCAGCCCCGACGGCCGCGCCATTGCGACCCAGCGCATACAGCGCGCGGCGCACGGCCAGCAGCTGCGCGCCCGGATCGCCGCCCTTGCCCAGCTGCATCGGTTCACCGATGCTCAGCCGCAGCGGGCGGCCACGGCGGGTGAACATTTCACGGGCCAGCAACGCGGTGCCGGCCGGTTTGAACAGGGTCGAGGCGCCATAGAACAGCGCCGAGTTGCGCGCCTCCACCCGCACCGGCAGCACCGGCGCGCCCGCCGCGCGGGCAAAGCGGACGAACCCCCGTTGCCAGCGGCCATCGCGGATACCGCGCAGCGACAGTCGCGAGACCTCACCGGCCGGGAATACGATCACGCACTGCTCGGCGGCCAGCGCCTCCTCGACCGCATGCAGGCTGCCGCGCTGCGCCTTGCCGCCGAGGATGCGCACCGGCAGCAGCAGATCCTGCAACGGCGCGATCGCCCCCAGCAGGTCGTTGGCCACGATCCGCACGTCGCGGCGGATGCGGCCGACCGCATCGAGCAGGGCCAGCGCATCCAGTGCCCCGGATGGATGATTGGCGACGATCAACAGGCGGCCGGTGGCTGGAATCTTCGCCAGCGCGGCCGGATCCACCTGGTACTGGCCGTCGATGAACTCCAGGCCGGCGGCGACGAAGCCGAACCCGCGCAGGCCTGCACTGCGCTGCAGGAAGGCCTCGATCTGGTCCAGCCGCGACCAGCGGCCGACGCTGCGCAGCAATGGCCGCGCCAGCTGGCCACGACGGCCGTGGAACCAATCGGGGAAGCGTTGCTGGAGACGCTGTTCGAGTTCCTGCATGGCGTGTTCACTCATGCCCGGCGGCCGTGTTGGCCGACAGCCTGCGCCCGGGAGGCGGCAGCCAGATGGCGGTTTCGGGGCAGAACGATGACGGCCGGGCGGCTCTGCGGCGGGCGACGTGGCAGGCACGGTCGGGGCCGGCAGGCGCCTCGTCCGTTGTCACGCTGGTGGAACACTGGGCCTCGAGGCTGGGACCCAATCCCACTGTAACGGCCTCTGCAGGCCTACATGGGCTTAACCACCGGCAACCGGTACCGGTTCACAATGCACAGGCGGCGCACCCCGTGTATCATGCGCGCCCATCTTTCCATCCGAATCAAGGGATATTACGCCTGATGTCCAGCTATCTCTTCACCTCCGAGTCGGTCTCCGAAGGCCATCCGGACAAGGTTGCCGACCAGATCTCCGATGCGGTGCTGGACGCGATCCTGACCCAGGACCAGCGCGCCCGCGTGGCCTGCGAGACCATGGTCAAGACCGGCGTTGCCATTGTCGCCGGTGAAATCACCACCAGCGCCTGGATCGACCTGGAAGCGCTGACCCGCAAGGTCATCGTGGACATCGGCTATGACAGCTCCGAAGTCGGCTTCGACGGCGCCACCTGTGGCGTGCTGAACCTGATCGGCAAGCAGTCGCCGCACATCGCCCAGGGCGTGGACCGCAAGAAGCCGGAAGAAATGGGCGCGGGCGACCAGGGCCTGATGTTCGGCTACGCCACCAACGAGACCGACAGCTACATGCCGGCCGCGATCCACCTGTCGCACCGCCTGGTCGAGCAGCAGGCCAAGATCCGCAAGAAGAAGAATTCGCCGCTGTCGTGGCTGCGTCCGGACGCCAAGAGCCAGGTCACCCTGCGCTATGAAAACGGCGTGGTCTCGGCCATCGACGCCGTGGTGCTGTCGACCCAGCACGCCCCGGGCATCAAGCAGAAGGACCTCATCGAGGCCGTCCGCGAAGAGATCATCAAGCCGGTGCTGCCGGCCAAGTGGCTGCACAAGGGCACCAAGTTCCACATCAACCCGACCGGCAAGTTCGAGATCGGTGGCCCGGTGGGCGACTGCGGCCTGACCGGCCGCAAGATCATCGTCGACACCTACGGCGGCTGGGCTCGTCACGGTGGTGGCGCCTTCTCCGGCAAGGACCCGTCCAAGGTCGACCGTTCGGCCGCCTACGCCGCCCGCTACGTCGCCAAGAACGTGGTGGCCGCCGGCCTGGCCGACCGTTGCGAAGTGCAGGTCTCCTACGCCATCGGCGTGGCTGAGCCGACCTCGATCTCGGTCACCACCTTCGGCACCGGCAAGATCAGCGACGACAAGATCGAGAAGCTGATCCGCAAGCACTTCGACCTGCGCCCGTACGGCATCATCAAGATGCTGGACCTGATCCACCCGATGTACCAGCAGACTGCGGCCTACGGCCACTTCGGCCGCAAGCCGAAGGAGTTCAGCTACCTCAACGGCGAAGGCGAGACCGTCAACGCCACGGCCTTCTCCTGGGAGAAGACCGATCGCGCCGCCGCCCTGCGCGCCGATGCGAAGCTGAAGTAAGAAACACGAAGGGCCGCTCACGCGGCCCTTCTGCTTTCGGTAGAGCCGGCCGCTGGCCGGCTTTTTCATGGCCTGTGAGAACGGGTGCGCGGTTGCCAGCCAGCGGCCGGCACTACCCGGTTGCCGATACAATCGCCCCATGTCGACCGAACTGAAAACCCACCAGCTCACCATGACCGTGCTGATGTCGCCGGAGATGGCCAATTTCTCCGGCAAGGTCCACGGTGGCGCCGTACTGCGCCTGCTCGACCAGGTTGCCTACGCCTGCGCCAGCCGCTACGCCGGCAGCTACGTGGTCACCCTGTCGGTGGACCAGGTGATGTTCCGCCAGCCCATCGCGGTGGGCGAGCTGGTCACCTTCCTGGCTTCCGTGAACCATACCGGCACCTCGTCGATGGAGATCGGCATCAAGGTGGTGGCCGAGGACATCCTCAAGCGCAGCGTGCGCCACGCCAACAGCTGCTTCTTCACGATGGTGGCAGTGGATGAGGACGGCCGGCCGACGCCGGTGCCGCCGCTGCAACCAGCCACCTCCGACGAGAAGCGCCGGCAGGCCGCCGCGCAGATCCGCCGACAGCTGCGCCAGGAAATGGAACAGCGGCATCTGGAGCTGCTGGCGTCGAACCCGCCTTCGCCGGAAGAATGAGAACGTGCGGGGCAAGCCCCGCACCCACCGAGGCAGGTAGCGCCGGGCCATGCCCGGCGGATGCATTTCACCCCGTGTTCTGCACGCCCTGCGAAACGCCATTCACGCACGCCACCAGCGCACGCAGCAGGTCGTCGTCCTCGCGCCCGCTGGCCCGCCAACGCTGCAGCAGATCCACCTGCAGCACGCTGATCGGGTCAACGTAGGGATTGCGCAGGCGGATCGACAACGCCAGCCGGGCGTCATGCTCCAGCAGCGTCTGCTGGTCCATCAACACCAGCAGCCAGTGCCGGGTCAGTTCAAGTTCGCGCTGCACCTGCGGGAAGAAGCGCGCATGCAGCTCACCGGACAACAGCGAGAACTGTTCGGCGATGGTGATATCACCCTTTGACAGCACCATCGCGATGTCGTCCAGGAAGGTACGGAAGAACGGCCAGTCACGCGCCATATCGCGCAGGGTCTGCTCGTGCCCGGCATCGGCCGCCGCCTGCAGGCCACTGCCCACCCCGTACCAGCCAGGAATCACTGCGCGCGCCTGGCTCCAGGCGAATACCCACGGGATCGCGCGCAGGTTGCCCAGCGCCGCGTCCTGGCCGAGCCGGCGCGACGGCCGCGAGCCCAGCGTCATCCGCTCGATCACGTCGATCGGCGTGGCGGTGCGGAAGTAGTCCATGAAACCGGCCTGGCCAACGAAGGCGCGATACACCTCGCTGCTGGCAGACGCTACCGCGTCCATCACCGGCCGCCAGTCGTCCTCGCGGGGCTCGGCCGCACGCGGGCGCAGGCTGGCGCGCAGCACCGCGCCGGTCGCCTGTTCCAGCGAACGCAGCGCCAGCGCGCGGATGCCGTACTTGCGATGGATCACCTCGCCCTGCTCGGTCACCCGCAGGCGGCCATCGATGCTGCCGCGCGGCGACGCATCGACGGCGTGCGTGGTCTTGCCGCCGCCGCGGCTGATCGAACCACCACGGCCATGGAAGAAGGTCAATCGGATGCCGGATTCGGCCGCCACCTCCAGCAGTTCCACCTGCGCGCGCTGCAGGCCCCAACGCGAGGCGGCGATACCGCCGTCCTTGCTGCTGTCCGAATAACCCAGCATCACCATCTGCACGTCATCGCGCGCGCGCAGGTGGCTGCGGTACACCGGGTCGGCCAGCAGGTCGCGCAGGGTCGCGGTACCCCGCTTGAGGTCATCCACGGTTTCGAACAGCGGTGCGATGTCCAGCGGCACCGCGCCGTCTGCATCCACCAGGCCACCGCGCCGCGCCAACGCCAGCACCGCCAGCACATCGCTGCGGTCGTGCGCCATCGAGATGATGTAATTGCCGAGCGCATCGGCGCCATGGCGCGCGCGCGCATCGGCCAGTGCAGCGAACACCGCATCCAACCGCTGGTTGCCGTCGTCGTCGCCCTTCGGCAAGGGTGCGTCACCGCTGGCATGGGCTGCCAGCAATCCTGCGCGACCCATTGCATCCAGGCCTTCCCATGCAGCATCGCCGCCCAGCACCGCCGCCAGCGCACGTGCATGCACGCTCGATTCCTGGCGCACGTCCAGCCGCGCCAGATGGAAGCCGAAGGTTTTCACCCGCCACAGCAGACGCTGCACGGCGAAGCCGCCGGCATGTTCACCACGATTGGCACGCAGGCTGTCGAGGATCAGCTGCAGGTCGTCGATCAGTTCATCGGGACCGGCGTAGGGACCTTCGCCATCATCCAGCGCCGCCTGCAGGCGTGCGCGCATGCGGTCATTGAGCAGGCGATACGGCATGTCGGCATGCCGCGGCCGCGACTGTACCTGGGGAAGCAGCTGCTGGTACTGCGACACGCGTGCCTGCAGCGCATCACTCACGCCTACCCGCTCGGTGGATTGGCTGAGCAGGCTGGCCAGCTGCAGCAGTTCCTTCTGGTAGCGCGCGAGTACTGCTTGCCGCTGCGCATCCAGCGTGTTGCGGATGGTATGGGCATCCACGTTCGGATTGCCATCCATGTCACCGCCCACCCAGGTACCGAAACGCAGCAGGCGCGGCAGCGGCAGTTCTTCGCCATAGGTATCGCGCAGCGCCTGCTGCAGTGACTCGTACAGCACCGGTATCACCCGGTACAGCACCTGCACCAGGTAGAAGCCCACATGCTCGCGCTCGTCATCGACGGTGGGCCGCACCGGCGAGGAATCGGTGGTCTGCCACGAGGCGGTCAGCGCCATGCGGAAGCGTGCGGCATCGGCGGCGGCTTCGCCGGGGGTGCGCTGGCCGTCGAGGTTGTCGACCAGGCTGGCCACCATCAGCTGCTCTTTCTCCAGCAGCGCGCGGCGCACCGCTTCGGTCGGGTGCGCGGTGAACACCGGCTCGATATCGATGCGTGGCAGCCACTGCGCCAGTTCATCCAGGCCAACGCCCTGTGCCTTCAGGTGCTGCAGGGCGTCCTGCAGGCCATCGGGTTGCGGTGCGGCCGCAACGGCGCGCTGGTAGTCGCGGCGGCGGCGGATGCGATGCACGCGCTCGGCGATGTTGACCACCTGGAAGTAGGTGCTGAACGCCCGCACCATGGTCTCGGCCTGCTGTGGCGTGCGTCCGGCCAGGCCATCGGCCAGCTCGGACAGCGGTGCCTGGTTCTCGCGGCGGGCGATGGCGCGGGTGCGCACGTCTTCGACATCGTCGAGGAAGGCGGCCGAGACCTGTTCCACCAACAGGTCGCCGACCAGTGCGCCGAGCCGGCGCACGTCATCGCGAAGCGGAAGATCGGGAGAAGCGAACTCGATGCTGCTGCGGTACTCGTTCATCGGCGACGCACGGGCCTCGGTCAACGGATCCTGGCCCCAAGCCTATCCCAGATCGGGCGTCGTACTGCGATGCAAAAATGGTTTCATCTGGTAGTGCCGGCCGCGGGCCGGCACTACTAGGACTGGTCAGCGCTTCTTCTTCGCCTTGCCCTGGTCAGCCGGGCCGATGGTCTGCTCCAGCCAGCGTTCGCTCTCGGCCAGCATGGTCATGATCGATTCGCGTGCGCGGTAGGCATGCGATTCGTTCGGCAGCATCACCAGCCGCGCGGTGCCACCCAGGCCCTTCACCGCGGCGAACATGCGCTCGCTCTGGATCGGGAACGTGCCGGAGTTGTTGTCGTCCACGCCATGGATGAAGAGGATCGGATCCTTGATCCTGTCCGCGTAGTTGAACGGTGCCATCTTCTGGTACACGTCCTGCGCCTGCCAGTAGTTGCGCTCCTCGGCCTGGAAACCGAACGGGGTGAGCGTGCGGTTGTAGGCGCCGCTGCGTGCGATGCCGGCCTTGAACAGGCGGGTGTGCGCCAGCAGGTTGGCGGTCATGAACGCACCGTAGGAATGGCCACCGATGGCGATGTGATCGCGATCGGTCACGCCACGGCGCACCACTTCATCCACCGCCGCCTGCGCATTGGCCACCAGCTGCTCGATGTAGGTGTCGTTGGGTTCCTTGTCGCCCTCGCCGATGATCGGCATCGACGGGCTGGCCAGCACCACGTAGCCCTTGGCCAGGAACGCCTGCGGTCCCCAATAGCTGACCGCATTGAAACGGTACGGCGAATCAGTCACCTGGCTGGCAGCCGCCGCGCTCTTGAACTCACCCGGATAGGCCCACATCAGCAGCGGGCGCGGACCATCACGCTTGGGGTCGTAGCCGGGCGGCAGCAGCAGGGTCGCGGTCAGGTCGACGCCGTCCTTGCGCTTGTAGCGGATCTGCTCCTTCTGCACGCCCTTCAACTGCGGCAGCGGATGGGCAAAGTGGGTCAGCGCGCGCGGGGCGGCGCTGGCGTCGGCCAGCGACTGCACGTAGAAGTTGGCCGGCTCGTCAGGGCTCTCACGGCTCAGCAGCAACGAACTGCCCTGCGCGTCCAGCAGCGCCACCGGTGCGGCATAACTCGGTGCCTGCGAGTGGAACAGGCGGGTGGCCTTGCCGGTGGCGATGTCGAAGCGGTCCACGAACGGACGGTCGCCTTCCGGCGAAGCGCCGGCACCGGCCAGGTACAGGCTGCCGCCATCGGCGCTGGTCTGCAGCAGCGAGCGGCCGCGCCCGTCGCTGGCCTGCAGCGGGCGGCCCGGATCGGCATAGCGGTCCTGCGCATTGCGGTCCCACAGCAGCCGCGGATCGGTACCGGCGCTGTCCGGGGCGATCAGCCAGGTCTTGGTGTTGCGCGACTTCCACCACGACTCGCTCAGCAGCGCCAGGTCGCCGCGGCCCCAGCTGATGCCCGCGAAGCGGCTGCCAAGCTGGGCCAGGGTCACCGGCGGCGTGTCGAACGGCGCCGCCTGCATGAACACGGCATCGCGCACCTTGGCGTCCCTGTTCGGGTCACCGCCATCCTGCGCCTCGGCCCAGACCAGGGTGGCCTCTGCATCGCCGCGCCAGCTGATGTCGCGCACGCCGGTCACCTCGGCGTCATTGCCGGTCGGCAGGCCCTCCACCAGCGGGCGCACGGCCACGGTATGCACCAGTTTGCCGCTGGCACGCTCGATCACTTCGATGCGGCGCGGGAAGCTGCTCACCGGCACCACGTAGGAATACGGGCGCTGCACCGGCTGACGCAGCACGAAGCGTCCATCCGGCGAGACCGAGAAGCCCATGAAGATACCGGCCGCGCCGATCGCACGGGTGCTGCCATCCAGGCCCACTTCCACCGGCTGGGTGGTCGCGTAATAGTCGAACTGGCGTGCATCGGCCTCGTTCTTCAGCAGGTCCTGGTAGGTGCGGATCGACACCACGCCGCCGCCCTGGCTGGTCTGCTGCACGGCCGGGCCGGTCGGGATGCCGTCGGCGGCCGGCGCCGCACCGAGATTGGCCGGGCGGGTGAACACCACCAGCCCACGGCTGTCGGGCAGCCACTGGTAGCCGCTGCCGATCACCGTGTTCAGACCCGCAACCAGGCGGCGGGCGCTGCCGGCGGCCACGTCCACCAGCCATAGTTCGTTGGCGCCGCTGGCGGCGTCGACCTGGTTGAAGGCCAGCCACTTCTGGTCCGGCGACCACATCAGGCTGGCGATCGACAAGGTGGCCGGCAGGCCGCTGACCTGCCGCTCCCTGCCATCGGCCACGTTCATCAGCCACAGCTTCTCGCCGAAGCTGAAGCGGCTGTCGGAGAAGGTGCGCGGATTGATGCGCAGGCCCGCCAGCTTCAGTTCCCGCTGCGCCACCACCTGGATCGACGGCAGCGACGGCATCTGCATCAGCGCGGCCACATCGCGGCGCGGCGACAGGTACAGCGACGGCGCGCGCGGGGCATCGACCACCGCCTGCAGCGCGGCCGAAGGCAGTTCATAGCCGTTGACGCCCTGCGCCTGCGCCGGGGCTGGCTGCGGGGTGGCCGCGAACGCCAGCGGGGCCACCGCCAGCAGGCCCATCGACAGGATCAGACCGGTCCATCGCCGTGTGCGGCGCGCGTGCATGCTCATCGTTCAACCTGTGTGATGCGTGAAAACATTGACCTTAACAGGCCGTGCGCGCCGCCCCACCTGCCGATGGTTGGGTCATCGGGATGTCATGACAAGGCCGCGATATAATGGGGGTTCTCCCCTGCCGAGGGGCGCTGCGACCGGATCCCATGAGGCCCGGCCAGGCTCGGTAAGGTGGCTATGCAACAACGGCGCCCGGCCAGATGCGAGCACCCGCTCGTCTACAACCGGAGCACACGAATGAACGCTGTTGCCAAGACCTTCTCCACCGAAGGTGATTACAAGATCCGCGATATCACGCTGGCCGACTGGGGCCGCAAGGAACTGGACATCGCCGAGCATGAAATGCCGGGCCTGATGTCGATCCGCCGCAAGTACCAGGCCGAGCTGCCGCTGAAGGGCGTGCGCGTGACCGGTTCGCTGCACATGACCATCCAGACCGCCGTGCTGATCGAGACCCTGAAGGACATCGGCGCTGACGTGCGCTGGGCCTCGTGCAACATCTTCTCGACCCAGGACCACGCGGCCGCCGCCATCGCCGCCACCGGCACCCCGGTGTTCGCCTGGAAGGGCGAGACCCTGGAAGAGTACTGGGACTGCACCCTGGACGCGCTGACCTTCACCCTGGCCGACGGCACCCTGACCGGCCCGGAACTGGTGGTCGACGACGGCGGTGACGTGACCCTGCTGATCCACAAGGGCTACGAGCTGGAAAACGGCAGTGACTGGGTCAACACCGCTTCCGGTTCGCACGAAGAACAGGTCATCAAGAACCTGCTCAAGCGCGTGGCCAAGGAGCGCCCGGGTTACTGGGGCCGCGTAGTCAAGGACTGGAAGGGCGTCTCCGAAGAGACCACCACCGGCGTGCACCGCCTGTACCAGCTGGCCCAGGCCGGCACCTTGCTGATCCCGGCGATCAACGTCAACGACTCGGTCACCAAGAGCAAGTTCGACAACCTGTACGGCTGCCGCGAGTCGCTGGCCGATGGCCTGAAGCGCGCGATGGACGTGATGCTGGCCGGCAAGGTGGCCGTGGTCTGCGGCTACGGCGACGTCGGCAAGGGCTGCGCCGCTTCGCTGCGTGCCTATGGTGCGCGCGTGGTGGTGACCGAGATCGACCCGATCTGCGCCCTGCAGGCAGCGATGGAAGGCTATGAAGTCAACACCATCGAATCGACCCTGGGCCGTGCCGACCTGTATGTCACCACCACCGGCAACAAGGACATCATCCGCATCGAGCACCTGAGCGCGATGAAGGACCAGGCCATCGTCTGCAACATCGGCCACTTCGACAACGAGATCCAGGTCGATGCGCTGGTGGCGTTCCCGGGCGTGAAGCACGTCAACATCAAGCCGCAGGTGGACAAGTACATCTTCCCGAACGGCAACGCGATCTTCCTGCTGGCCGAAGGCCGCCTGGTGAACCTGGGCTGCGCCACCGGCCACCCGAGCTTCGTCATGTCCAACTCGTTCGCCAACCAGACCCTGGCCCAGATCGACCTGTGGGCGAACAAGGACAGCTACGAGAAGAAGGTCTATCTGCTGCCGAAGAAGCTGGACGAAGAAGTGGCTCGCCTACACCTGGAAAAGATCGGCGTGAAGCTGACCACCCTGAGCCAGGAACAGGCCGATTACATCGGCGTGCCGGTGGAAGGCCCGTTCAAGCCGGACCACTACCGCTACTGATCGCCCCCGGCGGCCTGTCCGGGCTCGGATCCCTTTCCAAAGGAAAGGGCTCTGACCCCAGCATCGCCCCAGCGACGGAAGCAGACAGAACGGGCGCCTTCGGGCGCCCGTTCTGCGTTGATGTGTCCGGCATTGCGTATCCACGCATGGCGTGGATCTACTGATCATCCGCCCCTGGGTAGTTTCATGCCATGCGTGGATATCGCCGGCACCGCTCCCCGGTAGATCCACGCCATGCGTGGATGCTCCTGCCGCAATAGCCTCGGTCAAGGCAAGGCTTCCGCGCCGCGCTACGATGCACCCATGACCCCGGCCATCAACCTGCTCAAGCGCGAGAAGATCGCCCACACCGTGCGCAGCTACGTGCACGATGCCCACGCCGAATCCTATGGCGGCGAGGCCGTCGACAAACTCGGCCTGGATCCGGCCCAGGTGTTCAAGACCCTGCTGGCCAGCACCGAGACACACGAACTGCTGGTAGCGATCGTGCCCGTGGCCGGCCAGCTCGACCTGAAGGCATTGGCCGAAGCGGCGAACTGCAAGAAGTGCGAGATGGCCGCCGCAGATGTGGCACAACGCGCCACCGGCTACCTGATCGGCGGCATCAGTCCGCTCGGACAGAAGAAGCGCCTGCGTACCTTCCTCGATGCCAGCGCCGAGCCCCTGCCCGCGCTGCATGTCAGCGCGGGACGGCGCGGACTGGAAGTGGAGCTGGCACCGGCCGATCTGCTGCGGCTGACCGCCGGCCACTACGCCGTCATCGGCAAGGCGCGCTGATGCGCTGGCCTTGGTCCACGGCGCCTTCGCCGCGGCTCGAGGACGCACAGGCCGATGTGCTGCTGCAGGATCTGCTCGCGCGCGACGGAAACCACGTCACCGGTGCCGCACGCACGCTCGCACGGGTGTTCAGCACCGCATCGCTGGAGGCACTGGCACCGCATGCCGATCTGATCGAGCAGCGCTGCACAGGCGTCGAACTCGGCGGCATATTGATCAGCAACCAGGCACACCTGAAAGCGGCGCTGCAGCGACTGCGCTATTGGGAGGCACGCAAGGGCTGCCTGTGTGCGCTCAATGCAAGTTACCCGTTCTTCAATCCCCGTCATCTGATCGAACAAGGGCAGATGCAGCTGCTCTCGTTGCAGGAAGCCGAGGACGGTTGGGGCGACTGCCATATCGTTGCCTGCACGCAGTGCGGCCAGCATTGGCAGGCCATCGACCGCGAGTACCATTACCCCTGGTGGGAGTGGAAAGCCGCCTGAAGGGTATGCAACCACGCATGGCGTGGCTCTACTGCGGACCAGTAGATCCACGCCATGCGTGGATGGCCGTTACTCCACGTACTCATACCGCATCGGCACCCGCACAAGGCTCAACGCCGGCACCGCGCCCGTCGCATCGGCCCGGGTGAAGCGCCAGCCACGCAGCTCCTCCACGGCAGCCTCGTCCAGCAACACATGGCCGCTGGAGACCTTCACGATCACGGCCGCAACGCCGCCCTGCGCATCGACCAAACCCGTCAGCAGGCTGCGGCCAGAGAGCCCCAACTGCATGGCCTTCAACGGGTAGCGCGGCGACACGCCGCGTGGCGGCAGCCAGGGAACCGTCTCGCCCGCGAACATATCCCGGCTGCTGCGTGCCGCGCATCGCTTCGGCAGCCGCAGCTGCAGCGATACCCGCGCCTCGTCCACAGTCACCTCCGCAGGCGCTGCGCAGGCATGCTGCGCCAGCACCTCCAGCATCTGCCGCTGCCGAAGCAGCCCCTTGCCGTCTCTCGCCGACACCTCGACCACGCAGCCACCGTCCCGGGGCTGCATCGACAATGCAGTCACGCTCGCATCGCGCAGTCCGGGTACGACCGCCAATGGCGAGCAGGCCATTTCTGCGACCGGCTTCGCCGCCAACACGGTGGCGGCGGGCAACATGCCTGCCAGCAACACCGGGATCATCCTTGTCCACACAGCCATGCCTCGCCCTCCGTGGGGTTACCTGGCCCGATCATACCCGGCGCATGGGGTCGGATGATCGGGTCAGAGCCCCGCGATGCGGGAGTCCGACCCGGGCCGGCTACGGCCGCCAGTTGGCGTTGTTTTCCCAGAACGCCACCGAGCGCCGGTAGGCCTCGCGGTCCAGCGGCACGCCGGAACCGCCCTCCTCCACCCCCAGCGCATTGCGCATCATCGTGATCGGTGCCATCGGCACTTCTTCCGGTTCGGCGGTGTAGATGCAGCCGACGATGCCCCAGTCGGCTTCGATCGGCGAGCCTTCCTTCGCCAGCTGCCCGGCGCTGTACAGGATCACCACCAGATAGTTCGCACGCGGTGATTCCACACCTTCGAACCAACGCACCAGCACCGGCAGCTCTTCGCGGTTGCGTGCCTCGTAGCCACTGCGCAGCTGGTGGCGGTTGGCCTCGGTGACCGGCACTGTCAGGCACCGGGTGCTGGTCCAGTTCTCGTAGACAAACAGCTTGCAGAACGGCGCGTAGCCATCGAGCACCTTCAGCGGGGCATGCGCGTTGAGGTGCGCCTCGAACTGCTCGGCAGTGCAGTCCTGGATGGTGTTGCCGCGCGGCACGCGCGGGAACAGGCGGGGGCGGGCGAAATCGGTGAGGACGATGGACATGGCGCGGCGCAATCTGGGAATCCGCTGCACAGGGTAACCGCTGGCAGCCCCTACAACGCCATCCGCTCGCGCAGCTCACGTGCCCGCCGGCGCGACACCTCGACCTCGCTGCCATCGTCCAGCGCAAGGTCGTAGCCATCGCCGATGCTGGGTGTCACCCCACGGATACGACGCAGGTTGACCAGGGTGTTGCGGTTGGCACGGAAGAACAGATCCTGCGGCAGGCGTGCTTCCAGCGCGCTCAAGCTGCGGGTCAGCAACGCGTTCTGGTCGCGGAACCACAGCCGTGTGTAGTTGCCATCAACCACCAGCCGGCGGATCTCGGAGACCGCCACGAACCAGCAGCGTTCGCCCTCGCGCACGAACACCTGGTCCTGCGGCGCCAGCGTGCTGCGCGGCTCCACGGTAACGGCCTGCGCGGCCGCATGCGGGCGCGCCCGCTCCAGCGCCTCCAGCAGGCGCGGCGCTTCCACCGGCTTCACCAGGTAGTCCAGCGCATTGGCCTGGAACGCGCGCACGGCATAGGCGTCGTAGGCGGTGACGAACACCACCGCCGGCACTGTCTCCAGGCCGTCCAGCACGTCGAATCCACTGCCCGAGGGCATCTGCACATCCAGCAGCACCAGATCCGGCGCCAGCGTGGCGATGGCCGCGCGGGCGGCTGGCACGTCGTCGGCCTCACCGACACACTGCACCCACGGCAGTGCCGACAACAGCGTGCGCAGCTCCTGCCGCGCCAGCCGCGCGTCATCCACGATCAATACACGCAGTACGCCAATCATTGCGGAATCTCCAGCAGGGCCTGCATGCGGTCGCCGACCGGCCGCAGGGTGAATCGTCCGCGCGTGCCGAGCTGCGCACGCAGATAGGCCAGGCCAACGCCATGCCCGTCGACAGGTTCGCTGGCGCTGCCCAGCGGGTTGTCCACCTGCAGGCGCAATACAGCGTTGTCCAGCGTGGCCCGGATCTGCACCTCACCACCACCGGCGCGACTGGCGATGCCGTGCTTGATCGCATTCTCCACCAGCAGCTGCAGCGCCATCGCCGGCAACTGCACCTGCAGGGCATCGGCATCGATGCGCTGGCATACCTGCAGGCGCTGCTCGAAGTGGATGGCCTCGATGGCCAGATAGTCGTCCACCACCGCCAGTTCCTCGGCCAAGGTGACCTGCTCACTGCGGTTGTGTGCCAACGCCTGGCGCAGCGTGCGCGACAAGCGCGTGACCATGTCGCGGGCGCGTTCGGGGTCTTCCAGGATCAGCGCGCGCAAGTTATTCAGCGCATTGAACATGAAGTGCGGATTGAGCCGTGCGCGCAGTGCATCGCGTTCCAGCGCGCTGCGTTCGGCCTCGGCGCGCAGGCGCGCCAGCTCCGCGCCACGGATCCGCCGCAGGCTGTGCAGACTGGCCCAGAGTGCGGTCCACAGCGCGAGCATCACTGCCGTGGAGTACCAGTAGAGCAGCAGGGCCTTGGGGCTGAAGTCGGCAACCTGACGGCCGATGCCCACCCATCCCCAGGCCAGCGCGGTGTACAGTGCCGCGTTCACCAGGGCCTGCGCCAGCGCCGCACCCAGTGCCACCGACAGTGCCAAGCGCAACAGCAGCCCGGCAGTACCGCGCGCCCACCAGTCACCGCGCAGCGCCAGTGCCCGGATGCCGCCGCTGCATCCGAACAAGGCCAGCGCCAGGCCCAGCGTGATCAGAACACCGGCGCTTCCGGCATCGGCGAGGTAGGCATGCCGCAATCCCAGGCCGGCGGCGCCGTAAAGCGCCCACACCAGTGCATTGAGCAGCCAGAAGCGTACCGTCGAGGAGGAATCCGGCATATCCATTCCGAGGCGTGTCGAGGCTCAGGGATGACGGTCGAGGAAGGCCTGCACCTGCCCGCGCAACCAGCTCGGATCATCCCACATCAGGAAGTGGAACCCATGGGCACTCATCGCGATCTGCACGTCGTGCAGTTTCGCGTACTGGCTCTGGAACACGGCGCGGGTGCTTTCCTCGGTGCCGCCCATCGGCTGGTAGCCGGCCCAGCTGCCCAGCACCAGCGTCGGCGAAGTGATCGAAGCGATGCTGTCGCGCAGGTCAGTGGTCATCACCGCATGCATGGCGTCGGCGGTGGTCTGGCGGTCGCTGGCTTCGCCCCAGCCGCCCAGCTCGGCCTGCCGCTGCGGGTCGCGGGTCATGCCGGGCAGACCCGCCTTCAGCTGCGCCTGCCACTGCGCGGCGTCGGCGGCGAGCATGCCCTTGCGCAGCTGATCGGCCATCGGCCGCACGCTGTCCGCCGTGGCATTCGGATCGCGCGCCGCCGGCAGGAACGGCAGTGCGTCGACCACCACCAGCGCGCTGACCGCCTTCGGCTCGGCCTGCGCCATCTGCAGGCCCAGCAGGCCGCCGAGGCTGTGGCCGACCACCACCACCGGGCCCAGCCGCTGGTCATGCAGATAGGCCAGCAGCTGCCCGCGCATCGCCGGCAGGAACCCGGCCGGGCGCGGATCGGCAGGCGCGGCGCCGGCAAAGCCCGGCAGCTGTACCAGATGGCACTGCACGTCCTTCAGCGCCAGGCAGGTCTCGCGCCACACCTCGGCGCTGCTGTTGAGGCCGGGAATCATCAGTAGCGGTCGGCCCTTGCCGACCACCTCGACCTGCACCTTGCCGGCCGCCGCGTCAGTGGCGGCATGCGCCGAACCGGAGCCCAGCACGGCCATCGCCATGCCGATCATCGCCAGCCGGGCCAGGGCCTTCATCGCGTACCAGAGTGCCAGGAAGATCTTCATCGTCTGCTCCTTCATCAGGTGGGTGGTGCCGGGATGGGAACAGCGTGCAACCTGCCCGGGCCTCCCGGTTGCGATTCCGGAGCAGCGGCCGGTCGCCGGGGTGAACGGTCGCGTGCCACGGACGGCCAGCCCTCACACACCAATTGCACATCCATCTTGATGAAGCGATATACTGCTTGACACCCGCCGCCGCCGCCCGTGCCATGACCGCCATCAGCTTCGAGTTCTATCCGCCCAAGACCGACGAGCAGCGCAGCCAGCTGGACCGCGCCGCGGCCAAACTGAAGGACTACGGCCCGGAGTATGTGTCCTGTACCTTCGGCGCTGGCGGCTCGACCCTGAGTTACACCTCCGAGACGGTGCGCCATCTCAACCAGCACCACGGCTTCGATGCCGCACCGCATCTGTCCTGCGTCGGCGGCACCCGCCAGGAGATCCGCGAGCTGCTCAAGCTTTACCGCGCCATTGGCTGCCGCCGCCTGGTCGCGCTGCGCGGCGACCTGCCCTCGGGCATGGGCTTCCCGGGCGACATGCGCTATGCGGCCGAACTGATCGAGTTCATCCGCACCGAGCATGGCGACGCGTTCCACATCGAAGTGGGCGCCTATCCGGAAACGCACCCGCAGGCCCCCGATGCGCTGGCCGACCTGAAGCACTTCAAGGCCAAGATCGACGCCGGTGCCGATGCGGCGATCACCCAGTACTTCTTCAACCCGGACGCCTACTTCCACTTCGTCGATGAAGTGCGCCGGCTCGGCGTGCAGGTACCGATCACGCCCGGCATCATGCCGATCGCCAACTTCAGCCAGCTGCGCCGCTTCTCCGAGCAGTGCGGCGCGGAGATCCCGCGCTGGATCAGCCGCAAGATGCAGGCCTATGGCGATGACGCCGACTCGGTGCGTGCATTCGGCACCGACGTGGTGGCCCAGCTGTGCCAGCGCCTGATCGAGGGCGGCGCGCCGGGTCTGCATTTCTACACGTTGAACCTGGCCAAACCGACCACCTCGGTTCTGAAACTGCTGCGCGGCTGAAAGCGCGCCAGGCTGTAGCGATCAGCGCTACCCTGCGTCGATGAACCGGCTTTCCTTCCTGCTGTTGCTGCTGTCGCTGTGCTCGGCGTCGAGCCTCGCCCACGCGCAGAGCTCGCGCCTGAACCGTTGCATGGATGCGCGCGGGCAGAGCGTGTACACCGACCGCCCCTGTGACAGCGTCGGCGCACAATCGCGCTTGCCGCCGCCTGCGCCCACCGGCAGTACCCTGCCGCGCGACACCCTGGGTGCGCGCTGCCCACGGCGACTGAGCGAGCTGGTGGACGCGCTGCGCACCGGCATCCTCAGCAACGATGTGAACCGGCTGTCCTCGCTGTACCTGTGGGGCGCGGTTTCCGATGCGGGCGCGCAGCGCATCCTCGGCCAGCTGGAATCGCTGGCACGGCGGCCGCTGGTGGATGTGGTGCCGGTATATCCGCGGCAGGATCAGGAGGCATTGCCGGATGAGGGTCAGACCGCTGCTGCGCAGGGATCCGACCCTGAGCCGCCGGCCGTGCGCCATCCGGTCGGCCTGCGCTTGGAGCAGACCTTGCCCGGCAGCGTGTCGCGCGCTTCGACAGTGCTGGGGTTGCGGCGGCAGTACGGGTGTTTCTGGATCACGCTGTGATCGGGAGGGGTCGGATCCCTTTCCAGCAGAAAGGGCTCTGACGCCGGATTCCAGCAAGGGGGTCAGAGCCCCCCGTTGCGGGGATCCGACCCCGACATCACGCCGGCCACAGGCCGCGGATGGCGGCGATGCCCTGCCCGCCATGGCGGCGCGCCTCGGCGATGTGGCCAGCGCCCAGGCCACCCAGCGCATAGATCGGCAGCGACACCTGCGCGCGCAGCGCAGCGAACGCCTCCCAGCCCAGCGGCACCGTATCGGGATGACTGGTGGTGGCCTGCACCGGGCCCAGCACGGCGAAGTCGCAGCCCAACCGCTGCGCGGCCTGCAGCTGCTGCAGATCATGGCAGGACGCGGCGACCAGTTGGCCGTCGGGCAGTGGCCGCTGCTGCAGGTCACGCAGCTGTTCGCTGCCCAGGTGCACGCCCACGCCCAAGGCGCGTGCCAGCTCGATATCGCGGTTGAGCAACCACTGCACGCCGCGACGATGCGTGCGTACCGCCTGTTCGATCATCGCCTGCCGCTGTGGATGTGCAGGCGGCAGACGCAGCTGGATACGCTGCCGTCCCGCAGCCACTGCGCGCTGCAGCTGGCCATGCCAGCGTTGCTGGTCGGGGTCGTCGTCGGCCGGCGCCGGTGTGATCAGGTAACTGTCCGGCTGCCGCAGGGCGGCCACCACCGGCAGGTCCGCCGGCGGCATCGAGTAGCGGCCCAGCTTGTCCTGCGCCACCCAGGTGATGGCCTGGCCCTCGCGCCCACGCGGTGTGCCCTTCCAGCTGCGCACATGGCGCACTTCCAGCGTCAGGTGCTTGTCCGGATAGCGCTGCGGCACATCCATCAGCCACGGCCCGACATCGGCCTCGATGCCCAGCTCCTCGCGCAGTTCACGCACCAGCGCCTGTTCGGAGGTCTCGCCGGATTCGCGCTTGCCGCCCGGGAATTCCCACAGGCCGGCCATGTCACGGTTCTCGGTACGGCGGTTGAGCAGCACGCGGCCGCGGGCGTCGGTGATGACGGCGGCCACAACGTGGATCGATCGGGTCGGGGAATCCATGGAAGCAGCATGCCCAGAACAGGGCGACCGGCGCAATCACGACGGGGCGGCATCCTGCGCTGCAAACGAAGAGCCCCGCTTTCGCGGGGCTCTTCGGGGCTCAGCTCAGCTGGCCGTGGCAGTGCTTGTACTTCTTGCCACTGCCGCACGGGCACGGATCATTGCGGCCGATCTTCGGCTCGTCGCGCTGCAGCGTCGCCACACCCTGCCGGGCGGCTTCGACCTGCGCGGCTTCCTCGTCGGCGCTGTAGCCGCCGGCGTCCTGGTGCTGGAACTGCGACTGGCTCAGGCGGGCCTGCACCTGCTGGCGCTCGGCCGCTTCCAGGGCCTGCACTTCCTCGTCGCTGCGGATACGCACGCGCGCCAGCAGGGTCACCACTTCGCGCTTGACGTTCTCCAGCATGTCCGAGAACAGCTCGAAGGCTTCCTTCTTGTATTCCTGCTTCGGCTGCTTCTGCGCGTAACCGCGCAGGTAGATGCCCTGGCGCAGGTAGTCCATGCGGGCCAGGTGCTCCTTCCAGCTCTGGTCCAGCACAGTCAGCATCACGTGCTTTTCCAGCGCCCGCATGGTCTCTTCGCCCAGGCCGGCTTCCTTCTCGGCGAAGTGCTGGTTGACGCGTTCCTGCACCTTTGCGGCGATGGCCTCGGCGTCCAGCTCTTCGTGTTCCTTGACCAGGTCGGTCAACGACATCTGCAGGCCGAAGTCCGACTCCAGGGTCGCCTCCAGACCGCGCAGGTCCCACTGCTCGTCGATCGAGTTCGGCGGCACGAAGCGCGCAACGATGTCGAAGATCACGTCGTCGCGGATGCCATCGACGTTCGCCTTCACCGACTCGGCATCCAGCAGCTCGTCGCGCTGGGCGTAGATCACCTTGCGCTGGTCGTTGTTGACGTCGTCGAAGTCCAGCAGGTTCTTGCGGATGTCGAAGTTGTGGGCTTCGACCTTGCGCTGCGCCTTCTCGATCTGGCGGCTGACCAGACGGTCCTCGATGACGTCGTCTTCCTTCATGCCCATCATGCGCATGGCCTTCTGCACCCAGTCGGAGGCGAAGATGCGCATCAGGTTGTCTTCCAGCGACAGGTAGAAGCGGGACGAACCCGGGTCACCCTGACGGCCCGAACGGCCGCGCAGCTGGTTGTCGATACGACGCGATTCGTGGCGCTCGGTGCCGACGATGTGCAGGCCGCCAGCGGCCTTCACTGCATCGTGGCGCTGCTGCCATTCGGCCTTGACCGCGGCCTTCTGCGCGTCGGTCGCGTCCTCGCCCAGGGCGTGGATCTCGGCTTCCAGCGAACCGCCCAGCACGATGTCGGTACCACGACCGGCCATGTTGGTGGCGATGGTCACCGCTGCCGGGCGGCCGGCGTTGGCGACGATGGTCGCTTCGCGGTCATGCTGCTTGGCGTTGAGCACTTCGTGCTTCACGCCGGCCTTGTTCAGGTGCTCGGACAGCATTTCCGAGGTTTCGATCGAGGTGGTACCCACCAGCACCGGCTGGCCGCGCTTGGCGCACTCTTCGATGTCGGCCAGCACCGCATTGAACTTGCCCTTGCGGTTGAGGAACACCTGGTCCGGGCTGTCCTTGCGGATGGTCGGGCGGTTGGTCGGGATCACCACCACTTCCAGGCCGTAGATGCTCTGGAATTCGAACGCTTCGGTATCGGCCGTACCGGTCATGCCGGACAGCTTCTTGTACATGCGGAACAGGTTCTGGAAGGTGATGCTCGCCAGCGTCTGGTTCTCGCGCTGGACCGGCACGCCTTCCTTCGCTTCCACCGCCTGGTGCAGGCCATCGGACCAGCGGCGGCCGGCCAGGGTACGGCCGGTGAATTCGTCGACGATGACCACTTCGCCGTCGCGCACGATGTAGTCCACGTCACGCTGGTAGATCGCGTGGGCGCGCAGTGCGGCATTGAGGTGGTGCACCACGGTCAGGTTCTGCGCCGCGTACAGGCCTTCGGTCTCGCCATCGAGGATGCCGGCGTCGACCAGCAGCTGCTCGGCGTGTTCCATGCCCGCTTCGGACAGGTGCACCTGCTTGCCCTTCTCATCGACCCAGAAGTCACCCTCCCCGTCTTCCGCTTCCTGCTTGACCAGGTGCGGCACGACGCGGTTGACGCGGATGTACAGCTCCGGAGAGTCATCGGCCGGACCGGAGATGATCAGCGGGGTACGCGCTTCGTCGATCAGGATGGAGTCGACTTCGTCGACGATGGCGTAATGCAGGCCGCGCTGGTAGCGGTCGGCCTTGGACAGCGCCATGTTGTCGCGCAGGTAGTCGAAACCGAATTCGTTGTTGGTGCCGTAGGTGATGTCGGCCGCATAGGCTTCGCGCTTGTCACTGTGCGGCATGCCCGGGTACACCACGCCCACGCTCAGGCCCAGCCAGTTGTACAGCTTGCCCATCTGCGCAGCATCGCGGCGGGCCAGGTAATCGTTGACGGTGACCACGTGCACGCCCTGGCCTTCCAGCGCGTTGAGGTACACCGGCAGGGTCGCCACCAGGGTCTTGCCTTCACCGGTGCGCATTTCTGCGATCTTGCCCAGGTGAAGCACCATGCCGCCGATCAGCTGCACGTCGTAGTGGCGCATGCCCAGCACACGGCGGCCGGCCTCGCGGCAGACCGCAAACGCTTCCGGCAGCACCTTGTCCAGGGCTTCACCGTCAGCGATGCGCTGCTTGAACTCCGGCGTCTTGGCCTGAAGCTGCTCGTCGGAAAGCTTCTCGATCTCCGGCTCCAGCGCATTGATCTTGGCGACGATGCGGTTGAGCTGGCGCAGCTGTCGTTCGTTACGACTGCCAAATACGCGGGTAAGCAGGCTGTTGATCATTGAAGGAACCGGGTTGGATGGACACGACGCCCGGCCTCCCCCTTGGGAATCCGTCCGTCGCAAACGAAACAGGGCGCCTGGCGCCCTGTCGATGGCAACACCCATTGTAGCTTGGGACGGCCGGCTGAGGTTTCAACCCTTGGGCGACAATGGCATCCGAACGTTCCCGGTAGTGCCGGCCGCTGGCCGGCATTCCGCGATGCTGCCGAAGATCATGAGGTTGCCGGCCAGCGGCCGGCACTACCCCGACCTGGGAATCAGCCGCGGCTGATGCGGCCGACCGGCGTGTTGCCGCCGTCGCCGAGGAACTTGCGCGGATTGACCACGTTGCCGTTTTCCCACACCTCGAAGTGCACGTGGGCGCCGGTCGAGCGACCGGTGGAACCGGCCTTGGCCACTTCCTGGCCGGCACGGACCAGATCGCCGGCCTTCACCACCAGGCGCGAATTGTGCGCGTAGCGGGTGACATAACCATTGCCGTGGTCGACGTCAACGACGTTGCCGTAGCCGCCCTTCACGCCGGCGAAGCTGACCACGCCTTCGGCCACGGCCATCACCGGGTCACCGACCTTGGCGTGGAAGTCCATGCCCTTGTGGGTGGCGGCACCGCGACCGAACGGGTCGGCACGGGTACCGAAGCCGGAGGTCACGTAGCTGTTGCGGATCGGCATGCGCGAGGGCACGGCGTTCTGCTGCAGCTGGTGGTCGAACATCAGCGATTCCATCACCGACAGCTGGCGGCCTGAAGCAGCAAAGCGCTGCTCCAGCACCTGTAAGTCGGCGTTGACGTCCTTGACCGGGATGTCGCTGGTCGGGCCACCGGCATCACCGTCACCCAGGCCGGGGGTCTCGTTGAAGTCGAATTCGCCGTCTTCCAGCTTGCCCATCTGGGTCAGCCGTTCGCCGAGGGCGTTGAGCCGGGTAGCCTGGGCCTGCAGCTCGCCGAGGCGGGCCGCCAGCGCATTGACCTGGGTCTGCGCATCGCGCCGGACCTTGGCCAGCTCGGCGTCCTGGCGGTCGACCTTGGCCTGCAGGCGCGAATCATTCAGCGCACTGGCGCCAATGCCGCCGGCAAGGCCGATAATGCAGCCTACCCCGAGCACGCTGCCCAGCAGGGCACGGGGGCGGTCCTCGAAATAGAACCGCAGACGCGCGATGGGCGATGCCTTGGCCTTTCCTTCACGCGTTTTGATTACGATCTTTTTGAATGCCATCAGTGAGTTTTCATGTCTGAGCCGAAATCCAGCGTTCGCCCCGCGTCAGTGCCGAAACCGGCGCTGGATGCGGTGATGGCGGACAAAAGCGGGAACCCGCTGCGGCGTGCCTTGTGGCTCGACGCGCTGGACCGTCAGTTGCGCCCCCAGTTGCCGCCACCTCTGCGCAGCCGTTGCCGGCTGGCCAATGTGGACGGGGAACACCTCGTTTTTCTCGTCGAATCCCCGGTCTGGCATGCCAAGTTGCGGCTTGCCGAAGCCCAGTTGCTCGACGCGGCCCGTTCCATCGGGCTGAAGGCCACCAGGGTGACCATCAAGACTGCGTCCACCACTCCTTCACGCTCCCCAGCGATCGACAACCGGAATGGCCCCCACGCAGTTTCAGCCGCCACGCACAAAGGGCTACGCGACGCCTTGGCTTGCCTGCAGGACATTCCCTCGAAGCCGAAGAAACGGTCCTGATGACATCGGAGCATCCGGCTCCGTTCCCCGTCGCACGTGTCACCACGGCGTGAAACATTTCGGGGGCCGGGTCGCATCCTAGCGGTGATCCGGGGGGCTGTCGTTAGATTGAAGTTAAATTGTCGTTAAATTCAGGCTTCCAATCCAACAGGTTCACAAAACCGTGACCCCGGACCGGCCTTGAGGCTCCTCAAGCACGCTGAATGCGTCGAGGTCGCCAGAAACAGCAACGCCGCCCTGGAAGGCGGCGTTTTCTTATTCAATATCAATTACCTGCGCCAATCATGCGTAGGCCGGCGTGGCGTATTCAACCGGATCCGGCGTGGCCGGAGAGTCGAACGTGACCCACTCCCAGGCGGTGGCATCGGCCATCAGCGCCCGCACCAGCTTGTTGTTGAGCGCATGGCCCGACTTGAAGCCCTCGTAGGCGCCCAGCACCTGGCCACCGGCCAGATACAGGTCGCCGATCGCGTCGAGGATCTTGTGACGTACGAATTCGTCGGCGTAGCGCAGGCCGTCTTCGTTGAGCACGCGGAACTCGTCCAGCACGATGGCGTTGTCCATCGAACCGCCCAGGCCCAGGTTGCGCTCGCGCATGTATTCCAGGTCGCGCATGAAGCCAAAGGTACGCGCGCGGGAAATTTCCTTGGTGTAGGCCAGCGTCGAGAACTCGATTTCCTGGCGCGACTGCTTGGCCGGGATCATCGGGTGGTCGAACTGGATGGTGAAGCCCAGCTTGTAGCCCTCATACGGGGTGAAGCGGGCCACCTTGTCGCCCTCGGTCACTTCCACGGTCTTCAGCACGCGGATGAAGCGCTTGGGCGCATCCTGTTCCACGATGCCCGCCGACTGCAGCAGGAACACGAACGGGCCGGCCGAACCATCCATGATCGGCAGCTCGGCCGAGGACAGTTCGACGATGATGTTGTCCACACCCAGGCCAGCCAGCGCCGACATCAGGTGTTCGACGGTCTGGATCTTGGCGTCGTTGCAGGTGAGGCCGGTGCACAGGGTCACTTCGGTGACCAGTTCGGCCTTGGCCGGCACTTCCACCACCGGGTCCAGGTCCACGCGGCGGAACACGATGCCATGGTTGACCGGTGCCGGGCGCAGGGTCATGTAGACCTTGTCACCGCTGTGCAGGCCAACGCCGGTGGCTCGGATCGTGTTCTTGAGGGTGCGTTGCTGGATCATGGAGGACGGACCGGAAGTGACACATTAGATTAACACGCACGGTCCCCTACCCCGGCTGAAAGGCAGGCAGGACGCACCGGCGCGCCAATGGGACGCACATGAAGCAGGGCGGCCGGGCCCATCCTGGCCCGGCGCCCGCGTTTTCAGGACATGGTGGCGCAACCCGGGGAGGACAACCCCGGGCCGCCCCGCTTAGTCCGCCTGGCGGCGCAGGAAGGCCGGGATGTCCAGGTAATCGTTCGGCAGGTCCGCCGCCGCCGGAGCCGAAGAGGCCGGCGCCGAGGGGGTGGAGGCTGCCGCGGTGTCGCTGCTGGCACGACGCAGGCCCAGGCCCATGCCGCCCACCGCCTTGGAGACGGCGTCGCCGCCGTTGTCGAACTCGCCGAACTCCGGCTGGCCGGTGGTGGCGTTGCGAACCAGCTTGATCGGTGCGCGCTCGCCCGGACGCTGGGTCTTGCTGGCCGAGACGCGGTTCAGGCCGGTGGCGACCACGGTCACGCGCACTTCGTCCTGCATGTCCGGGTCCAGCACGGTACCGACCACCACGGTGGCGTCTTCGGAAGCGAAGCCATCGATGGTGCGGCCGATCTCGTCGAACTCGGCCATGGTGAAGTCGGCGCCGGCGGTGATGTTGACCAGGATGCCGTTGGCACCGGCCAGGTTCACATCGTCCAGCAGCGGGTTCTGGATCGCCGATTCGGCGGCGGCCTGGGCGCGGTCATCGCCACGGGCGGTGCCGGTACCCATCATCGCCAGGCCCATTTCGGACATGACGGTGCGCACGTCGGCGAAGTCGACGTTGATCAGGCCCGGGCGCACGATCAGGTCGGCGATGCCCTGCACGGCGCCCTGCAGCACGTCGTTGGCGGCACGGAAGGCCTGGATCATGGTCGCGTTGCGGCCCAGTACGGTGATCAGCTTCTCGTTGGGAATGGTGATCAGCGAGTCGCAGTGCTGGCTCAGCTCCTCGATGCCCTTCAGCGCCACCTGCATGCGGCGACGGCCCTCGAACGGGAACGGCTTGGTGACCACGGCCACGGTCAGGATGCCCATTTCCTTGGCCAGCTGAGCCACCACCGGTGCAGCGCCGGTGCCGGTGCCACCGCCCATGCCGGCGGTGATGAACACCATGTCCGCACCCTGCAGCGCGTCCATGATGCGCTCACGGTCTTCCAGCGCGGCCTGACGGCCGACTTCCGGGTTCGCGCCTGCGCCCAGGCCCTTGGTCACGTTGGTGCCCAGCTGCAGCTGCAGCTTGGCACCGCAATTCTTGATGGCCTGCGAGTCGGTGTTGGCGGTGATGAATTCCACGCCATCCACTGCCGAGTTGACCATGTGCGCCACGGCATTGCCGCCGCCGCCGCCCACGCCAACCACCTTGATCACCGCATTGGGTGCCATCTTTTCGATCAGTTCAAAATGCGCCATGTCCGTGTCCTCGTTGTATCCGCTTTCGATGGCATGGGCATTCGGGCGTCCTGCCGTCCTGCTGCATGCCGACGTTGCGGCTGTGTGGGTTGTGTGTTGCCGGTGTTGCGTGTGATGCGGGTACTGCAGGCACTGCGCCCGGGCCGGGCCCGGTGTTGAAGATTCCGCGTCAGAACTCGCCGCGGAACCAGGTCTTGAGTTTCTTGAACATGCTTCCAGCGCGCCCGGTCGGCAGCGACGGCCGACGCGGGTGCTCGATCTGGCTGCCCATCAGCAGCAGGCCCACGCCGGTGGCGTGCACCGGGTTGCCGACCACTTCGCCCAGGCCGGTGACGTGCTGCGGGATGCCCACGCGCACCGGCATCTGCAGCATTTCCTCGGCCAGCTCGACCACGCCTTCCATCTTCGACGCGCCACCGGTCAGCACCATGCCGGCGCGCACCAGTTCCTCGAAGCCGGAGCGGCGCAGTTCGGCCTGCACCATCTCGAAGATTTCCTCGTAGCGGCCCTGCACCGCCTGCGCCAGCGAGTGGCGTGGCATGCGGCGCGGCGGCCGGTCGCCCACCGACGGCACCTGGATGCTTTCCTCGGCGGTGGCCAGCTGGGCCAGCGCGCAGGCGTAGCGCACCTTGATCTGCTCGGCTTCCGGGGTCGGCGTGCGCAGCATGTGCGCGATGTCGTTGGTCACGTGGTCGCCGGCGATCGGCAGCGAGGCGGTGTGGCAGATCGCGCCCTGCACGAACACCGCGATATCGGTGGTGCCAGCGCCCATATCGACCAGCACCACGCCCAGCTCGCGTTCGTCGGCGGTCAGCACCGCCACGCTGGAGGCCAGCGAAGACAGCACCAGGTCGTCCACCTGCAGGCCGCAGCGCTGCACGCACTTGCTGATGTTGGCCGCGGCCGACTGCGCGCACACCACCAGGTGCGCGTGCACCTCCAGGCGCACGCCGGTCATGCCGACCGGGTTGCGGATGCCTTCCTGCGAATCATCCAGCACGTACTCGCGCGGGATGGCGTGCAGGATCTTCTGGTCGGCCGGGATCGCCACCGCCTTGGCCGCGTCGAGCACGCGATCCAGGTCGCCCCAGGTCACCTCCCCGTCGCGGATCGGCACGATGCCCGGCGAGTTCTTGCACTGCACGTGGTTGCCGGAAATCGAGGCGTACACCGAGCGGATCTCGCAGCCGGCCATCAGCTCGGCTTCCTCCACCGCACGCTGGATCGACTGCACGGTCGATTCGATGTCCACCACCACGCCGCGCTTCAGGCCACGCGATTCATGCGAGCCGATGCCGATCACTTCGATCGGGTTGCCCGGCGAGTACTCGCCCACCAGCGCCACCACCTTGGAGGTGCCGATGTCCAGGCCAACGATCAGCGATTTGTCACCCTTGCGATTCATGTCCTTTCCTGCGTCCTTCTGGCCGGGGTCGCCGGCGCTTTCGCCGGCGTGGCCGGGGTACCCCAGCTCAGCGTGAAACCATTGGTGTAACGGAGGTCGGCGCGCTCGATCGGCGCGGCCTGGCTGGTCAGCTGCGGCAGCACCTGCACGAAGCGCTGCATCCGCGAGCGCGCGTCGTCGCGGCCGACCACCACTTCGGTGCCGTTGCTCAGCAGCAGCGACCAGCTGCCACGCGCATCCATCGTCACCCGGCGCACATCCACGCCGGCCGGTGCGAACAATGCACGCGAGTCGCTGTACAGCTTCATCACTTCTTCGGTCTGGCTGTCCGGGCCATCCAGCTCCGGCAGCGCCAGATCGGACAGCTTCTTCGGCGTGGGGAACAGCTTGCCCTGCTCCGACACCAGGCGGTCGTTGCCCCAGCGCGCGAACGGCTTGTGCTCGACCAGGGTCACTTCCAGCACGTCCGGCCACTGCTTGCGCACCTGCGCGCTTTCCACCCAGGGCAGCTTTTCCAGCGCGTCCTGCGCGTCCTGCAGCTTCACTGCGAAGAAGCCGGCACGCGCATACGGCAACAGCACCTGCTGCAACTGCTCGGCTGGCACCCGCTTGAACTCACCGTGCACGCGCAGCTTCGCCAGCGGCCAGCGCTCGGCGCCGACCCAGCCATTGACCACGGCCACCACCGGCAGTGCAACCACCGACAGCGCCAACAGCCAGACGAAGATGCGCAGCACCGCGTTCATGCGTGCGATGCCTCCAGGGTCTGTTCCAGCACGCGCCACACCAGCTCTTCAAAGCTGATGCCGGCCTGTCCGGCTGCCTTGGGCACCAGCGAATGGCTGGTCATGCCCGGCGCGGTGTTCACTTCCAGCAGGAAGAAGCGGCCGCTGGCGCGGTCGCGCATCACGTCCACGCGACCCCAGCCACGGCAGCCAGCGGCACGGAACGCCGCCAGCGCGATGCGGCGGATCTCGTCCTCGGTATCACCGTCCAGGCCCGGGCACAGGTACTGGGTGTCCTCGGCGATGTACTTGGCGTTGTAGTCGTACCACTGGCCCTTGGGCACGATGCGGATCGACGGCAGCGCGACGTCGCCGAGGATGGCCACGGTCAGTTCGTCGCCGACCACCATCTGCTCCATCAGCAGTTGGCCGTCGTAGCGCGCGGCCAGGGCCACCGCTTCGTCGAGTCCGGCCTCGTCGGTCACTCGGCTGATGCCCACGCTGGAACCTTCGTTGGCCGGCTTGACCACCACCGGCAGGCCCAGCTCTGCGGCCAGGGCGTGGACGTTCGACGCGTCCACCTTCCGGTACTGCGGCGTCGGCAGGCCCAGCGACAGCCACACCTGCTTGGTGCGGATCTTGTCCATGCTCAGCGCCGAACCCAACACGTTCGAGCCGGTATACGGCACGCCGAAGGCATCCATCAGGCCCTGCACGATGCCATCCTCACCGCCACCATTGTGGCCGTGCAGGATGTTGAAGACGCGGTCGATGCCACCGGCGACCAGCACCTTGGCCAGCGCCGGAATGCCGTCCACCGCGAACGCATCAATGCCGCGCGACTGCAGCGCTTCAAGCACGTTGCGGCCGGAGTCCAGAGACACTTCGCGTTCGCTGGAACTGCCGCCGAGCAGCACGGCGACGCGGCCGAAGACGGCCGGGGCGGTCACGCGCAGCGGCGGGAAGGTCAGCGTGCTCACGCCTCGCCCTCCGCCTTGAAACCTTCCACCGCGATGTGGCTTGCCACGGCGCCGATGTCGCCGGCGCCCATCATCAGCAGCAGGTCCCCGTCCTGCAGCACGTCCGGCAGCACGCTGGCCAGTTCGGCAGCCTTGCCCACCACCACCGGCTCGCTGCGGCCGCGCGCACGGATGGCACGCGCCAGCGCATGCGAATCGGCACCGGCAATCGGTTCTTCACCGGCCGGGTAGACCTCGCTCAGCACCAGCGCGTCGACGCTGGACAGCACCGCGGCGAACTTGTCGAACTGGTCGCGGGTACGGCTGTAGCGGTGCGGCTGGAAGGCCACCACCAGGCGCTTGTCGGCCCAGCCACCGCGCGCCGCGGCGAACACCGCCTCCAGCTCGCTCGGGTGATGGCCGTAGTCGTCGATGATGCGCACCTTGGCACCACTGGCGGTGGTCACTTCACCCAGGTCGTTGAAACGGCGACCGACACCGGCGAACGCTTCCAGCGCGCGTGCGATCGCATCCGGGGCCACGCCCAGCTGCCAGCCCACCGCAGCGGCGGCCAATGCATTCAGCACGTTGTGCTTGCCCGGCAGCGCCAGCACCACTTCCTGACTGGTGCCCTGCGGCAGGCGCAGGGTGAAGCGCATGCGCGAACCTTCCTGCACCACATTCTCGGCGCGCACGTCGGCCTGCGGGCTCATGCCGTAGCTCATCACGTGGCGTGGGGTCTTGGCAGCCAGTGCGGCCACTTCCGGGTCGTCGATGCACAGCACGGCCAGGCCGTAGAACGGCAGGCGCTGCAGGAACTCGGCGAACGCCGCCTGCACGCGGGCAAAGTCGTTGCCGTAGTTCTCCAGATGATCGGCATCGATGTTCGTGATGATCGACATCAGCGGGTTCAGGCGCAGGAAGCTGCCATCGCTTTCGTCGGCCTCGGCCACCAGCCACTGGCCACCGCCCAGCTTGGCGTTGGCACCGGCCGCCAGCAGCTGGCCACCGATCACGAAGGTCGGGTCCAGGCCGCCTTCGCTCAGCACCGCAGCAGTCAGACTGGTGGTGGTGGTCTTGCCGTGCGTGCCGGCTACGGCGATGCCACGGCGGAAGCGCATCAGCTCGGCCAGCATCGCCGCACGCGGCATGATCGGAATGCGCTGGCTGCGCGCTTCCATCAGTTCCGGGTTGTCTTCGCGGATGGCACTGGAGACCACCACGCAGTCGGTGCCCAGCACGTTGGCGGCCGAGTGGCCGCGCATGATGCGCGCACCCAGGCTGGCCAGACGGCGGGTCGCCACGTTGTCGGCGTTGTCCGAACCGGACACTTCGTAGCCCAGCGTCAGCATCACTTCGGCGATACCGCTCATGCCGGTACCGCCGATGCCGACGAAATGCACGCGCGGGAACGCGCGCACCAGGTCGTTGGTGTCGTGCAGGCGGCGGATCATGCGCGGCCTCGCGCAGGGCAGGCGCGGTGGCATGCCTTCTTCATACAGCTTCCTCAAGAATGATATCGGCGATGCGCTCGGCGGCATCGACCTTGGCCAGGGCACGCGCGGCTTGCGCCATCTGCATGCGGCGGGCGGGATTTTCGGACAGATCGCGCAGCAGTGCGGCAATGCCGTCGGCCAGCGTTCCGTCCTGCTTCAGCAAAATCGCTGCGCCGCGCTCGACCAGATACTCCGCATTGCGGGTCTGGTGATCGTCGACGGCGGCGGGGAATGGCACCAGCACGCTGCCGACACCGACCGCGCACAGCTCGGCCAGGGTCGATGCACCGGCGCGGCACACGACCAGATCAGCCCACGCGAACGCCTCGGCCATGTCGGCGATGAACGGGGTGATTTCGGCCTGCACACCGGCCTTGGCATACGCCTCGACCGCTTCGGCGTGCATTTTCTCGCCACTCTGGTGGCGCACCTGCACTGCCACGTCGGTGCCCAGCGCGGCAATCGCCTGTGGCACGCCGGTGTTCAGCGCGCGCGCACCCTGGCTGCCCCCGACCACCAGCACGCGCAGCGGACCGTGGCGATCGGCGAAGCGCTGTTCCGGTGGTGCGATGGCGGCAATTTCAGCGCGCACCGGGTTGCCGACGAACTCCTCGCGGTTGGCGAAGGTGCCCGGGAAGCCGGTCAGCAGGCGGCGCGCGTAGCGCGACAGGATGCGATTGGTCAGGCCCGGCGCACGGTTCTGCTCGTGCACGATCAGCGGCAGCCCATGCAGGCGCGTCGCCATGCCACCGGGGCCGGAGGCAAAGCCACCGAAGGCCACCACCGCGCGCGGCTGGCGCTTGCGGATGACCATGCCGGCCGCACGCAGCGCGCGCATCAGCCGCCACGGCGCCGCCAGCAGGGCCAGCTTGCCCTTGCCGCGCAGGCCGGTGATGGCCAGCGTGTCGATCGCGATGTCGTGCTGCGGCACCAGACGGGTTTCCATCGCGCCCTCGGCGCCCATCCAGGTAACCGGCACGCCGCGCTCGCGCAGCACGCGGGCCACGGCCAGACCGGGGAAGATGTGACCGCCGGTACCACCAGCCAGGATCATCACCGGGCGGGCGTTGGCGGGCATGTTGGAGACGGGGCGGCTCATGACAGCCTCCCGAAGGTCGGTTCGATGCGTGACTGCAGGCGACTGGTGCCACGCACGGCGTTCGGCGCGGCGGCAGCCACTGGCTCGGCACTCATCGGTACACTGGCAGCCACCGGCGCGACTGGCTCTTCCGTCGACTCGACAGCGGCGTCTTCTGCGCCACCGATGCGGACGGCCTGGCGGCGCTCGGCGCGCTTGAGTTCATAGGACACACGCAGCAGCAGGCCCATCGCCACGCAGGTCATCAGCACCGACGAACCACCGGAGGAGATCAGCGGCAGGGTCAGGCCCTTGGTCGGCAGGATGCCCAGGTTCACGCCGATCGAGACGAAGGTCTGCATGCTGATCCACAGGCCGATGCCGAAGGCGATGTAACCGGAGAAGTGCCGCTTCATTTCCACGCAGCGCATGCCCAGCCAGAAGGTCCGGCCGACCAGCAGCGCGTACAGGGCCACGATCACGCAGGTGCCCAGGAAGCCGAACTCCTCGGCGGTGACCGAGAAGATGAAGTCGGTGTGCGCTTCGGGCAGGTAGTACAGCTTCTGCACCGAATTGCCCAGGCCAACGCCGGTCCATTCGCCTCGGCCCACCGCCATCAGCGCGTTGGACAGCTGATAGCCGTCGCCCTGCTGGTCGGCCCACGGGTCGAGGAAGGAGGTGATGCGGCGCATGCGGTACGGCTCGATGATCGCCAGTGCGCTCATGCCGACCAGGCCGATGATCACCGGCATCGACATGCGCGGCATGTTCACTCCGCCCAGCACCAGCATGCCGGCGGTGATCGCCAGCAGCAGGGTCGAAGAACCGAAGTCCGGCTGCAGCAGCAGCAGCAGCACCAGTGCACCGGCCACGCCCAGCGGCTTGAGCATCGCCGGCCAGGTCGCGTTGACCTCATCGCGGAAGCGCACCAGGTAGCTGGACAGCCACACGATGTACAGCACCTTCACCGCTTCGACCGTCTGGAACTTGGAGATGCCCAGGTTGATCCAGCGGCGCGCGCCGTTGACCGTGCTGCCCAGGCCCGGCGCGAACACCGCCAGCAGCAGCACGAAGCAGCCCAGCAGCAGCATCTGGTTGTACTGCTCGATCGACTTCAGTTCGGTGCGGGCGGCGATGACCGCCAGCACGATGCCGACCGCCAGGAAGATCAGGTGGCGGTTGAGGTAGTAGAACGGGCTGCTCATCAAGGCGATCGAACTGGACGCCACCATCACCACACCGATGCCCGTGAGCGCGATGATCGCGCCCAGCAGCCACTTGTCGTAGCTGCCTTCGATGGCTTCAAGGCGTGTTGCCTGGCGGGACAGGTCGTTCATCTCAGCGCACCTTCAACGTGGCCAGGCCGATCAGGACGAGCACGACGGAGATGATCCAGAAGCGCACGATCACCCGCGGCTCCGGCCAGCCCTTCAGTTCGAAGTGGTGATGGATCGGTGCCATGCGGAACACGCGCTTGCCGGTCAGCTTGAACGAAGCAACCTGGATCATCACCGACAGCGTTTCGATGACGAACACGCCGCCCATGATCACCAGCACCAGCTCCTGGCGGGTGATCACCGCGATGGTGCCCAGCACCGCGCCCAGCGACAGCGCGCCGATGTCGCCCATGAAGACCATGGCCGGATAGGTGTTGAACCACAGGAAGCCGAGGCCCGCGCCGGCAATGGCCGCGCAGATGATGACCAGCTCGCCGGCACCCGGGATCTGCGGGATCTGCAGGTAGTTGGCGAACACCACGTTGCCCGAGGCATAGGCGAACACACCCAGTGCGCAGGCCACCAGCACCGTCGGCATGATCGCCAGGCCGTCGAGGCCGTCGGTCAGGTTCACCGCATTGGAGAACCCGACAATCCAGAAATAGGCGATGGCCACGAAGCCGATGCCGGCCAGGGGCAACGCCACCGACTTGAACATCGGGATGTAGAAGGTCAGCGCCGCCGGCACATCGGCCGTCTGGAACAGGAAGATGCCCGCAGCGAGGCCGAAGATCGACTGCAGCAGGTACTTCCAGCGCGACTTCAGCCCGTTCGGATCGCGACGGACGATCTTGATCCAGTCGTCATACCAGCCGATGGCGCCGAAGCACAGCATCACTGCCAGCACCAGCCACACGTAGCGGTTGCGCAGGTCGGCCCACATCAGCACCGACAGCGTGACGGTGAGCAGGATCAGCGAACCGCCCATGGTCGGCGTGCCGGCCTTGGAGAAGTGGGTCTGCGGACCGTCCGTGCGGATCGGCTGGCCGCCCTTGAACTGGGCAAGCTTGCGGATCATCGCCGGGCCGAGCCACAGCGACAGGAACAGGGCCGTCAGCGCGGCAAGGATGGCGCGGAACGTCTGGTAGTTGAACAGCCCGAACAGGCTCTCCAACTGTTGCAACCATCGAGCCAGTTCATACAACATGCGGGGATTCCTCTCCTTGCGCCAGCAGCGCTTTGACGATCAGGTCCATGGCACTGCCACGGGAACCCTTGACCAGGCAGCGCACACCAGCGTGCAACTCGTCCTGCAGCGCCTTTGACAGCGCATCATGGGTGGCGAAATGGCGGCCACCTTCGCCGAAGGCAGCCGCAGCGGCGGCGCTGAGCGGGCCCAACGCGTACAGACGCTTCAAGCCCGCGGCGCGCGCGCGGAGACCGGCCTGCGCATGCAGCGCCTGTGCGTCCGGACCCAGCTCGCGCATATCGCCCAGTACCAGCCAGCCCTCTTCCGGCGCAGCGGCCAGGGCATCGATGGCAGCGGCCAGCGAACCGGGGTTGGCGTTGTAGCTGTCATCCACCAGCACCGCACCGTTGTGCAGCTGGTGGGCGATCTGGCGGCCCGGCACCGGCTGTGCTTCGGCCAGACCGGTGGCAATCAGTGCCAGATCGACACCGGCCGACAGCGCCAGGCTGGCCGCAGCCAGCGCATTGCTGACGTTATGGCGTCCCGGCAGGCCCAGCACGACGCGGCTCTCGCCCATCGGCGTGACCAGGGTGAACTGGCTGCCCTGCGCACCGGCGCGGATATCGCGTGCGGTGACCTCGGCGCTGTGCTCCAGGCCATAGCGCAGCACGCGGCAGCGCGCCGGGGTACCGACGAAGTGCTGTTCGAACCAGCGACCGTAGGCATCGTCGACGTTGATCACCGCCACGCCATCGGCTGGCAACGCGGCATAGATCGCGCCCTTGGTCAGCGCCACGCCGAGCAGGCTGCCCATCCGTTCCAGATGCGCCGGTGCGATGTTGTTGACCAGCGCATAGCGCGGGCGGGCGATATCGGTCAGGTAGGCGATGTCGCCCGGCTTGCCGGCCCCCATCTCGTAGACGGCGTAGTCGGCATCCTCCGGGGCGTCGATCACCGCCAGCGGCAGGCCGATCTCGTTGTTGCGGTTGCCCGGGTTGGCATACACCACCTTGTGCGCATGCCGGGCGACCTGCTGCAGGATCGACAGCAGCAGGCTCTTCACGCTGGTCTTGCCATTGCTGCCGGTAATCGCGAACACCTCGGTATCGCGGTCACGCTGCATGCCGGTGGCGATCTTCGCCAAGGCCAGCTCGCTGTCGGCCACCAGCACCTGCGGCAGTTCGATCGGCAGCAAGCGTTCGACCAGCAGCGCGCTGGCACCGCGCGCCTGCGCGTCGGCGGCGAAATCATGGCCGTCGAAACGCTCACCGCGCAGCGCCACGTACAGGCTGCCCGGGCCGAGGCTGCGGGTGTCGTTGCTGACCGCATCGATGGCCACGTCGTCGCCGTGGATCTCGCCGCCGGCCCAGTGGGCGATCAGCGAAAGCAGGGTGCGCTTCATGCGGCGCCCTCCCCGGCCTGTGCTGCTAGAACACCGGCCTTGGCCGCCAGTGCAGCGGCAGCCACTTCGGTGTCATCGAAGTCATGGCGCACGCCATTCACTTCCTGGTACGGCTCGTGGCCCTTGCCGGCAATCAGGATGATGTCGCCAGCACCGGCACGCTTCACCGCCAGGCCGATCGCACGCGCGCGGCTGCGCTGCACGGTCACGGCATCGGCGTTCTGGAATCCGGCCAGGATGTCGGCCACGATCACGTCGCCATCTTCGCCACGCGGGTTGTCGTCGGTGACGATGACCTGGTTGGCCAGGCGCTCGGCAATCGCCGCCATCTGCGGACGCTTGCCGGTATCGCGCTCGCCACCGCAGCCGAACACGCAGAACAGCGCGCCGTGCAGATGGCCGTGCAGGCTGTCCAGCGCCTGTTCCAGCGCGTCCGGGGTATGTGCGTAATCGACGACCACGGTCGGCAGGCCGTCTTCGCCGCCGAGGCGGTTCATGCGGCCACGGATCGGCTGCAGCGCCGACAGCACCTCGGCGATGCGCGGCAGCGGCTGGCCCTGCGCGTGCAGGGTACCGGCTACGGCCAGCAGGTTGTCCACGTTGAAGCGGCCCAGCAGCGGCGACTGCACTGCAGCACGCTGGCCATCGATGACCAGTTCGAAGGCAATGCCACGGCCGTCCATCTGCAGCGCTTCGGCGCGCACGCTGGCGTCGGTGGCACCGCGCGAGCTCAGGCCGATCGGCTGCACGCCCGCCGGCAGGCCGGCGAACAGCTGGCGACCGAAGGCGTCGTCGAGATTGATCACCGCGGCCTTCAGGCCGGGGCGATGGAACAACCGCGCCTTGGCCGCGCCGTAGCTGGCCATGTCGCCGTGGTAGTCCAGGTGGTCGCGGGTGAGGTTGGTGAACACCGCCACGTCGTAATGCACGGCATCCACGCGGCCCTGGTCCAGCGCGTGCGAGCTGACCTCCATCGCCACCGCGCGCGCGCCGGCGTCACGCAGCTGCGCCAGCAGTGCATGCATCTGCAGCACCAGCGGCGTGGTGAAGCCGGTCGGTTCGACAGCGCCGTAAAGTCCGGCGCCCAACGTGCCGATACTGCCACTGGGCGTTCCGAGCAGATGCCAGGCCTGGGCCAGCAGCTGCACGGTGGAGGTCTTGCCGTTGGTGCCGGTCACGCCGACCATCGCCATTGCCCGCGACGGTGCGCCATGGAACTGGTCGGCCATCGCGCCCATGCGCGCGCGCAGGCCCGGCACCGCGATCGCATCAGACGGTGCAGGCAGCTCGGCAGGCGCTGGCGGTTCGAACAGGATGGCGCCAGCACCGGCCGCACGCGCCTGCTCGACAAAGCCCAGGCCATGCGCGCCGAAACCGGCGATGGCGACGAAGGCATTGCCGGGGCGTACGGCACGGCTGTCCAGCACCAGGCCGGTCAGAACGGGATCGTGCCCTGCAAGGGCCACGTCCGGAAGCAACTGCGAAAGCAACATCGAAGGACTCATTGCGTGCCTCCCGTAGCGGGTGGCGTCTGGGCTTGCGCGCTCGGCAGCGCAGCATCGAATTCGGCGGCAGCGTCGACCGGCAGCGCGGCTTCGGCCGGCGGCGCGGGCAGGATCGAGGCCGAATGGCCGACCTTGCCGGACTGCTGTGCAGCCAGCCACGACTGCAGGTCGTCCAGCGGCACGTCCATCAGGCGCAGGGTGCCTTCCATCACGTTGTGGTAGACCGGCGCGGACACCAGGCCACCGTAGAACTTGCCGGCCTGCGGGTCGTTGATGACGATGACAGTGGCAAAGCGCGGGTTGGTGGCCGGCACCACGCCAGCAAACAGCGCGTTGTAATGACCGCGCTCGTAGCCCCCCGGGCCGGCCTTGCGCGCGGTACCGGTCTTGCCGGCCACGCGATAGCCAAGGACGGCTGCCTGCTTGGCGCCGCCCTGGGTAACCACCGTTTCCATCATCGCCACCACCTGGCGGGCGACGTTCTCGTCGATGATCTGCTGGCCTTCGTTGCGCTGGCCCTTGACGAACGTCGGCGCGATCAGGCGGCCACCGTTGGCCAACGCCGAATAGGCGGTGGCGATCTGTAGCGGCGTCACCGACAGGCCATAGCCGTAGGACATGGTGGTCTTGGTGGTGCCCGACCAGCGTGCCGGGCGCATCACCACGCCGGCCGACTCGCCCGGGAAACCGCTGTGCGGCGCCGAGCCATAGCCGAAGCGGCGCACGCCGTCATAGAAGGTCTGGTCCGGCATCTTCGCCGCGACCTTGGCCGCGCCCACGTTCGAACTGCGGGTGATCACGCCGGTTACGTTCAGCACACCGTTGTTACGCGGCACGTCGCGGATGGTGAAGCGACCCAGGGTCATGTAGCCCGGGTTGGTATCGATGACGGTGTCCTTGGTCACCGCGCCGGCCTGCAGCGCGGTGGCGATGGTCAACGGCTTCATCGTCGAACCCGGCTCGACCAGGTCGGTCACCGCACGGTTGCGGCGCGTATCGGGAATCGCGCCGGTCAGCGAATTCGGGTTGTAGGTCGGCAGGTTGACCATGGCCAGGATCTCCCCGGTGGTCACGTCCATGATCACCATCGAACCGCCGGCCGCCTTGTTGGCCACCAGCGCGTTGCGCAGCTCCTTGAAAGCCAGGTACTGGATGCGGCGGTCGATGCTGAGGGTCAGGTCCTTGCCCGGTTCGGCGGCGCGCAGCAGATCGCTCTCGACGGTCTCGCCCTTGCGGTTGCGGATCACCCGCTTGGCGCCGGCCTTGCCGCGCAGCCACTCGTCGAACGCCAGCTCCAGGCCCTCCTGGCCGCGGTCGTCGATATTGGTGAAGCCCAGCACGTGCGCCATCGCCTCACCCTGCGGGTAGAAGCGGCGGAACTCGCGCTGCGCGGCCACGCCCGGAATCTTCAGCGCGACCACCTTCTCTGCTTCGTCCGGGTTGATCCGGCGACGCAGGTACATGAATTCCTTGTCCGACTTCTGCGACAGGCGGCTGCTCAGCTCATCCACCGACATGCCGACCGCCTGGGCCAGCTCGGGAATGCGTTCGGGCGAACGCAGCAGGTCCTGCGGGTTGACCCAGATCGAAGCGACCGGCGTGGACACCGCCAGTGGCTCGCCGTTGCGGTCGGTGATCATGCCGCGCGAGGTCTTGATCGGCAGCTCGCGCAGGTATCGGGCCTCGCCCTGGCGCTGGTAGAAATCGCTGTTGATGATCTGCACGTAGGCGGCGCGACCGACCAGCGACACCGAACACAGGCCAAGCGCCAGGGCCACCCAGCGCAGGCGCTGGCGCAGGTTGAAGGCGTTGCGCGGGCGGTTGCGGCCGGTCTTGCTCATGGGCGCACCACCACGATGTCCCCGGCTTCGGGGAACTTCATGCCGAGCTTCTCGCGGGCGATGCGATCGACGCGGTTGGCTTCGGCCAGCGTGGCCTGTTCCAGCTGCAGGCGGCCGAACTCCAGGTTGATGTCATCGCGCGTGCGTTCGGCACGCGACAGCTCGATGAACGTCTGGCGATGACGATGACGCACGAACACGACGCCGATCGCCGAGGCCACGGTGCAGGCCAACAGGATGATCAGCAGCAGCCGGCTCACGCGTCGGCCTCCCGCTTCTGGGCAACGCGCAGCACGGCGCTGCGGGCGCGCGGGTTGGTGGCCAGCTCTTCGTCGGTGGCCTTGATGGCACCACCGATCAGGTCCAGCGTCGGCACGAACGCGACCGCCTCGGGCAGGCGGCGGTTGGCCGGCGGCGCCTTGGCCAGGCGGTTCATGTACTGCTTGACGATGCGGTCTTCCAGCGAATGGAAGCTGATCACCGCCAACCGACCGCCGGGCTTGAGCCGCTCCACCGCCGCATCCAGCCCGGCCTCAAGATCGGCCAGCTCGCGGTTGATGTGGATGCGGATGGCCTGGAAGCTGCGCGTGGCCGGATGGATCTTGTCCTTGCCACGCGGCATCACCGAGGCGATCAGTTCGGCCAGTTCGGCCGTGCGGGTGAACGGCTGCTTCTCGCGGCGGGCGACGATCGCACGGGCGATGCGTCGGCTCTGCCGCTCTTCGCCGTAGGTCCACAGCACGTCGGCGATCTCACGGTCTTCGACGCGGTTGATCCACTGCGCTGCGCTTTCGCCGCTGTCCGGGTCCATGCGCATGTCCAGCGGGCCATCCTTGCCGAAGCTGAAGCCACGTTCGGCCACGTCCAGCTGCGGCGAGGACACGCCCAGGTCGAACAGCACGCCGTCCAGGCCCTCGGCGGTCGCATCCCACTGCAGCAGCTGGGCAAAGCTGCCACGGAAGATGGACACACGCGGGTCCGGCGCGAAATCGCGCTCGGCAACGGCAATGGCTTCCGGATCCTTGTCCATGACCAGCAGGCGCCCCTCGGGACCGAGCTGGGTGAGCACGCCACGTGCATGACCGCCACGACCGAACGTGCCATCCAGATAACGTCCGTTTTCGATCACCCTCAGGCCTTCAAGGACCTGGGTGTACAGGACCGGCAGATGCACCGCCGGCGACTGCGACACCGGAAGGTGACCGGTCTGCGCTTCTGGGCGCATCCGGGCACCCCGGCTCACAACTTCAGGTCGAGCAACCCATCACCCAGATCCTCATCAGACAACGTCTGCTGGATCAGGGCCCGATGCGCCTGCTCGCTCCACAATTCGAATTTGTCGCCCATACCGAGCAATACCGCCTTCTTCTCAATGCCCACCGCACCGCGGTGGCTGGCGGGAATGCTGATGCGACCGTTGCCGTCCAGCTCCAGATGGGCGGCCGAGCCGACCAGCTTCTGCTGCAACAGGCGCACGACGCGCTGTGTGTTGGGCTTGGACATCACATCGTCGCGGACCCGCTCCCATTCCGACTCTGCATACAGCCACAGGCAGCCGGCTTCGAACGGGTTGTAGGTCAACACGAGACGGTTGTTGCTGGCGCGCGCGACGAGGTCGCGGTAAGCGGTGGGAACCGCCATGCGCCCCTTGTCGTCAACTGTGATGGCCGTCTCGCCCTGGAACACGACGCCTGCACCTTGTCCTTCGCCCGGTGAAACATTGAACCACGAAAACCCACAAAACACCCGGATTTCCCTCTGATGCCCACCTTAGCAGCGGCCCAAGGGTTGTCAACAACTTTTCAGCAGGGAAATCGCCAGCCGCATCAATGGCTTGCAACAACCTTTAGAGAATTGTTCAAGGCTTATCCACAAGTTGCTGATCCGTCTCATTTTTTGAGATTGAACGGAAGTTCAGGGGTGTGGACAGAGCGTGAAACATCGGCCGCGCATTCATCCGGAGCGGGCTGAAAACGGCGCCAGACTGCGCAAACCATGCACAATGAGCCCATGTGCCTGCTCGCTCTTGGCTGGATGCACCACCCGCGCTGGCGGCTGGTGATGACCGGCAACCGTGATGAGTTCCACGCCCGCCCGACGGCGGCGCTGGCCCCTTGGCAAGATGAGACCTCCGTCATCGGCGGGCGCGACCTGCGCTCCGGCGGCGGCTGGGCCGGGGTCGGCAATGCAGGCCGGATGGCTGTGGTCACCAATGTGCGCGACCCACTGGCCGCCCAGACCGGGCCGTCGCGGGGCGCGCTGGTGGCCGACTTCCTGCGCGGCCGCGATCCCGCTGCCGTGCACATCGACCGGCTGGCGACCGTGGCCGGCGCCTATGCCCCGTTCAACCTGTTGCTGGCCGATGGCCAAACGCTGGAATACCTGGGCAACCACCCCTACGAGCGGCAGAGCCTGGGCCCTGGCGTGCACGGCATGTCCAACGGCGCCCTGGACGCGCCCTGGCCGAAGACCCGGCGACTGATGGCCGCGCTGTCGGCCTGGCTGGAAGAGGAAGGGGTCAGATCCCCTTCCCAACGCGAAAGGGATCTGACCCCGTTGTGGGAGGCCCTTGCCGACGAACACCGCCCCGCCGACAGTGACCTGCCCGATACCGGCATCGGCCTGGAGCGCGAACGCTGGCTGAGCCCGGCCTTCATCCGCGGCGACGACTACGGCACCCGCGCCAGCACCGTGCTGCTGATCGACGCCGACGGCCACGGCGAGATCCACGAACGCCGCTTCGGCCCACAGGGCGTCGCCATTGGGCACAGCCAGGTCGACTTCTGACCCTGTACCTGTTTTCTGTGTCTATAAATCTCTGCCTGCACGCCACACGATGACCTGGCGCGGTCCTGCCGCGCCCCACCGATCCACAGGGAGTCATCGATGCGCCGCGTTCTTGTACTTGTTGTTACCCACCTGCTCACGCTCGGCCTGGGCTTCGGCCTGGGCGTCTACCTCCTGCCGATCCTGATCGCCCCCGATGACCCGCCGGTCGCGCAGGTGCAGGCGGCCATGGGCGAGGCCCGCTACCACACCACCTTCCGCCGCGACCTCAAGGGCAGCGATGCGGTGCACTGGGCTGAAGGCAAAGTCAGCGTCAGCCCGCGCCAGGTCGCATTCGACGGCAAGATGGGCCCCGGGCCGGACTACAAGGTCTACCTGGTCCGCGACTTCGTCGACAACAAGGCCGACTTCCTGAAGATCAAGGCACAGGCCCAGCGCATCGGCGAGGTGAAGACCTTCAACCGATTCCTGGTCGATGTGCCCGCGAACGTGGACGTGGACGACTACACCACCGTGGTCGTGTGGTGCGAACGCTTTTCGCAGTTCATTTCCGCCGGGCAGTACCGCACGCCGGGCTGAACAACATCCCGAGCATCTGCACGGAGAGCAGCCGAGCATGGCTCGGCTTACCGGAATAAGGAGGCGGAGCCGGCCGATAAGCCGGGTTCTGTCGTGGACAGTCATTCCTCTAGGCGTTACGTCACCGCAACGCTCAAGCAACCTACCCGGATCCAACGCGGGCCGCGCCAAAGGATCCCTATTTGGTCTTGCTCCAGGTGGGGTTTGCCGTGCCGGTCTGTTGCCAGACTCGCGGTGCGCTCTTACCGCACCATTTCACCCTTACCGGCCTTCCGAAGAAGACGTAGGCGGTATCTTTCTGTTGCACTTTCCGTCGGCTTGCGCCGCCCAGGCGTTACCTGGCACCTTGCCCTATGGAGCCCGGACTTTCCTCGGCACCCCCGAAGGGATGACGCGACTGTCTGGCCGACTCCGCCAGCGCATATTCTAGCGTACGCACGTCCTTCCTGCCGTGCTGATCGCGGCGTCCGGTTCATCCATCCACGCATGGCGTGGATCTCCCAAGGGCGTGGCCCGGCGCTACCTGCTCCGCCGTGGTGGGTGCGGACCCAGCTCCGCACCCTTCACTCGTCGGCACCGACGATGTTCCTTTTTGTCGGTCTATATTAAAAATGACCTGCATTATGGAACAATGCCGTCATGGAAAATGCTGAGGCCAGGGCACGAAAGCTACTGCTGCGCGCAGGCACGCTGCGCGCGCGCGAACTGGTGGCTGCCGGAATTGCCCGTGCGCAACTGGCGCGCCTGGTCGACGCCGGTGCACTCATCCGACTGTCCCGCGGCGTTTACGCATTGCCCGGAAAAACCCGCGGCGACACCGACGATGGGCTGCGGATCATTGCCGAACGCCTGCCGCACCCCCGCCTGTGTCTGTTGAGTGCCCTGCGCCTGCATGGCCTGACCACCCAGGCGCCGTTCGAGCTCTGGGTCGCCATTGGCAACAGCGACCGCTCGCCCCGCATCGACTGGCCGCCGCTCCGGGTGGTCCGCATGTCGCCAACGACCCTCAATGCAGGACTGGAAGAACGCCGTGTGGGCACGCGTTGCATCTATGTCAGCAACGTTGCCAAAACCGTCGCGGACTGCTTCAAATACCGCAATCTCGTCGGCCTCGATGTCGCTATCGAGGCGCTGCGTGACGCGCTTCGCAGCCGCGCCATCACCCCAAACGCACTGATGGAGTATGCGCGGATCTGCCGCGTTGCCAGACTGATGAGACCGTATCTCGATGCCCTGGCGTGACCCACTCTCCACCGCTTCCCCGTCGCGTTGCTTCCATCCGGCAGCGATTGCTCGATCACGCCCGCAACCACGGCGAGGACTTCCAGTTCGTGCTGGACAGGTTCGCCGTTGAGCGCCTGCTCTACCGGCTCTCCGCTTCCCGATACCGCGACCAGTTTCTGCTGAAGGGCGCCATGCTGTTCGCAGTGTGGTTCGATGCACCACACCGGCCCACACGGGATGCGGACTTTCTGCGATTCGGCAGTACTGAGCCCGCCCATCTCCTGCGTATCGCGCGCTCGCTCTGTGCAGTGGCAAGCGACGACGGTCTGCACTTCGATCCAGCCAGCATCGCCATCGAAGCTACCCGCGAAGACGCGGCGTATGAGGGGCTGCGCATGCGCCTGATCGCATATCTGGGCCGTGCACGCTGCCATGTGCAGTGGGATGTGGGGTTTGGCGACGCGGTGATCGCCCCACCGCCAGAAATAACCTATCCGGTGATGCTGGACGGATTTCCGCCGCCTTGCCTGCGCGTCTACCCACGCGAAACGGTATTCGCCGAAAAACTGGAAGCGATTGCGGCACTAGGCATTGCCAACAGCAGGATGAAAGACTTCTTCGACCTGCTGGCATTGGTGCGCGAGGACGCCATGGATCGCCCCGGCCTTGCAGCCGCCATTGGTGCGACCTTTGATCGACGCGGTACCCCTGCGCCGACGCCAATGCCGTACGGGCTGACCCAGGCATTCGCCATGGATGTCCAGAAGCAGGCTCAGTGGCACGCGTTCCTGCGCAGGAATCGCCTGTGTGCACCTGAGCTTTCCTCGGTGGTTGCCGAGATTGCCGATTATCTGGGCACCTTGGACGGAATCGCACAGTGCTGATGCCGCACGGCGCCATCTGGGGGGGGAACTTGGTGCGGTTCATCCATCCACGCATGGCATGGATCTCCCGATTCCGCTGCTCTGGTGGGTGCGAACCTTGGTCCGCACGATCCATCAACTACCGTACAACGCCTTGCGCGGTGCACCGGTCAACTCGGCGGCCAACTTGGCCGCAGTCGACGGCGGCAGGTGTTCGCTCAGCTTGGCGTACACACGGCGGCCGTGCGCCAGTTGTGCCTCCTCATCATCGCCGGCGCCCTGCACCATCACCACGAACTCGCCCTTGCGCTGGTTCTCGTCGGCCTCCACCCGTGCCAGCAGACCGGCGAGGTCACCATCAAGCACGGTCTCGAACAGCTTGGTCAGCTCGCGCGCCAGCACCGCCGGGCGCTCGCCGCCGAAGATCGCGGCCATGTCGGCCAGCGACTCGGCAATACGGTGCGAGGATTCATAGAACACCATCGTGCGCACTTCGCCAGCCAGCGCCTGCAGGCGATCGCGGCGGCCGCTGGCCTTGGCCGGCAGGAAGCCTTCGAAACTGAAGCGGTCGCTGGGCAGGCCGGCCACGCTCAGCGCGGCGATGGCGGCACAGGCGCCGGGAATCGGGCTGACCTTGATGCCGGCCGCGCGCGCCGCCCGCACCAGGCGGAAACCGGGATCGCTGACCAGCGGGGTGCCGGCATCGCTGACCAGCGCCAGCGACTCGCCGGCCTGCAGGCGCGAAACCAAGCGCTGCGCGAGGGCCTCTTCATTGTGTTCGTGCAGCGCCACCAGCGGCTGCTGGATGCCGAAATGGGACAGCAGCTGGCCGCTGCGGCGGGTGTCCTCGGCACAGATGGCCGCCACCGAACGCAGCACCTCCTGCGCGCGCGGGCTCAGATCGGACAGGTTGCCGATCGGGGTGGCGACGACGTACAGGGTTGGGACACTCATTTCAGCGGTACTCACGGGGCAAGGGTAGAATCGTAGCGTGTACCCGGCCAAGGCCGCTGCCCTCATCGCATGGACCCGATCATGAACAAGCCCGCCGCACGGATCTCCGCCCTGTCGTTGTCGCTGATGTTGCTGGCCGGTTGTGCCACCACCAGCCTGACCAGCACGCCCGATTCGCCGGCCCAGAGCCAGGCGCTGGCGCTGATCGAACAGGGCAAGCCCCGCGACGCCGCGCTGCAGCTGGAAGGCCTGGCCGCCACCCTGCGCGGCGGTGCCCGCAGCAACGCACTGGCCGACGCGGCCTGGGCCTGGCACCTGGCCGGCGACAGCGCGCGCGCGCGCAGCCTGCTGGGCCAGCTCACTGCCCGCCAGCTGAGCGGCGCCAGCCTGCAGCGCTACCAGCTGACGGGCGCCGAGCTGGCGCTGGCCGACAAGCAGCCGGCGCAGGCACTGGCGCTATTGAAGGACCAGGGCGACAGCGTGCTCCCGGCCCTGCGTACGCGCTGGCACCTGGCCCGGGCCAATGCTCTGCAGGGCACCGGCGATGCCTTCGGCGCCGCCACCGAACGCGCCCGCGCCCATGCCGGCCTGACCGGCAGCGCGCGCAGCGAGAACCAGGCCGCCATTGCCGGCCTGCTCGGCACCCTCGACGACGCCACCCTGCGCAGCCGTGCCGCCGCGCTGCCGGCCAACGACCCGCTGTACAACTTCGCCGGCCGAGCGCTGATCGCACGTGGCCTGCCGCTGCCGCGCCCGTTCGACCGTGATGGCGCCGCCCAGTTCGATACCAGCAAGCGCCCGCCGGCGATGAGCGACGGTTACCGTCCGCCGGCCAAGCTGGCGGTGTTGCTGCCGCTCAGCGGCCGCCTGGCCACCGCCGCGCAGCCGGTACGCGATGGCCTGCTGGCCGCCTACTACGGTGAGAGCCGTCGCCGCCCGGACATCAATTTCTTCGATACCGCCGGTACGCCGGCCGGTGCGCTGGCCGCCTACGACAAGGCCGTGGCCTCCGGCGCCGACTTCGTGGTCGGCCCGCTGGGCCGCGACGAAGTGGACGCCGTGTACGGCCGCCAGCAGCTGCAGGTACCGGTGCTGGCCCTGAACCGCGGCAAGGATGCGCCGCCGGCCGGCAGCGCCGGTTTCTCGCTGGCCCCGGAAGACGATGGCATCGTCGCCGCCGAATACCTGCGCGGCCGCGAGCGCGGCAAGGCGCTGGTGATCAACAGCGCCGACGACACCGGCCGCCGATCCGCCGCCGCCTTCGCCCAGCGCTTCGCCCAGCGCGGCGGTCAGGTGGTGGCCACGGTCGGGGTCAGTGATGCAGTCGGCGACGTCGGCGCGCAGGTGCGCAATGCCGGCCAGGTCGACGCGGTATTCCTCGCCGTGCGTGCGCCGCAGGCGCGCCTGCTGGCGCCGCAGCTGGCACTGGCCGGCGCCGGTGGCGCCACCCGCGTCGGCACCTCGCAGCTGACCGTCGGCAGTGGCAAGGTGGAAGAAGACGTGGCGCTGGACGGCATCGTCTATCCGAACGAAGCCTGGAACGTGCGCAGCGTGTCCGGTCTGCCATCGGCCAGCCAGGTCGCCAGTACCCTGCCCAGCGCGCGCGGCGCCGCTGGCCGCCTGTTCGCCTTCGGCGCCGATGCCTGGAAGATCACCGCCTACCTGGACAAGCTGTCCAACGAAGGCGGTCTGGACGGTGCCACCGGCACCCTGTTCCTGGACAGCAACGGCAACATCCTCCGTCAGCCGGCGTGGTCCACCTTCAATGGCGGCCGGCCGATGCCGATCGTCGGTGGTCGCTGAGCGCAGCCAACGTGGCTCGGCGGTGGAAGCCGCCGCCGAGCAGCATCTGCAACAGGCCGGCCTGCAGCCGCGTGCGCGCAACGTGCGCTATCGCGGCGGTGAACTGGACCTGGTGATGGACGACGCCGGAACCGTGGTGTTCGTGGAAGTGCGTTACCGCGCACGATCCGATTTCGGTGGCGGCGCTGCCTCGGTGGATGTGCGCAAGTGCCGACGCGTGGCCCATGCCGCGTTGCTGTACCTGCAGGACAATCCTGCGCTTGCCGATGCGCCCTGCCGCTTCGATGTGGTGGAAGCCACGGGTGAACCGCCGCAGTTGAACTGGCTGCGGGACGCGTTCCGACTGGACGACTGCTGATGCCTTCGATCATCACCCACGCCGCCGTGCCGCTGGCGCTGTGGTGCGCCGCTGATCGCGGCCGCATTCCATCGTGGCTGCTGGCTGCCGGTGTGGTCGCGGCCATGCTGCCCGATGCCGATGTGCTGGCATTCGCGCTGCACATTCCCTATGCCGATGCGTTCGGCCACCGTGGTGCCAGCCATTCGTTGTTGTTTGCCTGCGTGCTGGCCATGTTGGCAGCGTTGCTGGCGTTCTTTGGTAGTCGCCGACCTTGGTCGGCGGGTTTGTGCCAACCAAGGTTGGCACCCACCACACAGGCGGCGGTATTCATCTTCATCTGCGCCGCCAGCCATCCCTTGCTCGACGCGATGACCTCCGGCGGCCTCGGCGTTGCCCTGGCCTGGCCCTGGAGCGAGCAGCGCTTCTTCGCCCCGTGGCGGCCGATCCGCGTTTCACCGTTTGCGCCGCAGTTCTTCAGCGCGCGCGGCATGGCCACGTTGTTGTCGGAACTGCGCTGGGTGTGGCTGCCATTGGCCGGCGCCGTTGTTACCTGGAAACTGATCCAACCCGCTCCTGCTGCCCCACGAGATCCGTCATGAGTACTGCACCGCCTGCTGCCCTGGTTGCCGAACTGTCTGCCCTGCTGGGTGCGGAGGGCTGGCGCATGGATGCCAGCGCCCTGGAGGCGAACGCGCAGGACAACTCGTGGCGCCATCAACGTCCTGCCGCCGTTGCACTGCCGGCCACCATTGAACACGTGCAGGCGCTGGTGCGTGCTTGCCGCACGCATGGCGTGGCCTTGGTCGCACGTGGCGCCGGTACCGGCACCACCGGCGCTGCGGTTCCATTGCCGGGCAGCATCGTGCTGTCGTTCACCCGCATGGACCGCATTGTCGAGATCCGTGCCGGCGACCGCTGCGCCGTGGTGCAGCCGGGCGTGCTCAACGGCACCCTGCAGCAGGCGCTGGCGCCACACGGCCTGTTCTGGGCGCCAGACCCTTCCAGCGCGGAGATCTGCAGCGTGGGTGGCAACCTGGCCTGCAACGCCGGTGGCCCGCGCGCAGTGAAGTACGGCACCAGCCGCGACAACGTGCTGGGCCTGGTGGCGGTCACCGGCACCGGCGAGGTGATCCGCTGCGGCGGCGCCTACACCAAGGATTCCACTGGCTACGACCTCACCCATCTGCTGGTGGGCAGCGAAGGCACGCTGGCGCTGATCGTGGAAGCCACCTTGAAGCTGACGCCGCTGCCGGTCAGCCAGGCCGGCCTGCGCGTGCTGTACCGCGATGCCGATGCCGCCGCCGCTGCGGTGTCGCGCCTGATGTCGCAGCCGGTGGTACCCACGCGCCTGGAATTCATGGATGCACGCAGCCTGGAACTGCTGCGCCTCAATGGTGCCGAGGTGCCCGAGGCTGGGGCGATGCTGCTGGTGGAAGCCGATGGTGACCACGACACCCTGCCCTACCTGCTGCAGGCACTGGCCAGCGCCGCAGAAGGCGACGGCATGATCGAACTGGACGTGGCAATGGAAGGCCGCGCACGCGACCAGCTGTGGGCCGCACGCAAGGCGCTTTCACCCGCACTGCGGACCGTCGCACCCGGCAAGATCAACGAAGACGTGGTGGTGCCGGTATCGCGCATTCCAGATCTGGTGGCCGGTGTACAGGCGCTGGCACGCGAGTACACGCTGACCATCGTCACGTTTGGACATGCCGGCAACGGCAACCTGCACGTCAACATCCTCTACCACCCGGACGACGCCGATGAGAACGCACGCGCGCATGCCGCGCTGCCGAAGATCTTCGAGCTGACGTTGGCGCTCGGTGGCACGCTCTCCGGCGAACACGGTATTGGATTGGCCAAGCGCGATTTCATGGCGCAGGCGTTTACCCCGGCCACACTGGCGACGATGCGCGCGATCAAGGCCGCACTCGATCCGGACGGCATCCTCAATCCGGGCAAGGTCCTTCCGCCGGTGTGATGTGCGCCGGGCATGGCTGGGCGCTACCGATTGCCCGGGGTCGGATCCCATCGCAACGGCGATGGGCTCTGACCCCACGCTTCGCGCGCTGAGCCGAGCATGGGCTCGGCTCTACAAGGAAGCTGCGCGAATTCTGACGCAATCGCCTCGTTTTGAATAACCGCGCCGCGCGCGCATCCCAACTGCAGAAATTTTGAGTTTGAAACTTTTCTGATTGGTGCAGCAGCACCTTCGTGCGCATGATGGACACGCCACCGACAACGGGTGGCACGGGCTTCCAATCCCGTTTGGTAAGTATGTTGTTTACGCTTGTCTGTCGGCGTCGCCCATCCCTCGGGCGGCGTCGGCAGGCATTCTGTCCGCGCTCACATGGCGGGCGGTGCGTGGGGGCCTTGTGCCCGCCGGCGTTTCGCATACTTGCCACCGGTATTGGAACCACGCACCGTCCGCCACCCTCGCTGTTACGCGGGGTGGCCCCTTGCTTCGCACTCAAGGACGCCGCCATGACCACTTCCCGCTACCCCCACCTGTTTGCCACCCTCGGCGAAGCCGCCACACGCTTGCCCGACGATCTGGCACGCGCGCTGGAAAACACCTTCGTGTCACTGCAGAGCGGCGAGGCGCCCGGCACGATTACGTTGCAGGCTTGCCTGCAGCACATCCGCCAGGGCGATGCTGCCGACGGCCAGCCGTGGCCAGGGAACGGCCGCACGCCCGGGCAGCGGCTGGCGCTGGCCCGCATCGATCGGGCCAACGCCGGGCTGACCTTCCTGCTGGAACTGCTGCACGCCACCGAACGCGTGCGCGTGGATGGCGAGGTTGGCCAGGAGATGGCGGATCGAGGGCGCGAGGGCCTGCTGCTGGCCTGCCGTGGGCTGGCAGAGTATGTGGATGTGCAGTTGCACGCGGCCTGACGGCAACGCCTTCATCTTCGGGCGAACTACGCGCGTGCTGCGAACAGATTGCAACCAATTGCATGGCTGCCATTCGCCCCGCAATAGATAGTGCTGCCTCTTTTTCCAAGGAGCAGACCCGATGCACAAGATGATGGTTCCACTGAAGCGCTACGCACAGTTCAGCGGGCGCGCCAGCCGCAGTGAGTTCTGGTGGTTCCAGTTGTTCATCGTGATCGTATCGATTCCGTTGTATGTGCTGGGCTTCATTGCCGGCTACACCGAATCGCAAATGCTGGCATTGGCCTCGACAGGCCTGAGCGTGGTGATGTGGCTGGCAGTGATCGTGCCGATGATCGCAGTGACGGTGCGACGGCTGCATGACTCCGACCGTTCGGGTTGGTGGTACCTGCTGATGCTGGTGCCGTTCGCCGGACTGGTGGTGCTGGTATTCATGCTGCTGCCGGGCACGGAGGGCGACAACCGTTTCGGATCTCCAGTACCACACATCTGATCCAAAGTTGTAGAGCAGGGCCATGCTCGGCGCACGCACACCGCGCGCAAGGCAGCCGAGCATAGGCCCGGCTCTACCTAAGCGCCGCCGGGCATTGCCCGGCGTCATTGATCACGCGAAGTGCTCGTACCCGCCAGGGCCGTCATGCCCCTCGGTATGCACGCCCTGCCCTTCCATGATGCGGCCGATGCGGGTGAGCGGCACGTCCAACGATTCGGCCAGGTAGTGCAGCGCATCGCGCTGGTCGGCGGCAGCGGTGAAACACAGTTCGTAATCGTCGCCACCGTGCAGCGCGCACTCACGGGCAACATCGCGGCCCAGTAGTTCGCGCAGCGCCGGCGAGATCGGCAACGCATCGGCATCGACTTCGGCGCGCACGCCGCTGCGTGCAGCGATGTGACCAAGGTCGGCCAGCAAGCCATCGGAGATATCCACGGCCGCATGCGCGAACGCACGCAGGCGCAGGCCCAGGGTGACACGTGGGGTGGGACGCAGCAGGCGCAGGCGCAGGCTTTCGTAGTCGGCCAGCAGGGTGGCGGTGGCCACGTTCAATGCACCCTGCTGCCACAGGCGCAGCGCACCGGCCGCATCGCCGAGCGTGCCGCTGACCCAGATGTCGTCGCCCACCTGCGCGCGGTCACGGCGCAGCGCCTGGCCACGGCCGACCTGACCCATCGCGGTCACCGACAGCGACAGCGGACCGCGCGTAGTGTCGCCACCAATCAAGGCGATGTCGTGCTGGTCGGCCAGCGCGAAGAAGCCATCGGCGAAAGATTCGATCCAGTCTTCGGTGGCTTCCGGCAACGACAACGCCAGCGTGCACCACGCCGGGCGCGCGCCCATGGCGGCGAGGTCGGACAGATTGACGGCCAGCGTCTTCCAGCCGATATCGAAGGCCGGCGTTTCCGCAGGGAAATGCACGCCACTGTTCAGCGTATCGGCGGTGACCACCAGCTGTTCGTTCGGGCGCGGCTGCAGCAGCGCGGCGTCATCACCGATGCCAAGCAGGACGTCGTCGCGCTCGAGGGTGCGGGCGCGGATGCGGTCGATGAGGGCGAATTCGGCCAGGGACATGGGGCGCTCCGGCGGGTTGCATGGATGGGCGGCGGGCGCGGATGAATCGTGCCGAATGGGTAAACCGGCTGGGTAGAGTCGACTGTCAGTCGACTGCTCTCCCGTCCGACATCAAGACCGCTGTTCGAAAGGCGGTCGACCAACAGTCGACCCCACCAAGGCAGGATCCCAACCGTGCCAACCAAGGTTGGCACCTACCCGGAAGCGTCCAGACCCGCTCAAGGCGGGCACAGGCGGGTCAGTGACCCGATTCGACCTTGCGCCATTCCACGGCGGCACGATCGAGCACGCCGTTGACGTAGGTGTGGCCATGCTCGGAACCGAAACGCTTGGCCGATTCGATGGCTTCGTTGATCACCACGCGGTACGGCACGTCCAGGCGGTAACGCAGCTCGTAGGCAGCCAGACGCACCACCGCGCGTTCGATCGCGTCCACTTCTTCGATGCCACGGTCCAGGTACGGGCCGAGCGCTTCATCGATGTCACGACGGTTGTCGAGCACGCCATGCACCAGCGCTTCGAAGTACGCCAGGTCGGCGATTTCGCGGGCCTGCTCGTGGGCGAACTGGGCGATCAGCGACTGCGCGTTGCCGCCGGAGATCTGCCAGGCGTAGATGGCCTGCACGGCACGACGGCGCGCGCGCGAGCGCAGCACCGGATCGACGCCATCACGGCGGACGGGTTTACCGGAGGGCTTGCCCTGGGTGTTCTTGTTCATGGCAGCTGCTCCAGAAGGTTGACCATTTCCAATGCGGCGAGTGCGACTTCCTCGCCCTTGTTGCCGTGGCTGCCGCCTGCGCGGGCCTCGGCGTCTTCAGCACGTTCCACCGCCAGCACACCGTTCAGCACCGGCACGCCGAAATCCAGCTGCACGCGCATCAGGCCCTCGGCGCAGCGGTCGGCCACGTGTTCGTAGTGGCGGGTGTCGCCACGGATCACGCAGCCCAGGGTGAGGATGGCGGCGTGTTCGTGGGCGGCGGCCAGGCGTGCGGCCACCAGCGGCAGTTCCCAGGCACCCGGCACGCGGATCACGTCGATGTTGGCTTCGGTGATGCCGTTGCCGGCCAGGCTCAGGCGCGCGCCCGCGACCAGCGCGTCGGTGATGCGGGCATTCCAGCGGCTGGCCAGGATGGCAAAGCGCGCCGACTCGGGAGTGCGAAGATCACCTTCGTAGTGGCTCATATGCGGCTTGGGGATTCGATTAAGGGGTAATTCTAGCGTGGATGGCCCCCGGCCGTGGCTGGCGGGGGCCTGCGGGGCGTGCCGACCAACGGTCGGCACCCACCGGTAGTGCCGGCCGCTGGCCGGCAATCCCGGGGCGTGTGTTGCCGGCCAGCGGCCGGCACTACCGATCCCATGTGCAGCGGCAGGTTACGGGGTCACCGTCTCCACCACCTCCAGGCCATACCCGGCCAGGCCGATCTGGCGGCGTGGGGTGCCCAACACGCGCAGCTTGCCCAGGCCCAGGTCGGACAGGATCTGCGCGCCGGCACCATTGCGGCGCCACTGGCCCACATCCTTGTCCTTGCCCGGCACCACTGGCGCCGGTTGCTGGCGCAGGCGGGCCAGCAGGGCTTCGCCATCGCGCGGGGCCTGCAAGACCACCATCACGCCCGCGCCTTCGGCATCGATCGCGCGCAGGGCATCGGTGGCGGCCACGCCGAAGTCATCCCGGCGCCAATGCAGCAGATCGGCCAACGGATTTTCCACCTGCACCCGCACCAGCGTCGGGGTGTCGGCATCCGGGGTGCCACGGACCAGGGCGAAATGCAGGTCGTGGGCGATGCGGTCGCGGTAGGTGACCAGCTTGAACGGGCCGAACTCCGTGTCGATCTCGCGCTCATCGACGCGCTCGACGGTCTTTTCGGTGGCCAGGCGGTAGGCAATCAGGTCGGCGATGGAGCCCATCTTCAGGCCGTGCTCGCGGGCGAACACTTCCAGTTCCGGGCGGCGCGCCATGCTGCCATCCGGGTTCAGGATTTCCACCAGCACGCCGGCCGGCTCCAGCCCGGCCAACATGGCCAGGTCCACGCCGGCTTCGGTGTGGCCGGCGCGGGTCAGCACGCCGCCGGGCTGGGCGATCAGCGGGAAGATGTGGCCCGGCTGGTGCAGGTCCGACGGTCGGGCGTTGGGCTTCACCGCGGTGCGGATGGTATGCGCACGGTCATGCGCGGAGATGCCGGTGGTGACGCCCTCGGCGGCCTCGATGCTGACCGTGAAGTTGGTCTGGAACTGCGCGGTATTGGCCTGCACCATCGGCGCCAGGCCGAGGTCGGCGGCGCGGGTGCGGGTCAGCGGCAGGCACACCAGGCCTCGGCCGTGGGTGACCATGAAGTTGATGTCCGACGGCTTGACCAGCTCGGCGGCCATGATCAGGTCGCCTTCGTTCTCGCGGTCTTCGTCATCGACGATGACCACCATGCGGCCCAGGCGGATGTCTTCCAGGATTTCCGGAATCGGGGCGAAATTCATGCTGCATCTCCCTGCGGGTGCTGACCGTTGGTCGGCACGCTGATCAACCGCTCGACGTAGCGGGCGACCAGATCGATTTCAAGATTGACCGCGCTGCCCACGCCTGCGGCGGAGAAGGCGGTGTTGGCCACGGTGTGCGGGATGAGGGCGACTTCAAAGCCTTCGCCGTCCACTTCGTTGACGGTGAGGCTGACACCGTCCACGCAGATCGAGCCCTTCTTGGCGATGTAGCGACGCAGCGCGGCCGGTGCAGCGAAACGCCAGCGCTGGGCACGTGCGTCTTCATGGATGGACAGCACCTGGCCGAGACCGTCGACGTGGCCGCTGACCAGATGGCCGCCAAGGCGGTCGGTCGGGCGCATGGCACGCTCCAGGTTGATGACCGCCCCTTCGCCCAGCTGGCCCAGCGTGGTCAGGCCCAGGGTCTCGGTGGAGGCATCAGCCTGGAAGCTGCTGGCATCGAACGCGATGACGGTGAGGCAGACGCCGTTGATGGCAATGCTCTCGCCCATCTGCACGTTGTCGAACGGCAGATTCCCGACATTGAAGGTGAAGCGGACATCGCCGCCGATGGATTCGCGAGCGGCCAGACGGCCGACGCCTTCGATGATTCCAGTAAACAAGTAACGTTCTCCGCGAAAAGTGAGCGAAAAACGCCGCAAGGCAAACAGGCGGGCGCAGGGCCGCAAAGGCCCTGTAGCACCGTCTTCTTTCATCCGGACTATGACCGTCGGCTCCGGCATTGGACCGGATCTGCTGACCCCCGACGGTAAGGCCGGGGCGCTCGCGGGCTCGTGCTTGCGCACCTACCGCCGGTGGGGAATCGCACCCCGCCCTGAAGACGTTTGTGTACCGGCGAACCGGCCCGGGTAGTGTAGCAGCCCCCTCTGCGGGGCCGGGGCGGCCCCGGCTGGCTACCGTTCAGTTGTGACTGGGTTCTCGTTATGACAGGCGCAGGGTCACCAGCGGCTGGCCTTTCGTAAAACTTTCATTAAACTCGGCGGTCGGACGACATGAGGTCGCCACGGGCAGCCGCAAGGGCAGGCCCGCCAATGGACTGAAATTCACAGGAATTCCCATGCGCAAGATCCTGATCGTGGCCGCCCTGCTGGCCGCCGCCCCGTTCTCGGCTTCGGCCGAAGCCCTGAGCTACACCTACGTTGAAGGCGGCTGGACGCAGGTCAAGGTTGACGACAACGCACTGGACGACCCGAAGGTCGACGGTGGCTATCTGCGTGGTTCGGTCGCGCTGGCCGAGCAGGTCTACGTGTTCGGTGGCTGGTCGCGCACCAGCAAGACCCGTCACTACGGCGAAGACTCGCTGAAGCTGGAACTGAACCAGCCGGAGCTGGGTATCGGCTACCACATGCCGTGGACCGACCGCCTGGACTTCACCGCCGATGCCGCCTGGGTGCGCCAGAACGCCGAATCGACCCTGCGTTATGACGGCGTTCGTTACCACGGCAAGGACCACAGCAACCTGGGCCGCGTCACTATGGGTATCCGCGGCAAGCCGTCGCGCATGACCGAAGCCTGGGCCAAGGCCGGCTACATGGACGGTGGCAACAACTTCAAGGGCACCTGGGTCGGCACCGTCGGCGGCCAGATCAACTTCACCAAGACCTGGGGTCTGGTGGGCGAGATCTCCGGCTACCGCGACGTCACCCAGTACTCCGCCGGCGTCCGCGCCAGCTTCTGATTGCCCGATCGTCGTCGTGCGATCGAACGGGCCCCGAAAGGGGCCTGTTTTTTTGGCCCGCGCGCACCGGCACGTGATCACATGACGCCATCGAACGTGCGCGTGGATGCGCTAGGCTTGCGCGCTTCTGGAACAGGAATTCCCATGATGAACACCCCTCTGCGCACCCTGCTGGCCTCGGCCCTGCTGTTCGCTCCGATGTTCGCCAGCGCCGCGCCAGCCGCGCTGACGCCGGAACAGACGTTCGACCTGTACGCGCGCGCGCTGCTGGAAGACGATGCCGCCGCCACGCGCAGCCTCAACGAAGCATTGAAGCCGGCCTTCAGCGGCGAAGACGCGTTGACCCCGACCCCGGGTGGCCTGGCCAAGGCGCTGTCCGAGCCGTGGCTGACGGTGTTGGCCACCACCGGCGCCAAGGTCGACCCGGCAGCCGCCGAGGCGCTGTACGCCACCGCGCTGAAGGGCTCGCAGTGCCGCGCCACGCGCAGCAGCGTGGAGGACAACGAGTACGTGGACGACCAGAAGATCGCCAAGGTCGACTTCAGCTGCCAGCTGGTCGATCTGTCCAGTGTGCGCCCGCTGTTCGCCGCCAGCCTGAGCGATGGATCGCCCGCCACCCGCACCCGCTTCACCGAGGCCTACACCAAGGCGTTGCAGAGCGGCACGCGACGCCCGGTGACCGGCACCCTGACCCTGTACACCGCCAAGGACAATGCCTACTGGTACAGCGGCAACTTCGATGATCTGGTCGGCCCGGTGCTGGGCCAGCTGGCGCCGTTCGAGGATTGGCTGCAGGACGCCGAAGCTGCAAAGGCGCCGAAGGTCACCGGCGTGCCCGGTTGCGACCTGCTGCTGCAGCAGCACCGCGCATGCGTGGCGAAGATCGCCCCGGACCAGGTCAGCGGCGTAGATGCCATGGCCGAGGAACTGAAGGCCAAGGCACAGGTGCAGTCGCCCGAGGAAATGACGCAGGAGTGCAAGGCACTGCGCCCGATCGCCGAGATGATGTGGACCGACGAATGCGCGTGACATGGCTGCGTTGAAGCACCTGGGGCTGGCCGCGATGCTGCTCGCCCCGGTTGCGGCACAGGCTGCTGCCGATCCATCCATGCAGGTATTCGACCTGTATGCGCAGGTGATCGTGCACGGCGACGACGACGCGCAGGCGACGCTGGCACGCTATCTGCGGAGCGACAATGGACCGGCAATCGCTGCCGCGCTGGCAACGATGAGCCACCTGGAGCAGGCGCCCGAACTGGCCGATTGGCCGCAGGCCGCCGCAGCCGTGCGCACGCGGCAGCGATCGGTCCATTGCAGCACCGACAGCGTGCGCTACCCGCAGGCCGGAATTGCCGACGTCACCTTCCGTTGCCGCCTGCCCGATCTGAGCGCATTGCTGCCGGTGTATCGACAGCATCCGGTGCCGTTCAATGGACCACACCGGCCGCAGATGGCAATACCGCTGGCAGCGGCGTACACCCGGATGATTTCGGTGGCACCGGATCACGAGAGGATCATTGGCATGTCATTCCATCGCGACCATGACGGCGCCGCCTGGCGCATCGGCAACCCAACGCCACTGTTGAGCGCGGTTGCCGACGCGTTCCTGCCATTCTTCGAATGGAATGAACACCTGCCCGACGAGGCCGGATGATGCCGCGCCTGCTGTGCTTGCTGCTGTTGGTTGCTTCAGCTGCCTCTGCGCAGGCACCGGTGCCGACACCGGAACAGAGCTTCGACCTGTTCGCGCGGTTCATGCTGGAAGGTGACGCCGATGCCGAGGCACAGGTAGCCGCATTGACCGGCATGCCATTGCGCACCGAACGCTGGGAAGATGCGGTGGACCGGATGGTCGTTGGCGACGCTCCGCCGGACAACGAGCGCACGCGCGCTGGCCGCGAACTTTCGCGCCAGGTGGCGCTGGCGCTGCGGCAGAGCCACTGCCGCAGCACGGGCAGCGAACGCCGCGACGGTGACGACATCCAGATCGCCATCGTTGCCTATGCCTGCCAGGTACCCGACTACGCGGCGATAAAGGAAAGCACGCCGGACGACGCGGTTCGCGAGCCGGGTGATGAGGGCGAACTGGCAGCGGTTCACGAAGCGATCGCCCTGCTGCAACGGGCTCCCAAGCGCGTCCATGCCGGCAACGTGGTCATGGCACGGCTCAACGAGGAGGATGTCTGGGCGGCACAGGACCTGCCGCCGATGCACCAGTGGGTCGAGCTGCTGCTGACATTCCCGGAGTAGAAGCCCGGGCATGCAGGAAGCGCGTGAAACGTATCAGGGCCGCAGAAGCAACCGCAGATCGTCGCCCACCTGGCGTTGATCCACTACGCGCAGGCGACGCTGCTGGTCCATGGCATCAATGCCCAGACCGGCCAGCAAAGGCCGGCCGCTGTCGCCCAGCAGCGTGGGCGCCTGGTACAGCAGCAGTTCGTCCACCCAACCACCGCGCAGCAGCGCACCGGCCAATGTCGCGCCGGCTTCGGTATGCACTTCGTTGATGCCGCGTTCGGCCAGCAACGCCAACACTGCGCCCAGATCAAGGTGACCGTGACGCACCGTCACGCTGGCGAATGCCGCGTCGGCTGCGTCGGGCGGGCTGACCATCGCATCGTGCAGGTACAGCGTCGGTGCTCCGCCCTCGCGCACACGACCGCATTCCAGCGAACGCAGACGCGAGTCGAGTACCACGCGCAGTGGCGGCATCACTTCGGTATCGGCCAGGCGCACGGTCAGCATCGGGTCGTCGGCGATCACGGTGTCAGCACCGGTCAGGATCGCGCCTGCGCGCGCACGCCAATGCTGCACATCCTCGCGCGCCGCCGCGCCGGTGATCCACTTGGAGCTGCCATCGGCCATGGCGGTGCGACCATCCAGACTCGATGCCAGTTTCACCCGCAGCCACGGACGGCCACGCTCCACACGGGACAGGAAGCCCTTGTTGAGCTCACGGGCCTGCGCAGCCATCAGCCCTTCGGCAACCTCGATACCGGCGTTGCGCAGCAGGTCGAAGCCACCGCCATCCACCTTCGGGAATGGGTCGCGCATCGCGGCAACAACACGCGACACGCCCGCTTCGATCAGGGCCAGCGCGCACGGCGGCGTGCGCCCGTAGTGCGCGCAGGGCTCCAGGGTGACGTAGGCGGTGGCGCCATGTGCTTCGCCACCGGCCTCGCGCAGGGCGAATACTTCGGCATGCGGGCCACCGGCACGCTGGTGCCAGCCCTGCCCGACCACGCGTTCGCCATGGGCGATCACGCAGCCGACCATCGGGTTCGGGCGGGTGGTGTAGGCAGCACGCTCGGCCAGACGCAGTGCGTTGGCCATGTGCAGGTGATCGAGGACGGAGAACGAAGTGCTCATGCCGCCATGGTAGCGCTGTCGATCCCGCCGGGCATGTCCCGGCGCTACCTTATGCCGCGGTTGGACAGGCCGGGGTAGATCCACGCCATGCGTGGATGGAGATCTCCATGCCAACCAAGGTTGGCACCCACCAGAGCAAAGTAGATCCACGCCATGCGTGGATGGAGCCGGTCAACCCTTCTTTTTCTTGGTCAGGGCGATCACGTCGCCCAGCAGCTGCAGCTGTTCGGTGCTGGAGGGCAGGTCGCGCTCGAGCTTCTCGATCTCCTCGCGGAAATCGGCCACGTCCTCGAAGCTGCGGTACACCGAAGCGAAACGCACGTAGCCGACGTGATCAAGCTTGCGCAGTTCGTTCATCACGAACTCACCGACCTTGATCGAGGGCACTTCGCGCTCACCACTGATGCGCAGTTGGTGGACCACCGCGCGCACCGCCGCTTCGATCTTGTCTTCCGGTACCGCACGCTTCTGCAGCGCGCGATCGAAGCCGGCGCGTACCTTGCGCGCGTCGAACGCCTCGCGGGTGCCATCACTCTTGACGATGGCCGGCAGCTTCAACTCCACCGTCTCCAGAGTACTGAAACGCTCATTGCAGGCCTCGCACTCACGCCGACGTCGGATCGTCGCGCCGTCTTCAGAGACGCGCGAGTCGATGACCCGGGTATCGGCATGTTGGCAGAAGGGGCAGTGCATGGAACGCCTGGCTCAGGGGAATACCTGCTGCCACGGTCATGGCAGCGTCGCAACGGTACCTGAGAAGGGCCGAAGCAGCAAATGCTGTCTGCGCGAAAGTGCCTGCGCAGCGGCCCAACCGAGCGCCCGACCGGCGGCTCAACCTGCCTTGCCGGCTCCAAGGGCAGTCCGGCCCCAGCGCAGCCACGCCAGATGCGCGGCCGGCAACAGAAACGGCGGGCCCAATCCGAGGTAGGCAAGCAGGGCGAATTCGCCCTGCTTGAACACGAGGTGCAGTGTGACGGCGACCACCGCCAACGCCGCCAGAGCGCCCATCAGCAACCCCAGCCATGGCGCAGGCGATGATTGCCGCAGGCCGGCGCGGCCACGGCGCAGGAACACACCGCTCAGCCACAACCACGACAGCAGGCCGATGACGCCGCCCGACGACCACAGCAGCAGCACGGTGGGTTCGTTGCCGGACAGATACTTTCCGTCCGCCACGACCATCAGCCCCAGCACCGCGACGGTCCCGCCGGCAGCAAGTGCGGGCAGGCCCAGCAACAGACCGCCAACCGCCACCATGCGCTTGTGTCCGCTTTCATCCATGCGCGGGATTCCTGGTGGCGGGGTCAGAGCCCTTCCCGTCCGGAAAGGGATCCGACCCCTGGTTCGATCAGCCGTAGACCGGGTACTTGCGGCACTGCGCGCTGACCGCGTCGCGCACGCGGGCGATGACCGCTTCATCAGCCGGCGCGTCGAGCACATCGGCGATCCAGTTGGCCAGATCCACACAGTCCTGTTCGACGTAGCCACGGGTGGTGACCGCCGGGGTACCCAGGCGCAGGCCCGAGGTCACGAACGGCGAACGCGGGTCGTTCGGCACCGAGTTCTTGTTGACGGTGATGTGGGCCTTGCCCAGCGCGGCTTCCGCATCCTTGCCGGACACGTCCTTGCCGATCATGTCGACCAGCATCAGGTGGTTCTGGGTGCCGCCGGAGACGATCTTGTAGCCGCGCGCGATCAGCGTATTGGCCATCGCCTGGGCGTTCTTCACCACCTGCTGCTGGTAGGCCTTGAAGCCCGGCTCCAGTGCTTCCTTGAAGGCCACGGCCTTGCCGGCGATGACGTGCATCAGCGGACCGCCCTGGATACCCGGGAACACGATCGACTGCAGCTTCTTGACCAGGTCCTCGTCGGCGCCCTTGGCGACGATGATGCCGCCGCGCGGGCCGCGCAGGGTCTTGTGGGTGGTCGAGGTGACCACGTGGGCGTGTTCCAGCGGGCTCGGGTAGACGCCAGCGGCGACCAGGCCGGCGACGTGGGCCATGTCGACGAACAGATAGGCACCGACCTTGTCGGCGATGGCGCGGAAGCGCGCCCAGTCGATCACCTGCGAGTAGGCCGAGAAGCCGGCCACGACCATCTTCGGCTTGTGCTCCAGGGCCAGGCGCTCGACTTCGTCGTAATCGATCAGGCCCTGGTCGTTCACACCGTACTGCACGGCGTTGAACAGCTTGCCGGAGGCATTGACCTTGGCACCGTGGGTAAGGTGGCCGCCGTGGGCCAGGCTCATGCCGAGGATGGTGTCACCCGGCTGCAGCAGCGCGAAGTACACGGCCTGGTTGGCCTGCGAGCCGCTGTGCGGCTGCACGTTGGCATAGTCCGCGCCGAACAGCTGCTTGAGGCGGTCGATCGCCAGCTGCTCGGCGATGTCCACGTATTCGCAGCCACCGTAGTAGCGCTTGCCCGGGTAGCCTTCGGCGTACTTGTTGGTCAGCTGGCTGCCCTGGGCTTCCATCACTGCCGGGCTGGTGTAGTTCTCGCTGGCGATCAGCTCGACGTGGTCTTCCTGGCGCTGGGTCTCAGCGGCGATGGCCTTGGCCAGTTCGGGATCGTAGGATTCGATGCGGACGTCACGCGGGAACATCGGGTACTCCAGCAGGCAGGGAAAGGGGTACGACTTCAGCCCCCGATTGTAGCCCCGCACCGGCCCGCTGGGGCCGAAACGAACCGGGGCCGGCGTTCGCGAAGGAATCCGGCCCCGTATGGTTTCTTTCGTGGGGTCAGGGCCTTTCCGCTGGAAAGGGATCCGGCCCCGACCGCGATGTTCAACGGCCGCTGAGCACGTACTGGGCGATCACGCCGGTGGCAATGGCCACCATCAGCATGTTGCCGCGGTCATCGCGGATCCACTGGTGGCCGTACGGCGGGCGGCGCAGGTGGTAGCGCGGGTAGTCGTTCACCACGTAGACCGGTCCGGAGTAGTAGTTGCGGTACGGGTAGCCCACGCGCCAGCCATAACGCGGCGGCGGCGGTGCCGGGCGGTACACCACCCGCGGCGGCGCCGGGCGATAGTAGCGGTCGTGGTCGCGGTGCCAGTCGCGCCGGGCCTCGCGGCGGTCGCGTTCCCAGTCGCGGCGGTCCTGCCGCCATTCGCGGCGGTCTTCGCGCCACTCGCGGCGGTCGTGATCACGGCCACGATGGTCGTTGTCGGCGAAGGCCGGGGCGACGGCGCCGAATGCCAGCACAGAGGCCACAGCTCCGGCCATTACTCGATTGATGCGCATGTCAGACCTCTGCTTGGGTGAGTGGTGAGACCATATTGCGCACCCGATCTGAACCGTTTCCGGCTGGAAACGCTTCCCGCCGCAGGACTGTGACCGGGTATTCAGGCCCCGGCCAGTCCCGGGCACTTGCAGCAGCGCGGGCCGGAACCGGTTCCGGCTATAATTGGGGGTATTCCATTCAGTCTGTGCCCGCTGCCGCAACGGGAAGTTCCCCGTGACGGGTCGGGCGCAGGGTCGCGCCTACGGAGACCTCATGTCCTCGCAATACATCTACACCATGAACCGCGTGTCCAAGGTGGTCCCGCCCAAGCGGCAGATCATCAAGGACATCTCGCTGTCCTTCTTCCCGGGCGCGAAGATCGGCCTGCTGGGCCTGAACGGCGCCGGCAAGTCCACCGTGCTGAAGATCATGGCCGGCGTGGACACCGATTTCGAGGGCGAAGCCCGCCCGCAGGCCGGCATCAAGGTCGGCTACCTGGCGCAGGAACCGGAACTGGACCCGACCAAGACCGTGCGTGAAGCGGTCGAGGAAGGCGTGGGCGAAGTGCTGCAGGCACAGGCCGCGCTGGACGCGGTGTACGCCGCCTATGCCGAGGAAGGCGCCGACTTCGACGCGCTGGCCAAGGAACAGGAGCGCCTGGAGGCGATCCTGGCCGCCGGTGATGCACACACCCTGGAAAACCAGCTGGACGTGGCCGCCGACGCGCTGCGCCTGCCGCCGTGGGACGCCGTCGTCGGCAAGCTGTCCGGTGGTGAGAAGCGCCGCGTGGCGCTGTGCCGCCTGCTGCTGCAGAAGCCGGACATGCTGCTGCTCGACGAACCGACCAACCACCTCGACGCCGAGTCGGTGGAATGGCTGGAGCAGTTCCTGGCGCGCTACACCGGCACCGTCGTGGCGGTCACCCATGATCGCTACTTCCTGGACAACGCCGCCGAGTGGATCCTGGAACTTGACCGCGGCCGCGGCATTCCGTGGAAGGGCAACTACACCGACTGGCTGACCCAGAAGGATGAGCGCCTGAAGCAGGAAGACAACCAGGAAAAGGCTCGCCAGAAGGCGATCCAGAAGGAACTGGAGTGGTCGCGCCAGAACGCCAAGGGTGGCCGTACCAAGGGCAAGGCCCGTCTGGCCCGCCTGGAAGAGCTGCAGTCGGTTGATTACCAGAAGCGCAACGAGACCAATGAAATCTTCATCCCGCCGGGCGAGCGCCTGGGCAATGCGGTGATGGAGTTCAAGAATGTCTCCAAGAAGTTCGGCGATCGCCTGCTGTTCGACAACCTGAACTTCCTGGTGCCGGCCGGCGCCATCGTCGGCATCATCGGCCCGAACGGTGCCGGTAAGTCGACCCTGTTCAAGATGATCACCGGCAAGGAAAAGCCGGATACCGGCGAGATCGTGGTCGGCCCGACCGTGAAGCTGTCCTACGTGGACCAGAGCCGCGACGCGCTGGAAGGCAACCACAACGTCTTCCAGGAAATCGCCGGCGGCCTGGACATCCTCAACATCAACGGCATCGAGATCCAGTCGCGCGCCTACATCGGCCGCTTCAACTTCAAGGGCCAGGACCAGCAGAAGATGGTGGGTTCGCTGTCCGGTGGTGAGCGTGGCCGCCTGCACATGGCCAAGACCCTGCTGCAGGGTGGCAATGTGCTGCTGCTCGACGAACCGTCCAACGATCTGGACATCGAAACCCTGCGTGCACTGGAAGATGCGCTGCTGGAGTTCCCGGGCAACACCTTCGTCATCTCGCATGACCGCTGGTTCCTGGATCGCATCGCGACCCACATCCTGGCGTTCGAAGGCGATTCGCACGTGGAGTTCTTCCAGGGCAACTACCGCGAGTACGAAGAAGACAAGCGCCGCCGCATGGGCGACGACGCTGCGCCGAAGCGCCTGCGCTTCAAGGCGCTGAAGTAAGGCAACAGGAAAGGCCGCGCTCGCGCGGCCTTTCTCCTTTTGTGGGTCGCCCGCTTGCTGGCGACGCCATCGTGAGAACCCCCATGTCCCTGTTAGAACGCCTGTTCCAGCTGCAGCAGCACGGCACCACCGTGCGCACCGAGCTGCTGGCCGGTGTCACCACCTTCCTGACGATGTCCTACATCGTCTTCGTGAACCCGGAGATCCTGGGCACCACCGGCATGGATGCAGGTGCGGTGTTCGTGGCCACCTGCCTGGCCGCCGCGCTGGGTTCGGCGGTGATGGCGCTGGCGGCCAACTTCCCGGTCGGCATGGCACCGGGCATGGGCCTGAACGCGTTCTTCGCCTTCACCGTGGTCGGCGCCGCTGGCCTGCCGTGGCAGCAGGCGTTGGCCGCGGTGTTCATTTCCGGCCTGGTGTTCCTGGTGCTGTCGCTGACCGGTGTCCGCGCATGGCTGGTGTCGGGTATCCCGGCCTCGCTGCGTTCGGCGATCGTGGCCGGCATCGGCCTGTTCCTGGCGATCATCGCGCTGCAGAAATCCGGCGTGATCGTCGGCAACGAAGACACGCTGGTGGCGCTGGGTCCGCTGAATACTGCACCGCCGCTGCTGGCGCTGGCCGGCTTCCTGCTGATCGCGGTGCTGGAAGCGCGCCGCATCCGTGGTGCGATCCTGATCGGCATCCTGGCGGTGACCGCCGCCGGCTGGGCGTTGGGCGATGTGCAGTACCAGGGGCTGGTGTCGTTGCCGCCGAGCCTGGCGCCGACCTTCCTGCAGCTGGACCTGCCCGGGCTGCTGCACCACGACGGCGGCGCACCGATCGCGGTACTGCTGCAGGTGGTGCTGGTGTTCGTACTGGTGGAGGTGTTCGATGCCACCGGCACGCTGTATGGCGTGGTCGGCCGCGCCGGCCTGCTGAAGCTGCCAGGTGCGCAGAAGCGCTTCGGCCGCGCACTGCTGGCCGACAGCACGGCCATCGTGGCCGGTTCGCTGCTCGGCACCAGCAGTACCACCGCCTTCGCCGAAAGCGCCTCGGGCGTGCAGGTGGGCGGCCGCACCGGCCTGACCGCGCTGGTGGTATCGGCGCTGTTCCTGGCCGCCCTGCTGTTCTCGCCCCTGGCGGCGATGGTGCCTGGTTATGCCACCGCACCGGCCCTGCTGTTCGTGGCCGGGCTGATGCTGCGCGAACTGGTGGAAGTGGACTGGAGCGACCTGACCGAATCGGTGCCGGCGGCACTGTGCGCGCTGGCGATGCCGTTCACCTACTCCATCGCCAATGGCCTGGCCTTCGGCTTCATCGCCTATGCCGTGCTGAAGGCCGGCACCGGCCGCTGGCGCGAAGTGCACCCGGCGGTGTGGCTGGTCGCAGTACTGTTCACCCTGCGCTACGCGCTGGAATAAGCGGTAATCGATGCCGGCCAGCGGCCGGCACTACGGGTGCGGTTCACCTGCCGCGCACGGCGCTCTGGGATGATGCGGACATGGATGCGCCTGCCCTGTCCGCCGATCCGTCATCACCACTTCGCCGTCGCCTGCTGCGCGCGGCATTGCTGGCACCGCTGGCTGGGGCGCTGGCCACCCTGCCCGGCTGCTCGTTGCCGGTGCAGGTGGATGGCACCTTCCTGCAGCCCTGGCGCAGCCACCTGCAGTGGGGCCTGGCCGACTGGCAGCGTTCCCTGAAGCTGGCGCACACGCTGGGCTGCCGGCAACTGGTGCTGCAGTGGACCGGCATCATCGGTGGCAACGAGGGCGACTGGTCGCTGCCTGACAGCAGCCTGCAGCAGCTGTTTGCCGCCGCCAGCCAGACCAACATCCGCATCCGCGTCGGCTTGCCGTTCCAGCAGCGCTGGTGGCAGGCCATCGGCGCCGACGATGCCACGCTGCAGGCGTTCCTGGCCGACAGCCTGGCGCAGGCACGGGGCTGGTTGGCGCAGGCACCGTGGTCGAAACAACCCGCCTTCGATGGCTGGTACGTGCCCTACGAACTGGAGCAGTACCACTGGGCCGATCCGGCGCGCCAGCAGTGGTTGGCGCAGTGGTTGCACGGACTGCAGCAGGCCGCCAGCGCGCGCGGCGGTGACTGCGCGATCTCGTGCTACTTCAGTCGCCTGCAGACTACGGGCAACCTGGTCACGATGTGGCAGGCAGTGCTGGCACAGGCCACGCTGCGGCCGATGGTGCAGGATGGCGTGGGTGTGGCCGGCGCCGGCAATGTGCAGCAGCTGCAGCCGCTGCTCGACCATTTCCATGCACACGACATCGGTTTCGATGCCATCGTCGAGCTGTTCCGCGAGCTGCCCGGCAGCGCAGCCTATGGCAGCGCCTTCAAGGGCGAGACGGCCGATGCCGCGCGCATCCAGCGGCAATTGGCATGGGCGCGCGATAGTGGCGCGCAGCATGTGCTGGTGTATGCGCTGGACCCCTGGCTGTCGCAGGACACGCCGCAAGGGGAGGCACTGCGCAAGCGCTGGGGAATCTGAGCCCGGAGCCGGCACGCAAAAAGGGGACGGAGGGGATTAAGTCGTTTATGGCACAAACGACTTAATCCCCTCCGTCCCCTTTTTGGTTGTTACAACGCGCGGCCGATGATGTCGCGCAGAATTTCGCTGGTGCCGCCGAAGATGCGCAGCGCGCGCGCATCGGCCCAGGCACGGCCGATGCCATATTCACTGCTGTAGCCATAGCCTCCATGCAGCTGCAGCAGGTCGTCCAGTATCCTGCCCTGCAGTTCGGTGGCGTTGAGCTTGGCCATCGCTGCGCGCGTCGGTGCCAGCCGGCCCTGCATCTGCTCGCCCAGGCAGTGATCGAGGAAGCTCCGCAGCATGGCCAGCTGCGAAGCCGCCGAAGCCAGCACGAAGCGGGTGTTCTGGTGGTCGATCAGCAGTCGCCCGAATGCCTTGCGCTGTTGCACATACGCCACGGTCTCGGCCAGCATGCCCTCCGCCGAGGCGGCGGCGCGCAGCGCGATGGCCAGGCGTTCGGCCGCAAGCTGATCCTCAAGGCAGGCGAAACCACGGCGTTCTTCGCCCAGCAGTTGATCGGCAGGGACAAACACCTCTTCGAAGAACAACTCGGTAGTGTCCTGCGCATGCTGGCCGACCTTCGCGATCGGTGCGCCACGGCCGACGCCCGCCGCATGCAGGTCCACGCAGAACAGGGTCAAGCCACCGGCGCCGAGTTCCGGCGCGACCGTGGCGACCACCACCGCGACGTCGGCATTGCTGCCATTGGTGATCCAGGTCTTCTGCCCGCTCAGCCGGTAGCCACCATCCACCGCTTCGGCGTGCGTGCGCAGGGTCTTCAGATCGCTGCCGGAACCGGGCTCGGTCATGGCGATCGCACCAATCGCCTCGCCGCGGGCCATCTTCGGCAGCCAGCGGTCGCGCGCGGCCGGGGTGCCGTACTGCATCAGGTACGGCGCGACCATGTCCGAATGGATGGAAAAGCCGATGCCGAGGAAATTGGCGCGGGCCAGTTCCTCGATCACGCAGGCGGCGTGGCCGTGGTCGCCGCCCAGTCCATAGGGCTCGGGCAACTGGCAGTTGAGCAGCCCGGCCTGGCCAGCGGCACGCCAGAGCGCGCGCGGGGTGATGCCTTCGCGTTCCCACTGCAGGTAGTGCGGAGCGATGTGTTCATCGATGAAGCGGCGCACCTGTTCGCGGAACAGATCATGATCATCGCGGAAGACAGGCCGTGTGGACATCGGCTCAGCGCCCCACCGCATCGGTACCACTGAGCTGTCCCTGCAACACCGGCGCAGCGGCACCGCCGGTGAGGAACAGGCTGTAATGATCGCCAGGCTGCAGCGCCGGCAGTTCCAGCGGCCCGCTGTCCTTGCCACCGCAGCGGGCCACCAGCCGCGCCTTGACCGGATTGATGCCGCGCGCGGCGCTGCGACCGCCGGCCACCGCAGGAAACACCACGGCGCCCTTGTCGGCCATCGCCAGTGTGCCCTGCGTGCAGTTGCCCGCCAGGTTGTAGAAGCGGATCTCGGCCTTCAATGCGTCGCTGCTGCCGCCGCCGTCTTCCAGAACGGTGAGCGGCTTGGCCGGGGCGGCTGCATCAAGCACCAGCGTGCTGAAGCTGCCCGCAGCCACCGCCGCCTGCGTGCGCGCCGCGCCGGCCACGCGCACAGTAAACGGCTTGCCGCCTTCGACGATGGCATAGCGGGTGGCGCGCGTGGCCCCTCCCACGCGCTGGTCCGCACCGTTGGCGATACCGGCCACTACCGTGGTCGGTCCCGGGTTGAGCACACGCACGAACGCCGAGCCGGCAGGTGGTCGTGGCGCATACAACTGGGCCAGACGACCTTCCGGGGCGGCCTGCTGGGCGACGGCCGCGCTTGCAGGAAACAACAGCGTGGCAACGATCAACGATGTCATCGGGTGGATGTTCATGCAGGTTTCTCCGTCGTGCGGAGCGTGCGTGCCAGCGTCTGGTAACGCTGCTCCAGTTGCTTGCGATCGACCTTGTTGCTGATCGTCTGTGGCAGGGCCTCCACGGCGAACAGCTCGGAGGGAATCATGTAGGGCGGCATGTAGCGTTCAAGCTGATCCTTCCAGTCGGCCAGCGCCGCCGGTACGCGCTGCAGTTCACCCGATGCAGGCTGTGCGGTTTCGACGAAACCGATCATCCGCACCAGGCTGCCGTCCGGTCTCCGCAGCACCACGGCCGCACCAGCCACCACACCGGGCAGCCGGGCCAGGCCGACGTCGACCTCGGCCAGTTCGATGCGATAACCGTTGAGCTTGATCTGATCATCGCGCCGGCCGCGGAAATAGAACCGACCCTGTGCGTCCTGGTCGCCCAAGTCGCCACTTCTGTACGCGCGCTTGCCGTGATGTTCAAACAACACGCCCGCATCCAGGTCGGGCCGTTCCAGATAGCCACGCATCACGTGGTCGCCGGACATGCAGATTTCGCCGTCGAGCAGGAACACCTCGGCATAGGGCTTGGCCACGCCGATCGGGAAGGGATTGGGCGCGACCGCGCGCAGCGGCGGATCGATCTCCACCCAGGTGGTGGAACAGGTCGCTTCGGTAGGCCCATAGGAATTGATGATGCGCACCTGTGGAAAACGCGCCCACAGTTCTTCGGCGACGCGCGGCGTCAGCGATTCGGCGCCGAACACGAATACACGCAGGTCCGGCAGATGCATTGCATCGAACCGTGGGTTGAGCATCTGCTGACGCACGAACGAGGGCGTGGACGCCCACACCGCCACGCGGGAGTCACGCAGATGATCGATGAAGTGCTCACTGCTGGTGATGACATCGCGCGGGCACAGCACGCAGCAGCCACCCAGCCCCAGCGCACCGCACAGGTCGAACAGCGAGAAGTCGAAGCTGAACAGCATCTGGTTCATGAAGGCCGGCGCGGGCCCCAATGCCAGGCAGTCGCGGATCCAGCCGGTGAACAGCGCCACGCTGTCACGGCCGATCTGCACACCCTTCGGGTCGCCGGTGCTGCCGGAGGTGAACATGATGTAGGCCAGCCCCGGCACTGCCAGTGGCTGTGGCACGTCGGCACCGCGTAAGAAGTCATCGGTGACTGCATCGTAGATGGCACGTGCACGCACCAGCGTGGTGATGCGCTGCAGGCGCGCGGGTGGGTTGATGTTGTCCACCGGCACATAGGTCACGCCCATGCACAGGCAGCCGAGCATGGCGACCACGAACCGTGCTTCCTTGTGCCCGGAGATCACCAGCGCATCGCCTTCCGTCACGCCATGCGCGTGCGCGCGTTCGATCCAGTCCCGGGTGCTGCGGTGCAGCCCCGCCCAATCGAGCACGCCATCGGCGGTGTGCAGCGCCGGGGCCTGCGGGGCGACATCCTGGGCGGTGAAACGGCAGTGGTCGAAATCGAAGTGCATGGCGCTACCTCCGGCGGGCCACGATCAGCGGGAACGGTGCGCGGCCACGTAATCCGCCAGCACCTGCACCGAGTCCACCAGGGTGTCGATCTCGTCCACCGGCAGGGTCACGCCCAGGCGGTCCTTGACCTCGACCATCAGCTGCACCTTGGACATCGAATCGAACAGCGACTCCATGTATTCGTCAGGCTGCACGCGTGTGCCGATCACCGCTTCGATGATGTCGATCAGCTGGCTCTGGATCGTCTGCTTGTCCATGTTGGAATCCACCTTGTCAGAACTGGAAGTAGAGGAAACGGGTTTCCTTGTGCAGGTTGAGCAGGCACAACGCCAGCATCACCAGCATCAACAGCAGCCAGGCCAGGTTCGGCTGCCAGCGCATCCACGCGCGCGGTGCCGGGTTCGGCTTGGCCAGCGAGGGCGAGTACACGCCCATGATCTGGTGCGCGTTCGGGGCCAGCCAGACAATGGACAGCGCAACCAGGATGTAAAGCAGCTGCAGGTGATGGCCGATCAACAGGCGCAGACCATCGGCCACGCCCAGCGCACCAACGTGGCCGAGGTGCTCGATGCCTTCCCAGCCACGCACGCCGAACATGCCCTGCACCAGCTGCCAGGCATCGTGAACGCCATCGGCGCGGAAGAAGGCCTGCGCGACCAGCACCGCGGCGAAGGTCAGCAGCAGGTAGCCCGCGTGCTGGAGCGGATTGAGCGTACGCATCGCGGCCGGTTTGCGCCCACCCACGAACACCCGCCAGGCGTGATTGATCGCCAGGTAGCCGGCATGCAGCAGGCCGAAGATCAGGAACTGCAGGCCCGCGCCATGCCAGATGCCGGCAAGGCCCATCGCCCAGACCGTGGGCAGCACGATCATCGACAGGAAGCCACCGGCGCTGGCCACCGCCGCCGGGCCGGTGGGCCGTCCATGACGGCTGCGCCAGCGGGTCACCGCCATCGCCACCGGGTAGTACAGGTAGGCGGTGATGTAGCGGGTGAGCGTCATGTGCCAGCGCGCCCAGAAATCGATGATGCTGGTGGCCTTGTAGGGCGAATTGAAGTTCAGCGGGAAGCGGATGCCGAACATGCGCGCCAGGCCCAGCGCCATGTCCGAATAGCCGGAAAAATCGAAGTACAACTGCAGCGCGTAGGTCAGCGCGGTGGCCCACGCGCCCCAGAACTGCACATCGCCGGTCGCGGCGAAGCCGGCATCGGCATACGGCGCCATCGGGTCGGCGATCAGTACCTTCTTGGCCAGCCCTATCACGAACAGCATGCCGCCGATGGACAGGTTCTCGGCCTGGAAGCGATAGGTTTCGCGCTTGCTGAACTGCGGCATCATCTCCTTGTGGTGCAGGATCGGACCGGCGATCAGGTGCGGGAAGAAGGTCACGAACAGCACATAGCTGAGCGGGCTGCGGTCGTTGACCACGCCGGCGCGGCAGTCCAGCAGGTAGCCGATCTGGGTAAAGGTGAAGAAGGAGATGCCCAGCGGCAGGATCAGCGTGTCCATCGGGCCGACATTCAGGCCCAGGTCGTGCACGAAGTTCACCATCGCCGCGAAGTACTTGTAATGCACCAGCAGCAGGATGTCGGCGGCGACGCCGAAAGCAGTGGCCAGCAACTGCAGCCGCGGCCGCCCGGCCAGCGCCAGGATGACCAGGCTGACCAGGTAGTTGAACAGGATCGAGCCGGCCAGCAGGATCACGAACTGCGGATTCCACCAGCCGTAGAACACGATGGACGCCACGCACAGCCACAATGCCGCCAGCCGCGGCTGCAGTGCGCCCACCAGGTAGTACACGCCCAGTGCGATCGGCAGGAACACCAGCAGGAACAGGAAGGAGTTGAAGAGCATGGGCGGTCGGCGCTCAGTCGATACCGGCCAGTGCCTTCTGCTCGCCTTCGGTCAGCGGCAGCGACAGGGCCATTTCGGAGAATTCCCAGATCACCAGTTTCAGGCTCGGCGGCCAGCTGGCCTGCTGCGGCCATGCCGCCAGCAACGCACCGGAGAACTGGCCACCGTCCAGGCTCTGGTTCCACACTTCGCGGCCCAGGCCCCGGCCCAGGCGTTCGGCGAACAGGCTGCGGCGTCCATTGGAACTGCCCAGCAGCAACACTTCCACCGGCGGTGTGTCATCCAGCAGGCCGCCGCTGCGGATCGGTGCGATTACCTGCTCCGCTTCCTGATCCAGCGCAGGGCGCCAGGCTGGCGGCGCGTGCTCCAGCCCGGCCAGCACGATCAGGTCGCCCATGCGCGGTTGTGGCGCACCCAACGGGCCCACCTCGAACGCCTGCGTGCCCGGCCCGCCCAGCAATGGCAATGCGGCCGCGCTGACTGCATCGGCCGCACGCTGCGCGCCGATGCGGTTCATGTGCACGTCGGTGCGGAAGAACAAAGGCGCGTCCTGCGCGGACAGCACCGGCAGCAGATCCACGCCGGGCACGCCGGCGGCGGCCAGCGCCTGCTGCCATTGCGCATAGCGCGCGCGCATCGGCTGCGAATAGCGCAGGCCACAGGTGTGTACCTGCTCGATGCGCGATTTGTCCGGTACCACCACGACCAGCAGCTGCACACCCCGTGCCTGCAGCTGCTGCGACCAATGCCGCATCAGCCGCACGCGCTGGCCGAACACTGCCGCGCCTGCGCCCGGCGGTGGGCGCAGGCCGTCGCGGTAGAACAGCCAGTCCGGGCAACCCAGCGCGACCTGGTCGCCGGTATCACCGAGCAGGCGGTAGCGCAGCGCGGCACTGATCCGGTCACCGTCAGCCTGGATCGGCAGCCGCAGTGCCTGGTTGATCGCCTGGCCTGCTTCACCGTCGGCCCAGCGCGACGGCAGCAGCTTCTCTGCCGGCAGTCTCGCGTGGGCCAGCATCCAGCCACCGGCGCACAGCCCTGCCAGCAACAATGCGGCCACCACCACGGCGGCCAGCCGATGCGCGCGAGGAGGCGCCGCGGGTGGCAGAGGCGGCGGTGCGCCGGGGCGGGCACTCATTGGTCTACTGCCCCACGGCCTTGTGCAATCGCGCCTTCCATTGCTCGGCGGTCATGATCGAGGCGTTGTCCCACTGCCCGCGCGCATCCGGGCCCTGCGGATAGGAGGGTTCGAACATCTGCCAGACCAGCACCTGCGGTTTGTTTTGCTTGAACTCGGGCGATTCCAGATACTCCAGCAGCACCACCCAGTGGCCGACATTGCCCGGCTTCCAGTTCACCGATACCGGGCGGTCGATCAGGTTGGACAGCTTCTGCGGGAAACCAAAGTACGGCTGGACCATGCTGTGCCCGGTAACGTGCACCGGCGCCGGGGCATCGTCCAGCAACGACTGCTGATCGGCCTGGCGGCGCACGGTGAAGGTGTCGCGACCGATCGCCTTGCGCTGCTCGTCAGTGAGGAACAGTTCGGCCAGATCGCCGAAGCGGCGTTCCTTGATCTCACTGCCCAACGGCATGCCGCTGCCGGCCTGGCCCGCCAGGGTCGGTACCTGTTCCTTCACCCTGGTCGCCACGGCACTGGCCACCGCATCGGCAGCCGGCTGGGTCCAGTGCTGGTCACTGCGGTAGAACACGTCCTGGCCACTCTGCTGCAGCTGGCGCAGCACCTTCATGGCATCGACGGCGGGAACCTGCGCCTTGCCGAGGCCATCCAGTTCCAGCGCGTAACGGCCGCGCACGGCGTCGCCCAAGCGCTTGCCGTCGGGCAGTTTGTCTTCATAGAACAGGGCCTTGTCCGGCAGTACCAGCACCTGCAGCTGCACGCCCACCGCCGCAAGCGCCTGGCGGGCTTCGGCGATCAGCGCGGTGTTGCGGGCGATGGCCGGCGCGTCGACGGTGGTGAGGCTGCCCCAGGCCGGGAACAGCCATCCGTCCTTGCCGGTCAGTACGATCGACGAGTCCTGCGCGGCGGAGGCGGCCCCTCCCGGTGCCGGTGCCTGTGCCTGCGTTGCCACCGGCAGCGCCGCCAGCAGTGCGCCGAACATCACCACCCGCAGCGGGTGCGATGGAAGCTCGAACGTGGAGATGCGTCTCATCGTCGAATCCTCGATGCAGGGTCAGTAATACAGGATGGCGGTGGCGAACAGGCCCTGGGCGCGTTGCCGGTCGCCGCCGCCGAGTGCGAACCGGTACTGCACGGTCAGGTCCAGGTACGAACGTGCGGCGTTGTAGTGGTCTTCGCGGAACCAGTAACGCACGCCCACGCCCGGGCCGGTTCCCAGCGACCAGCTGCGCGCGGTATCGGACAACAGGAACGACTGCGAGCCGATCAGCGGATAGTCGATTCCACTGACGCGCGAGCGCTGGTCCAGCCAGTCCGCACCGACCACCACATAGGGCGTAACCACCCAGCGGGTCTGTTCGGCGCCGAAGCGATAGCTGCGGCCGGCACGCAGTTCGGCCGCAGCGAAGGCCTGCTGGCGGCGCAGCCGTCCACTGGATTCAACCAGGCGCTGGCCGGGATTGCCGTTGGCATCCAGCGCATCGACGGTGAAGCGCGCGCGATTGTCGTCCCAGGTATAGCCGGCCTGCATGTAGCCGCTGTAGTACCACCACTGGTTGACGTCGGTGCGTACGCCGGTGCCGTGGTAGAAGCCATAGGTGGCATAGGTCATCCAGCCCCCGGCATTGCTGTCCAGCCGGTAGCGAGCCAGTGTATTGACCTGAAGTGGGCGTTCCGACTCCAGCTGGATCCGGCAGCGCACCGCAGCCGAATCGGCATAGATGCCGCCGCGACGCGTGGCACTGCCGAGGAACTGCCGACGTTCCAGCCCCACGCTCAGGCCGGTCTGGCCAAACGCATAGCGCACCCCGAAGGAACCGATGGTGGACGGCCAGCCGGCGACCGATCGCGAGCGGCTCAGGCGATCGGCGAGGGCGCGTGAGTCCGGTGTCTGCGCACCGGTACATGGGTCGACGGAGAAGATCGATTCGTAGGTTCCGCCTTCGTCGTACAGCGTATCGGCTAGGCGTGCATAGAGTTCCAGCGTGCCGTGCTGGTTGTGGGTCGCCTGCGGCCGCCAGAACGCCTCCAGCGTGCCGAACACCGATGCCCCCGGCGTGCTGATCGCGGCGCCGCCGAGGTTGGTGGCCGACTGGTTGGCACCGCGGTAGCCGGCCGCAAGGGTCACGCCCCATTCGCGCTCGTAACTGGCGATGGCGCTGCGCGTGTTGTAACGCTGGGCGGTATCCAGGGGGAGCGTTCCGGCATCGGCCTTGTCGATGGCACCACGCAGCAGGCGCGCAGCCTGCCGGTTGTCACCGCTGGCCGCCGCCGCATAGGCCTGGTCCATCACCACTGTCGGCGGTGCCTTGCCGGTGGCTTCGGCGCTGCGGAAATCATCCAATGCGCGCAGCGGATCACCCGCGCGCTGCTGCAGGTAGCCGCGTTGCATCAGCAGCCCCGCATCCTGCGGGTGTTCGGCCAGCGCCCTATCCAGGCGCTGCCGCGCCTCCGCCTGCTGGCTGCGGTTGCCCGAGGCCAACGTGGTGGTGAGCAGGCCCTGCAGGCCGGCATTGTCGGGGGACTCCTGCACGGCCTGGCGCGCATCGGCAATGGCCTGCGCATAGTCCTGCCGACCATAGGCGGCATAGGCCCGCTGCGCGGCACCGCCCTCCCCCTGCAGGTCGGTCGGCACCAGTTCGCACTGGGTTCCATAGGGGGTATCCCGGCATTGCTGGATGGGCGCCGGGTAGGACAGCCGGGTCAACGCCTGGCCCGCGCGCGCGGCGCGGATCGCCTTGCTGCGCTGGGCGATCGCCTGACGGATCGTGCTGCGCGCCGCCTCATCCTCATCGGTCAACGTATCGGTCTGCAGGGGTGCCAGCAGCGCTGTGGCGCGTTCCCGGTCGCCGGCGGCAATGGCCGCATCGACGGCGAGCAGGCGCACATTGCGCTGCTGCTGGGCATCGAGCCAATCCTGCTTCAGCGCCGCATCGAAATCGGCATTGGCATCGGCGCTGTTGCCCTGACGCTGGCGCAGATAGGCCCGCATGACCCGCGCGACCGTATCGTCGGCATCGTTGCCCAGCGCCTGGTCGGCGGTGCGTTCGGCTTCGGGCAGCTGCCCGTCAAGCTCCAGTGCGGTCATCAGCAGCAGGCGATGGGAGGCCACATCCGGCGCGCGTTCGACTGCCTCGCGGGCGAAGCCCACGGCCGCGGTGAAATCCTGCGCGATCAACGCCTGGTAGCCGTCCTGGGCCGGCTTCACCGCACGCTGGCGGCCCAGTGCCACGCGCTTGGCGCGCAGGTCCGCCACATTCGGTGCCCCCAGCTGCAGCGCCGTGGCTGCGGCCGCGTCGGCTTGTTCCAGCTGCTGCTGGGCCTCCAGCGAGGCCACCCACAACATCGCCCAGGCCCCCTGTTGCGGTTGCTGGCGGAACGCCTGTTCGGCCTTGCTGGCCGCCACGCTCATCTGGTCGTTGTTGTAAGCGGTGTAGGCCTCGGTGGCCAAGGCGAACGCCGCCTGGTAGGCACGCTCGGCGGCGGTCTGGCGGGCCGCGGCCGGCGCTCGCGCGCCACCTGCGGCGGCAGCGCCGCTGGCGGCCGGCGCGCTCGCCAGCACCGGCAATGCCGGATCCCTCAATCCCGCATCCAGTGCGCGGCGTGCCTGCTGCTGCGCTTCGTCGCTGCGGCCAAGCTTCTGCAGCGCGTAGATCTGCAGCAGGCGCAGCCGCACCACGTCCGGGCGCAGCCGGATCGCTTCGCTGGACTGCTGGTAGGCCGCCCGGTAATCACCGCGCTCGTAAGCGGCGAACGCCTGCCCGGCGATGCGGTAGGCCGCACCGGACAGTGGCAGCGGTGCGTCGGCCTGCGCCTGCACCGGCGCGACAACCGAGGCCAGGGCGAGCGCAATGACGGTGGACAGCAGCGTGGTCTTCATGCCGGCAAGGCTCCGGGAGGCGGCGACTGCAACGCGGCCGCACGCCGGCGCTGCTCCTGCATGGCCTGCGCCACGGCATCTTCGGTGGTGATGCCCTGCTTCACCAGATAGTCGCCGATGCGGCCGTCGCGTTGCGGCTTGTATTCGTCCAGCGCGATCTCGAAACGCGCATGGTCGATCAGGCGCATCTCCACCAGCAGATCCCCCAGCAGGGGAACGCTGTCCACGCGCCAGTCCTCGTCGCCGCCGATCAGGCGCAGGCCGGCATTGATCTCGCTTTCGCGGGCGATGTTCTGTTCGAGATGGCTGCTGTGTGTTTCCTGCTTCAACAGCGCCACGGCATCCTCGGACAGCGGGCTGGCCACGGCCAGGCGCAGTGTGCCCTGCTGGCGCGGTGGCAGCGGCAGCATGCGCCATTGCACGCAGGTACTGGCACTGACCGGGAATGATCCGCTGCGCAGGTAGTCGATATCGATCATCGCGCGCGGCAGGTCGCCCTGGAAGGCGATGGCTTCGGCAAGGGTCTCATCATCCAGCCAGCCCTGGGTCAACAGGATGCGGCCCAATGGCTGATGGCGCCCATCGGTCTGCTGCTGCAGCGCCTGCTGCAGGCGATCAGGCTCGACCGCCTGCCAGGTGGTCAGCAGCTCGCCAAGCTGCTTGCGCGTCTGCACCAGCTGCGCCGCATCGGGGAAGTCGTGCATGGTCTTGTCCCAGACCATGCGCTTGCCGAACAGCAGGTAAGCCAGGAACATCTTCCACGCGCGCGCAGTGGCCATGAAGTTGATCATGTTGCCGACCACCATGCGGGGGATCGACATCAGTGCATGTTCCCAGCCATACAGCCGGTTGACGAAGTAGAAGCGCTGCACGACGCGGGTGACCAGCGCTGCGGTGGTCAGCAGTGCCACGTTCATCTGCCAGGTACCGGCCTGGAACACGCTGGGGAACTGCATCGTCCACACTCCGGTCATCTTCAGCACCCAGAACAACAGCAGCTGCAGGAAAATGAGGTAGGCGATGATGCTGACGAATGACGTGATGATGCCCTTGCGATCGCGCGCCAGCAGGTACTTGGTGGCCAGCGAGCCGCGCCAACCCAGCGATTCCCAGCTCTGCAGGCCGATACCCAGCACCCAGCGCGCCTTCTGCCGGTACGAGGCGCGGAAGTTGTCCGGGAAGTACTCGCGCACGCACAGTGCCATCTGCTGGGTACGTTCGCGTACCGGTCCCCAGCCGAACCAGGAAGGTCGACGCACGCGGAACTGCACCGGGAAGCGGGCGAAGATCGACTGCATGCCCATCGCCGCCAGCCGCGCACCGACGTCGTAATCTTCGGTGAGGCTGTCGGTGTTGAACGGCTGGTTGTCGGTCTGCGCGCTCAGCGCCAGCAGCGCGCGCCGAGAAAAGCAGGTGCCGACACCGGCCGAGGGCACCATCCCGGACACGCTTTCGCGCACCACCAGGTCCTTGGCGTGCCATTCGGCGAACTCGTCCATGTAGACACCGGCCACCAGCTCGTACCACTCACGGTCCAGCGAGGTGACCGGCAGCTGGATCATGTCCTTGCGCGGCAGCAGGTAGTTGTAGAACCGCAGCTCCATCGGGTGCAGGACATCCTCGCTGTCATGCAGGACCACCCCGGCGAATTCGATGTCGTGGCGCTTCTCGTAGTCGAAGATCGCCAGGATCAGCCAGTTCAGGCAGTCGGCCTTGCTGGTCGGGCCACCATGTGGCACCTCCACCCGGCGCAGGCGCTTGTAGCGGCGGCGCATGCGTTCGACTTCATCGATGGTCTGCTGGTCATTGGGATAGGTGCCGACGAACACCACGTACTCGCGGTAATCGAGCACGTTGATCATGTTCTCCACCATCTGCGCGATGACGTCGTACTCCATCCACGCCGGCACCATGATCGCCAGCGGCTGTTCCGGGCGCTGCAGCAGGTCTTCCTGGGTCAGCGGCCTGTACGCGTCGCGGCGCTTGACGGTCAGCGTCCGCCAGGTTTCACGCACCCAGTACCAGACATCGATGAACAGGTCATCGAGGCTGGAGATCAGGATCAGCACAGCCACCGCCGCCGCCGTGGTTTCCAGGGCAGCGTAGTAGTTGGCCAGCTGGATGTTCCAGAACAGACCGTCCACGGTGGATCAGTGTCCTGTGTTGGCGGACTTGCGACGACGCACCTGGGTGACGCGGGCTGCCAGCAGCGCGAACACGATCACGCCGACCAGCAGCAGCAACCACACCATGTGCCGTTCCCACTTCGATTGCGGATTGCCGTCCTGGGCCACGCGCGTGCCATACGGATCCTGGCGGTCGAATTCGCGGACGACGTCGCTGCCATCCAGCACCGCCAGATCGCCCCGCAGCAGCCGGAATGGTGCGCCGAACGCCGGCGCCTGCGCACCGAGATCGCTGTACAGCACACCAAGCTGGCCGCCAGACGTGGCCACCTGCACTACTGCGGCACGATCAAGGCCACTGACATCCAGCAGCGGTTGCGGCGTGCCGCCGATCTGCAGGCGACCCTCCTTCAACCCGGCCAGGTCGACGCCGGACGGTGCCACGTCGAAAGCCAGCCACGGCGTGCCGGGGCTGACCGCGGCACCGGCGTCGACCACCTTCAGTTCCGAGGCTTCCGGCGATGCGCCGACCGCGCTGGCCACCGCGATCACCTTGCCCAGCGACGCCGGTGCGTCCTGCAGCCAGGGACCGGGCACGAACAGCTGGTTGCCGCGTGACAGCTGGCTGCTGGCACCGACGAAGTCGCTGCCCAGCGAACGCTTGGCCAGGGTCAGGTGGCTGCTGGGCAGGATCGACACCGGGTAGCCGGTGGCCGGGTCATGGCAGTACGGGCGGGCCGGCTGGCGCAGGAAGGCGACGCGGATCTCGTTGCGTGCCGACAGGGCGTAAGCCGGTACCTTGGCCACCAGCCGTTGCGGCTGGCCATTGGCCGACAGCACCTTGCCACCCAGCAGGTAGTCATTGAAGTAGATCGTGGCCACTGCGCCCTGCCCGGCGGCGTTCGGCGCTGCCGACACGTCGATCACCACTTCCTCCGGCAGGCGGCCATCGGCCGACAGTGCGCCCAGGTCGAAGGTGGCACTGCGGTCGGCACGGGTGACCACGTCCATCGTGCCGGCGATGTTGCCGAGCCGGCTCAGCAGCACCTGGTCGCCGTCAAGCTTCGGTGTCCCGGCGGCGCTGACCTGCAGGCTGCGTCCCAGCGCGTAGCTGCGCCACTGTTCGGCGAACAACCCGGCCACCTTGCCGGCGGCGGCCGGGTCGACCACCAGCGTCGGCCTGCCAGCGACCGCCACCACGCTGACCGAGGCATTGGCAGCAGGCTTTTCCAGCGCCGCCATGTCCGTGCCGCGCCAACTGGCGAAGGCCGTGCCTGCATCGGCACCGGCGGCACCCACCTGCGCCGCCAGCGCATCCAGCGCCGCGCGCACGCCGGCACGAAGTGCCTCGCTGCCGATCATCACATCGGCGGCCAGCGGCCCACTGTCACGCAGCGACAGCAGCGCACCGACTTCGGCCAGATCCTTGATCGCATGCGCGCGCCCGCCGGCCGCAAGCGCGGCATAGGCCGGCACGCCCTGCAGGCTGGCCGGGATGCTGATGCCGGTCAGGTCGACACTGTCGCCAACCTTGGGCAGCGCCATCACCTGTACCTGCTTGCCGCCCGCCTGCAGCGCAGTACCGATGCGCCAGGCCGCATCATAGGCCGGTGCCTGCAACGCCCTGCCGTCCACCAGCAGGCGCACCTGCGGCGGCAATGCGCCCCACGCCTTGGCCACGGTATCGACCGCACGCCCGTCGAAGCGGTAACTGAAACGCGAATCCGGCGACAGCCGCAACACGTTGGCCGGCGCGCTCTGGTCGGCACACTGGTAATCGGAAACGACCGACCACCAGCCGACGCCGACCCGCACGAAGCCGTTCTGGCGGGGTTCGCCGTCGATGGCCAGCAACTGGCTGGCATCGCCCTGTGCATCGGTGATGGACCGTGCGGCGACCGGATCACCATCGACCGACCACAACCCGGAGGTGCGTCCGGCATGGCCCCGCACATAACGCCCATCCAGCTGCAGTTGTGCATCGCGGGTGGCGACACCGGCCGGCACCGGCAGGTAGACCTCGCGCTGGCTCTCCTGCCCGCTCAGTACCAGCGGCTGGCGGAAGCCCAGCTCGCGCAGGGTCATCTGCCGGTTCACCGTGCTGTCGCCGCTCCACTCGGCGAACTGGCCAGCGACCGTGTCGGCGGCGTGGGCGCTGGCGACCACGCTCGACAGCACGAACGCGGCAGCGGAAACATACAAGGGAGAGCGGCCGGTCTGGGTCATGGCGTCACTTCGCGCAGAGGGGAGTGGACGACGCCGCTGTTGCGGACGCCGGGCGAAAACTCGGGCAGCGGTGCGCCACGCAATGCGGCGACGATGCGCGCGCTGGCACGGCCGTCGCCGTAAGGACTGGCATCGGGGTCGAAGCGGGTCGGCTGGGGTGGCTGGGCCAGGGCCTGATTGACTGCATCGACGATGCGCGAGGGCTGTGTGCCGACCAGTTTCACCACACCGGCCTCGACCGCCTCCGGACGCTCGGTGACATCGCGCATCACCAGCACCGGCTTGGCCAACGCAGGGGCTTCCTCCTGCACGCCACCGGAGTCGGTGAGAATGACGTCGGCGCGCTGCATCAGGCGCACGAAGCGCAGGTAGTCCTGCGGTGGCACCAGATGCACATTGTCGAGGTTGCCGAGGTGGGCGTTGACCGGGCCCTGTACGTTCGGATTGAGGTGCACCGGGTACAGCACCTGCAGGTCCGGCCGCTGGGCCAGCTCGGCCAGCGCAAGGCAGATGTCCTCGAAGCCCTGGCCGAAACTCTCGCGCCGGTGGCCGGTGACCAGCAGCAGGCGGCGGCCCGGGTCGAGCATGTGGAACGGTTCGTCGGCCTGCGCGCGCAGTGCCGGGTCGGCATCCAGGCGCTGCACGGTCTGCTGCAGGGCGTCGATGACGGTGTTGCCGGTGACCAGGATCTGCCCGCCCAGGTGCTCGCGGGCGAGGTTGGCGCGCGAACCCGGCGTCGGCGCATACAACTGGTGGCCGACCACATCGATCACCCGCCGGTTCATTTCCTCCGGCCACGGCCGGCTGATGTCGCCGGTGCGCAGGCCGGCTTCGACGTGGCCGATCGGGATGCGGTGGTGGAACGCGGCCAGGGCGGCGGTCATCGCCGTGGTGGTATCGCCATGGACCAGTACGTGGTCCGGGCGGACCTGCGTGTAGAGCGCGTCAAGCCGCTCGAACAGCTTGGCGCACAAGCCATTGAGGGTCTGGTTGGGCACCATGACATCGAGGTCATGGTCGGCGTTGATCGCAAACAGCGACATCACCTGGTCCAGCATCGCCCGGTGCTGGCCGGTGATGCAGACCACCGACTCGATGTCCGGGGCGTCCGCCAGTGCCCGCACCAGGGGGCCCATCTTGATCGCTTCCGGCCGCGTGCCGAACACGGACAGGACCTTCATCGGCCCGCTCCCGCGGGCGGGCTCGGGGGACTGCACGTCGCTGTAGCCACGTCTGGATCCTTTCGGCTTCCCGTCCAAGGCCCGGGGGGCAGGAGACGGTCACCTCATGAGGGAACTCCAAATTCGCGACGTACATCACATTCAGGTGACGGTACGTGCGTCGTGGCATTGATCTTCATCGTTGGAAGATCAAGACGCAGTCAACGCCGCCCGGGGAACGGGCGACGTTGGGGGAAGTGCAAGCGATGGGCGGCCTGCGGCCGCCTTACTCGTACTGGATGGTGAACGTGGCCTGTCCGTTTGCGACACCGGCGCCTACGGTACCGGCCACCGTCTGCACGTAGCGGGCGCGCAGCGGCAGGCTCATCACGCTGGTGCCGGGCGCGGTGGTGCCGATGTTGATGGTCTGGCCAAAACGCACTTCGCGCTCGGTGGTGCCATCGCGCTGGACCATCTGGATGCCGATGCGGGTAGCACTGTTGGTGGCGGCACTGAGCTTGAGCACGCCAGGCATGTTCGAGCTGTCCTGGTCGGCGTCCAGGCGGATGCCGACCTTGCTCTGGTAGGCCGCGACATTACTGCCCTGGCAGTTCAGGCGGATCTCGAAATCGCGGTCGACCGCACGCGAACCGACACCGGTGAAGGTGGTGTTGGGCACGCTGCCGAAGTCGACGGCGATGTTGCGGCTGCCGGCCTGCACGTCACAGGTCGGGCTGACCACGGTGGTACCCGAGCCTCTGAAGGTCGAGGTCAGCACCGGGCGGCTGGGACCGTCACCATCGAAGTAGTAGGTGGTGAAGCGGCCGTTGGGGGCGATCGTGCCCGAGCCGGTCTGCGCGGCGGTCTTGATCAGCTGGATACGGAACTGGCCACCGACCAACGAGATGGTGTTGTTGCTGCCGAAGTTGATGGAATGCGGGTAGTAGACCTGGATCGCGCCGGAGTCGCGGAACAGGCGGATGCCCACACCGGCCACGTCGGTCTCGTAGACGTTGGAGAAACCAGCCACCGGCCGCTTCTGCGCGGCATTGACATACTCACCTGTCGAGCGGCCACCGGACCAGTCGCAGCGCGCCACGCTGTTCTGCTGGTTGATCGGTACGCTGATCTCCTTGATCACGCCGCCGACGGCGGTGCTCGGCAGGATCACGATCTGGCCCATGTCCATGGTGACGTCCTGGGCGACGAAACCATTGATCTGGATGCGGCAGGATGCACTGGCCTGCTGCGCCAGCAGCGCGCCACCAAGCATGGCCAGCGCGGCCAGCGCCTTGCGGCCACGGGAAGAAATCATCGGCATGCTGCCTCCAGCGGGATGAAGCCGGTCTTGGACGCATCGGCGCCCGCCGGAACCTGGTAATCGATGGTGCAGCGCTGGTCGGCACCGGCGCCCCACTCCACCAGCAGGCGGCCCTGGGTCTGCTCGCTGCGCACATACAGGCGGCCACCCTGGCTGACCATGCCCACCGGCTGGCCCCGCTCGTCCTTGACCTGTGCGCCGAACGGCATCGTGCGCCCATCGGTATTGCGCACCTGGATCAGCAGCGCGTTGCCCTTGCGGGTATCGAAGCGCAGGTAGCTGATGGCACCGGCGAACGGCGCGATCGACTGGCTGGTGCTCTCCAGCTCGACATCGTGGGCCATGCCCTGCGGGTCGAGGGTGACGGTGTTGAGGCGGTACGGCGACACGTACGGCACCACCGCATAGCCACGGCCATCGACGCGCAGGCCCGGGGCGTTGCTGACGATCGCATCGCGCGCGCCCGGTGCCTCGACCAGCACCATGGTGTCGCCACGCTGCGGGGTGAAGGTGAAGCCGCCCGGATGCACCACCACGCTGCCGTTGGCACCCACCGATGCCTGGCGGAAATCACGCGAGTGGCTGTAGGTGGCATTCAACGCGGAGTAGCGGCTGCGGTACTCGACATTGCCGACCGCCGTGGTGCCACCCTCGCGCGAATCGGACAGGGCCGCACCATAGCTGAAGTTGTTGTCGACACCGGCCGAACCGGTGATGCCGACGCGGCTGCTGTCGTAGCCACCGCGATCGCGCGCACCGAGGTCGGCGCTGAACGATACCGGGTGGGTTCCCCGGCCGAGCGGCACGCTCATCGAGAGCAGGTATTGGGTATCGGAGCGGCCGAGCAGGCCCTCTTCGGTGCGCAGCGCCGAGAAGCCGTAGTTCACCGAGCGCCAGGCGTTGTTGTAGCCCACCTGGTACTGCTTGGAGGTGCCGGGGCGATCGTAGAAGTCACGCACCGAACCGGTCACGTACAGGGCACCGCCGCGACGGCCGAGCGGCTGGTTCAGGGTCACCTGGAACTGGCTGCGCTGACGGCCACGGGTGGTCGGATCGATGCCGCGCTTGTCCGAGTCACGGCCATACAACGCGTCCTGCAGGCTGTAGTAGCCCTCGGTCGAATAGCGGTAGGCGGCCAGGGTCAGGTTGGTCCCGGTCTCGCCGATCATGTTGCTGTAGCTCAGCCGCACACTGGCGCCGGTGTGGCTGCCGTAGTGGTCGAACGAGGTACGTGCATGGGTGACGTCGGCGGCGAACGCGCCGACCGGCGTGGACAGGCCGACACCGTACAGCAGCGAGAGGTAGCCATCGCTCAATGCGCTGCCGCCGTACAGGGTCAGCTGGTTGCCGATGCCGCGCTGGTAGGTGCCCTGCACCAGCCAAGGCTCATCGGCCAGCAGCTTGTTGCGCACCTGGCCGGCGGTCAGCGCGTAGCGCGACACGCCTTCGCGCAGCATCTGCGGCACCGAACCGAACGGCACCTTGAACTCACGGCGGCGGCCGTCGGCCTCGATCACGCTCACTTCCAGATCGCCGCCGTAGCCGGTCGGGTACAGATCGTCGATGACGAAGCTGCCCGGCGACACGGTGGAGGAGTAGATCAGCTGCTGGTTCTGCCGCACTTCAACGCGTGCATTGGTCTCGGCAATGCCGCGCACGATCGGCGCGTAACCGCGCAGCGAATCGGGCAGCATGCGGTCGTCGCTGGCCAGGCTGGCACCGCGATAGCCGATCGAATCGAACAGCTCGCCGGTGGTATAGGCCTCACCGATGGTGAGCATGCCGCGCACCTGCGGGATGCCGCGCTGGGCATAGGTGGCAATGCTCTGCCAGTGGCGGCCATCACCCTCGGACCAGGTCAGGTTGGAGTCGTGACGGAACTGCCAGCCGCCCAGGTTCAGGCCGGCGTTGAGGCCGAGGTAGGCACTGCGATTGCGCTGGCCACCTTCGACGCGGCTGTCGCTGTCGATCGCGTTGAAGCTGTAGCCGACGAAGCCGGCATTGATGCCGCGATCCCACAGTGCCGGATTGACGTAGCCGCGCGCGGCACGGCGCAGGAACACCTGCGGGATGCTGAGGTCGTAGCGCAGATTGCCGCTGTCGTAGACACCATAGGCGTTGGCCATGCGTTGCTGCACCGGCACGCAACTGGCCTTGTCCGTCGGCAGCGTCGGATCCTGCTGCAGCAGCACGGCTTCGCTGTCCACGCCCATTTCTTCCAGCATCGGCAGCGGCAGGCAGGCATCGACGTGGCCCTGCGCATCGGCCTTGAACTGCAGATCGCGACGGCCCTGCCAGCCACCGTTGACATAGACGTCGACGCGGTAGTTGCCGGCCACCATCGGGTTGCCGTTGCTGAAGGCCGCCAGGTCGACCTGCTTGGCCTGGCCGGACAGGAAGCTGGAGTTGAACTGGGCCGACTCCGGTGCGCGCGCATTGGCCGCACCACTCTGCGCCATCAGCGCCTGTTCGCCGAGATTGGCCGGTGCAGCCAGCGCCCATCCTGGGCAGGCCGCGCCAACAACCAGCAGGCAAAGTGCCTGATGGATCGACAATGTCAATCTGTTTCCGATCACACTGACATTCCTTCAATTCGCCGCACGGCGGCGGTGGCGGGATGCGCAGGCCGATGGCCAGCGCGGCGCGTTCAGCCCCCGGTGCTGCCGAGGCGGATCGTGTGTTCCACCCGGCCGCCGTAGTCGTTGATGGTGATGAAGCGCACCTGGCTGGTGCCCGCAGGTGCGGCGAATTCCAGGCTCTGCTTCGGAGAGACCATCGCGCCCTTGTCCTCGACGGCCTTTTCGCTGCTGCCGGTCACGGCATGCACTTCGGCCAGCGTGACGTGGAAGGGGCTCGGGTTTTCCACCCGCAGGCGATCGCCGGCGAGGGTCCAGCGCAGTGCTGCCGGTGCGTCATTGGCGACGCCCTTCAGGCCCTGCGGCCGGTAAAACAGCTTCAGTCGCGAGCGGAACGCGACCTGCAGGTAATTCTGTTCGCCACTGTCGGCGTTGTCGGGCGACGGCGGCACATCCAGCACGTTGAGCCAGAACACCGACTCGCGGTCGGTCGGCAGCTGCGCACCGGAGAAGATCAGGCGCAGCGCCTGGCTGCGGCCCGGTTCGACGCGCGCGATCGGCGGCGTCAGCACGAACGGGGCATCACTGGTATCGGCGGTCTGGTTGGCATCGCCGCTGTCGATCCAGGCCTGCACCAGCGCGGGCGAGTCGCCCACGTTGTCGACCTGCACGGTGACTTCGCGCGCCTGCGCCGGATAGATCACTCGCGTGCCGTTGACCACCACGCCGGCCAGAGCGTTCTGGCAGAAGGGCAGCGTGAACGCTGCCAGCAGCAGCGCCCGGGGAAAGATTGCTTTCATCGGAAGTACTACGCTCGAGGGGTGTGGCCAGGGGCCGCGGAGCATCGGCCGGCGCGTACGCCGGCCAATGCGGGTACGACAACGATCAGTTGTAGATGATCGTGTACTTGACGCTGCTGGTGACGTCGCCCGGAGTGGCGGCGGCAGTGGCGTAGTACTCAGCGTAGTAGTTCAGATCGGCCGAGCCGTCGGTGCCGACGGTGACCCACTGCGAGTTGGTCTGGGCCACGCCAGCGCCGGCAGCCTTGATCGGCAGGAACTGGTTGTTCGAACCCAGCAGCTGCAGCTGCACGTTGTTGGCAGCGTTGGCCGAGGACTGGTTGACCAGACGGCCGCTGTTGAAGTCAACGGTGGAACCCGGCTCGAAGTAGGTGGCGACGTTGCCGGCGCTGCACTTGGTCAGGTTGATGGCGAACGGGGTGCGACCGGCAACGGAACCAGCGGTGGCCAGGGTGTTCTTGGACACGGTCGGCAGGGTGACAGCGAAGTCCTTGCCGCCCGGGGTCGAGATGGTGCAGGTCTTGTCGGTCACCTTGCCATTGAAGGTGATGGTGCCGTCGGCGGCGTTGGCGGCCAGCGGAGCGGCGGCCAGCATCAGAGCGGCGATGAGAGTGATCTTGTGCATTCGCTTTTACCTAACCCTACTGAAGAGATGAGAAGTAGAGGAGGAAGCAAGGAGCACTGCCGGGCTAACAAGACCCATCCTTGCGTCTCACCTGTGGCCGGACTCGGACATACCTTCCCCTGAATCCGTGACGCAAGTATATGCACAACTGTGATGAAAGTCTCATTATTTTTCTGAACGACAATTTATTGACGCCTTAAATGTGACGTGTTAGGCGAAATCGAAGCTTGGGGGGCGCGAGGGATTTGGCGGCGGCGCGATCTAGCCAGATGCGACCGCTGATGACGTGTTGAGTGGCGCGTTCGGCATGCGCGAAAACAGGCCTTTTCCAGGTGGAAATCGGCTTATTTGATGCGCATCACTCTTTCTTGGTGATGGCCCTAGCAGATTCGGAATCGTCCTATTAAAGACTGATCGAACCTGTCGCTAACTAGGACACACCGAACCAGAGAACGTGTCATGAGGAACTCCCTTCTGCTGTGCGTGGCCCTGATGTCCGTCAGTGCGCTGGCTCAGGCCAGCAGCGGCAGCATCCGCTTCAGCGGCCGCATCGCCGAGCCGGGCTGCACGACGAACCTGTCCCAGGGCGAGCTGAGCCTGGCGGCCTGCCCGCCCTCGGCCAAGGGCTCGACGGTGGCCGTGACGGCACTGGCCGATGGTCAGGCCGCGACGCTGCGCGATGGCAAGCGCCAGGGTCAGAAGCTGTCGGTGTCGGCCGGCGCCTTGCGCGCCGGCGATATCGCCTTCTCCGAGCGCTACCGCGTGGAAGCGTCGAAGCAGCAGCCGCTGCAGGGCGCCTACCTGGTCGTGGTCGACTACCTGTAAGCCGACTACCTGTAAGCCAACGTCCCTACTCCGGCTGCGGCAGCTCGAAGACCTGCCGCAGGTAGGACAGGTAGCCGGGGTCGTCGCACATGCTCTTGCCCGGCGAATCGCTGAGCTTGGCCACGGGCTGGCCGTTGCAGCGGACCATCTTGATGACGATGTTGAGCGGCGTTGGGCCCAGATCGTTGGTCAGATGGGTGCCTACCCCGAACGCGACCTGGCAGCGACCACGGAAGTAGTCGTACAGGCGCATCACCTTGGCGATGTCGAGCCCATCGCTGAACACGAGCACCTTGCTGCGCGGATCGACCCGGCGCTGCTGGAAGTGCGCCAGCATGCGGTCGCCCCAGTCGAACGGATCGCCCGAATCGTGGCGCACGCCGTCAAACAGCTTGCAGAAGTACATGTCGAAGTCGCGCAGGAACGCATCCAGGCCGACCACGTCGGACAGCGCGATGCCGAGGTCGCCCCGGTACTCGCGTGCCCACGACTCCAATGCCGCCACCTGCGAATCACGCAGGCGCGGTCCCAGCGCCTGGAAGGCCTGCAGGTACTCATGCGCCATGGTGCCGTGCGGGGTCATGCCGTAAAGGCGGGCGAAGTGCACGTTGCTGGTGCCCACCAGCTGCGGGCCCAGTGCATCGCGCAACAGCGGCAGCAGGCGCGCGTGCCAGTCGCGCGAATAGCGGCGGCGGCTGCCGTAGTCGGCGATGCGGCACTGTTCGAAACCGGGGGTATCGCGCAGCAGCGCGGCCTTGGCCTGCAGGCGGCGCTCGCCTTCAGCGAAGTCGGCGGTGGTGGTGTTGCGGAACCAGACCTCGTTGATGATCGCCAGCAGCGGCACTTCGAACAGGATGGTGTGCAGCCATGGGCCGGTGATGTCCAGCTCGATCTCGCCGGGCACGGTCTTCGACGCACGCAGCTGGATGTACTTGCGGTCCAGGTGGAACAGGCCGAGGAAATCGGCGAAGTCCGGCTTCACGAAGCGCAGGCCACGCATGTAGTCCAGTTCGGCGTCGCTGAAGCGCAGGCTGCACAGATGATCGATTTCTTCATCGATCTGGTCGATGTAGCGGGCCAGGCCGATGCCGGGGGTGCGGCACTTGAACCGGTACTGCACCTGGGCGCCGGGATGCTGGTGGAGCACCGCCTGCATCATGGTGAACTTGTACAGGTCGGTGTCGAGCAGAGACTGGATGATAGGCATGGGGCGGATTATGCGCCCGCCGAAGTGAATCGGGGGCGGCGCCAGTAGCTCCACGCCATGCGTGGAGCTGGGCCGAGCGTAGGCTCGGCTCCACAGGAGGCCTGTCAGTAGATCCACGCCATGCGTGGATGCTTTCCGCACTGGACCGGTTCTACAACGACCTGCGCAGCAGCCTCGGCACCAGCATCAGCGCATGTGCCCAGATCGCCCCCCAGACCGCCGCCCGCACCGGCAACGACCGCTGCTGCGCCTCGAACTTCTGGAAGTACCGCCACAGGCCCTTGTGCTTGTGCCATTCAACGAAGAACGGACGCGAGCGGCTGGAGACGCCCCGCACATGGGTGACCTGCAGATCGTTGGCGATGGCCACTACCGCCCCGGCCTCGCGCGCACGCCGGCACAGATCCAGGTCCTCGGCGTGCAGCCGATAGCCGGCGTCCCAGCCACCGATGCGGTCGAACAAGGCACGCGGCATCATCAGCAATGCACCGGACAGTGCCGGCACCTGCTGCAGCGCCCGGTGCGGGTCGCGTGGTACCGCCAGTTTGGAGCCCTTGCCCGGCGAACGCAGCATCAGCAGGAAGTCCGGGTCGCGGCGCCGCACCGCCTCGTCGGCATGGCCATGCTCATCCACCTGCTCCACACCCAGCAGGCAATCGCCGAGGGCTTCGGCACGGTTGCGCAGCTCGGCCAGCGTATCCGGTTCGACCATCAGATCCGGATTGATGAAGGCCAGCCAGGGGCTGTGCGAAGCGGCCACACCCTGGTTGTTGGCGGCAGCGAAGCCGGGATTGTCCGGATTGCCGACGAAGCGCACGCGCGGATCGTGGCTGGCATGGCGCTGCACGACCTCCAGGGTGCCATCGAGCGAACCGTTGTCGATCACCCGGATTTCGGCGACGTCCTGCGCCTGACGCAGGCGCGAAAGACAGGCATCGATGGTGCTGCCGCTCTGGAACGTGACGACGATGGCGGCAATGGCAGCATTCAAGCGGTGGACTCCGGCGCGGACGGGACGAACAGGTCGCCCTGCTCTCGCGGCATTATCGCCTGCTGCATGCGTTGCTGCAGGTCTGCACGCAACCCATGCAGCGGGTCATGCATCAGGAAGTCAGCCAGGCGCGGCACCCAGGCCGGCCAGCGCGCGGCCAGTGCTTCCAGGTCACCGTCGCGGCTGATCGCCTCGCCCGCCCGACCAACGAAGGCGGTCTCGCACAGCACATTGCGCCAGCCCAGGCCAGCCATGCGCAGGCTGAGATCGACCAGCGCCGCGTTCCAGCCGGCGTAGCTGTCCACGTCCAGGCCACCGGCACGGCGGCGCGCGTTGCCGCGCACCAGCACCGCGTGGGTCACCGCCGAAGGCAGTTCCGGATGCAACGTCGGCAGCGCAGCGCAGGTGTGTGCCAGCAATGCTGGATCCTGCGGCTCGGGATTGATCTCGCCCAACCGCGGCCACGCGGCGGTTTCACCGGCATTGCACCACGGCGTTGCGGTGGCGATGGCCGCATCGCGGGCGAAGGCAGCCTGCAGCTGTTGCAGCCACCCCGGCGCCGGTACGCTGTCCGGCGCCAGCACGGCCACGTCCAGGCCGTCGCAGGCTCGCAGCATTTCATCGAGGTGGGCCACCTCACCGAGCGGACGCACGCGGCGGGTGTATTCGGCCTGCAACGACGTATGTGCCAACCAGTGCTCCACCACGGCCTGCGCGCGCGGCCCTGTCTGCGCGTCATCGGCCAACCAGACCGCGGTACCTGGCGCGGTGCCGGCATCCAGCGCGGCCAGGCAGCGGTCGAGCGCAGCATCGTCCACGCACAGCGGCAACAACACGATCGCCCCCATTCCGCCTCCGTGGTTGTCGGTGGCCACAGCGTAGCACCGGGAGGGTATCGGCCGGGTTGCATCCGGCACCTGCAGAAGCCGGAGCAACCGCAACAGCCGACGCGAGTTTCCTGAGGGATGGCCGAATGGGTCCGGTTGCGGAGGACGCCGTGAACCCTTCCATGGGGGCTTGGCCGCGGCATCCATGCCGCGGACACCCCCGCAACCGGACCCACCCCGCCTTCGACAGAGTTACACGATCTGTCGGAACAACTCTCGGGGTCAGATCCGTTTTCCAGAGGAAAGCGGATCTGACCCCAGATTCATTTCGATGTCTGACAGAAATTCATCCACGCATGGCGTGGATCTACTGCCCACACCGCCCCGCCATCCCCAGCAAACCCGCTGTTGCTGTTGCTGTTGCTCCAGCCTCTGCGGGTGCCGGGCGCCGCCCGGCCGTAACCCCTTACTTCTTCGGTGCGCGCGGCTGGTTCAGCGGCTCCATCGCTCGGAAGCGCTTGCTGTACTCGTCGGTCAGGTTGCGCGCTTCCTGGCTGTTGCGCACGATCGTCGGAGTCAACAGCACAATCACTTCCGAACGGCGGCTGGTACGGGTCTTCTGCCCGAACAGCGCACCGACCACCGGGATCTTGCTCAGGCCCGGAATGCCGCTGCTGCCATCGGTGGCCGAATCGGTGATCAGACCGGCCAGCATGATGGTGTCGCCGCTCTGCACCGCCGCTTCGGTGGACAGCTTCTTGGTCGAAATGCGCGGGTTGCAGTTGCGCTCGGTCGGGTTGCAGGCCTCCGGTACATCCGAGGCGCTGCTCACCTCCTGCACGATGTCCAGGAACACGGTGCCATCACGGGTCACGCGCGGGCGCACCTTCAGGATCACACCGGTATCGATGTACTGCACCGAACTGTAGGTGCTGGTGCCCACGCCGGTGTTCACCGTGGTGGTGTTGATCGGCACCTTGTCGCCAACGTTGAGTGTGGCCTCGGCATTGTTGCGCACGAACACCGACGGGGTCTGCAGCAGGCGCAGGTCGGTCACCTTGTCCAGCGCGCTGACCACCGCGGCCGCGTTGTGGCCGGTGAAGGCCCAGCCGACGCCATCGGTGCCGGTCACGCCGCCCGCGAACGTGCTCCACGAACCGGCTGCAGCGGGCGGCAGGGTCAGCGCGCCCAGAGCCCCCCCCAGTGCGCGCCCGGCCACCGCGTTGTCGAAGAACCAGTTCACGCCGTACTTCAGGTCGCCGGTCAGTGCGACTTCGGCCACCTGTGCCTCGATGTGCACCTGCAACGGCATCACATCCAGCTTCTCGATCACTTCGCGGATCGAACGCCAGGCCTGTGGGGTCGAACGCACCAGCAGGGTGTTGGTTTCCTCCACGGCCGACACGCCGACGCGGTCACCCTCCACTTCCAGGCTGACACTGACATTGCCCGACTGGCGCTGCGGCAGGTTCATGCTGCCACCGCTGCTGCCACTGCCACTGCTGGTCCCGCCCAGGGTCGAACCGGGGCTGCTGTTGTTGTCCATGCCGCGGTCGCCATCACCGCCCAGCTGCGACGGGATCGCGCCCGGCGCCAGCGAGGCCGGGCTGGAACCGCCGCGGTTGCCGCTGCTGGCGAACGCTTCGCTGAGACGTTCGGCCAGGTCACGCGCCTTGATGTAGCGCAGCTCGTGGGAGAACAGGCGGGCACTGCCGCCAGCGGTATCGATGCGGTCCAGCCACTGCTGGATCTGGTCCAGGTAGCGCACCTGCGGGGTGATCACCAGCACCGCGTTGGCATTTTCCAGCGGCAGGAAGCGGAACATGCCGGCGCTGGGTGTCTTGCTCTCTTCGCCGAACACCTTCTCCAGGTCGGCGGCGACCTGCTCGGCCTTGCCCGACTGGATCGGGAACACACCCACCGACATGCCCGACAGCCAATCGACGTCGAAGATCTCGACGGTACGCAGGTAGTTTTCCAGTTCGGCGCGGGTACCGCCGAGGGTGATCACATTGCGGCCGCTGTCCACGTTGACGATGGCGTTGGGGCGGGCATACGGCTCCAGTACCTTCTTCATCTCGGTGGCGGAGATGAACTGCAGCGGGATCACCCGGACCTCGAAGCCGCGGGCGCTCGCGGCCGGCGCGGTGCTGGGTGCGACCGTGCCCGCCAGCGCCTGGTCGGCGGCGACGATGTTGTAGCGACCGCCGCTGTAGACCATGCGTGCATTGTTCCAGCCCAGCACCATCTCCAGCAGGTTCAGCGCCTGTGCCGGCGACACCGGCTTGGGCGTGGCCAGGGTGACCGTGCCCTGCACGCCGGGTGCGATCACATAGTTCTGGCCCAGCATGTCGCCGAGGATCGCCTTGACCACCGCATGCAGTGACTCACCTTCGAAATTGAAGGTTGCCTCGCCGGTACTGGCGCCATGCAGTGCCGGTGCCGGTGCACGCGCCGCTTCGCGGTTGATCATGGTGCCGGTGCCACGACGGATCACCGCCTGCGGCGCTCCTTGGCTCTCACGGGCGGCATCGGCGGCGACGTCACCCGCTTGGCCGGCATCGGCGTTGGGCGACAGGTTGCCGTTGCGCTGCACGTGCGGCGCGGACACCGTACTGCAGCCGACCAGCAGCGCGAGGGCAAAGGACCAGGGAAGAAAACGCAGGTTCATGCATTCACTCTATCGGTTGGTGCCATCGCCCGGGGGCGGCGACGGTTGTGGCTGCTGTTGTTGTTGCTGCAGCTGGCGGCGACGGGCCTGGATGCGTTCGCGGATGGCCTGCATCTGCGCTTCGCTGGGGCCGTTGCTGTTGGCAGGCGGTGTCTTGGCGGCGGCCGCTGGCGCAGCGGCGGCCTCGGCGGTGTGCTGGGCGGCCGGCGCCGGGTTCTGTGCAGGCACGGGGGGCGCGGGCGGCGGCGGTGGCACGACCCCTCCCACCGCCGAGGGCACGCCATTGGCGCCCCGCAGTATCGTCGGAGGCTCGCCCCCCTGCCCGTTGAACACGGCCAGTTCCAGCACCTGGTTGCCGCTGGGGCCGATCACCGTGGCCTGGCGCGGTTGCAGGGCGACCAGCTGCCAGCCATCCACAGCGTCACCGTTGAGGCGCAGGCGCAGCGAGCGGTTCTGTTCGGTGGTGAAGGTTGCCATGCCGAAATCGGACGTCAGCAGTACGCCGGTCAGGCGCAGCGCGGCACTGGCAGCCGGTTCGCTGCCGCCCAGGAGATACGGCTTCGGCCTGCGGTCTTCGGCGAACAATGGACGCTCGCCGATGGCGCTGTAGCTGTCGGCGCTGGCCATGCGCTCGGCGGCCAGTGGCGGCAGCGTGGGCAACGTCGGCGCGGCATCGGTATTGCCATCTGCGCCAGGCAACCGGCTGCCCAGACCAAAGCCGGTCGCCAGCCAGATGGCCGCCGACCAGCCCGCCAAGGCCAGCAGGAAGCCGGTGCGCAGGCTGATCTGCTCAAGTTTCATCGGCACCCTCCTGTCCTTCGCCCGGCGGCGGCGGTGCTGGAGCAGGTGCTGCCGCAGGAGGTGAGGACGGTGCTGGTTCGGCTACAGCCGGTGCTGTCGGTGCCGCGCCATCGGCGGCGGCGCCGGGTAACAGATAGCCGGCCAGCTCGAAGGACACATCCAGGCCCAGCCCCGATTCATTCGGCGATTGCTGGAAGCGCTGCGCGATCAGGTTGAGGTTGTCGACGAACAACCGTGGGCTGCCGGTTTCCAGACTGTGCAGCACGGTGGCCAGTTCGGCCACGCCACAGCGCAGGCGCACCTGCATGGCGACACGGACGAACTCGGCGTCGCGGCGGTTGTCGGTTAGCGGCGTGCGGTTGCTGATGGTGCAGCTGCGGTTGCCCGGGCTGGCCATCGCCACCGCATCCTGCAGCTTCGCGCCCAGCGCGGCCGCCGCCGCTTCGGCGGTGGCTTCGCGCAGGAAGCCTGGCCGCTGCTGCAAGGCTTCACGGGTGGCGCGCAGACGCTGCTCGATCTGCGGTTGCTGCTGCAGCTGCGCCTGCACGCGTGCCTCACGTTCGCGCAGCGCGGCGACATCGGTATCGATCTCACGCAGCGGCTGGGTGAACCAGGGGTGCACCAGCAGCAGATAGGCCACGCCCAGCACTGCCAGCAGCAGTGCCAGCGCCAGCCAGCGGTCACGGCGCGCGCTTGGCATCGGCATCGGCCGCCTCCGTGGTGGGCGCTGCGGCCGTCATCGGCTGCAGCTCGGCGGTCAGGGTGAAGCGGTCACGGCCGCTGGCAGCGCCATCGGCCTGCAGGACGCCGGTCAGGTTGACCTTGCGCCATTGCGGTGCGTCCTGCAGCAGCTGCACCAGCTGCGATGCCTCGCGGCTGAGCCCGATCAACTGCAGGCTGTTGTTTTCGATTGCCAGCTTTTCCAGGTAGGTGCCTTCCGGCAGGCGCCGGGTCAGTTCGGTCCAGATCTCCACCGTACCGGCACGCTGGCTGCGCTGCTTTTCCAGGAATGCCGCCCCATCGATCAGCGCCTGCAGCTGGGCGCGTTCGCTGGCCACGCCCCGTGCGCTGCGTGCGCTTCGCTCGACCTGCGCGCGCAGGTCGTCGGCGGCGGCACGGCGGTTGTCGAGCAACTGCAGGGCGGCCAGTACCAGCATCACCGCGGCGGCGATGCCCAGCAGCAGGTTCCAGCGCCGCATCGGATCCGGCCGCAGCTGGCGCTGCACCGGTGGCAGCAGGTTCACCCGCAGGACCGTGCCCTGTGCGTCGATGGCGTCGACACCGGCCAGCGCATCGGCCCATTGGCCCACCTGGCCCCGCCACGCCTCCAGCTGGCGCAACGGCCACGCCACCAGCTCGACCTGCAGCTGGCCTTCGCTGCCGGCGCCGAGTTCACGCACGTCATAGCTGACCTGCGAGGATTCGAACGGCGTCTGCCGATCGATCTCGAAGCCGACTACGGCGCGCAGGCGATCGGCAGCGGCGACGGGCAGACGCAGGGTGCGCCGCAGTACATCGGCCTCTGGCAGCAACCACACCCGTGGCAGGCTGCGCAGTCGAGGCTCCAGCACGCGATCCAGCTCCAGCGGCGACAGTGGCCATGGCAGGTGCGCCACCGCTTCGCGGCGCTCGCCGGCTTCACGCCAGAGCTGCAGCTGGTCACCCTGGCGCTGCAGCAGCAGGCGCGCCTGGCCCCAGCCGAGCGCCCATTGCCAGCGCACTGGCACCCAGGCCAGCAACGACTGCCGCCACCAGCGCAGGAAACGGCCGGCACCCGGGCCGATCCGGCCCTGCACCTGCCGCAGAGTGTCCTGCCACGCCGTCATCTTGCTGTCATTCCCTGCTCCCAGCGAAGCACTGTGTAAGTCCGCCCGGGAACCCCGCCCGAGCCACTGCGTACGACTGCCTGCAACACCGACCGGCGTCCACTGCCGTCGATGACACCGGACTCGATACTATAGGTGCCACTGCTGCTGGCAAGCGTTGTCGCACCACCAGCGGAATCTGCATCACGCTCCTGCTGCGCGCGCTGCGCCAGTACCGTGTCCGCATCCAGCCCCAGCGCGGTCAGCACCGGCGCGCTGGCGAACTGCGGATCCGGCCGTGCCTGGCGGCTGTAGAGCGTCAGGTGCGGCAGCATCGCCCGGTACAGCGCCTCGCGCATGCCCAGCACCCGCTGCAGCTCGCCCAGGGTCTCGAAGCGCTTGTTGCGCGGGCCATAGGGCAGGCCCGCCGCGGCGTAGTCCTGAGCTTCGGCACCACCGCCGGCCTGCAGCAGACTGTCTTCGTCGCGCCAGTCGATGATGGCACCGGCCAGCTGACGCGCCGCGCCGTCGTCTTCGCCGAGAGCCTTGAGAAAGGCTGTCAGCAGCGCGGCATCGGCCAGATTCAGGTTGATCTTGCCGTTCTCGTCCACCACCTTGATCTCGATGCTGGCATCGTCGAACTGCCACCGATAGGTGCGGCCATCGGCACGCCATGGCGCGCGCTGCGGGTCGGCCGACAGGCGCAACAGGGCATATTCCAGGCCGGCACGCGCGCGTTCCTGACCACGCGCATCGTCATCGAGCACCCGTTGCTGCAGGTGCTCGACCCGTGCGCTCAGCGCAAAGGCGCCGACCAGGGCCGTCATCAGCGCGATCAGCCACAGCACCAGCACAAGGGCAGCGCCCTGCTGACGATTCATCGCGCACCTCCGCCGCCACCGGCGCGCGGAGCTACCACCAACGGTGGCCAGGCCGCGCCCCTGGCCGGCACGATCTGGATCTCCACCAGCATCGGCAGGCGGCGGGTGTCGTCCCAGCGCGGCATCCAGTCGGTCACCTGTCCGGTGCTGGCGTCGATGCCGCGATAGCGCAGCTGCACCGACTTCAAGCCCTCCACCAGTACTTCCGGGGGGCGCGGCGGGTTCTCTGCGATCCGCTCGCCCTCCTGCAGCAGAACCAGGTCCAGCAGCAGGCGCTTGCGGTCATCGCGCCCGTCGACCTGCAAGGCGTGCAGATAAGGCCCCCCCCGCCCCAGGTAGCCCGGCAGATCGGCGGCGAACAGCATGCGCTGCTCTTCCCCTTGGAAGAACATCGGTTCGCGGGTGGGATCAGGAGTCTCCAACGGGGTCCGCAGCGCACCCGCCAACTGCCTGCGCAGCAACGCCTGCACTGCGCGCATGCGCTCGCTCTCGGCGGCGATCTGCTCGCCGCGCTGGCTGACCGCCATCGCCGAGCGCACGCTGGCAAAGGCCAGTGCCAGGCCACCGGCCAACAGTACGGTGGCCAGCATCACTTCAACCAGGGTGAAGCCTGCGGCGCGGCGTTTCATCGCCCGCTCTCCAGGTCCGGCGGCAGCAGACGCAGGCTGCGCCAACGCAGCTGCTCGCGTTCACTGTCGCCCCATCGCACCTGCAGCTGCAGTTCGGCCAACCACGGCGTGCCTGGCGACTGCGCCTGCGTGGCACTGCCTGCGCGCGGTTCGACCCACGGCTGCACCTGCAGTTCCCAGTGGTAGCGCCCCTCTTCCCAGTCACCCTGCTGGCGGCCCACCTGCAAGGGTGCGTCGACACCGGCCTCGGCCAGCAACGACTGCGCATGCAGCACCGCGCGCGTGCGCAGCGCCGCGTCGCGCACCTGCTTTGCGCCACCGGACAGGCTCCCCAGCAACAGCGTCAGCGCCAGCCCCAGCAGGGCGAAGGCGATGATCACTTCCAGCAGGGTGAATCCACGCGCACGCCGCTTCATTGCGCCCGCCATGGGCCGGAGCGGACCTCGCCGGTGAGCCAGCCGACGTCGATCCGCCATTCGGCACCGTCGCGCTGCAGCCGGATGCGGCCACCACTGGAGCCGCCGTCGGGATGGAATTCGATCACGCCCTGCCCCGGTGCGGTGGCCAGCTGTGCGGCACCTTCGAACTGCACCTGCAACTGTGCCGGTACCTCCCCGTGGCGCTGGTTGGCACCTTCCCAGCGCCGCCGTGCCGGCTCGATCACGAAGCGCTGCGGTTCGCCGCGGGCGATCGCCTGGGCACGCACCACGCGCAGCTGGTTGGCAATGTCCTTGCCGGCACTGCGCAGCTGCATGCCGGCGAAGCCGCGCGACAGCCCAGCGGCAGTGATCAGGCCGATCGCGGCGATCAGCGCGATGACCAACAGCATTTCCAGCAGCGACAGGCCCGCCGCGCGCCTGCCGTGCAGGCGCGGGCGTGGCGCCCGGCGCGGCAGGAAATGCGTCATGCCCGGTTACGGCTGGTAGCGGATGTCAGCGTCGACGCTGCTGCCGCCGGCCTTGCCATCCTTGCCCAGGCTGACCAGCTCATATGGCTGCCCTTCGCCCGGCGCGCGGTATTCCAGCGCGTGGCCCCACGGGTCGTTCAGGTCGGCCGACTTGGCATACGGGCCGAGCCAGCCGCCGACGCCGGCCGGCGCGGTCACCAGGTCATTGAGCGTGCCGGGCAGCTTGCCGGTGTCGATCTGGTAATTGTCGATCTTGGACGCGACGGTCTGCACCTGCGCCTTGGCGATGTTGGCCTTGCCACGGTCGGCACCGCCCAGCACGCGGCTGGCCACCAGGGTCAACACCGCACCGATCAGCACGATGACGATGATGATTTCCAGCAGGCTCATGCCCGACTGGTTGCGCGCGGCGGTGAAGGAAAGGCGGATCGGTCGACGGGAAGCAATCATGGACGTTCCTTTCTGTTGCACAGTGTCGGGGTTGCGGGGCATTCCATCGTCAACCGATGGCATTGGTCAGGTCGTACAGCGGCACCAGCACGGCAATGATCACCGCACCGACCACCGAGGCCAGCACCAGGGTAATCGCCGGCACCATCGCCGCCAGCAGGCGATCGATGCGCCGGGCGCTGTCCTGTTCAAACGTGTCGGCGGCCTTCATCAGCATGGTATCGAGCGCACCGGATTCCTCGCCGACCTGGATCATCTGCAGGGCCAGGCGTGGGAAGCGCTTGCCGCGCGACAAGGCCAGCGACAGGCCGGCACCGTTCTTCACTTCATCCGTGGCGGCTTCGACGTCGGCCGCCAACGCGCGGTTGCCGAGCACGTTGCGGGCGATGCCCAGTGCCCCCAGCAGCGGCACGCCATTGCGCAGCAACGTGCCCAGCGTGCGCGCAAGCCGCGCGGTTTCCAGTTCGCCAACGAGGCGGCCGATGCCGCGCCGCTGCAGCAGCCAGCCATCCAACGCCAGCCGGAACGCCGGTTGCCGCGCCTTGCGTTCGAAGAACAGGGCTACCACGGCCGGAACCACCAGCAGCAGGATCCACCAGTCCCGCACGAACAGGCCCAGCTGCAGCACCGCGTTGGTGAACCAGGGCAGCGCGACATCCAGGCTCTCATACATCTGCGCGAACTGCGGCACCACATAGCCGAGCAGGAACAGCAGCGCACCGCCGACCACCACCAGCAGGATCGCCGGATAGACCAGCGCGTTGATCACCTTGCCCTGCAGCGCGCGGCTGCGTTCAAGGTAGTCGGCCAGGCGTTGCAGGGTCTCGTGCAGGCTGCCACCGGCCTCGCCGGCACGCACCATGTTCACGTACAGGCGCGAGAACAGGCCGTGCTGGCGTTCCAGCGCAATGGACAGCGGTGCACCGCCGCGCACCACGTCGCGGATGTCGGTGATCGCACGCCGCGAGCGTTCGTCCTCTGGCAGGCCGAGCAGGATGGACAACGCCCGGTCCAGCGGCTGGCCGGCGCTGAGCAGGGTCGCCAGCTGCTGGGTGAACTGCAACAGTGCCGCGCCTTGCAGCGGACGCTGCTGCAGCAGGTTGCGCCAGCTGCTGCCACCGATCGCGCCGGCATCGGCCAGCTGCGTCTCCATCGGCAGGTGGCCCTGGTCCTGCAGGCGAGCGATCAGTTCGGCCTCGCTGGCCGCTTCCATCTGCCCGTCGAAAATCTCGCCGTGCGGATTGAGGGCCTTGTAGCGATAGTTCGGCATGTCAGCCCCGGCGTCCTGCACGCATCAGCTTTCCTCGGTCACGCGCAGCACTTCCTCGATGGTGGTCTGGCCGCTGAGCGCCTTGGCCAAGCCATCCTCGTACATGGTGCGCATGCCTGCTTCGCGTGCGATGCGCTCGATCTCGCCCATGCCGTCGCGGCGCATCACCGCGCGCCGCAGTGCATCGTTCATCACCATGAATTCCATGATGGTGGTGCGGCCCAGGTATCCGGTCGGCGCCAGCGCCGAGGGCTTCGGCCGGAACAGGTGAATAGGCCCTTCCGGCTGCAGGCGGCGCAGTTCGAACCGCTCGATCTCCTCCGGCGAGGCGGCATAGCGCTCGGCGTGGGTCGGTTCCAGCCGGCGCACCAGGCGCTGGGCCAGGATGCCGTTGATGGTGGACGTCAGCAGGTAATCCTCCACCCCCATGTCGAGCAGGCGGGTGATGCCGCCGGCGGCATTGTTGGTATGCAGGGTGGACAGCACCAGGTGGCCGGTCAGCGCCGACTGGATCGCGATGCGCGCGGTTTCCAGGTCGCGCATTTCGCCGATCATGATGATGTCCGGGTCCTGGCGGACGATGCTGCGCAGGGCATTGGCAAAGTCCAGACCGATCTGCGGCTTGGCCTGGATCTGGTTGATGCCCTCGATCTGGTACTCGACAGGGTCCTCGACGGTGATGATCTTGACGTCGGCGGTGTTGAGCTGGCTCAGTGCGGTGTACAGCGTGGTGGTCTTGCCCGAACCGGTCGGGCCGGTCACCAGCAGAATGCCGTGCGGCTGCTCCAGCACCTTGCGGAACTGCGGCAGGAAGGCATCGGTGAAACCGAGCCGGTGGAAATCGAACACCACCGTTTCGCGATCGAGCAGGCGCATCACCACGCTCTCGCCATGCGCGGTGGGCACGGTGCTCACGCGAAGGTCCAGCTCCTTGCCCTGCACGCGCAGCATGATGCGACCGTCCTGCGGCAGGCGGCGTTCGGCGATGTTGAGCCGGGCCATGATCTTGATGCGGCTGATCACCGCGGCGGTCAGATTGGCCGGCGGGCTCTCGCCTTCCACCAGCACGCCATCGACGCGGTAACGCACCTTCAGGCGGCTCTCGAACGGTTCGACGTGGATGTCCGAAGCACGCAGCTCCACCGCGCGCTGGATCACCAGGTTGACCAGGCGGATCACCGGCGCTTCGGAGGCAAGATCGCGCAGATGCTCGATGTCATCGACCGCCCCGCCCTCACCATCGGCGGTTTCCACGATCGCGCCCATCGCACTGCGGCCCTGGCCGAACCAGCGTTCAACCAGATCGTCGATCTCGGCACGCATGCCCAGCACCGGCATCACCGGAACCCCCAGCGCCAGCTGCACGGCCTGCTGAGGATAGGGATCGTGGGCATCGGCCAACCACAGCCGCACGCCCTGCTCATCCAGCTCCAGCGGGCAGACATGGAACTGCTTCAGGAAGCGCAGCGACAGGGGCAGGCCCTCGGCCAGCGCCTGCGGTGGCGCCTCCGGCAGCTGCTTGCCTTCCAGCAGCGGCAGGCCCAGCACCTCGGCACTGGCCTGTGCCTGGTCGCGTTCGGACACCAGGCCCAGCCGCACCAGCAGGCCGAGCAGGCTGCCACCGGCCTCCGCATGCAGCGGGCGCGCGCGCGCCAGGTCTCCTTCCTTGAGCCGGCCACGCGCCAGCAGCGCATCCAGGATGCGGCCTTCAGCATCGTCGGTAACGGTTGCAGCGAGCGCGTTCACATGACCCTCCTGTCAATCATCCCGACTTTAGCAGTTAAGCCATGATTTCCGCCGCCTTGTAGCGAGCTTTCGCAGAAAGACGAAGCCCGTCACATGCATGTGACGGGCTTCGGCCATTCAACTACCCGACTACGACAGGGCCGGCTTACTGCGTGGCAAGAATGCTCACGCCGTTGTAGGCCGCCTCGCCTACCACCTTGATGTAGTAGGTACCGGCGATCGGCGCGGTGACCCGCACCGTTTCCGACGTACCCGGGCGCGTCGAGCGGGCGTCACTGTCGGTAGCGCTCGGCTCACGGCCCTTGGCCAGGTAGACCGACACGTTGCCGGTGCCGCCGTAGGTGATCACGCTGAGCTGCTTGCCGGCGACGGCTTCGAAGCTGTACAGGCGGCTGCTGCCGGCGCCACCGTTCAGGCCACCGACGGCGGCCTTGTTGGTCAACGGCGTGGCCACCGGCCCGCAGTTCTCGGTGCACGGCGCTTCCAGTGCCTTGGCCAGCGCGGCCTTGGCATCGACGATGCCAGTGCCGATCGGAGTGGCGGCCGGAATCGCGACCGGGAACGGGCGTGCCGTTTCCTTCAGCAGGGTGCGCATCGCGGCCGGGGTCAGTGGGTCCTTGCCCTTGGCGATCAGCGCGCTCTGCACCAGCGCAGCGACGGCAGCGACATGTGGCGACGCCATCGAGGTGCCACCCAGGCCCATGTAGCCGGGCGTACCCGATTCCGGGGTGGTGGCCGCGTTGGAGCCGGTCTGCCAGATGTAGCCACCCGGGTTGCCGTCGACGCTGCCGCCACCGCCCGGACCGGACAGGTCCACGCGGGTGCCGTAGTTGGAGTAATAGGTGATGCCACCGGTGATGCGGGTGGCACCCACGGTCACCACGCCTTCGCAGCTGGCCGGACGGTACTTGGAGGCGTTGTCGGTTTCATTGCCGGCCGCCACCACCACCGTGGTGCCACGCGAGATCGCGCCATTGATTGCATCCTGGTAGGTGCTGCCACAGGCACCGCTGCCGCCCAGGCTCATGTTGATGATTTCGGCCGGGTTGGTGTTGGCCGGGATGCCGGTCACGGTGCCACCGGATGCCCAGATCACCGCGTCGGCGATGTCGGAGAGATAGCCACCGCACTTGCCCAGCACGCGCACCGGCAGCACCTTGGCCTTGTGGGCGACGCCAGCCATGCCGATCCCGTTGTTGGTCTGCTCGGCAACCGTGCCGGCCACGTGGGTACCGTGCCAGGAGCTTTCCTCGGCCAGCGAGCCGTCATAGCACTCGTTGTCGTTCTCGACCCAATCGCCGTAGTCCTGTGCACCCGGCACGCGATCGTTGGTCGGGCGCCGCGAGGTCTCCGCATCGCTGATGAAGTCGTAGCCTTCCAGCAGGTTGCCGACCAGGTCGGGATGCTGCGGCAGGATGCCGGTATCGATCACCGCCACCACGATGCCCTCGCCCTTGGAGACATCCCATGCCGACGGTGCATTGATGCCGCCGGTGGCGTTGTACAGGTGCCACTGGTACTGCTGGTACAGCGGGTCGTTGGGCACCAGCGCCGGCTGTACATCGCCGGCACGCAGTTCGGTGCTGCGCAGCTTCACGTCGGCCTCGGCGTACTGCACCGCCGGATCGGCCTGCAGTTCCTTCAGCACGCGCTGCAGTTCGACAGGTGCCAGGCGGCCCTGCAGGCGGATCAGGTCGGCGCCGATGCCGAGCCGGCGCACGACCTGCGGGCCGAGCGTGCTGGCACGGGTGGTACCACCGGACAGGCTGGCGCGGCCCAGCGCCGACTGCACGGTGGACAGCTTGGCCGAACGGTCGCTCGCCGCAGCGGTGCCGGTGCGGTACTTGACGATGATGCGCTCGGTGCCCGGCTCAGCGGTGCCGGCATGCCGCACCGGTTCACGGGTCGGCAGCCCGGCGGCGTGGACGGCACCGACCGCGGTCATCGACAGCACGGCGGCGGCAAGCACATTGATGCGAAGGTTCTGCTTCTTGATCACGTCGAATTCCTCTTCTGGGTCATGGATCGAACCAACACTGCGGCCATCATTCCTTGACGACTCCCGGCCGGCCCAGCCGGGATTGCCGTGACCTCCCCCCAGGCCCTCATTGCAGGTGCGGCGCCGGCGTGGGTGGCCGCCGGCGCAATGGAGTGGCTTACCAGCCGAAGCCCGCGCCGACGCCAACCGAGCTGTCGTCGCTGCTGAAGGCACCGCCGAAGGTGACCGTGGCGCGATCGCTGATCGCACGCTGGTAACCCAGCGACAGCGCCGATTCGCCGCCCTGGAAACCGATGCCGACGCCGACCCGGTTCTGGGTGCGGATACCGGCGGCACTGGTGGCCATGTTGAGCATCGCCGCACTCATCGCGCCCTGGCGATCGATGCGACGGTCCATGTGGCGCAGGCGTCCATCGATCTCGCCCTTGAACACATCGAAGCTGTCGGCAACGGCCTTGACGCGGCTGTCGGTGTAACTGTTGGCGGTGGCCATGCCACGGTCGAGCTGGCCCTTGTTGACCGCATCGGTAGCCGTGGTGCCGGCGGCCACGTTGGTCACCTGGCGCTCGTTGCCTTCGCTGCCCACCGAGACCGTATTGGCGCGGTCGGCGACCGAGCCCTGGCCCAGTGCCACGGCATTGGCGGCAGTGGCGGTCGCGCCCTGGCCGATCGCGGTGGACGAGGCACCGCTGGCAACCGCACCGTCACCCATGGCGACCGCGTTGAAGCCTGTCGCCGGGGTGCCGACCGGAATGCCCGCACCACCGGCGCTGGCGACGGTCGGCGTGCCCTGCACACGTGCGCCGCTTGCCGAAGCAGTGGCCGGTACCGCATCGGCGGCATCGGCAGGTGCCAATGCGTCGGCAAGGCTGGCCGGCGTCTCATCCAGCGAGGCACTCATCGCACGCAGGCTGGCGCCGCTGGCACGCGTGCCACTGGCGGTGCGCCGGTCGATCTCGCTGACCTTGCGGTCGAGCGCACCGAGCGCATCACCAACGTTGCGGTAGGTGGCGCCCTGGATCACGTAGTTCGGCGCCACGAACACGCCCTGCATACCAACGCCGGCGCCGCCACCAAGGAAGCTGGCGGCATCGCTGAGCGACTGGAACAGCTGGCCACCATTGATCGCCTGGCGGCTGCCGGCGGCGATGTTGCCGGCGCCGACGTTGTCGATGGTGGTGCCCTGGAAGCCGGACAGGGTCAGGCGGTCTCGGCTGGCGTCGTCGTAGCCGACCGCACTGGCCGCGGTGGTCTCGACTGTGGCGATGCGCGAATCGAAATCGCCGACTCGGGTTTCCACCGCACCCACGCGCTGGTTGGTGACGTTGAGCTGGGAGCCGGTGATCGCATCGGTACTGCCGGCAGCGATGCGGCCGTCGGCCACATTGACGATGCGCCGCGTCGCCGGGCCATCAGTGCCGTTGCCGCCGCCGACCGACACGACGTTGGCGTCGAGCGCGCGCGATCCCGCACCAAGGGCGACCGAATTGGCACCGGATGCACCGGCGCTGGTGCCCAGTGCCAGCGCACCGTTACCGATCGCCATCGCGTTGGCACCCACTGCGTTGCTGCGTGCGCCGCTGGCGCTGGCGGCCGAACCGAGAGCCACAGCATCGCTGCCGCTGGCACTGGCAGTGCCACTACCAGTGGCCTTCAGGTAGCGCGCAGTGCCATCGGCAGTCGCCGCGACCGCATCGAGCTGGCCACGGTTGACCGCATCGGTACGCTCGGTACCGGCCGCGACACGGGTGATCTGGCGGTCACTGGTGCTGCTGCCGACCGACACCGTGTTGGCACGATCAGCCACTGAGCCCGAACCCAATGCCACGCTGCCCGCAGCGCTGGCGGTGGCACTGACACCCACCGCCGTGGCATTGGCGGCGGTGGCCTTGCTGCCGTAGCCGACCGCGGTGCCGAGGCGACCACTGGCATCGGCGTAGCTGCCGATGGCCGAGGCGCCGTCGGCGGAAGCACTGGCGCGGAAGCCGCTGGCCTGCGACTGCGTACCGCTGGCCGTAGCCTGCGCACCGCTGGCGGTGCTGTAGGCACCCTTGGCCTGGGCGCCGGCGCCGCTGGCGCTGGCACCGAGCTCGCTGGCGCTGGCACCACTGCCGACGGCCACGCTGTCGACACCACTGGCCTGTGCGCCGTTGCCCAGCGCCGCCGCGTTGGTGCCGGTGGCCAACGCATCGAAGCCGACCGCAGTGGCATTGGCGGCCATCGCGTTGGCCCCGCTGCCCAGCGCGGTGGCACCGTTGCCGATGGCGTTGGCCGCATTGCCGGCCGCCAGCGCGTTGTCACCATCCACCAGGGCACCGGCCTCGCCATCGGCATTGCCGCTGGCCTGGAACTGGCGGCTGGTCTTGTCGGCGACACTGGCGACCGCATCCAGCTGGCCCTTGTTCACTGCATCGGTGGCTTCGCTGCCGGCGGCAACATGAGTGACCTGGCGTTCGCCACCGGCGTTGCCGACCGCGACGGTGTTGTCACGGTCGGCCTTGGAACCCGCACCGAGGGCGACGCTGTTGCCGCCGTTGGCGGTGGCGTTGGCGCCCAGAGCCGTGGCGTTGCTGCCGGCGGCCCACGAATTCCAGCCGATCGCCGTGGCGTAGTCTTCGGTCGCCCACGCGCCCGCACCGAAAGCGGCCGCACCGGTGCCACTGGCACGCGACGGGATCAGGCCGAAGAAGGTGCTGCCACCGATGGCGACGCTCTCGGCGCCACTGGCCTCGCTGGACTGGCCCACCGCGACGGCGCCGGTGCCGGCTGCAGCGGCACCAAAGCCCACTGCAGTGGTGTTGGCACCACTGGCCGCCGAGCCGTAGCCAAGTGCGGTGCCGAGGCGGCCGCTGGCTTCGGCATAGCCGCCAACGGCAGTGGTGCCATCGGCAGATGCGGCACTGCGGAAGCCGCTGGCCAGTGCCTGCGTGCCACTGGCATTGGATTCGGTGCCGGTTGCGGTGCTGTAGGCACCGCTGGCCTGGGCACGCGCGCCCACCGCACTGGCGCCGAGCTCGCTGGCGCTGGCGCCGGTGCCGAGCGCAAGGCTGTCTTCACCGGTGGCCTGTGCGGTGCTGCCCAGTGCCGCGGCGTTGCTGCCGGTGGCCAGTGCATCGATGCCGACGGCGGTGGCATTGGCCGCCAACGCATTGGCGCCACTGCCGAGTGCGGTGGCACCGTTGCCGATGGCGTTGGCCGCATCACCAGCCGCCAGCGCGTTGTCGCCCTCGACCAGGGCGCCGGTTTCACCGTCGGCATTGCCACTGGCCTGGAACTGCTTGCTGGTCTTCGCCGCAGCGGCAGCGACCGCATCGAGCTGGTTCCTGTTGACCGCGTCAGTGCCCTGCGTGCCGTCGGCCACGTTGGTGATCTGGCGGGTGTTGCCACCACCACCGACCGATACGGTGTTGTCACGGTCGGCGATCGAATCCGCACCCAGTGCCACGCTGTTGGCGCCACGCGATTCAGCCGCATTGCCCAACGCGGTGCTGTTGATGCCTCCCGACCACGCGCCACCACCGACCGCGGTGGAGTAGTTGCCCGAGGCCTCGGTGGCCAGCACACCGAACAGCGAGCCACCCACGGCCACGCTGTTGGTGCCGGTGGCCAGGCTGCCCTGCCCGGTGGCCGTGCTGTAGGCACCGGAGGCTTCCGAGTCGCCACCCAGCGCTACGCTGTTGGAACCGGAGGCATTGGCGAAGTTGCCGAAGGCGGTCGCATTGAAGGCTGATGCCTGCGCGTAGCCACCGATGGCGGTGCTGTAGCCGCCGGTGGCTTCGGCACCGATGCCGAACGCCGCCGATGCGGTGCCGCTGGCGATGCTCTCGCTGCCCACCGCGGTCGCACCACTGCCACTGGCATTGCTGAAATAGCCCACCGCCACGGCTTCCTCACCGGAGGCTTCGGACAGTGCGCCGCTGGCCGTGCTGCCTGCGCCGCTGGCAATACTGGCCGCACCGAACGCGGCACTCTGCTCGCCGCTGGCTTCGCTTTCCGCACCGTGCGCAGTGGCGTATTCGCCGGTAGCCTGTGCATTGGCGCCCACCGCGCTGGCATTGGCGGCCGTCGCCAGTGCATTGAAGCCCACGGCCTGTGCATTGTTGGCAAGCGCATTGGCCCCGCTGCCCAGTGCAGTGGCACCGTTGCCGATGGCATTGGCCGCATCACCGGCGGCCAGCGCGTTGTCGCCGTCCACCAGTGCACCGGCCACGTCGTCGCCGTTGCCGCTGGCCTGGAAGAAGCGGCTGGTGTTTGCCGCCGTGCTGGCGACGGCATCCAGCTGTGCCTTGTTCACCGCATCGGTGGCCTGGGTACCGGCGGCGACGTTGGTGACCTGGCGTTCGTTGCCGGCGCTGCCCACCGACACGCTGCGCGCACGGCTGGCGACCGATCCGGCACCCAGTGCGACCGCGTTGCTGGCGCTGGCGTTGCTGCCGGCACCGAGTGCAATCGCGCTTTCACCGCCGGCCACCGTGTTGGTGCCGATGGCGATGCTGTTGAGGCTGTTGCCCAGCGCCTGGAAGCCCAGCGCCACGCTGTTGTCGCCATAACCGAACGCACCGCGGCCGACGGCGGTGGAACTGGCACCGTTGGCCCAGCTGTTGTAGCCGATGGAGGTGGCACCGCTGCCACTGGCCCAGGCGGCGTTGCCGAACGCCGACGCATTGGTCGCCGTGGCCCACGCGCCGGAACCGAACGCGCTGGCGCCGCTGGCCGTAGCCCAGCTGTAACCGCCCACGGCGGTGCTGTCATCACTGCTGGCAAAGGCGCTGTCGCCAACCGCGACCGCATAGCTGCCGGTCGCACGCGACTTCCCGCCTGCGGCCACGCTGTTGTCACCGCTAGCCCTGGCGGCATTGCCGAAGGCGTTGCTGGCGGCACCGGTGGCCTGCGCGCCACTGCCGACCGCGGTGGCATCGGCCACGGCGGTGGTACCTACCTGCTGTGCCTTGCCATCAGCGCCGATGATCGGCTGGTTGTATTCGTCATAGGCCTGGCCGAGGCCACCGATGGCAACGCCGCCGTTGCCAGTGGCGTTGCTGTTGCGCCCCACCGCCACGGCGTCGTCACCGATGGCCGACGCCGCTGCGCCCTGCGCAACCGCACCGGCACCGATCGCATTGCTCGACGAACCCGCCGCGATGGCGCCCTCGCCCTCGGCCAGCGCACCGGCATCACTGCCCGCTTCCGGCTGCGCCTGGAAGAACCGCGCGGTGCCGTCGGCGGTGCTGGCCACGGCGTCCAGCTGCGCCTTGTTCACCGCATCAGTGGCTTCGCTGCCTGCAGCAACGCTGGTGATCTGCCGCTCATGTCCGGCACTGCCGACGGCTACGCTGTTGGCGCGCACCGCTTCGGAGTTCGCACCCAGGGCGACGCTGTTGGCACCGCGTGCGGTGGCGTAGTAGCCAACGGCGGTGCTCTGCGCGCCACTGGCCCAGGTCTGTGCACCCAGCGCACTGGCGTTCTCACCCGGTGCATAAGCGAAGTAACCGACGGCGGTGGATTCCGCGCCCGAGGCCTCGGTCAGGCTGCCGTTGGCCACCGCGTGGCTGCCACTGGCAATCGCGCCGGCGCCCACGGCGGTGGCCGCTTCGCCACTGGCCTGGGTCTGCACGAAGAAGCCCAGGCCCGGAATCAGATCGGCCGGGCCGCCGATGGCCACACTGCTGGTCCCGGTGGCGTTGCTCTGCGTACCCAGGGCGGTGGAGTAGTCACCGATGGCATTGGCTACCGCGCCGAACGCGGAGGACTGCGCACCGGCGGCGTACGCGCCCACGCCGTAAGCCGAGGCGGCGAAGCCACCGGCATCGGCACTGGCGCCCACGGCGGTGCCGCCGATGCCGGCGCTGGTGGCGCCGGTTTCCACCGGCACGCCGCCGGTGGTGATCAGCGGATTGCCATCGGCATCCACGGCCGCACCACCTACCGCGACGCTGCCCGGGCCGTTGGCCTGTGCGTTGTTGCCAAATGCCGCGCTGTTCTGGCCAGACGCCAACGCGTTGTTGCCGACGGCGGTGGCGTTCTGCGCAACGGCAGTGGCACCGGCGCCGACCGCCGTGGTGCCGTTGCCGATCGCGTTGGCTGCCTCGCCCGCTGCCAGGGCATCGTCGCCGTCGGCCAGTGCGCCGGCATCGCTGTTGCGGCTGCCGGTGGCCTGGAAACGCTTGGCGGTGGCATCGGCCACCGCGGCAACACCCTTCAGCTGGCCGACGTTGGCCGCGTCGGTATCTTCGGTACCGGCGGCGACGCTGGTGATCTGGCGGGTCAGGCCGTACTCGGCGGCACCGACGGACACGGTGTCGACCCGGTCCGCGAGCGAGCCGGCGCCCAGCGCCACGCTGCCGGTAGCGACCGCAGCGGCGTTGGAACCCAGCGCCGTGCTGTATTCACCGACCGCCGTGCTGAACGCACCGACGGCGATCGAGGCTTCGTTGGCGGCAGTGGCGCCACGGCCCAGCGCGGTACTGCCCGGGCCCATCGCCACAGCGCCACCACCGACCGCGGTAGCACCATCGGCGGTCGCTTCGGACAGTGCCCCCAGCGCGGTGGCCGCGCCGTTCTCGCTGGCGGCGGTCGCGCTGGCACCCACTGCGGTATCACCGAGGCCGAACGCAGCCGCGCTCTGCCCGACCACGACGCTGGCATCGCCGAGCGCCAGGGCACCCTGGCCGAAGGCACTGGCACCCAGACCAGCGGCAATGGCCTGGGTACCAATGGCCGTAGTGGCGTTGGCCAGCGACTGTGCACCGGCACCGGCCGCTACGGCGCCCTGCCCGTCGATCTTCGCCGCATCGCTGTCATTGCCAGCGCCATCGGCCTTGAAATAGCGGCTTCCCTCTGCGGCCACGTTGGCCAGCGCGGCCTGCGTGGCGCGCGCCTGCGCATCCAACTGTGCCTTGTTCACCGCATCGGTAGCCTGGGTACCGGCGCCCACGTTGGTGATCTGCCGTTCCTTGCCGGTATCGCCAACCGACACGGTGTTCGCGCGCGCCGCCTTGGAGCCGGCGCCGAGCGCCACGCTGTTGGCTGCGCTGGCATTGCTGTTGCTGCCGATCGCCACAGCATTACTACCCTTGGCGCTGGCCGTGCCCTCGATCAGGCACTTTTCCAGAAGCTTGCCGCTGAATGCCACGCAGGTGGCACTGCCGCCGATCTGCACCGACTGTGCTGCAGCGCTGCCTGCCATACCCAATCCCAGTATCAGGCCCAGGGCCACGGCCAACGTCGCTGGCGCTGCCTGCGTGGCGTCGCGACGCTGGTCGACAACGCCACCGTCGCTGTTGGAAGAGGCCAGTTCCGAGGCCACCACCAACTGACCCAATGCTTTGTTCCAGACCTTGCGATAAATCCGATTCATCGGTACGGCTCCTGATTGGACTGGTTTTGGGCAAAGCAACGCCACCGCCGGGCCTTCTGGCCCAACGTCCCCTGGGGGCGTTTATTCGCGTGATTTACTGCGGGGTGTTGCCGAAGGGCGCGCAGCGACAGAAAACCGAGCGCGTGCGCCAAGCGGTTACTGCGGAATGAATGGTTCTGAAACGGGGTTCAAGTGTTAACGGCAACTTTGCAGATCGTCAAGACTTTGACACGGCAAATCCTATTGCCGTGAAGCAGTTCACTATTTCACCTGTTTATAAAAGGATTTTGTTAGCCATGCGTGACGAACGGCTGGCGCATGAAAATCGATGTAACTAGCGGGCGGTACAGGAGTTTCAATCGCGCAAAGAAAAACCCGCCGACAAAGCGGCGGGTTTCTCCATACGCGGTGGCATTGGCGCCTGCGCGGAACGATGCGATCAGCCGCACCACACCCGTGCGTTGCGGAACATGCGCATCCACGGCGAATCACCCTGCCAGTCAGCCGGGGCCCAGCTCATGTTGAGAGCACGCGGCGTACGCTCCGGGTGCGGCATCATGATGGTGACGCGGCCATCGCTGCTGGTCAGGCCAGTGATGCCATCCGGCGAACCGTTCGGGTTCAACGGGTACTGGCTGGCCACGTTGCCGTGGCCATCGATGTAGCGCAGCGAGACGCGGGCCGCAGCCTGATCGACCGCGTTGTCGAACACGGCCTGGCCTTCGCCATGCGCCACCGCCACCTGCAGGCGCGAACCGGCCATGCCACGCAGCAGGATCGACGGCGATTCCACCACCTCCAGCAGTGCGGTGCGGGCCTCGAACTGCTCGCTGGCATTGCGGCGGAACTGCGGCCAGTGCTCCGCACCCGGGATGATGTTCTTCAGCTGGCTCATCATCTGGCAGCCGTTGCACACGCCCAGGGCGAAGCTGTCCTCGCGCGCGAAGAACGCCGCGAAGGCATCCCGCAGCGCGCTGCGCTCCAGGATCGAGGTCGCCCAGCCGCGGCCGGCACCGAGCACGTCGCCGTAGCTGAAGCCACCACAGGCAACCAGGCCGGTGAAGTCCTGCAGGGCCACGCGACCTTCGATCAGGTCGCTCATGTGCACGTCGAAGGCGCGGAAGCCGGCACGTTCGAAGATGTTCGCCATCTCGATCTGGCCGTTGACGCCCTGTTCGCGCAGCACCGCCACGCGCGGACGCGCACCGGTGCTGATGAACGGCGCCGCCACATCCTCGTTGAGATCGAAGCTGAGCTTCGGCTTCAGGCCCGATGCGTTGAAGGCACGGGCGATCTCGCGTTCGGCATCGGCATTGGCCGGGTTGTCGCGGCGCTTCTGCATGGCGTGGGTGACCGACCACCAGGCATCGAACAGCGCTTCCCAGCGCCACTCGGCCAGATTCTCGCCACCCAGCGACACGCGCACCACCGGCGCAGTGGTCGGCTTGGCAATGCGCTGCGCGCATTCGGTCAGTGCATGACGCTCGACCAGGTCGGCGAACGCGGCGCGGTCTTCGCGCGCGATCTGCACCACCGCCCCCAGCTCTTCATTGAACAGGCTACGGAACGGATCGTCGCCCCAGGCATCGAGGGTGATGTCCAGGCCCAGGCGCGAGGTGAAGGCCATTTCGCACAGCGCGGCGAAGGCACCGCCGTCGCTGCGGTCATGGTACGCACGCAGCAGGCCGGCCTGGCGCGCATCGCGGATCAGCTCGAAGAAACCGCGCAGGCGCTGCGGGTCGTCCAGGTCCGGCGCAGCGCCGGCGAAGGCCGGCAGGTCGCCGTGGTCGGCGTGCACCTGGGCCAGGATCGAACCGCCCAGGCGCTGCTTGCCGGCGCCGAGGCCGATCAGCCACAGCTCACTCTCCACTTCGCGGTCCAGCAGCGGAGTCAGCTGCTGGCGCACGTCGGCCACCGGCGCGAACGCGGTGATCACCAGCGACACCGGGGAAACGCTCTTGTGCGCTTCGCCCTGGTCGTGCCACTGCGCCTGCATCGACAGCGAGTCCTTGCCCACCGGAATGCTGATGTCCAGCTGCGGGCACAGTTCCATGCCCACCGCCTTCACCGCGTCGTACAGCAGCGCGTCTTCGCCCGGGTGACCAGCGGCGGCCATCCAGTTGGCCGACAGCTTGATCTCGTCCAGCGCATCGACCGGGGCCGCGCACAGGTTGGTCAGCGCCTCGCCCACCGCCATGCGCGCCGAAGCGGCAGCATCGAGCAGCGCCAGCGGGGTACGCTCGCCGATCGACATCGCTTCGCCGGCCACGCCATCGAAATCGGCCAGCGTGATCGCGACATCGGACACCGGCAGCTGCCATGGGCCGACCATCTGTTCGCGTGCGGTCAGGCCGCCGACGCTGCGGTCACCGATGGTGACCAGGAAGTTCTTCGATGCCACCGTCGGGTGCGCAAGCACGCGCAGGCCCGCGTCCTGCAGATCCAGCCCGCCGGTCCTCAGCGCCGGCCAGCGTGGTGCCGGCGGATGGGCGGTGTCGCGGTGCATCTTCGGCGGCTTGCCGAACAGCACGTCCATCGGCAGGTCGATCGGCGCATCGGCCGGGATGTTGCCCGGCACGGCGCCATAGGCCACCACCAGGTGCTCCTCAGCGGTCGCCACACCAACTGCGGCGAACGGGCAACGCTCGCGGGCGCACAGCGCGGCGAACTCGGCCAGGCGCTCCTGGGCCACGCCCAGCACGTAGCGCTCCTGCGACTCATTGCACCACAGCTGCATCGGCGACAGCGACGGGTCATCGGTAGGCACCTTGCCCAGGTCGATGACGCCGCCCACGCTGGAGTCATGCAGCAATTCCGGGATCGCGTTGGACAGGCCGCCGGCGCCGACGTCGTGGAAGAACTTGATCGGGTTGTCGGCCCCCATCGCCACGCAGCGGTCGATGACCTCCTGGCAGCGGCGCTCCATTTCCGGGTTGTCGCGCTGCACGCTGGCGAAGTCCAGGTCCTCGGCGCTTTCGCCCGAGGCCACCGAACTGGCGGCACCGCCGCCGAGGCCGATCAGCATCGCCGGGCCACCCAGCACGATCACCGCGTCGCCGTCCTGCAGCAGGATCTTGTCGACCTGCACGCGGTCAATCGCGCCGAGGCCACCGGCCAGCATGATCGGCTTGTCGTAGGCGCGGACCAGATCGGCGCCTTCGGGCAGCTCGAAACTGCGGAAGTAGCCAAGCAGGTTCGGGCGGCCGAACTCGTTGTTGAATGCGGCGCCGCCGAGCGGGCCATCGGTCATGATCTCCAGCGCCGGCGCCATGCGCGGGTTCAGCGCGCGCGGTGCTTCCCACGGCTGCGGCAGTTCAGGGATACGCAGGTGCGAGACCGAGAAACCGGTCAGGCCGGCCTTCGGCTTGCCGCCGCGACCGGTCGCGCCCTCATCGCGGATCTCACCGCCGGCACCGGTGGAGGCACCGGGGAACGGTGCGATCGCGGTCGGGTGGTTATGCGTTTCCACCTTGATCTGGAACGCGCTGGGCACCTGCGGTTCACCGCGGTACTCGCCGCTGGCCGGGTCCGGGCGGTAGCGCGAGGCCGGATGGCCTTCGATCACCGCCGCATTGTCGCTGTACGCGCTGAGCGTGTGCTGCGGGGTCTGCTGGTGGGTGTTCTTGATCATCCGGAACAGCGAGCGGTCCTGTTCCTGGCCGTCGATGGTCCAGCTGGCGTTGAAGATCTTGTGCCGGCAGTGCTCGGAATTGGCCTGCGCGAACATCATCAGTTCCACATCCGACGGCGAGCGGCCCAGCGCGGTGAAACGCTCGCGCAGGTAGTCGATCTCGTCCTGCGCCATGGCCAGGCCGAGGCGCTGGTTGGCAGCCTCCAGCTGGTCCACCGGCACGCGTTCCAGTTCGCCGCGGGCCGGCGCAGAGAACAGCGCCTGGCCCTGCTCCACGGTCTCCAGCACCGACTGTGTCATCGGGTCGTGCAGCGCCTTGACCAACGCCTGCTGGGCAGCGGCATCGGCCGGCCAGCCCTGCACGTCGATACGCAGGCCACGCTCGACCCGGCTCACCGGCTGGCCGGCACCGCGGACCAGTTCGGTGGCCTTGCTCGACCACGGCGACAGCGTGCCCAAGCGCGGCACCACGATGCGGCTGACCGCGCCGTCGGGCACGGCTTCGGCCTGCGGCGCAGCCTCGAGGATGCGGCACAGGGTGGTCAGGTCGGGGGCGGCGGCACCTTCGGTCTGCACGAAGTAGACGTGCCAGGCACCGCTGATGCGCAGGGAGGGAGCGATGGACTGCAGGCGGGATTCAAGACGTTCGCGGCGGAACGGCGACAGGGCGGGCGCGCCCTCGAGGACCATCATGTCCGGGGAACCGTAGTTGGGAAACGGGCCCGATATTGTACCGGAAGCGGGGATGGGGCTTTGGCCGGGCGGCGCCCGGCACCCGCCGAAGCCAGGGCAACGGCAACGGCCAAAGCAACAGCCAAAGCAAAGGCGGGCATTCCGTAGGCTGGCGGGGCGGCGGGGGCCAGCAGGACACGCCGTAAACCCATCCCTGGGGGCTCGATGGCGCCATCCATGGCGCCAACGGTCCTGCTGGCCCCCACCACCCCGCCTTCGACAGATCTCCGCGATCTGCGGTAGATCCACGCCATGCGTGAATGCTTCCCGGTAGTGCCGGCCGCTGGCCGGCAACCAGGGAAATTTCAGAAGTCAGGCATTGAAGAGCGAAGCGACCGGCTTTTGCTTTTGATTTTTTGTTCTGTCTTTCGTGGCTGGCCGCGCAGGAACCTGTCAGGGGCCGGGTGGGTGGGGTCAGGCGGGGTGTCCGCGGCATGGATGCCGCGGCCAAGCCCCCAGGGACGGGTTCACGGCGTCCCCGCCTGACCCCACCCACCCGGCCAAACATCAGAACCCCGCTGTACGCGAGCCACCCCAGCCACGAGGGGGCTCCGCCGATGGCCGCCGACCGCGCGCAGCGCCGCTCTCCGACCGAATCCCGGAACCATGCGCTTGCTCACGGATTGACCACACAATTGATGACAACGTTGTCCCCACCTGGTGTCGGACTCTCTCCCCGGCCTCCCAGGTACCCCGTCCGCCCCCTCCGTCGCCTTCCCGGGCGACGCCCGGACCTGCGTCACGCGCGGCGCCATCGGGGCCCGCGCGCCCTTTGATCGGAGACTTACCCATGTACGACCCGATTGTGCGCAGTGCCGAACGTGCGACCCGAAGCTGTCGTCCCCGCCACCTGGCCTGGCTGCTCGCCCTGGCCGCCGGTGCCGCCGCCCTGCCCGGCCTGGCGCAGGCTGCCAGCTGCGCCGGGGTGGCCCAATGGGACCAGGCCAAGATCTACCGGGCCGGCGATACCCTGCAGAAAGGAGGCGTCCTCTATCGGGCGAACCAGGACATCTGGAACGCGCCGCCGGACCATCCGGCCGGTGCGCCCTACTACACCAACCTCGGCGCCTGTGATGGCAGCGGCGCCAACCAGCCGCCGGTGGTCAGCCTGACCTCGCCGGCCAACGGCGCCACCTTCAGCGCCGGCAGCACGGTCAACGTGACCGCCACGGCCAGTGATCCGGACGGCAGCGTCGCCAAGGTCGAGTTCTTCCGTGACGGCAGCTCGCTGGGCGTCGCCACCGGAGCGCCGTACGCGGCCAGCTGGGCCAACGCCAGCGCGGGCAGCCACACCCTGCGTGCGGTGGCCACCGACAACAACAACGCCACCACCAGCACGCCGACCATCACCATCACTGTCAACGCCGCCGGTGGCGATACCACCGCACCGAGCGTGCCCGGTGGGCTGGCGGTGGGCACGCGTACCGCCAACAGCATCGCGCTCAGCTGGAGCCCCTCCACCGACAACACCGGTGGCAGCGGCATGGCCGGCTATGACGTGTACCGCAACGGCAGTCTGGTCGGTTCGCCGTCCAGTGCCAGCTATGTGGATGGCGGGCTGACCGCGTCCACCACCTACCGCTACCGGGTGCGTGCCCGCGACAACGCTGGCAACGCGTCGGCACAGGGCACCGAGATCAGCGCCACCACGCTGGCCGGTGACGGCGGCACCACCGGCAAGCGGGTCATCGGCTACTTCACCCAGTGGGGCATCTATGGCCGCAACTACCGGGTCAAGAACATCGACAGCAGCGGCTCGGCCGCACGCCTGACCCATATCAACTACGCCTTCGGCAACGTGCGCAACAACCGCTGCGAAGTGGGCATCACCCAGCCGTCGGATCCGAACAGCGGTGCCGGTGGCGATGCCTTCGCCGACTACACCAAGGCCTTCGGTGCAGGCGAAAGCGTGAGCGGCAGCGCCGATACCTGGGATCAGCCACTGCGCGGCAACTGGAACCAGCTCAAGCAGCTCAAGGCCAAGTACCCGGGCATGAAGGTGCTGATCTCGCTGGGTGGCTGGACCTGGTCGCGTGGCTTCTCCAGCGCGGCGCGTCCGGAAAACCGCCAGGCCTTCGTCGCCTCGTGCATCGACGCCTACATCAAGGGCAACCTGCCGGTGACCGACGGTGCCGGTGGCGCCGGTGCCGCGCTGGGCGTGTTCGACGGCATCGACATCGACTGGGAGTACCCGGTGGCGTGCGGCATCGAATGCGGCAAGCCGGAAGACAACGCCAACTTCACCGCGCTGATGGCCGAGTTCCGCCGCCAGCTCGATGCGGTGCGTCCGGGCCTGTTGCTGACGGTGGCGGTGGGTGCGGGCATCGACAAGATCCGCGTCACCGATCCGGCCGCGTACCATCCGTACCTGGACTACATCAACGTGATGACCTACGACTTCCACGGCGCGTGGGATGCGAAGACCAATCACCAGTCGGCGTTGTTCGATTCGCCGAATGATCCGTCCACCGGCGACCAGAAGCTGTACAACAGCAACGATGCCATCGAGGCCTTCATCAGCCGTGGCGTGCCTGCGGCCAAGCTCAACCTCGGCATCGGTTACTACGGGCGTGGCTGGACCGGCGTGGCCAACGCCAACAACGGCCTGTACCAGACCGCCACCGGCGCCGCACCGGGTACCTACGAGGCCGGCATCGAAGACTGGAAGGTACTGAAGAACCTGGCGTGGCCGGGCTACACCGACAACACCGCCGGTGCCACCTGGATCTACAACGGCAGCACGCTGTGGAGCTTCGACACCCCGGCCAACATCACCCGCAAGATGGGCTACGTGAAGACCCAGGGCCTGGGCGGCGCGTTTGTCTGGGAGTTCAGTGGTGACGATGCGCAGGGCACGCTGACCAAGGCGGTCAGTGATGGCTTGAAGTAGAGAAAAGGCCGGGGGCGCACTTGTGTCCCCGGCCTTGTTCGCATGATGCATCCGCCGGGCCATGCCCGGCGGCGCTCCGGGTCAGCGCTTGGCCGACAACTTTTCCAGCGCTGCACGCAGCTGCGCCGGCGGCAGGTACCCGCCCAGCTGGGTGCCATCCGGCGCGAAGATCGCCGGCGTACCGTTCACGCCCAACTGCTGGCCCAATGCGTACTGCATCGCCACCGGGTTGGTGCAGTTTTTGGCCGGCACGCTGCCACCGCGCTTGGCGTTGGTCAGCGCCTGGCGGCGATCGGCCGCGCACCAGACCGAGATCATGTCGGTGTAGTCCTTGCTGCCCAGCCCCATGCGCGGGAACGCCAGGTACTCGACGGTGATGCCGTTGCGGTTGAGCTCGGCGATGTCCTGGTGCAGCTTGCGGCAGTAGCCGCACTCGATATCGGTGAACACGCTGATGGTGTACTTCGCGTTCGGCGCGGCAAACACGATGCGGTCGCCGTGGTTGGCCTTGGCCAGCAGGCCGCGGCGGTAACCGAGCAGGCCCTCGCTGTTGGCCGGGCCCTTGGCACGGGTGTCGTAGGGCTGCGACTGGAACAGGTAGCGGCCGTCATCGGACACGTACAGCAGCTGGCCGGACACCACTACTTCGCGGAAACCGGGGAACGGCGCGGCGCCGATGTAATCCACCTGGAAGCCGGGATTCAGCGCGGTCAGCGCGGCACGCACGGCCTGGTCGGCCGAACCGTTGCCCGAAGCAGCGGCGGCAGGCGCCTTGGCCGCCGGCGGAGCCGGCTGGGCACAGGCCGTCAGGCTGAGCGCACCGAATACGGCGGCGATGGCAAATCGGAGCATGGAGCAATCCGCGATAGAAGAAGATCCCGGATTCTGACACAGCCACCGGGGACAGGCCGCGAGGCCTTGCACCACACCCGGGGGCGATTCAGCCCGCTGCTCAGCCGCGCGGATGGTGGCGGGCGTGCAGCTTCTGCAGGTGCTCGCGTGCCACCAGCGTATAGATCTGGGTGGTCGACAGCGAACTGTGGCCGAGCAGCATCTGCAGCGCGCGCAGATCGGCACCATGATTGAGCAGGTGGGTGGCAAAGCTGTGGCGCAGACCATGCGGGCTGATCCGCGCCGGATCGATGCCGGCCACCTGCGCATGGCGTTTGACCAGGTGCCAGAACGCCTGCCGGGTCAACGCGTGCAATGCTGGCTCGACGAACAGCGGCGTCTGTCCGTCGGCCAGCGCCTGCACTTTGCCCTTGCCGACCAGCAGCGGGCGCGATTGCTGCAGGTAGCGCTCCAGCCAGTGCTGTGATTCCTCGCCCAGCGGCACCAGCCGCTCCTTGCTACCCTTGCCGGTGACCCGCAACACGCCCTGGCGCAGGTTGACCGCCGTGGCCGGCAGCAGCACCAGCTCACTCACGCGCAGGCCGGCGGCATACATCAGCTCCAGCATGGCACGGTCGCGCAGCCCCAGCGGGTTGTCGATGTCCGGCGCCGCCAGCAGGGCTTCGATCTGGCTTTCGGCCAGCGCCTTGGGCAGCAGCCGGGGCAGCTTCGGCGGGTCCAGCAGGGCACTGGGGTCTTCACTGCGCTCGCCGCGGCGCATGCCATCGGCGAAGAACGCGCGCAGTGCGGACAGCAGGCGCGCATTGCTGCGTGGCGACCAGCCATGGCGGGTGCGCCAGGCCAGGTAGTCGAACAGCCCGGGGCGCTCGATGCCGGCCAGGCCACCGTCGCGTCCATCCACCCAGCGCGCCAGCCCTTCCAGATCGCGCCGGTAGCTGTCGAGGGTGGCGCGGGCCAGGCCGTTCTCGGCCCAGATCGCATCGAGGAAGCGCTGGATCCGCACGCTGTCGTCTGCGCGCAGCCCGGGCAGCTGCTGGACCAGTTGGCGGCGTTCAGCGGGAGTGGAAACAAGAGCCATGCGTGCAGGATACGAGGGCCACTGCGGGCACGGCCAGCATTGCGTATGCTCGGTGCATGTCCCGCCCCGCCATCGACGCCGCCCCAGTGGCCGCCACCGAAATGCCCCGCCCACGCGCACTGCTGCCGTGGCGCCTGCTGGCGATGGTTTACGACGCACTGCCGGTACTGGCGCTGTGGATGCTGGCCGGCACGCTGTTCACCCTGGCCTACACCTTCAGCGGCCACGCGCAGCGCGAGAACATTGCGCCGTTCAGTGCCTGGCAGTGGCTGCTGTGGGCGGTGTGCTGGGCGACCACCGGGGCTTATGCCACGGCCAGCTGGCGCCGTGGCGGGCAGACGCTGGGCATGCGCCCGTGGCGGTTGAAGCTGGAATCGATCGATGGCGCTCCGCTGCGTCGCGGCCAGCTGTGGCTGCGCTTCGCGGTGGGCACGCTGTCACTGCTGCTGGGCGGGCTGGGGTTCTGGTGGGCGTGGGCCGATCGCCAGCGCCTGACCTGGCATGACCGCGCCAGCGGCACGCGACTGGTGCGCATGCCGAAGCGATGATGCACGCTCCGTAGAGTCGAGTCGTGCTCGACTTATACGCGCAGCGCGGAAAACAGCCGGGCATGGCCCGGCGCTACCGGCATCAGCCCGATTTTCGCCGGAACAGCAGTGCGGACACCGCCAGCATCACGATCGGCGGCAGCGCATAGGCAATGCGATAGTCGAACTTCAACGCGCCGGCCATGCGGCCGAAGAACAGCTGCAGCAGCCAGAAGCCCAGCGCGAACAGGATGCCCAGGAACAGTCGCTTGCCCATGCCGCCGCTGCGCAGCGAGCCGAACGCGAACGGCACCGCCGCCAGGCACAGCGCCAGCACGTTCACCGGGTAGAACCAGCGGCTCCAGTACACATCCTCGAAGTCGCGCGCATCCAGGCCGTTGCGCTGGCGGTAGGCAATGCTGGTGCTCAGCTCGGCCACGCTGAGGTTGCGCGGCTTGGCGATGCCGGTGGCCAGCGCCGCCGGGTCCAGCTTTGAATGCCAGGGTTCGCGCGCCACTTCCTCGCGGGTGGCCGAGCGTTCGCCAAAGGTGTCTCGGCGCACGCCGGTCAGCACCCAGCCCTCCTTGTCGTGCTCGACAGTGGCGGCGTGGGTCAGCGACGCGATCTGGCCGTCCGCGGCGATCCGGTACAGGCGCACGTCGCGCAGGATCAGGCGCGTGCCCTTGTCACCGACCAGCTGCTCTTCGCCGCTCTGCGCGTTGAGGAAGGTATCGCCCTCGCGTGCCCACAGGCCGGAATAACGGGTGGTGGAGATATCCCGCCCCCACTTGGCGCTGGACTTCAGCGCATCGGCGCGGTCCTGGCCCCACGGCCCCAGCGTCTCGGCACTGAGCACCATCACCGCGGTCAGCAGCGACAGCGCGATCGCCACCGACAGGCTCAGGCGCTTGCGCGACAGGCCCAGCGCACGCAGGGCGGTCAGCTCGGAGGTCGCCGCCAGCTGGCCCAGGCCCATCAGCGCACCGATCACCGCAGCGGTCGGGAACATCGTGTAGGCGCGGCGCGGCACGGTATACAGCACCCACGCGGCCGCATGACCCAGGGTGTAGCCGTTCTTGCCGATGTCCTTGAACTCGCCGGAGAAGGCCATCACCACGTCCAGGCCGACCAGTACCGCCCAGGTCAACAGCACCGTGGTGAACACCGAGCGACCCAGGTACAGGTCGAAACGCATCGGGCGCAGCCTCATGCGCGGGCTCCCTTCGGGCGGGCCAGGCGGCCATCACGCGCATACATCCAGATCGCCAGCGCCAGCAGTGGCAGGGTCAGCCACCACAGGCCGAGCGCGGGCGGAATCTTGCCGTTGGCGATCCAGCCGCTGCCAATGAACATCAGGTTGGTACCCACCATGTAGGCCATCAGCGCCAGCATCATGCGCCCGTAGCGCTGCTGGCGCGGCGAGCTGCGGCCCAGCGGCACGGTCAGCAGGGCAAAGGCCAGTGCGATCAGCGGCGGCGCCAGGCGGCGGTGCAGCTGCGCCTGCGCCTGCGGGCGCGCATCACCGATCAGCTTCAGGGTCGGCATCAGTTCCGGGTCATCCTCGGTTCGGGTCTGCGCGCCGTCGGGCAGGGCTACGTCGTTGCGGGCGAAGGTCGCCAGGCGGTAATCCAGCGCGCCGGCGACCGGCCCTTCCACCTGGTGGCCGTCATCGAGCTCGAGGAAGCGCTGGCGCGTGCCCTCGAAGAACATGCGGCCGCCGTTGGCTGACACCACTTCCAGGCGGTCGTCCTTCTGCCGCTGCATGAACACCTTGCCCAGCTGGGTGCCGTCCGGCGAGATCGAGGACAGATAGACCACGCCGCCATTGGGCAGTGGGGTGAAGCGGCCCGGCTCCAGGCCGGCCATCAGCACGCTGCGGTTGGCCTCCAGGATCATCTGCTCGGCCACCCGGCCGGCCCAGGGGCCCAGCCACAGCGAGCAGGTGCCCACCAGCAGCACCACCGGCACCACCAGCATCAGCAGCGGCCGCAGCAGGCGCTTGGGGCCCACGCCAATGGCGGTGATCACCGCCATTTCCGAGTCGCGGTACAGCCGGGCGATGGCCAGCAGCAGGCCCAGCATCAGCGCCAGCGGCAGGATCAATGGCAGGTAGGCGATGAACTGCAGCCCCAGCTGGGAGAACAGCAGCTTGGCCGGCAGGCGCCCATCGGCAATGTTGCCAAGGATGTCCACCAGCACGCCGCCCACGCTGACCACCAGCAGGACGATCAGGGTAGCCAGGAAACTCTGGACGAAATCGCCCAGCAGGTATCGGTCGAGCTTCAGCATGGGGCGGTGGTTTAAACTCTGGGGTTCGTTCGCGGTGCCGCCCAGTCTACTGTCTGGGCGTAAACGGCCTGCGATTGTACGGACTCGCCAATGGAATCTGCTCAATGGCCCTCGAATTCACCCTGAACCACGTTGCTCCGGCCGCCGCCACCGTTGATTGCCTGGTGGTAGGCGCATATGCCGACCATACCCTGACCCCGGCCGCGCAGGCCCTGGATGTCGCCACTGGCGGCCGCCTGGCCGCCCTGGCCCAGCGCGGTGACCTGTCCGGCAAGACCGGCGCCACCACCCTGCTGCATGACCTGCCGGGCGTGACCGCCCCGCGCGTACTGGTGGTCGGCCTCGGCGAAGCGGCCCGCTTCGGCGTGCCGCAGTACCTGAAGGCCGTTGGCGACGCCGTGCGCGCGCTGAAGGCCGGCGCCGCCCGCAGCGCGCTGTTCACCCTGTCCGAAGTGGCGGTGAAGGACCGCGACGCAGCCTGGGCGATCCGCCAGGCGGTGATCGCCGCCGATCACGCCGCCTACCGCTATACCGCCACCCTGGGCAAGAAGAAGGCCGACGATGCCGGCCTGACCCAGCTGGCCGTTGCCGGTGACGACGCCCAGGCCCTGGCCCAGGGCCAGGCCATCGCCGCCGGTGTCGAGTTCGCCCGCGAGCTGGGCAACCTGCCGCCGAACTACTGCACCCCGGCCTACCTGGCCGAGGTGGGCGTGAAGTTCGCCGGCGAGCATGAGGGCGCCGAAGCGGAGATCCTCGACGAGCACCAGATGGAAGCGCTGGGCATGGGCTCACTGCTGGCCGTGGCCCGTGGCTCGGCCAACCGCCCGCGCCTGGTCGTGCTGAAGTGGACCAATGGCGGCGACGCCAAGCCGTACGTGCTGGTCGGCAAGGGCATCACCTTCGATACCGGTGGCGTCAACCTGAAGACCCAGGGCGGCATCGAAGAGATGAAGTACGACATGTGTGGCGGCGCCAACGTCATCGGCACCTTCGTCGCTGCGGTCAAGGCCAAGCTGCCGCTGAACCTGGTGGTGGTGGTGCCGGCGGTGGAGAACGCCATCGACGGCAACGCCTACCGTCCGTCCGACGTGATCACCTCGATGGCAGGCAAGACCATCGAAGTCGGCAACACCGACGCCGAAGGCCGCCTGATCCTGTGCGACGCGCTGACCTACGCGCAGCGTTTCGAGCCGGCCGCGCTGGTCGACGTCGCCACCCTGACCGGTGCCTGCATGGTTGCCCTCGGCCACCAGACCGCCGGCCTGATGAGCAAGCACGACGACCTGGCCAACGAACTGCTGGCCGCCGGCGAGCACGTGTTCGACCGCGCCTGGCGCCTGCCGCTGTGGGACGAGTACCAGCCGATGCTGGATTCGAGCTTCGCCGACGTCTACAACATCGGCGGCCGCTGGGCTGGTGCGATCACCGCTGGCTGCTTCCTGTCGCGCTTCACCGAAGGCCAGCGCTGGGCCCATCTGGACATCGCCGGCGTGGCCAGCGACGAAGGCAAGCGTGGCATGGCCACCGGCCGCCCGGTCGGCCTGCTGAGCCAGTGGCTGCTGGACCAGGTCGCCCGCGCCTGATGCCGTACCCGACCCTGGCCGGCACCCGCCGGCCAGGGCCTCGCCCGGTACCCCCGGGCTCCTGCCTGACCCGGACCCTGCCATGCCCCGCGCCGATTTCTACCTGATCGCCAAGCCCCGCTTCCTGACCGAGCCGCTGCGCCTGGTCTGCGAGCTGGCGCGCAAGGCCAACGACGCCGGGTTGTTCACCCTGGTGCTGGCCCGTGACCAGGCCCAGGCCGAGGAGCTGGACGAACTGCTGTGGGCATTCGACGACGATGCCTACATCCCGCACCAGATCGCCGGTGAGGACATGGACGAGGAAGAAGCGCTGGTGCTGATCGCCGTGCCCGGCACCGAGGCACCGGCCCGCCCGTTGGTGATCAACCTGCGCGACGACCCCTGGCTGGGCCAGTGCGAGCGTGTGCTGGAAGTGGTCCCGGCCGACCCGGAAGCGCGCGAACCGCTGCGCGAACGCTGGCGCCAGTACAAGGCCGCCGGTTACGACCTCAGCAAACACGACATGTAAGTCCAGCGAGGACCCCTTGATGCGCCTGTTGATCGCCCTGATTCTTCCCTGGCTGTCCTTTTTCACCATCGGCCGACCGCTGGCCGGCATCGTCTGCCTGATCCTGCAGATCACCCTGATCGGCTGGCTGCCCGCCGCCATCTGGGCCGCCTATTCGGTCAGCCAGTACCACACCGACCAGAAGATCCGGCGCACCCTCGGGTCGCGCTGATCTCCCTTCCCGCCTTGATTACCGGTTCCCCCGCATGACCCAACTCGCCTCCAGCTACGACCCGAAGTCCTTCGAGACCGACCTCTACGAGGCCTGGGAGAAGGCCGGCCATTTCAAGCCGTCCGGCACGGGCGAGCCGTACACCATCCTGCTGCCGCCGCCGAACGTGACCGGCACCCTGCACATGGGCCATGCCTTCCAGCAGACCCTGATGGACGCGCTGGTGCGCTACCACCGCATGCGCGGCTACGACACGCTGTGGCAGGTCGGTACCGACCACGCCGGCATCGCCACCGAGATGGTGGTCAGCCGCAACCTGACGCTGGAAGGCAACGGCGAGACCCGCGACTCGCTGGGCCGCGAGGGCTTCATCGGCAAGGTCTGGGAGTGGAAGCAGCAGTCCGGCGACACCATCGAGCGCCAGATGCGCCGCCTCGGCACCTCCGCCGACTGGTCGCGCAGCACCTTCACCATGGACCCGCAGCCGTCGGCCGCGGTCAACGAAGCCTTCGTGCGCTGGTACGAACAGGGCCTGATCTACCGCGGCCAGCGCCTGGTCAACTGGGACCCGGTGCTGAAGACCGCCATTTCCGACCTGGAAGTGGAGAGCGCCGAGGAAGACGGCTTCCTGTGGTCGATCGCCTACACGCTGGATGACGGCCTGAGCTACGAGCACGTCGAGCGCGATGCCGACGGCGTGGAAACCCTGCGCGAAACCCGCGACTACCTGGTGGTTGCCACCACCCGCCCGGAGACCCTGCTGGGTGATACCGCGGTGATGGTGCACCCGGAAGACGAGCGCTATGCGCACCTGATCGGCAGGAGCGTGGTGCTGCCGCTGACCGGCCGCCGCGTGCCGGTGATTGCCGACGATTATGTCGACCGCGCGTTCGGCACCGGCGTGGTCAAGGTCACCCCGGCGCACGATTTCAACGACTATGAAGTCGGTGTGCGCCACAGCCTGCCGATGATCAACCTGTTCACCCCGGTGGCGGCGCTGAACGAGAACGCGCCGGACCGCCTGCAGGGCCTGGATCGCTACGAAGCCCGAAAGGCCGTGCTGGCCGAACTGGAAGACCTCGGCATCCTGGTCGAGACCAAGGCGCACAAGCTGCAGGTGCCGCGCGGCGACCGTACCGGCCAGGTGATCGAGCCGTACCTGACCGACCAGTGGTTCGTGAAGATGGACGACCTGGCCAAGCGTGGCCTGGCGCTGGTCGAAGACGGCTCGATCTCGTTCGTGCCGCCGAACTGGATCAACACCTACCGCCACTGGATGAACAACATCCAGGACTGGTGCATCAGCCGCCAGCTGTGGTGGGGCCATCGCATCCCGGCGTGGTTCGATGCCGCCACCGGCAGCTGCTACGTCGGTCGCAGCGAAGAGGAAGTGCGCGCGAAGAACAACTTCGGCAGCGACGTGGTGCTGAACCAGGAAAGCGACGTGCTGGAGACCTGGTTCTCCTCGCAGCTGTGGCCGTTCTCCACCCTGGGCTGGCCGAACGAGCAGGCCATGGCCGAACGTGGCTTCGACCGCTACCTGCCGTCGTCGGTGCTGATCACCGGCTTCGACATCATCTTCTTCTGGGTGGCGCGCATGATCATGGCCACCGACAACCTGGTCGGGCAGATCCCGTTCAAGGACGTCTACTTCACCGGCCTGATCCGCGACGGCCAGGGCCAGAAAATGTCCAAGAGCAAGGGCAACGTGCTCGATCCGCTGGACATCATCGACGGCATCACCATCGACGACCTGGTCGCCAAGCGCACCGGCGGCCTGATGCAGCCGAAGATGGTGGAGAAAATCGAGAAGGCCACCCGCAAGGAGTTCCCGGACGGCATCGCCGCCCACGGTGCCGATGCGCTGCGCTTCACCATCGCCGCGCTGGCCACCCACGGCCGCGACATCAAGTTCGACATGAACCGCGCCGAGGGCTACAAGAACTTCTGCAACAAGCTGTGGAACGCCAGCCGCTTCACCCTGATGAACACCGAGGGGGCCGCGTTCACCGGCGTGCCGACGCCGCGCACCGATGCCGAGCGCTGGATCCTTTCGCGCCTGGCGGCGGTGTCGGCCGAGGCGCAGGGCCACTACGCCAACTACCGCTTCGACCTGCTCGCGCAGTGCCTGTACGAATTCGCCTGGAACGAGTTCTGCGACTGGTTCCTGGAACTGAGCAAGCCGGCCCTGAACGGCGCTGACGCTGCCGACGCCGAAAGCACCCGCCACACGTTGCTGTATGTGCTGGAAGCACTGCTGCGCCTGCTGCACCCGCTGACTCCGTTCATCACCGAACAGCTGTGGCAGCAGCTGGCCCCGCGCCTGGGCCTGGCCGAGACCACGCTGTCGCTGCGCCCGTACCCGACCGCCGCCGAGTTCGAGGGTGATTTCGCCCAGGCCGAGGCCGACGTGGAATGGCTGAAGGCGGTGATCAGCGCAGTGCGCCGTGTGCGCAGCGAGTTGAACGTCGCCCCGTCCAAGCTGGTTCCGCTGCGCCTGCAGGCCGGGCTGGAACATGCCGGGCAGAGCCAGGACCGCGTGCGCATCGAACGCTTCAGTGCCTCGCTGTCGTTCCTGCTGAAACTGGGCAGCATCCAGTGGCTGGTCGAGGGCGAAAGCGCGCCGCCGGCCGCCGCCGCGATCGTGGGCGAGCTGAAGCTGCTGGTACCGCTGGAAGGCCTGGTCGATCTCGATGCCGAGCGCGCGCGCCTGGACAAGGAAATCGCCCGCGTGGAAGCCGAAAAGGAAAAGAGCGAGGCCAAGCTGGCCAAGTTCACCGACAAGGTGCCGCCGGCCGTGGTCGAGCAGGAACGTGTGCGCCTGGTCGACTGGAACACCCAGCTGACCGGCCTGCGCGAGCAGCGCGCGAAGCTGTAACACCGCGCTGGTGGGTGCGGACCTCGGTCCGCACTGAGCGATGTGCCAACCAAGGTTGGCACCCACCAAACCCGGAACCTTTCCCCCGCATGGCATCATCGCGTGATGCCGCTTTCCATCTTCCTGTTGGTCCTCGCCGCCGCGGCACTGCATGCCAGCTGGAATGCGATCGTCAAGCGCGGGCCGGACAAGTTCCTCGGCACCGTGCTGGTCACCGGCAGCGCCGCGCTGCTGTCCGCCGCCGTCCTGCCCTTTCTGCCCTTTCCCGCCGCCCACAGCTGGCCATGGCTGGGGGTATCGGTGCTGCTGCAGGTGACCTATTACGGCCTGGTCGCGCGCTGCTACCAGCAGGTCGACATGAGCCTGGCCTATCCACTGATGCGTGGCAGTGCGCCGATCCTGGTCGCGCTGGCAGGCACCGTGCTCGGCGAGCCCCTGCCGCCTGCGGCATGGCTGGGGGTGGTGCTGGTCAGCACCGGCATCCTGTGCATGGCGCTGGGTGCGCGTGGTGGCCAGCTTGGCCTGCCACTGCTGACCGCCGCGATGATTGCCACCTACACCCTGGTCGATGCACAGGGCGCACGGCTGTCCGGCAGCGCGCTGAGCTATACCCTGTGGCTGTTCCTGCTGTCGGGCATCCCGTTGCCGCTGTGGGCGCTGTACACCCGACGCGGCGCCGTGCGCGCCTATGCGCGCCAGCATTGGCTGCTCGGCCTGGCCGGTGGCGTCGGCACCACGGCCTCCTATGCGATGGCCTTGTGGGCGATGACCCAGGTACCGGTTGCGATGGTCTCCGCATTACGCGAATCCTCGATCCTGTTCGCGCTGCTGATCTCGGTGTTCCTGCTGCGCGAACGGATTCCGCGTGCCCGCTGGCTGGCAGCAACGTTGATCGTCGGCGGCGTGCTGGCGTTGCGATCAGCATAACGGTGGCGCCGGGCCGCGCACGGCGAGCGCAGTAGTGCCGGCCGCTGGCCGGCAACCCTTCTCCGTTACAGCGGTGGCATCGTCTGCAGATCGCCGTCAACCAGTTCCATCGCCATCACCACCGCGTCTTCGCGCCCCTGCGCGGCCGGGTAGTAACGCGGGCGGCGGCCGATCTCGTTGAAGCCTTCGCTGTGGTACAGCGCCAGTGCCGGCGTGTTGGACGGCCGCACTTCCAGGAACACACGCTGCACGCCACGGTCGCCGGCCAGTTGCACCAGTGCGCGCAGCAGCTGTCGGCCCAGCCCGCGCGACTGCACCAGCGGGTCGATGCAGATGTTCAGCACGTGGGCTTCGTCGGCAGCGATGCTGAGCACGCCGTATCCGATCAACTGGCCATCACGCTCCATGGCCAGGCCGGGGTAACCGGCACGCAGGCAGTCGATGAAGATGCCGCGGGTCCAGGGAAAGGGATAGCCGCGCAGTTCGATCGCCATCACCGCGTTCAGATCGCTCTCGCGCAGTGCTCGCAGGCTGACCGGGCCGGGCAGGCTGACCGCACTCATGCCGTTCCCCGCTTGCGCAGGCTGCGCAGCTGCGGCCACAACGCGCGCTTGGCGGCCGGATCACGGCGCAGCTGGTCCAGCGGCCAGCTGTCCATCAACGCCTGCGTGGCCGGATCGTTCGGGTTGCAGCCGGACGCGCGCAACAGGGCAATCTGCAGCCGATCCGGCAGGCGCACCACCGGCTCGCGGGCATTGCCGCCAGTCAACGGACGGGACGGTGCGGGTGCGGTATCCGGGGCGGTGACCGGGGTCTCGCGACGGGGCGGTGCCGGGCGTTCCTGCCGGGCCGCGGGTGCAGTTCCGGCGGAGACGTCGCGCACCGGCGCCGCGTTCGCCCGGACCGGTTCCGGTTCCGGCGCGGCGCTGGCCTCGGCTTCGGCCACGCTCAGCTGCAGCGCGGCATCCAGCTCGGCAGCCAGCTGGCCGTCGTGGTAGACGGTGTAGCCCATGGCCTGCAGCCAGGCCTGCTGGGCCGGAGACCACAGCACGGGCAGATCCTGGCTCACGCGGCCTCGGGCTTCTTGCGCAGGCGCTGCACGGCCCACATCACCGGGCCGGACAGGGCATACAGGATGCCCACCGCGAACAGCACGCGCGGCAGGTCGATCACCGCGATGGCGATGGCCACCGGCACCAGTGCCAGCACCAGGAACGGTACGCGGTCGGAACGGCCGCCCTTGGCCGCACCGCCCTTGAAACTCCAGAAGCGGATGCGGCTGACCATCAGCAGCGCGGCAATGAGGGTCACCACCAGCGCCACGTAGCGCAGCTGGTTGCCGTCCCAGCCCAGGTTGCCGTCGGCGAAGGCCCAGACGAAGGACATCATCAGGCCGGCCGCAGCCGGGCTGGCCAGGCCGACGAACCAGCGCTTGTCGACCACTGCCACCTGGGTATTGAAGCGGGCCAGGCGCAGCGCCGCGCAGGCGGCGTACAGGAAGGCCACCGCCCAACCGACGCGGCCCAGCAGCGGGTCGTCGAACTTCAGCCACGACAGCGACCAGTGGTACATCACCAGTGCCGGTGCCATGCCGAAGCTGACCAGGTCGGCCAGCGAATCGTACTGCACGCCGAATTCGCTGCTGGTGCCGGTCAGGCGTGCCACACGCCCGTCCAGGCCATCCATCACCGCCGCTACGAACACGGCAATGCTGGCGTTGACGAAATCCCCGTTGGCCGCGGCGATGATCGCGTAGAAGCCGGCGAACAGGCCGGCGGTGGTGAACAGGTTGGGCAGCAGGTAAATCGTGCGCGAGCGCGGCGGCGGTGTGATCGGGTCCATGGAATCCAGTTTAATCGACTTGCCAGCGGTCGGCGCCAATGCTGCAATCGGCGTTCTACGCCCATTCTGCGGAGTTTGCCATGCGTGCCCTGTCCTGCCTTGGATGCCTGCTGCTGTTGGCCAGTGCCAGCGGCGCCATGGCTGGCCCGGTGTACAAGTGGAAGGACGCCAATGGCGTGACCCAGTATTCGGAGACGCCGCCGGCGGGCAAGAAGTATGAAACCCGCGAGCAGGCCCGTACCCCGCAGGCCGCAGCCAGCACCGGGACACCGGCCGCGCCGGTCCCTGAGCGGTGCAGCACCGCCCGCGCCAATCTGGCCCTGCTGGACGGTGGCGGCCAGGTGATGCAGGACACCGATGGCGACGGCAAGCCCGATACCCCCTTGACCCCGGAGCAGCACACCGCGCAGAAGGGATTGGCGGAGGCGGCCATCAAGGCTTACTGCCCACCGGCCGGTTAAGGGGGTCGGCAGGGCTGCGCCCTGCACCCGCAGAAGCAACAGCAACAGCAACAGCAACAGCAACAGCAACAGCAAGAGCAAGAGCAACAGCAACAGCAAGAGCAAGAGCAACAGCCGGCTCTGGGCTTTCTGTGGGTTTGGCGGGGCGGTGTCGGATTGCGGGGACGCCGTAAACCCATCCCTGGGGGCTTGGCCGCGGCATCCATGCCGCGGACACCCCGCAATCCGACACCGCCCCGCCTTCGACAGGTTCCTGGTGACGGTGGTAGATCCACGCCATGCGTGGATGAAATCTGTCAGATCTCGAATTGAATCCGGGGTCCGATCCGTTTTCCTGCGGAAAACGGATCTGACCCCAATGGCTTTCCGACAGATCACGGAAAACTGTCGAAGGCGGGGTGGGTCCGGTTGCGGGGGCGTGAGCGCCATGGATGGCGCGACCGAGCCTACAGGGACGTATTTACGGCGTCCCCCGCAACCGGACCCACCCCGCCATCCCACGGGAAGCCCGCCTTTGCCGTTGCTTCGGCAGTTGCAGTTGACGTTGCTTGAGGCGGGTGCAGGGCGCAGCCCTGCCAGTACCCCCCACCCCGGCCGGGCTGGCAGAATAGAGGTCTCTGCCGTTATCCGAAGCCGACGATGCGCCTCTCCCAGTTCCACCTGCACACCACCAAGGAAACCCCCAGCGACGCCGAGCTGACCAGCCATCGGCTGATGCTGCGCGCGGGCATGATCCGCAAGCTGGCTTCGGGCCTGTACACCTGGTCGCCGCTGGGCCTGCGTGTGCTGCGCAAGGTTGAACGCATCGTGCGCGAGGAAATGGACCGGGCCGGTGCCGTGGAATTCCAGATCCCGACCATCCAGCCGAAGGAACTGTGGGAGCAGACCGGGCGCTGGCAGAAGTTCGGACCGCAGCTGCTCAAGATCAAGGACCGCAAGGACCAAGTGTTCTGCTACAGCCCGACCGCTGAAGAAGCGGCCTGCGACTTCGCGCGCAGCGAGCTGTCCAGCTACAAGCAGCTGCCGGTGAACTTCTATCAGGTGCAGACCAAGTTCCGCGACGAGATCCGCCCGCGCTTCGGCGTGATGCGTTCGCGCGAATTCCTGATGAAGGACGCCTATTCGTTCCACCTGCACGACGAGTGCCTGGTGCGCGAATACGAGAACATGAAGTCGGCCTACAGCCGCATCTTCACCCGCCTCGGCCTCGACTTCCGCATGGTGCAGGCCGACTCCGGTGCGATCGGTGGCGATGCGTCGCAGGAGTTCCACGTGATCGCCGATTCCGGCGAGGACGCATTGGTGTTCTCCACCGGTTCGGACTACGCGGCCAACATGGAAGCAGCGATCGCTGCCGATCCGGCCCCGCGTGCGGCCGCCACCGAAGCGATGCGCAAGGTGGATACCCCTACCCAGAAGACCTGCGAGGACGTCGCGGCCCTGCTTGGCATCGACCTGCAGCGCACCGTGAAGTCGGTGGCGCTGATCGCCGGCGAAGGCGAGGCGCAGCAGTTCGTGCTGGCACTGGTACGCGGTGACCACGAGGTCAACGAGATCAAGCTGGCCAAGGTTGCCGGCCTGGATGAGCAGCGCTTTGCCAGCGAAGCGGAAATCGCCGCGCACCTGGGCAGCGTGCCGGGCTTCCTCGGCCCGGTCGGCCCGGCCAAGGCCATCCGTGTGGTGGCCGATCGCGAAGTGGCGGCGATGTCCGATTTCGTCGTCGGCGCCAACGAGGCCGGCTTCCACCTGGCCGGCGTCAACTGGGGCCGCGACCTGGCGGAACCGGAAGTGGCCGACATCCGCAATGTGCGCGCCGGCGACCGTGCGCTGGATGGTGGCGAGCTGAAGATCGCCCGCGGCATCGAAGTCGGCCACGTGTTCCAGCTCGGCCGCAAGTACGCCGAAGCACTGGACGCCACCGTGCTGGACGAGAACGGCAAGGCAGCGGTGATGGCAATGGGCTGCTATGGCATCGGCATCTCGCGCGTGGTGGCCGCCGCGATCGAACAGAACCATGACGATGCCGGCATCATCTGGCCGGACGCGATGGCGCCGTGGCAGGTAGTGGTGTGCGTGATCAACCCGAAGGGCGACGCCGCCGTGGCTGACGCCGCCACCCACCTTCTGCAGGAACTGCGCGATGCCGGCCTGGACGCGGCACTCGACGACCGTGGCCTGCGCCCGGGCGCGATGTTCGCCGACATGGAACTGATCGGCATTCCGCACCGCGTGGTGGTCAGCGAGCGTGGGCTGGCCGCGGGTACCTATGAGTACCGCTCGCGCCGCGCCAGCGAAGCGGAGAGCCTGGACAAGGCAACCCTGCTGCAGCGCCTGCAGGGCTGACGTGGAAAGACCGGGGCATGCCCCGGTCTTTTTTTGCCCGCGCCGCACCCGGCGAATATTGCAGCGGACATAATCCGGTCAAAATAGCGGCGATGCAGCCGGCAGGCTGCCATGCCATGTCCTGCCTGCATTTGTGCTCGGAATAATTCATCTCTATTCTGTTCGCCGACGCCATGGACTGGCTCGTCCCGTCCACACATTAGTTTCCGGAGTAACCGTAAATGAGCATTGACCTGACCGGCCTGTCGGCACGCGAACTGGGCGCCCTGATCCGCACCGCCAAGAAGCAGCAGACCATCGTCGCCAAGCGCCGGCCGATCACCAAAGTCCGGGCCCAGCTGACCAAGCTGGCCAAGACCGAGGGTTACACCATCGAGGAACTGTTCGGCGACGCCCCGGCGCCGCGCGCACGCAAGGTGGCCAAGGCCGCCAAGGCCCCGTCGAAGACCGCCGGCCGCAAGCTGGGCAAGGTGGCTCCGAAGTACCGCAACCCGGCCAACCCGAAGGAAACCTGGACCGGCCGTGGCAAGCAGCCGCGCTGGATGGCCGAACTGACCGCCAAGGGCAACAAGAAGCCGGAAGATTTCCTGATCAAGAAGGCCTGAAGCCGGATCGGGATGCAATTAAAAACGCCGGCGAAAGCCGGCGTTTTCTCTTTGTCCGGTGTGTGGACCAACGGTCCACACCCACAAGGGCCATCAGAGCGTTTTGCGTGCCGGCATCAACAGGTTGCCGAACAACAGGCCGGCCACCAGTGCCATCACCACGTTGAGCACGGTCAGGAACACACTCTGGCCGGCGCCCACGTCCTGCTGCTGGACCAGGGTCAGCACGCCGCGCAGGCTGGTGCTGCCGGGCACCATCATGATGATGCCGGGCAGGCGGATGATCGCACCCGGGCGCCCGACCAGGCGACCGAACAGGTTGCCACCGGCGGTCAGCAGCATCGCCGACAGGAAGATGCCGGCCGGCGCCCCCCAGGCATGGCCACCGAACTTGGAGATCGCATAACCGGCCACCGAGGCGGCGATCACCCACGGGTAGTCGCGACGATTGGCCTTGAACAGCATCGCGAAGGCGAATGCCGCGGTCAGCAGCGAACCCCATTCCACCCACGGCCCCTGCGGCCGCGTGGCGCGGATCACCGGGTCAAGGCCCAGCACATCGGCCAGGGTCACCGCGATCATCGCGCCGACGCTGAGCTTCATGATGGTGGTCAGCGCACCGGCAAAGCGCGCCGTGCCCGACACCCAGTGCTGGCTCGCCAGCTCATTGACCGCATTGGTCAGCGACATGCCCGGCAGCAGCACCACCAGGGAGGCGATGATCACCGTGTTGAGGTTGAGGGCGCCGACGAAGGACGCGACCAGGGTGGCGACCAGGCCTGCCAGCAGCGCGGCCAGCGCTTCGGCGGCTTCGCGGGTGGCCGGGCGACGATCGGTGACCATGCCGAGCAGGCCGATCATCAGACCGATGACACCGGCGGTGGCGATGTCCAGCCACGGCAGTTTCCACATGCCGGCCACGCCGGCCGCGCCGAGGGTGAACGACAGAATGGTGCGCAGCTTGCCGCGCCGGCCCGGGTCCTTGTCCAGCTGGCGCAGCGCGGTGTGGCCCTGGGCGATGCTCATGCGCCCGTTGGAGACTTCCTCGGCGATATGGTCGGCCACGCTGAGCTTGTGCAGGTCGTTCTCGCCGGGCGCCAAGCGGATCACGCGGGTGATGTCACTGGAGCCGATCGCCTGCGCCGGGTCGCTGAAACTGAGGATGATACCGGTGGGATTCGACCACGGTTCACAATCCAGATCGAGCTGGCGGGCCAGGGCCACCACTGCGGTTTCCAGGCGCTGGGCCGTGGTGCCGTAGCTGTGCAGGCGCCCGGCGATCTCGGAAACAAAGGCCACGCGCTGTGCGTAGGTGGCCTGGGGCGTGGGGATCGTGTGAGCATCTGCGGACATGCGCCGTAGTATTACCTACGCTGGGCCCTGCTGGAGGAATTCATCCGAGTTCGACGCGACGCCCGATACAGAACGGTTATGCTGCGACCCGAATGGCCCAAGTGACCCAGAACCACGCCCCCCAGCTCGAACAGGACGCCCAGGACCCGGGGCTGATCCGCCTGTCCGGCACCTGGACCTTGAAGACCGCGCTGGCCGCGGCCGAGGTCCTGCACCGCGTTCCCGAAAAACTGACCGGCATCGATGCCACCGGTATCGAGCAGCTGGATTCGGCCGGCGTGTTGCAGGTACTGCGCGTGGCCCATCGCGCCGACCTCCACGAAGACGCGCTGCGGTTCCGCCCGGACCACCAGGCGCTGGTGTGCACCATCGAGGAAGTGGCCGACGACCGGCCCAAGCCCAAGCGCGATTTCGGTGTGCTGGCCGCACTGGAGCGGCTGGGCATCAGCATGCACGACACCGGCCACAACATCGTGGCCCTGGCCAGCTTCCTGGGCGAGGCGATGGTCAAGACCGCGCGCCTGGTCAAGCAGCCGCGCCGCTTCCGACTGACGGCCACCGTGCACCAGATGGAGCAGGTCGGGCTGGATGCGGTACCGCTGGTCGCGCTGCTGTCCTATCTGGTCGGCGCGGTGATCGCTTTCCTCGGTTCGACCATCCTGCGCGACTTCGGCGCGGAGATCTACGTGGTCGAGCTGGTCAACATCGCCTTCCTGCGCGAGTTCGCCGTGCTGTTGACCGCGATCGTACTGGCCGGCCGTACCGCCAGTGCGTTCACCGCGCAGATCGGCGCGATGAAGGCGCGCGAGGAAATCGATGCGATGCGCACCCTCGGCCTGGACCCGATCGACCTGCTGGTGCTGCCGCGGCTGTTCGCGCTGCTGGCGACGCTGCCCCTGCTGACCTTCATCGCGATGATCGCCGGCCTGGCCGGCGGCATCACGGTCGGCGCGTTCGACCTCGACATCCCGCCACAGATGTACATCGCGCGCATGCACGACACGATGGAGGTACGGCATATGCTGGTCGGCCTTTCAAAGGCGCCGATCTTCGCCGTGGTGATCGGGCTGATCGGCTGCCTGGAAGGTCTGAAGGTGACCGGCACCGCGCAGTCGGTCGGCGAGCGCACCACCTCCAGCGTGGTGCAGACGATCTCGCTGGTGATCATCATCGACGCCTTCGCGGCGTTGTGGTTCATGCACATGGACTGGTGACATGAGCACATCCCCGCACCACGAAGCCCTGGACATGCGCGACAGCGACGGCCACGAACTGGCCATCCGCGTGCGCGGCCTGGTCAACCGCTTCGGCAGCCAGACCGTGCACGAAGACCTGGACCTGGACGTGCGCCGTGGCGAGATCCTCGGCGTGGTCGGTGGTTCGGGCACCGGCAAATCGGTGCTGATGCGCTCGATCCTCGGCCTGCGCACGCCCGACGAGGGCCAGATCGAAGTGCTGGGCCGCGATGCGCGCGCCGACGACGCCGAAAGCCGCCTGCACATCGAGCGCAACACCGGCGTGCTGTTCCAGGACGGCGCCCTGTTCTCCTCGCTGACCGTGGGCGAGAACGTGCAGGTACCGTTGAAGGAACACCACCGCGAGCTGCCCGAGCGCTGGCACTACGAGCTGGCGCTGCTGAAGGTGAAGCTGGCCGGCCTGCCCGCCGATGCGATCAACAAGCTGCCCTCGCAGCTGTCCGGCGGCATGCGCAAGCGCGCCGGCCTGGCCCGCGCACTGGCACTGGATCCGCCGCTGCTGTTCCTGGACGAACCCACTGCCGGCCTGGACCCGATCGGCGCGGCTGCGTTCGACCGCCTGATCAAGACCCTGCAGGAAGCGCTGGGACTGACCGTGTTCCTGATCACCCACGACCTGGACACGCTGTATGCCATCTGCGACCGGGTGGCGGTGATCGCCGACCGCAAGGTGGTGGCCAACGCGCCGCTGCCTGACATCGAGAAACTGGATCATCCGTGGATCCAGGAATACTTCCACGGACCGCGTGCGCGTGCCGCCCGCGGCGAACAGATCGAGAGTGCCTGAGCCATGGAAACCAAAGCCAACTACGTGCTGATCGGCGCGTTCACCCTGATCACCGGCCTGGCCCTGCTGGCCTTCGGCCTGTGGGCCGCCAAGTACTCCTCCGACCGCACCTGGCAGGAGTACCGCGTGGTGTTCCGCGAGGCGGTGACCGGCCTGACGGTCGGCAGCCCGGTGCAGTACAACGGCATCGCGGTTGGTTCGATCATCGAACTGAACCTGGTACCGGATGACCCGCGCCAGGTCGTCGCGCGCATCCGCCTGAACTCGACTACCCCGGTCAAGACCGATACCCGCGCCAAGCTGGCGATCACCAGCCTGACCGGCCCGTCGATCATCCAGCTCAGCGGCGGCACGCCGCAGTCGCCGGCACTGACAACGGTCAACAAGGACCCGGCACCGATCATTCCGACCACGCCCTCGGCGCTGCAGAACATCACCGACGTCGCCAACCGCATCGTCGAGCGCATGGACCAGATCCTCAGCGACCGCAACGTGGCCTCGATCAACGCGACGCTGGCCAACCTGGAAACGATCAGCGGCGGCCTGGCCGACCGTGACCAGGGCACCCAGTCGCTGCTGCTCAGCGCGCGTGACGCCGCGCGCAGCCTGGATACCACGCTGAAGACCACCAACGGCACCATCGAGCGCCTGGACAAGAATCTGGTGCAGCAGCTGCCGGGCATCATCGACAAGCTCGATGGCACTCTGGCCAAGCTCGACTCGGCCGCCGGCAACGCCGATTCGATCCTTGGCGAGAACCGCGCCGCGATCAACAGCTTCGCCAACGACGGTCTCGGCCAGCTGGGCCCGACGCTGACCGAACTGCGCGGCCTGATCCGCGACCTGCGCCGGGTCAGCGACCGTCTCGAGAACAACCCCGCGCGCTATCTGCTGGGCCGCGACGCACCGAAGGAGTTCGAACCCAAATGAGCCCGACCACCCTTCCGCGCCTGCTGCTGGCCGCTTCGATGGTCTCCCTGCTGGGCGGCTGTTCCATCCTCGGCAGCAGCGAGAAAACCGCGGTGACGCTGTATTCGCCATCCGTACAGGTCAAGGCGGACCCGGCGTGGCCGCAGGCCAGCTGGCAGCTGGTACTGGCCAAGCCCAGCGCCGCGCGCATGGTCGACAGCCCGCGCATCAATGTGCGGCCGACACCGTCGCAGCTTGAGATCTACAAGGGCGCCAGCTGGGCGCAGCCGGCCACCGACATGATCGAGGACACGCTGCTGCGCGGCTTCGAGGACTCCGGCCGCATCCGCGGCGTGGCCCGCAGCACTGCCGGCATCCGCGCCGACTACAAGCTGTCCACCGACGTGCGCCGCTTCGAATCGGACTACCAGGGCCAGGCCACGCCGACCGTGGTGATCGAGGTCAACGCCAAGCTGATCCACGTCGCCGATCAGCGCGTGGTCGCCGACCGCACCTTCCGCCAGGCACAGCCGGTCGGCAGCACCGACGTACCGGCGGTGACCGCGGCCTTCGAGCGTGGCCTGCAGCAGCTGGCGCAGGACGTGGTGGGCTGGACGCTGGTCAGCGGCCAGAACGACACCACGGTGACCAAGCGCTGATCCGTCGCAGGGGTCGGATCCCTTTCCCGTCCGGAAAGGGCTCTGACCCCCGTCCTCATCACCGTGGCGTGATCCAGCGGAACGTCAGGTTGATCCGCTCACCCAGCACCCGCGCCATTTTCGGCAGCGCGTGCTGGTAGAAGCGCTGGGTCTGTCCGGACATCAGCAGCAGATCGCCATGGCCCAGCATGAATTCGGCCTTGCGCGCCGGGTCATCGCGCCGGCGCAGCAGGAAGCGGCGCGCGGCGCCCAGGCTCACCGACGCGATCAGCGGCGCCGGCCCGAGCTCCGGTTCATCATCACTGTGCCACCCCATGTAGTCACCGCCGCCGCGGTAGCGGTTCAGCAGCACGCTGTTGAAACGGCCGAAGCCTTCGGCCTGCAGGCGCTCGCGTACGGTCTGCAATACCGGCAGCCATGGCTGCGGCACGAACTCCGCGCCGGAATAGCGGTAACGGGCCTGCGGGTCGCCGATCCAGCAGCTCAACCGGGGCGAATCCACCCAGTTGCCGAACATGCGGATGCGATGGATCTCCCACGCCACGTCGGCCTGCAGCCCGGCCATCAGGGCAGCGGCCTGGGCAGCGGCCAGCCAGCCCGGCAGGTGCTGGACATCGGCATCGGGCAGGTCAGGGGGGAACAGCATGGCTACACGCTAGCACGCCGACGTTTGCTGTCATGGCCGCCAGCACCGAAAATGGCCCCATGACCGTTGCCCAGATGCCTATGCCGTTCGATTGCCCCACATCATGGGACCCCTGCCGATGAGCCTGCGCCAGTCGTTGTTCCCGTTGCTACGCGCCGTGTTCCGGGCCTTGCCGCTGCCACAGGCACAGCGTGACCGGTTGCGCACACGATTGTTGGCGCAGCGTGGAGACTGGGTGCCACCGCCTCCGAAGGGGCAGCAGGATAACGTTGGCCCTCGTGCCAGCGCCCAGCTACGTTGGCGCGCCGATGAACCGGCGATCGGTTATCGCGCATGGCAGCCACAGGCATTGCCCGCCACGATGCCGGCAACCCTGGTCGCTTTCTACCTGCCGCAGTTCCACACGTTCCCGGAAAACGATGCCTGGTGGGGCAAGGGTTTTACCGAGTGGCGCAATGTGACCCGTGCCCTGCCGCAGTTCGAGGGCCACATCCAGCCCCGCCTGCCGGCCGACCTCGGCTTTTATGACCTGCGCAACCCGCAGGTGATGCGTGACCAGGCTCGACTTGCCGCCGAGCACGGCGTTGGTGCCTTTTGCTTCTACTTCTACTGGTTCAGCGGCCGAACCCTTATGGAGGACCCGCTACGCCAGTGGCTGACAGACGACAGCATTGAACTGCCGTTCTGCCTGTGCTGGGCCAACGAGAACTGGGCGCGGCGCTGGGATGGCCGCGATGAAGACATCCTGATCGGCCAGCAGCATAGCGTCGAGGATGATCTGGCGTTCATCGCCCATGTCGCGCCGTACCTGCGCGACCGGCGCGCGTTGAAAGTGGAGGGCCGACCGATGTTGCTGGTCTATCGCCCGCACCTGCTGCCCAACGCCCAGGCGACCGCTGAACGCTGGCGTCGATGGTGCCGCGACAACGGCGTCGGCGAGATCCACCTGGCCTACGTACAAGGATTCGAGCGACCGGATCCCCGCGACATCGGATTCGATGCCGCAGTCGAGTTCCCGCCGAACATGAGCAATCCGCGCTCTCTGTCGGCACAGCAATGGCTGCTCAATCCTGCCTTCAATGGCGATGTCCGGGATTGGCGCGAACTGGCCGCCGAGACCGCAATACGACAATTGCCGGACTATCCGCTTTACCCCGGCGTGAACCCCGGCTGGGACAACGAAGCGCGTCGTTCCGGCCGGGGCCGCGTCTACCTGCACGCCTCACCACGTGGCTACCGCGACTGGTTGCGCACCACGATCCATGAACGCCTGTCCGCAGCACCGCAGGCGCAGCGAATGGTGTTCATCAATGCCTGGAACGAGTGGGCTGAAGGCGCCGTGCTGGAACCGGATGCTCGCCTCGGTCATGCCTGGCTGCAGGCCACCCGCGATGCGTTGGTGTCAGCGCCGGCACCGCGTCAGGCACCGGCAGTGCATCTCCACGCCTGGTACCTGGAAACGCTGCCGGAAGTACTGTCCGCGCTGTGCGAGGCGGCACTGGACTGGACAATCGTAGTGACCACCCCGGTACAACAGATGGATCAGGTCCGGCAGGCCCTGGTAGCACATGGGCTGGAGGGTGAGGTGGTGGCCGTGGACAACCACGGTCGCGACATACTTCCGTTCCTGGAGATCGCCGAGCGGCTGCTGCAGACAGGGCACGAGGTGGTGCTGAAACTGCATACGAAACGCTCGGCCCATCGCACAGATGGTGACCAATGGCGGCAGGAACTACTGCAACGGCTGGTACAGGGCGGACGTGCCGCACGCATTCATGCCGCGTTCCAGGCCGACCCCGCACTGGGCATGGTGGTGGCCGAAGGGCATCTGCTGCCCGTCGCTGATTTCGTGGGTGGCAATGGTTCCGCATTGGCACGGTTGCAGGCGCGGCTTGGGCTGAAAACACCAGTGGACGCCAGTCAATTTGGCGCCGGCAGCATGGGCTGGTGGCGATTGCGAGCCCTGCGCCCGTTGTTGGACGCGCACCTGTATCGCAGCGCATTCGACATCGAGCAGGGCCAGATCGATGGAACGCTGGCCCATGCCGTTGAACGTGTACTGGGTGCCTGCTGCGAACACGCTGGACTGCGCGTCACGACAGCCGCAGCCTGTCTCGGCGAGGGCGATGCCAGCAGCGATGAGTACGCCTACGCCCGACGCAGCTGAGGACGAAGGGGGCGCACGCGCGCCCTCCCCACCTCAATCAGCCGCGCTGGAACGCGACGCCGGTCTTTTCCTTCAACTCGTCATCGCTGACACCCGGTGCGGCTTCCACCAGCAACAAGCCCTTGTCGGTGACATCAAACACCGCCAGGTCGGTGATGATGCGGTCGACCACGCCGACGCCGGTCAACGGCAGCGTGCAGTCGGCCAGGATCTTGTGCTCACCGTTCTTGGCGGTGTGCTCCATCAGCACCACCACGCGCTGCACGCCGGCGACCAGGTCCATCGCACCGCCCATGCCCTTGACCATCTTACCGGGCACCATCCAGTTGGCCAGGTCGCCCTTGTCGGTGACCTGCATGGCGCCGAGGATGGCCAGGTTGACGTGGCCACCGCGGATCATCGCGAAGCTGTCATGGCTGCCGAAATAGCTGGCACCGGCGCGTGCGGTCACGGTCTGCTTGCCGGCATTGATCAGGTCGGCATCGACCTCGGCTTCGGTCGGGAACGGGCCGATGCCGAGCAGGCCGTTCTCCGACTGCAGCCATACATCCATGCCGTCGGGAATGTGGTTGGCGACCAGCGTCGGCAGGCCGATGCCCAGATTCACGTAGGCACCATCGGTCAGCTCGCGCGCGGCACGCGCGGCCATCTCATCACGGGTCCACGCCATGTCAGTTGCCCTCCGCGCGGATGGTGCGCTGTTCGATTCGCTTTTCAGGATGTGCGTTGTGCACGATGCGGTGCACATAGATGCCCGGCAGGTGCACCTGGTCGGGGTCGATGGCCCCCACCGGCACCACTTCCTCGACCTCGACGATGCAGACCTTGCCGGCCATCGCGCAGGCCGGGTTGAAGTTGCGTGCGGTCTTGCGGAACACCAGGTTGCCAGCCTCGTCGGCCTTCCACGCCTTGACCAGCGCCACGTCGGCGCGCAGTGCGGTTTCCATCACGTAGTGCTTGCCGTCGAACTCGCGCGTTTCCTTGCCCTCGGCCACTACCGTGCCGTAGCCGGTGGCGGTGAAGAACGCCGGAATACCCGCACCACCGGCGCGCAGGCGCTCTGCCAGCGTGCCCTGCGGATTGAACTCCAGCTCCAGCTCGCCGGCGAGGAACTGCCGCTCGAATTCCTTGTTCTCGCCCACATAGGACGAAATCATCTTCCTGATCTGCCGCGTTTCCAGCAGCTGGCCCAGGCCGAAGCCATCGACGCCGGCATTGTTGGAGATCACGGTCAGGCCCTTGGCGCCGCTGTCGCGCAGCGCAGCGATCAGCGCCTCGGGAATGCCACACAGGCCGAAACCGCCCACGGCCAGGGTCTGGCCATCGGCGACCACCCCCTGCAGGGCCTGGGCCGCACTGGCGAAGCGCTTGCCGCGCATTCCGCCTGTCGTTGCCGGGTTGCTCATCTACGCCCTCACCTCGTTGATGTAATGCGCCCATTCTAGGCCAGCAGGTGCACCGGTCACGTGGCGTTGCGGCATGGAAACGCTCCCCATACAGCGCAGGCACTACAATCGGGAGCTGATCTCACCAAGGACTCGCTCGATGCCCCTGCCCGCCTTCAAGGCCTATGACATCCGCGGCCGTGTGCCGGAGGAACTGAACGAAGACCTGGCCCGCCGCATCGGCGTGGCCTTGGCTGCGCAGCTCGCCCCTGGCCCGGTCGTGCTGGGGCACGATGTCCGCCTGACAAGCCCGGCGCTGCAGGATGCATTGGCCGCGGGCCTGCGCGGTACCGGGCGCGAGGTGATCGACATCGGCCTGTGCGGCACGGAAGAAGTCTATTTCCAGACCGACCATCTGGGCGCGGCCGGCGGCGTGATGGTCACCGCCAGCCACAACCCGATGGACTACAACGGGATGAAGCTGGTCAAGGAGAACGCGCGCCCGATCAGCTCCGATACCGGCCTGTTCGCGATTTCCGATGCGGTCGCTGCCGATACGTCCGAGGCGCAGCCGCCACGTGCCGGGCAGAGCGCCCAGCACGACAAGAGCGCGTACATCCAGCACCTGCTGAGCTATGTCGATGCCGGCAAGCTGCGACCGCTGAAGCTGGTGGTCAATGCCGGCAACGGCGGCGCCGGCGGAATCGTCGATCTGCTGGCACCGCACCTGCCGTTCGAGTTCATCCGCATCTGCCACGAACCGGACGGCAGCTTCCCCAACGGCATTCCCAACCCGCTGCTGCCGGAGAACCGCGCCGCCACCGCCGACGCGGTGCGCGAGCACGGCGCCGATTTCGGCATTGCCTGGGATGGTGACTTCGACCGTTGCTTCTTCTTCGACCATACCGGCCGCTTCATCGAGGGCTACTACCTGGTCGGCCTGCTGGCCAAGGCGATCCTGGCGCGCAACCCGGGCGGCAAGATCGTGCACGACCCGCGCCTGGTCTGGAACACGGTGGACATGGTCGAGCAGGCCGGTGGTGTGCCGGTGCAGTGCAAGAGCGGGCATGCCTTCATCAAGGAAAAGATGCGCGCCGAAGACGCGGTGTACGGTGGCGAGATGAGCGCCCACCACTACTTCCGCGAGTTCGCCTATGCAGACTCCGGCATGATCCCGTGGCTGCTGATCGCCCAGCTGGTCTCCGAAAGCGGACGCTCGCTGGCCGACTGGGTCGAAGACCGCATGGCCGCCTACCCGTGCAGTGGTGAGATCAACTTCAAGGTTGCCGATGCCAAGGCCGCCGTTGCGCGCGTGATGGAGCACTTCGCTGCGCAGTCCCCTGCGCTGGACCACACCGATGGCATCAGCGCCGACTTCGGCGACTGGCGCTTCAACCTGCGCAGCTCCAACACTGAACCGCTGCTGCGCCTGAACGTAGAAGCCAGGGGCGACGCCGCGCTGATGCATGCCCGCACCGACGAAATTTCCCGCCTCATCCAGCAGTAACCGAGGAACGCATGAGCAGCATCCAGCCCGTCATCCTGTCCGGTGGATCCGGTACCCGCCTGTGGCCGCTTTCGCGTGAGGCGTACCCGAAGCAGTTCCTGCCACTGGCGGGCGAACTGACGATGCTGCAGGCCACCTGGAAGCGCGTGGCGCCGATCGCCGCGCGCGGACCGTTGGTCATTGCCAACGAGGAACACCGCTTCGTTGCCGCCGAACAACTGCAGCAGGTCGGCGCAGAGCCGGCTGCGATCATCCTCGAACCGGTCGGTCGCAACACCGCACCGGCCATCGCGGTGGCGGCACTGGAAGCCACCCGCGACGGTACCGACGCCCTGCTGCTGGTGCTGCCCTCCGACCATGTGATCACCAACGAAGCGGCGTTCCGCAGCGCCGTACAGGCGGCGGCCGCTGCCGCCGAAGCCGGCAAGCTGGTGACCTTCGGTATCGTGCCTACCGGCCCGGAAACCGGCTACGGTTACATCAAAGCGGCAGATGGCCAGGGCCTGCGTGCCGTCGAGCGCTTCGTCGAGAAGCCCGACCTGGACACCGCCACCGGCTATGTCAGCAGCGGCCAGTACTTCTGGAACAGCGGCATGTTCCTGTTCAAGGCCTCGCGCTACCTGCAGGAACTGGAGCGCTTCCAGCCCGCCATGCTGGCCGGCAGCCGCCAGGCCTGGCAGCAGGCGCGTCGCGATGCCGATTTCACCCGATTGGGCAAGGACGCCTTTACCACCGTGCCGTCCGATTCGATCGACTATGCGGTGATGGAAAAGACCGCTGATGCGGTAGTGATCCCGCTGGACGCGGGCTGGAACGATGTCGGCTCCTGGACCGCGCTGCGCGATGTATCGCAGCAGGATGGCGACGGCAATGCCCACCAGGGCGATGTGATCGCCATCGACTGCCGCAACACCTATGCCTACGCACAGCGCCTGGTGGCGCTGGTCGGGCTGGACGATGTGGTGGTGGTTGAAACCGACGACGCGGTGCTGGTCGGCAAGGCCGACCGCATGCAGGACGTCAAGACGGTGGTCGCGCAACTCAAGGCCGAAGGCCGCAGCGAGGCCACCTGGCACCGCAAGGTCTATCGCCCGTGGGGCGCCTACGATTCGATCGACAACGGCGAGCGCTTCCAGGTCAAGCGGATCACGGTCAAGCCCGGCGGCACGCTGAGCCTGCAGATGCACCACCATCGCGCCGAGCACTGGATCGTGGTCAGCGGTACCGCCGAGGTGACCCGTGGCGATGAAGTGATCCTGCTCAGCGAGAACCAGAGCACCTACATTCCGCTGGGCGTGACCCATCGCTTGCGCAACCCGGGCAAGCTGCCGCTGGAACTGATCGAGGTCCAGTCCGGCAGCTACCTGGGCGAGGATGACATCGTGCGCTTCGAGGATACCTACGGGCGCAGTTGATGTCCCCTGTTGCCCGGCCAGCGGCCCGGCATCCGCATCCGCCGAAATTGAGGGGAAATCAGAGCCAGTGCGGCTCTGGTTTCCATCTCATCTCACTCCACCGTCACGCTCTTGGCCAGGTTGCGCGGCTTGTCCACATCGGTGCCGCGTGCCAGTGCAGTGTGGTACGCCAGCAACTGCACCGGAATGGTGTGCACGATCGGACTGAGCACACCGGCATGGCGCGGCGTGCGGATCACATGCACGCCTTCGGACTCGTTGAAGTTGCTATCCTGGTCGGCGAACACGAACAGCTCGCCACCGCGGGCGCGCACTTCCTGCATGTTCGACTTCACCTTCTCCAGCAGGCTGTCGTTGGGGGCGATCACCACCACCGGCATGTCCTCGTCCACCAGCGCCAGCGGGCCATGCTTCAGCTCGCCTGCCGGGTAGGCCTCGGCGTGGATGTAGGAGATCTCCTTGAGCTTGAGCGAGCCTTCCAGCGCGATCGGATAGTGCAGGCCACGGCCCAGGAACAGCGCGCTGCTCTTGCGCGCGAAGCGCTCTGCCCAGGCCGCGATCTGCGGCTCCATGTTCAGTGCGTGCTGCACGCTGCCCGGCAGGAAACGCAGCTGCTCCAGGTAGTCCGCTTCCTGCGCCGCGTCGATGCGGCCATGCAGCTTGCCCAGCACCACGGTCAGCTGGAACAGCGCGGCCAGCTGGGTGGTGAACGCCTTGGTCGAGGCCACGCCGATCTCGGCGCCGGCGCGGGTGTAGCAGACCAGTTCGCTGGCGCGCGGAATCGCGCTTTCCGGCACGTTGCAGATCGACAGCGTGTGCTTGTGGCCGAGCGACTTGGCGTACTTCAACGCCTCCATCGTATCCAGCGTTTCGCCGGACTGGGAGATGGTCACGATCAGGTGCTTCGGGTTCGCGTAGGCCGCACGGTAACGGTACTCGCTGGCGATCTCCACGCTGCACGGCAGGCCGGCGATGGCCTCTATCCAGTAGCGCGCGGTCAGGCCCGAGTAGTAGCTGGTGCCACAGGCGATGATCTGCACACCTTCGATGCCCGCCAGTACCGCCTCGGCGTTCTTGCCGAACAGCTCGGCCGGGAAACCACCGGCGTCGATCGCCGCCTCGATGGTGTCTCCCAGCGCGCGCGGCTGCTCGTGGATTTCCTTCTGCATGAAGTGGCGGTACGGACCCAGCTCCAGCGAAGCCAGCGACACGTCGGACAGATGCACGTCGCGCTCGATCGGCTGATCGTGCTCGTCGAAGATGCGCACACCGTCGCGGCGGATTTCGGCGGTGTCGCCCTCTTCCAGGAAGATCACCCTGCGCGTGGCCGAGATCACGGCGGAGACGTCGGAGGCGACGAAGTTCTCGCCCTCGCCCAGGCCGACCAGCAGCGGGCAGCCCATGCGTGCGCAGACGAAGCGCTCCGGCTCGGCACGGCTGACCACGGCCAGCGCGTAGGCACC
>NZ_JBNDKU010000007.1:0-248303 GCF_050435725.1 Stenotrophomonas sp. AN71 | reverse complement strand
CATGGGTGAGGGCGCTTTGCTTGCGAAGCATTGCTTCGCAAGCGCCCGAACGCCCAGCCGCCAGCGGCTGGGCCGGGCCCCGGAGGGGTACTTGCAGCGTCCCCCGCAACCGGACCCACCCCGCCTACCCACAGGAAACCCGCTTCGGCTGTTGCTGTTGCCTTGGTTCGTAGCGGGTGCAGGGCGCAGCCCTGCCGACCAACCCCTACTTTGCCTGCTCGCAGAACTTCTGCCGGTACTCGAGCGCCTTCGGCATCAGTGCCTGCAGGTTCTGGATGCGCGTACCCGGGTTGGGATGGGTGGAGGCAAACTCCGGCGGCGACTGCCCGCCACTGGCCTGGCCCATGCGTTGCCACAACGGCACCGCCTCGCGCGGGTCGAAGCACGCCGCCGCCGCCAGCATCAGGCCCACTTCGTCGGCCTGTGTCTCATGGCTGCGCGCATACGGCAGCAGGTACCCGTAGCCCATCGCCGACATCATCATCTGTTGCTGCTGGGCATCCATGCCGCTGGCGGCACCGGCCATCTGCCCGATCTGGGTCAGCTTCTGCTGCGCCATGCGCTGCGCACCATGGCGCAGCAACGCGTGGGCGATCTCATGCCCCATCACCACCGCCATTGCATCGCGTGTGCGCGCCACCGGCACCAGGCCGGTGTAGACCGCCATCTTGCCGCCGGGCAGGCAGAACGCATTGGCCTGCTCGGAAGGAATCACGTTCACTTCCCACTGGAAATCACGCGCGAAATGCGCCGGCTGCACACCGTGCTCCTGCGCCAACGCCGTCTCCACCACGTCCACCTTGGCAATCAACCGCTGTGCGATGTCGCGCACATCACGCGCGATCGGCGCATTCGGGTCCATCGGCCGTTCCTGCGACAGGATCTGCTGATAGGCCTGCAAGCCCAGGGCAGTCTCCTGGCGCGCGTCCAGGCTGCTGTCGATCATCACCTTCTCGCCGGTGTAGGGATCGACCGTGCGGTTGGAGAACCAGTAGAACACCGCGTAGCCGGCGGCCAGCAGCAGCACCCACCAGCGGATGTTGCCGAACAGGCCGCGCCGTTGCGGGCCCTGGGGCGAGCGGGAAAAGGGATCGTTGCGCATCGGGTGGTCTTCCAGCAGGCCCCGCCGGCAGGCGGACACGACGCAATCTTAGTGCGCCGATGCCCGCAGCGGGTGAAGCCGGGCGCTGATCAGATGCCGCGTACCAGGCGGAAGCCGATGCGCGCGTTGGTGGTGTCCGAATCCTGCGATTGCCGCCAGGCCGCGCGGGTCTGCTCGGGCGCGTTGGCCCAGTTGCCACCGCGGATCACCCGCGAACGGCAGCCCGGGTTGAACCAGGCAACGCCATCGGATGGGGCGCGGCGGTAGCTGGCGTGCCAGCAGTCGGCCACCCATTCGCTGAGGTTGCCGCCCATGTCATGCAGCCCGAAGGCATTGGATTGGAAGCTGGCGACCGGTGCCGGCCCCCACCAGCCATCACCGTAGCCGATGAAGGCGTTGTGCCAGTGCCGACCGGAAGGGGAAACGTCCTTGCTGCCGGTGAAGTTGCCGCTGCCCGGCGGCGGCGTGCCCGCGTCGCCCCAGGGATAGCGGCCACTGCTGCCGGCCCGCAACGCGTACTCGAATTCCGCCTCGCTGGGCAGCCGGTAGCTGCGCCCGGTCTGCTCGGACAGCCACGCGGCGTAGTTCTCGGCATCGCGCACACTGACATGCATCACCGGCGAATTGCCCAGCGCACGACCTCCGTCGTAATCCGAACGCCAGTCGACGCCACTGCGGCGGATGAAGTTGCCGCTGCGCTCGTCATAGACCACCGAATGGCCGCGCCGGGTTGCACGCGGCCGCGCATTGGTCGACTTCACATAGCGCTCGAAATCACCGACGGTCACTTCGGTGATCGCCATCGCGAAGCCACGGTCGAAGCGCACGTAGTGAGAGGGACGCTCGGCGTCGCTGGAACCGGGCTCGTTGTCGCCCGCCCCCATCTGGAAGCCGCCATGCGGCACCACCACCATCTGCGGGCCGCGTCCACCGTCGCGCAGGGCGTCACTGAACACCTGGCCCGGACGGAAGCTGCCGTAGTGGGTCGCCAGGTCGATGCGCTCGCGCAGCTGGGCCACCACCGCATCACCGGGCAATGCGATACGCAGGGCCTCGGCCAGCTTCTCGCGCGCCGGTTTCAGGCCCTGCGGCGTGCCCAGTTCGCGCAGCCCGTCATCGCGAAGCTGCAGCAATGCGGCTGCGCGGATCTGTTCGATACGCTCGAAGGCATCGGCAATGGTCGGCGACGAGTCGCGCACCTTGCTGGCCTCCGCCAGCCAGGTCCCGGCGCTGGCGAAATCGCGCGCGCGCGCGGCTTCCTCGGCACGCCGGATCAGGCCACTCTCGGCCGCTGCCAGACCCTGCCGTGCACGGCTGTTGTGTTCGTCCAGGGCCAGCGCCTCGCGGAAGTTGCCAATGGCACCATCACCGTCCTCGCCGATCCGGCCTGAACGCAGATCCTCCTCGCCGGCGCGGTTGTAAGCCACCACCCGCTGGGCAAGCTCCACCCGGCCCTGCAGCGCGCGCACCTTCTCATCGTTCGGCGCCAGGGTCAGCAGCACCAGCGCCTGGCGGCTGGCCTCGGCCAACGCTTCGCGCTGCTGAAGGGGGCGTACCAGCAGCGCATCGGCCTGCTGCTGCAGGCGCTGGCGCGCGCGTTGCAGGCCGCTGCGGGCCTGGCGATCGTCCGGATCCTCTTCCTGTACCGCCAGCCACAGCGGGACGGCTGCATCGCCGTCCTCGTACAGACGATCCTCGGCAAAGGCCCGTTCGGCCGCCCGGCGCAGCTGGGCGAGGCTGCGGTTCTGCCGGTCAACCCGCGGCGGCGTCCAGCGCTGCACATCTTCGGCGGCATCCTCGCCGGCAATGGTGACACTGCCCTGCACCGCCTGCGCGCCGGCATCGGCCTGCGTACCCTCGTCCGGCCGCGCCGTTTCGCCCGCCCCCCGCTCCGCCACCGCCGGTGGCGACGGCGTGCAACCGGCCAGGACCAGGGCCAGGGCGGTGCACAGCACGGATGACAACGGAAAACGCAAGCTGGGCCTCCTACGGCACGGACGCGGACCGACGTTAGGCTATTCTCCCCTGCCTGAGCAAACCCGAGTAGTAGGCCCTGACCCGTGGCAACCTGGATCACCACCCCCGCCGAGCTGGATCCATACTTCCAGCAGCGTCCTAGCCGCATCGGCCTGGACACCGAATTCATCCGTGAGCGCACCTTCTGGCCGCAACTGGCGTTGGTGCAGATGGCGGTCGGGCAGGACATCCTGCTGATCGACCCTCTGATTCCCGGCATGGCCGAGGCGCTGGCGCCGCGGCTGGCCGACGAATCGATCACCAAGGTGATGCACAGCGCCAGCGAAGACCTGGTCGCCTTCAAATGGGCCTGCGGCGTACTGCCACGACCGCTGTTCGACACCCAGATCGGCGCTGCGCTGGCCGGCATCGGCGGTGGCATGGGCTACCAGAAGCTGGTGCTGGAAATCACCGGCGTGGCGCTGGCCAAGGGCGAAACCCGCTCGGACTGGATGCGCCGGCCCCTGTCGGAGTCGCAGTTGCAGTATGCCGCCGACGACGTCGAACACCTGTTCGCACTGCACGACGCCATCGACGCCAAGCTGCAGTCGCAGGGTCGCCAGCAGTGGCTGCACGATGATGGCGAGCGCCTGCTGGCCAGCGTCGCCAACGATGAAGACCGCTGGCCACACCTGGCGATGCGCTCGGCACAGTTCCTTGATGCCGCCGCACAGCACCGTCTGCTGCGCCTGCTGCGCTGGCGCGACGTCCAGGCGCGCAGCAGCGATCGGCCGCGCAGCTGGATCCTGGACAACGAACTGGCCGCGACCCTGGCACGCACGCCACCGGCCGACGCCGCCGCGCTGGGCAAGCTGTTCGAGCAGTTCCCGAAGGCACCGCGCAAACTCGCCGCCGCCGTGTGGCAGGCGCTGGACACACCGTTGGCCGATGAAGCCGAAGCGCCGCTGGCATTGCCGGCCAACGACAGCAACAAGCAGGCACTGAAGAAGCTGCAGGATGCGGTGGCCGAACGCAGCCGCGAACTGGGCCTGCCGGACGGAGTGCTGGCCTCGCGCAAGCACCTGGAAAGCTACCTGGAACGTCGCCAATGGCCCGCCGCATTGGCAGGTTGGCGCCAGCAGGAACTGGAATCGCGGCTGCAGTCCCTGCTACCCGCGCGCTGATGTCGGCGGGTGCCGGATTCGCCTCGGCACCTGCACAGCTGAATTGAGCATCTGCCACGCTTGCCGACGCGGGCGTGGGCCTGTCCAATAGCGGCCCCGCTAGTGTTGGATGGCAGTAGATGACAGATGGAATTGTGAAGGACGGCCTCGGCGCGGAGGACCTGATCTGGCGCGCACAGGCGCGCAGCGCGCTGCAGCAACGGCGCTATGCCGAGCTGGACGCCTTACTGACACCGCACGAGCAGGCATGGCTGGAGGGCGCGCAGTTGCTGCCGGGTATCCGCTGGCGCCTGCGCAACCTGCACGACCCGGCATTGCCCCTGCACGAGCGCCTGCAGCAGGCACAGCACTGGGCCGCTGCGGCTCCCGGCAGCTACTACGCGCACCTGCGCCTGGGCGCCTGCTGGGAAGATGCCGCTGGTGTCCTGCGCAGCGCCGACGTGGCCGCGCTGGTGGAGGACAGTCAATGGCTGGCCGCACATATGGCACGCGACCATGCCGTGCAGGCCTACCTGCAGGCCATCGCACTGTCGGCGCGCCCGGCGTTGGCACTGGATGGCATCAAGCGCATCACCAGCTACCTGGACGAGCCGAACTGGCTGCGTGCACTGCAGGCCGGCCGAACGCCCGAATCCGAAGATGCCGCGTTGGCCGAGCACTATCCACAGGCATGGCGACAGGCATTGCAGTTGCTGTCGCGCTTCGGCGCGCCCCTGCGGCCCCTTCCCGACCACCTGCCCGCACTGCTGCACGAACGCAGCCAGGACGATTTCGACGCACCGCTGGCGTACTGGATGCGGCAGGTGCTGGAACAGCGTCCCGACGATCTGAGCACGCTGGAAGATACGCTGTATTACCTCTATCCGCGCTGGGGCGGCAGCCACGAAGCGATGGAGGACTTCATCGAAGGCAGCTGGTGCCGCGGCCTGGATCTTGCGCAGAGCAATGCGCTGCGCTGGCGCAAGGCGCAGGACTGGTTGGCCGAGCGGCCACAACGCGAGGACAGCGAGACTGTCGCCGCACACGAGCGCGCCTATGCGCAGGTCCTGGACTGGCATCTGGACCGCAACCTGCGCGCGCAGGTGCTGGCCCAGCGCGCGGGGTTGCGCTATCGCCTCGGCCGGGTCGAGGACGCCCAGGAGCAGGTGCACTGGCATGCGCAGCATATGCAGGCGGTGCTCGATGACCTGCGCCAGGCCTGGGCGCTGGACCGCGACGTAGTCCTGCACGATGGACTGAGCAACCTGGAAGCCTGCACCTGGTTCGCGCGTGTTGCCGGGGCTGAAGCACTGTTCGCGCAGGTGGTGGATTACGCGGCGCGCGAAGGCGATTCAGCCATCGGTCTGCTCTGGGCCGCTACCGCAATCGAGCATGGCCTGCTCGGCCAGACGGCCGACCCCATCCGCGCCGATGCCCTGCTGCAGCGCGCACTGAAGCTGGCCCCCAACGAGAACACCTCCGCGGTCACCTTCGCGGCCAACCTGTTCAGCGATGTCTCGCAGCCTGCGGGCCTGGCGCTGCTGCAGCGCATGGCCGAGGAGGGTGATGCCGGTGCGATGTCGGCGCTGTGTGACCTGTACAAGGGGCGCCTGGCCGGCCGTGATCAACCCGAATTCGTCGACGCGGAGAAGGCGGCGTACTGGCAGGAGCGCGCCGTGGAAGGCGGCGACCTGATCGCCACCTACAACCTCGGCGTACGCCTGGTCGCTGCCGGTGGTGCCGACAACGAAGCACGTGCGCGCGAACTGTACCTGCACTGCCTGCGTGAAGCCGACGCCGGCGAGCGCGTGTGGGGACCGACCTGCCGCAACCTCGCCTGCCTGGCGCTGGACGGCCACAACGATGCGCACAAGCGCGAAGCGGTCGAGCGCGCGCTGATTCCGCTGTGGTGGCGCGGTGACGATGACGACAGGCTGTGGGCCGCCGGCTACCTGGCCGACATCTACCACTCCGGTGACGGCGTGCCGGCCAATGCCTTCCTGGCCCTGACCTGGCTGCAGCGCGCCAGCGACATCGACCCGGAGTACGTGGACGTAGTGCGCATGGCGCCGCTGATCAACGGTGAAGGCCGCTGGTTCGGCGCCAGCCGCGCGCGCAAGCAGCAGGCCCAGGACCGCCAGCAGGTGGACAGCGCCACGTGGGCGCTGACCTTCGGGCAGCGCAGCCAGGACAGCGACCTCACCGCGGTCTGACGCAACAAAAAGGGCGGCCCCGATCAGCGGGCCGCCCTTTGCATACACGCCGCGCGATGGCGGCACACGCCGCCACCGCGAGAGCGGATTACCAGTTCATGTTCAGCGAGACACCGACGGTACGCGGTTCGTTGTAGACCGCTGCCATGTAGTTCTCGATCACACCCTTGAGGTTCTTCTCGTTGGTGATGTTGCGCGCGAACAGCGCCACTTCGTAGGCACCGTAGTTGCCCGAGTAACCGATCTTCAGGCCGCCCTCGAAGTCACCCTTGGAGTTGAACTCCTTGCTGTCGTACAGCACGAAGCTGGTGTAACCCTGCTTGTTCCAGTCGGTGGAAACGAACATGGTGCCGGCGTCGCTGACCGGGAAGTCGTAGCGGGCGGCGAGGTTGACGTTGTACTTCGGCGCGTTCGGCAGCGGGTTGCCGTCGATCTGCGCGAAGGTGTTGGCGCCGACCTTGATGGTCGGGTCATTCACCGTGCACACCACCTGCCCGTTGAGCCCGCAGACCTGCGCGTACACGCGCTTGTCCTTGATCTCGCTGTGCAGCAGGCTCAGGCCGGCGCTCAGGGTCAGGTTCGGGATCGGGCGCAGTTCCATGTCGGCTTCGAAGCCGTAGGCCTTGGCCTTGTCGGCGTTGAACAACACGCCGTTGCCGTCCGAATCGTTGCCGTTGAGCTGGATGTCGTTGACGGTGTAGGTGAACGCGGTGGCATTCAGGCGCAGGCGGTTGTCCCACAGGCTGCTCTTCACGCCCGCTTCCCAGGACAGGATGGTCTCCGAATCGGCCGTGGTGAAGTCGGCATTGAACACCGCCGAACGGCCCTGGATGGTCGGACCGCGGAAGCCGCGTGCGACCTTCGCATAGACGCTCACGTCCGGAGTGATCTGATACATCGCGCTCAGATCCCAGCTCGGGGTGGTGTCGGACATCTTGACGTCGGTGCGGCCCTTGTAGGTGACCACGCCGGCGGCGGTGTCAGCCGTCTTCAGCAGGCGGGTGTGCTTCTCGTCCTTGGTCTGGCGCAGGCCGGCGGTGACGGTGAACTTGTCGGTGAAGGCGTAGCTCAGCTGGCCGAAACCGGCCCACGACGTGTTCTTGTTGCGCAGGCGCACCCAATTGTTCGGGTTGCGTGCAGCGCCCTTCAGGAACCATGCGCGCTGGTAGAAATCGGTGGTGTCGCTGCCATTGAAGTAGAACGCACCGGCCTGCCACTGCAGCGCGTTGTCGTCATGGCTGGCCAGGCGGAATTCCTGGGTCCACTGGTCCAGGTCGCGGATGCGGCCCATCGACTGGCCGTAGCCGTTCGGCACGCCGTTGACCGGGAAGTTCACCGCGGCGCCGCCGTCGGTGTCGCCACGGCTGTAGCCGGAGGTGGTTTCGTAGGCAGTGATCGAGGTGAAGTCGATCGCGCCGAAGTCGTAGCGCGCCTTCACCGAACCACCGTAGGTCTTGTAGGCCTGCGGGTTGTTGTCGGCTTCGTCGTAGGCGACCTTGTCGCGCGGCACGTCGGTCTGGTTCGAGCCCTTGGTCAGCGCACCGCGCAGGAACAGGGTCGAGGTGCCTTCGTAATCGCGGGCGTGGGCCGAGGCGAGGATCGAGAACTGATCGCTCGGGGTCAGCAGCAGCTGCGCGCGCACGTTGCGGTCATCGAAGCCGCCCATGGCGTTCTTCTTCGGGCTGACCGTGCCATCGGCGCTCGGGCCGGTGTAGGTGTTGTCGACATAGTCGTCGCGGTGCTGGTACAGGGCCGACACGCGGAACGACGCGACGTCGTTGATCGGGCCGCCGAAGCCACCGTCGATCGACACGCTGTTGTAGGTGGCATAGCTGGCGCTGACGCGACCGGTGTAGTCCTGGGTCGGCTTCAGGGTGTCGAACTTGATGATGCCGGCGGTGGTGTTGCGACCGAACAGCGAGCCCTGCGGGCCGCGCAGCACTTCCACCTGGTCCACGTCATAGACCGGGTTGGACTTCAGCACCACGTGCTCCAGCACCACGTCGTCCTGGATGATCGACACCGGCTGCGAGGCACCCAGGTAGAAGTCGATGTTGCCCAGGCCGCGGATGTAGAAGCGCGGGAAGATGCGGCCGGTGGTGGTTTCCGCATACAGGCTCGGCACACGGCCGGACAGCGCCAGCAGGGTGTCGTCGCCGCCAGCGGTGAAGTCGCGCATGCGCTCGCCCTGCACCACGCCGACCGAGACCGGCACTTCCTGCAGGTTCTGCTCACGGTGCTCGGCGGTCACGGTGATGGTGTCCAGGCCGGTCGGGGTCGGCGCGCTGTCCTGCGCGGCGGCACCGAAGCTGCCGACCAGGGCCAGGCCGGCACAGGCCAGGGCCAGCGGGTGGCGGCGGAGGGAAACGAAGGAAGACGACAGACCCGACAGACGGCGGGAATCGGAATGGGAGGGCATGCAAAGCTCTGAGGAGGCGTCCGTGCGGCCTGCGCGAGCCGGGCGGCGAAAAGGAGGAAAACTGCGCAAGCCGCCATTATCCCCCAAATTGTTACGATTTCGTTGCGCGGCGCCCAAGCCCGGTGAAACAAGCGGTTTCGGCACAGTCAGCCGGCATCGCCTGGGGTCCCCCGCCCGGAGTCAGGGCAGCGGGCTCAACGCCACATCGACCATCGCCAGCAGGCGCTCACGGCTGATGCCGTCACGGGCCTGCACCGAAATGCCGTGCAGCACCGTAGCGAAGTGATCGCCCAACGCCTGCACCGCCACATCGTCGGCCAGCTGCCCTTCGGCCTGCGCCTGCCGCAACCTCGCGATGATCGCCGCCGTGCGTTGCCGGCGATGGCTGGCCAGCCAGTCGCGTACACCTTCGCCGTCCGGCGAGACACTGCTGGCCGACGACACCACCAGGCAACCATGCGGACGCCCGCGCCGGGTGTAGGTCAGCACGGCCTCGCGCAGCATCGAGCCGATCGCCTCGCGCAACGACGTCTGTTCCAGTGCACGCGGCGCGAAGCCGCCCTCGCCTTCCTCGTACAGCGCCACCGCCTCGCGGAACAGCTGCTCCTTGCTGCCGAACGCAGCGTAGATCCGCGCCGAAGCGATACCCAATGCGTCGACCAGCGCCGACATCGAGGTGCCTTCATAGCCGTGCTGCCAGAACAACAGCATCGCCTTGCGCAACGCCTGGTCCCTGTCGAATTCGCGCGGTCGCCCTGCCATCTGCCTGCCTGCCGTGATGAGGCGCGCAGTGTAGCGCGGGTGTTGACCGCTGCGAGAACCGCGCCTATTCTTTGTCGACCGACAAACAATTGGAGCAACACATGCAAACCCTCAAGGGCCCCAGCCTGCACCTGGCACAGTTCGCGGGTGACCAGGCCCCGTTCAACAGCCTCGCCGGCATCGCCGCGTGGGCCGCCGGCCACGGCTTCAAGGCCCTGCAGATTCCTGCCTGGGATGCGCGCCTGTTCGATCTGGCTACCGCCGCCGACAGCCAGGACTACTGCGACGACATCCGCGGCACCCTGGCCGAGCACGGCCTGCAGGTCAGCGAACTGACCACCCACATCCTCGGCCAGCTGGTGGCCGTGCATCCGGCCTACGATGAGCTCTGCGATGGCTTCGCGCCGGAAGCAGTGCGTGGCAACCCGCAGGCCCGCACCGAATGGGCGCAGCAGCAGCTGCACCTGGCAGCGCGCGCCTCGCGCCGGTTGGGCCTGCAGGACATGGGCACCTTCTCCGGCTCGTTCGCGTGGCCCTATCTGTTCCCGTTCCCGCAGCGTCCGCCGGGCCTGATCGATGCCGCCTTCGATGAACTGGCCCGTCGCTGGCGACCGATCCTCGATACCTGCGAGGACAACGGCATCAACCTCTGCTACGAGATCCATCCCAGCGAGGACCTGCACGACGGCACCAGCTTCGAGCGCTTCTTCGAGCGCGTCGGCCAGCACGAACGCTGCCGCATCCTGTTCGATCCCAGCCACTTCGTCCTGCAGCAGCTGGACTACCTGCAGTACCTGGACATCTACCACCCGCTGATCCGCATGTTCCATGTCAAGGATGCGGAGTTCCGTCCCAGCGGCCGCCAGGGCATCTACGGTGGCTATGCCGACTGGACCGAACGCGCCGGCCGCTTCCGCTCGCTGGGCGATGGCCAGGTCGACTTCAAGTCGATCTTCTCCAAGCTGGCCCAGTACGACTACCAGGGTTGGGCGACGCTGGAATGGGAGTGCTGCCTGAAGGACCAGGAAGCCGGCGCGCGCGAAGGCGCTGCGTTCATCCGCGACCACATCATTCCGGTCACCGACAAGATCTTCGATGACTTCGCCGGTGCACCGATCAGCACCGCACAGCTGCAGCACATGCTCGGCATCGCCTGAGCCCCAACGGAGCACTCCCCCATGACGACATCCCTTCCCGCCGGCGCTGCCGGCGACGACGCCCTGCGCCACCATTATCTGCGCATCGATGGCCAGCGCGTGCATTGCGTATCCGCCGGCCAGGGCGAGCCGGTGCTGCTGATTCCCGGCTGGCCGCAGACCTGGTACGCATGGCGCCACGTGCTGCGCGCTCTGGCCGAGGCCGGCTTCGAAGCCATTGCGGTGGATCCGCCAGGTATCGGCGAATCCGACCGCCCCGCCCACGGTTACGACACCGGCAGCGCCGCCGCGGTCCTGCACCAGACCATGCTGGCGCTGGGACACGCCCACTACCAGGTGGTCGGCCATGACATCGGCATGTGGATCGCCTACGCGCTGGCCAGCGACCAACCGCAGGCGGTGCGCCAACTGGCCGTCACCGAAGCCGTCATTCCAGGCCTTGCCCCCGAGCCGGGCATTTTCGCCGCGCCGGCCGACAACATCTTCCTGTGGCACTTCATGTTCAATCAGGTCGCCGACCTGCCCGAGGCGTTGATCAGCGGGCGCGAACGGGCCTACCTGGAGTTCATGTTCGACCGTTGGTCCTACCGCCGCGACGCAGTGGCCGCCGACACCTATATCGCCGCCTACAGCCGTCCCGGCGCACTGCGGGCAGGCTTCGCTTGGTACCGTGCGATTCCGGAAACCATCCGCCAGAACAAGGAACGTGCACAGCGCCGGCTGTCGATGCCGGTGCTGGCGATCGGCGCCGAGCACGCCACCGGCGATGCACCGATGCTGACCCTGCAGCCGCATGCTGACAACGTGCGCGGCAGCATCGTGCCCGGCTGCGGCCACTTCATCATGGAAGAGGCACCACAGGCGTTCCTGGCACAGCTGCTGCCGTTCCTGGAGGAGGCGCGCCATGCCGCTTGAACCGGCACTGCAGCAGTTTGTTGATGCGATCGCCGCCCATCCGCTGCCGGATGACCTGCGCGAGCTGCGCGCGATCAGCGAGACCGTATTGCCGCAGCTGCAGGGCGCACCCCAGCAGGTCGCGCATGTAGTCGAACACACGGTGATCGCACGCGACGGGCATGCGTTGGAGGTCCGCCTCTACACACCGGAAGGGCTGCCCGATGGCCCGGCGTCGGCCCTGCTGTTCGCGCACGGCGGCGGCTGGTTCCAATGTTCGCTGGCGGTCTACGACGGCCCCTGCCGCGCACTGGCCAATGCCAGTGGTTGCGTGATTGTCGCCGTGGGATACCGGCTGGCGCCGGAACACCCGTTCCCGGTACCGCTGCACGACGTTACCGACGCCTGGTCGTGGCTGCAGGCCAACGCGGGACAGCTGGGACTGGATCCGCAACGATTGGCCATCGGCGGAGACAGCGCCGGTGGCAATCTGGCCGCCGCCTGCTGCCTGCTGCTGCGCGATCTCGGCCTGCCACAGCCACGCCACCAATTGCTGCTGTACCCGGCACTGGATGCCGGCATGGACAGCGACTCCTATCGCGAGTACGGCAGTGGCTACTACCTGAGCGCCGAGCTGATGCAGCGCTGCTGGCAGGCCTATCTCGGTGATCCGGCCACACCGCCGGCACTGGCCTCGCCGGCCCACGCGACCGATCTGCATGGGCTGGCGCCCGCCTCCCTCCTCAGCTGCGAGCACGACCCGCTGCGTGATGAGGCCGAGCAGTACGCACAACGACTGCAGGCGACCGGCATCGACTGCATGCTGGAGCGGCTGCCCGGGATGATCCATGCCTGCATCCACCTGCAGACGGTCAGCGCCGCCACCAACGTGGCGGTCCAGCGCGCAGGCGCCCTGCTGCGCGTGGCCCTGTCCTGAACCGGCCGGGGACGGCAGCGGACACCGCCCTGCCGCCGTCCCTGCCCTGCGCTTGGCAACCCCGGCGGGCAGCGCTACACTGAAGCCCTGCCGTGGGGCCATAGCTCAGCTGGGAGAGCGCGTCGTTCGCAATGACGAGGTCAGGAGTTCGATCCTCCTTGGCTCCACCACTATCCGGAAGAACCCGCAGATCGCCGCGATCTGCGGGTTTTTTCTTTTCCGGGTTCCGCCTCAGGCAGGCTCCTGGCCGCCATCCTTGCGTTGCGGGCTGCGCGAATGCGCATCGCGCACCTGTTGATCGCGCTGCCCCGGGCGTTGCTTTGCCACATCGTCCTGCTTCCTGTCCTGACGGCTTTCCTGGCTGCCTTGGCGGATCTCGCTCGGGGACGGTGTGCTCTTGTCGTTCATCGCTTCTGCTCGCAACGGCTTGGGCGCCCAGACTGACGCAGTGTGGGTAACGCCGCGGTCGGCGCGATGCGATCACGATGTGCACGAACGGAGGCGCCCGACTTGTCCCGGTCATCGCAGCATGTCCACAATCGGCACCCGATCTCCGCACAAGGATGCGCCATGTTCCGCTTGTTGCTGTTGATGTCCCTGCTGCTCTCCGGCGGCTGCGCCCATCACCTGGGCGACCGGCCGGCCACCGCGCCCGGCTACTTCGGCAACGATCAGGCGGTGCGCGCAGCGCAGGATGATCCCACCGCCGGCATCACAGGCACCTTCGCACTGACAGTGCAGGCACTCGGCACGGAAGACGGTCACCTCTATCTGAACAGCGAGCGTGATTACCGGCATCCGCTCAACATCACCCTCGACATCGATGCAACCCTGCGCCCGGAGCTGGAAGAGCATCTCGGCCTGAAGCTGGAGCGCCTGCAGGACCGGCACCTGCTGGTAAACGGGACCGCGCGGCGCGTGCGCATCGCCTTCTTCGATTCGGCGGGCCGCCAGAGCAGGAAGTATTACTACCAGACCCACATCAGGGTCAGCGATGCCCGCCAGCTGCGCTTCGCTCCTTGAGCCCACCATCGCCTCTGACAGGCGGCGTGTCTGCAATGCCGCTCAGGTGCGGGTGATCGACACCCCACCCTCCACACGCATTGCAGTCCCGGTCACGAAACTGCTTTCATCGCTGGCCAGGAACAACGCGGCATTGGCGATCTCTTCCGGCTCGGCCATGCGCTTGAGCGCGTGCAGCGAGCGCACGAAATCGCGCGCGTCGCCACTGGGTGCGGCCTGTCGGCCCATCTCGGTATCAGTGCCTCCCGGCAGCAGCACATTGCTGCGCACGCCGCGCGCACCGTATTCGGCGGCGATCACCTGGCTCAGGCCGATCAACCCCGCCTTGCTCGACGCGTAGGCCGCCATGCCCGGGAAGCCGACGGTGTGGCCAACGAAGGTTCCGACGAACACCAGCGAACCACCGCCACGCGCCAACAGGGCCGGCAACTGAGCGCGCGCGGCGTGGAAGGCCGCATCGAGATTGGTAGTCATCACCTCGCGCCACGCATCCACCGGGAACTCCGCCACCGGCATGCCGGGGCCGAGCATGCCGGCGTTGTTGAGTGCGATGTCCAACCCACCGAATGTCCGCTGGGCCAGTTCCACCAGCGCCGGTGCGGTGTCCGGATCAGCCACGTCGGCGGCATGCACCACCACGTTGCCACCGGCAGCGCGGATCTGCTCAGCCAGTTCGTGCAACGGCTGCGGCCGCCGCGCATTGAGCACCAGCTTTGCCCCTTCGGCGGCGAAGCGCAGCGCACTGGCGCGGCCGATGCCGGCGCTGGCACCGGTGATGAGGGCGATCTTGTTGTTCAGGCGCATGGTCGTGGCACTGGTTGTGAAGTGGCCGCCACCATGCCGCGCCCCTGACCGGCCAACACTCCGTTTCCGGGCCTTGTCCGCGCGGTGCAGGAAACGGAGTTTCCCGGGCCCGGGCGCGTGCCAGAATCCGGCCATGGACAGCACCGCCACCACCGCCCTTGATGCCCGCGTCGAACGGGTCTGCCGCCACCTGCAGGCCAGCCTCGACGAGCCTTCGCTGCAGGAACTGGCCGACATCGCCGGCTGCAGCCCGACCCGGCTGCACCGCCTGTTCAAACAGGCTACCGGACTGACCCCGAAACAGTACGCCGCCGCGCTGCGTGCCGACCGCCTGCGCACGGGACTGCAACAGTCGGAACGCATCACCGACGCCTTCCACGACGCCGGCTTTGGCTCCAGCGGGCGCTTCTACGAGAACGCACCACGGCTGCTGGGCATGACACCCAAGCAGTGGCGTGCCGGCGGGCGGGGTGAGGTCATCCACTTCGCCATCGCCGAAAGTTCGCTGGGCAGCGTGCTGGTCGCCAACAGCGCAACCGGTGTCGTTGCGATCCTGCTCGGCGACGACCCGGAGGCGCTGCTGCAGTCGCTGCAGCAGCGCTTCCGCCAAGCCGAGCTGGTCGGTGCCGACAGTGGCTATGAACACCTGGTGGCGCAGGTGGTGGGGCTAGTCGAAGATCCCTCGCGCGGCGCCACGCTGCCGCTGGATATCCGTGGCACCGCCTTCCAGCAACGGGTGTGGCAGGCACTGCAGCAGATTCCGCGCGGGCAGACCGCGTCGTATGCCGATATTGCCGCGCGCATCGGCGCCCCCCGGTCGAGCCGCGCAGTGGCACGAGCGTGCGCGAGCAACCCGCTGGCGGTGGCGGTGCCTTGCCACCGGGTGGTGCGCCGCGACGGCGACCTGTCCGGCTACGCCTGGGGCGTGGCACGAAAGCGCGAACTGCTGCGCCGGGAAGAAGCCGCCAACGGCTGACCTACCGGTGACGGCCGGCCTTGGTCGGCACACGCTGCGGTAGTGCCGGGCCATGCCCGGCGAACGCTCAATCCAGCTTCACCACCAGCTTGCCGAAGTTGTGCCCCTTCAACAGCCCGAAGAAGGCCTCCGGCGCGTTTTCCAATCCTTCCACCACATCCTCGCGATACTGGATGCGACCCTCGCGCAACCACTGCGGCATCTCCCGCTCGAAGGCCGGCCACAGATGGTTGAAGTCATGCACGATGAAACCGCGCACGGTCAGGCGCTGGCGCAGGATCTGGCTGAACAGTGCCGGCAGGCGGTCCGGACCGGGCTGTTCAACACCGCGCTCGTTGTAGGTGGCGATGGTGCCGCACACCGGAATGCGGGCAAAGTCGTTGAGCAGCGGCAGCACCGCATCCAGCACGTGGCCGCCCACGTTCTCGAAGTACACGTCGATGCCATCGGGCACAGCCGCGCGCAGCTGTGTGGCGAAGTCGGCCGCACGATGATCCAGTGCCACGTCCACGCCCAGCGTCTGCAGATAGGCCCGCTTGGATTCACCTCCGGCGATGGCGACCACGCGCGCGCCCTGCAGCTTCGCCAGCTGCGCGACGGTTGCGCCCACCGGACCGGTCGCGGCGGCCACCACCAGCGTCTCTCCCGGCTTCAGTCGGGCGATTTCATGCAGGCTCGAATACGCCGTGAAGCCCGGCATGCCGTACACACCCAATGCCGTGCTCAATGGCAGGCCCGCCGGGTCGAGGCGGCGACCCAGCGCCGTGGCCGGGAGTACCGCGTGGGTCTGCCACCCCCCCGGGGCCAGCACCAGCTCACCCGCCGACACACCATCGGCCTTCGACTGCAGCACCTCCGCCACGGTCTGGCCCTCCATCACCGCGCCCACCGCCACTGGCGCGGCATACGAGGGGCCATCATCCATGCGCCCGCGCATATAGGGGTCGAGCGAAAGATAGCGGTTGCGCAGCAGCACGTCGCCCGGAGCCAATGCGGGCAGCGCGGCCTGCTCCAGGCGGAAGTTGGCTGCGTTGGGCGCACCCTGTGGACGCGAGGCCAGCACGATGCGGGACGTGGTCGGAGACTCGGACATGGCGACGGACTCTGCTGTTGCCAGCATCAGGAAAGGAACGCCGACACTACGCCGCAGCGAGCCCTCGTGACCGCCACGAAAACAGCGTTCCATGGCCTGCATCGGCGCAGGGCACACGCAGGCCTTGCCGCTGCGGCTTTGCCGATCACAGCGGCCCACTGATTTCCGCCACGGGTGTCGATGGAGGCATTGCTGCTGGCCCGCCAGACGGACACCCCCCTGGCCTCGCCCCTCCCGCGATGGAGGATCAAGCACTTGCACATGCGCAGACGGCAATGTGAAGGTTTTTTGCCAAAACGCTTGCCGAAGGCAACCGACCTCCGTAATATACGCCTCCTTGGCAGCGACCTCGCTGCAACGAAACATGTGGCCGAGTAGCTCAGTTGGTAGAGCAGGGGATTGAAAATCCCCGTGTCGGCGGTTCGATTCCGTCTTCGGCCACCACTTTCGAAGGCCTGCAGAAATGCAGGTCTTTTTTTTCCGGAAACCGCGCCCACCGCGGTTGCCACACAATTTGGCCGAGTAGCTCAGTTGGTAGAGCAGGGGATTGAAAATCCCCGTGTCGGCGGTTCGATTCCGTCTTCGGCCACCATTTTTCGAGACCTGCAGAAATGCAGGTCTTTTTTTTGCCTGCGCATTTCGTCCACATCACGCCCCTGCGCCCGGTTGACGAAACATTTACACCCGCATGCGTTCCGGCACCTACGCTCAAGCGTCCTGCCTGGAGCCCGCCGATGCACCTGCGCCCCGCCCTGCTCACCTGCCTGCTGCTGGCTGCCACCCCGGCGCTCGGCGCCGGCCCGGTACGCGCAGTGGACAGCCTGGACATCGACCGCTATGCCGGCCAGTGGCACGAGATCGCACACCTTCCGGTGTCGTTCCAGAAACAGTGCGTGGGCGAGATCACTGCCAATTACGGGCTGCGCCGCGACGGCCGCATCACCGTCACCAATGCCTGCCGCAACCGCGACGGCGAGCGCGTGGTCGCCGAAGGCGTGGCGCGCCCGGTGGCCGGTCATCCTGGCCAGCTGCAGGTGCGCTTCGTACCGGACTGGCTGAGCTGGGCACCCCTGGTCTGGGCCGACTACTGGGTGCTGGCACTGGACCCGGACTATCAATGGGCACTGGTCGGCGAACCGGGCCGCAAGTACCTGTGGATCCTCTCGCGCCTGCCGGAGATGGATCGCCACCAGTTCGACCAGCTGAAGGCGAAGGCCGAAGCCATGGGTTACGACCTCGCCCCGCTACGCCTGATGGCCCCGCTGCGAGATACACCCGCCGACTGAACCGCCGCGCATCCGGCGCACCGTGCGCGCTCGATCCGGCGCCAGCCATGCCCGGCCGCCATCTTCACGCGCTACCCTCTGCGACGGGTCGCCACAGGCGATCCATACAACCATACGCCGTAGTATGCTTACCCCAACGCACCCCATGAGAGGACTTGCGCCCATGCTCCACCGTGTCCGTATCGCCTTGATCGTCCTGTGCACCCTCGCCCTTGTTGCCTGCAACAACGGCATCGTCAAGCGCGTTTCGGAACCGGCGGCCAGCCTGCAGCAGCTCACCGTACGCGCCGACGGCAACTGGACCGTGGCCCTGCGCCTGCAGAACTACAGTTCGATGCCGATGACCTTCGATGACGTCTCGCTGGCGCTGACCGTCGGCGACGCCGAGGCCGGCACCCTGCAGACCCGGCCCGGCATCTCCATCGGCGGCACCTCCGCCGACGTCATCAATGTCGAGCTCGTGCCCAGCTCGGCCGCCCGCCTGGTGGTCGCCGACGCTCTGGCTGGCAACCGCACCCTGGCCTATGGCCTGAAGGGTTCGGTGGCGGCCACGCCGCAGGAGAAGAAGCAGCGCAGCTTCGACATCAGCAGCCGCAGCACCCTCAACCAGGCCCCGGGCCTGCCGGGCGTGCTGCGCTGACCTCCGCTTTCCGCTGCGGCGCATCGCGCCGCTCCCCCTGTCCCTGATCAAATCGAGACGTACCGATGAGCAGCTACACCGCACCGCTTTCCGACCTCCGTTTCGGCCTGCACGACGTGCTCAAGGTCGAACCCCTGTTCGCTCGCCTGGGCTTCACCGACGCCACCGCCGACGTGGTCGATGCCGTGCTGGAAGAAGCCGGCCGCTTCAGTGCCGCCGTGCTGGCTCCGCTCAACAGCGTCGGCGATGAGATCGGCTGCGTGCTCGACCAGGCCACCGGTGAAGTGACCACCCCGCCCGGCTTCAAGCAAGCCTACGACCAGTTCGTCGACGGCGGCTGGACCGGCCTGACCGCCTCGCCGGAGCTGGGCGGCCAGGGCCTGCCGCACACGCTGGGCGTGCCGCTGAACGAAATGATCAACGCCGCCAACCTGGCGTGGGGCAACTTCCCGCTGCTCTCGCACGGCGCCATCGAAGCATTGAAGCAGCACGGTGAAGCCTGGCAGCACGAAGCCTTCCTGAAGCCGCTGATCGAAGGCCGCTGGACCGGCACGATGTGCCTGACCGAGCCGCATTGCGGTACCGACCTGGGCCTGCTCAAGACCAAGGCCGAACCGAACGCCGATGGCAGCTACTCGATCACCGGCACCAAGATCTTCATCACCGCCGGCGAGCACGACCTCACCGGCAACATCGTGCACCTGGTGCTGGCCAAGCTGCCCGACGCCCCTGCCGGCGCCAAGGGCATCTCGCTGTTCGTCACGCCCAAGTTCAAGGTCGACCGCGAGGGCAACGTCGGCGAACGCAACGCGCTGCGCTGCGGCTCGATCGAGCACAAGATGGGCATCAAGGGTTCGGTCACCTGCGTGATGAATTTCGATGGTGCGCAGGGCTACCTGGTCGGCCAGCCGCACAAAGGCCTGCAGGCAATGTTCACCATGATGAACACCGCGCGCCTGGGCGTCGGCCTGCAGGGCATCGGCCTGTCCGAGCGCGCCTACCAGAACGCGCTGAAGTACAGCCGTGAGCGCCTGCAGTCGCGCTCGCTCAGCGGCGCCAAGTTCCCGGACAAGCCGGCCGACCCGATCCTGGTCCATCCGGATGTGCGCCGCATGCTGCTGACCATCAAGTCACTGGTGGAAGGCAGCCGCCTGCTGGCGCTGCACGCCGCCACCCTGATCGACGTCGCGCATCACGCCGAGGACGCCGCCGAGCGTGAGCGCGCCGACACCCTGGTGAGCTTCCTGACCCCGATCTCCAAGGCCTGCCAGACCGAATGGGGTATCGAGAATACCTACAACGCGCTGCAGTGTTTCGGTGGCCACGGCTACATCCGCGAGCACGGCATGGAACAGCTGGCCCGCGACGCCCGCATCACCACGCTGTATGAAGGCACCACCGGCATCCAGGCACTGGACCTGATCGGCCGCAAGACCGCGTCCAGCCAGGGCGCCGGCCTGAAGCTGATGCTGGCCGAGATCGAGGCCTTCGCCAAAGCGAACGAAGGCAACGAAGCCATGGCCGAGTTCATCGCCCCGCTGCGCGCCAAGGCCGCCGAATGGGGCAAGCTGACCATGGACGTACTTCAGCGCGCGGCCAGCAACCCGGACGAACTGGGCGCGGCCAGCTACGACTACCTGTTCTATTCCGGCTACGTGGTGCTGGCCTACTGGTGGGCACGCAGCGTGGCCGCCGCCGATGCCAGCGCGCACGGCGCCGCCTTCGCCCAGGGCAAGCGCGAGACCGCCCGCTTCTACTTCGCCCGTGTGCTGCCGCGCACGCTCAGCCACGCCGCCGCGATCCAGGCCGGCGCCGCCCCGCTGATGGCGATGGACGACGAGCGCTTCGGCGCCTGAGCCGGGCCCTGATAGATCCACGCCATGCGTGGATACGGGGTCGCGCAGCCGGGGGCAGAGCCTTTTTCCCTGCGGTAAAGGGATCCGCCCCCGACCTGGCAGCCCGCGGCAATCCCTCTGGAGAAAAGCCCCCTTTTGTTAAAGGGGGCGCGCCGAAGGCGCGGGGAATAGGAAGAATGCGCGGACCTGAATCCTTGCGATTTGCGTATCGCCGACAGGCGATACACAAATCGTCAACATTCAGGTATAAGCTGTTCTCCCGATGGAGACAGACACTACACGCTTGGGTCTGATCGAAGCCGGAGCTCCGATTTCTGCTCCGGGCGCCGAAGCATCGCCCAACGCCACGACGCTGCATCGCCCCGGTTCGGTCCGGCTGCTCTCGCTGGATGCCCACGGACGCGTACTGGACTGGATCACCTGGCAGGACGCGGCCTGTCTATACGCCCGTGAAGCGGTGGCCTGGACCCTCGGCGATCCCTGCCTGCACATCCATGGCGGCACCAACCGCTTCAGCGGCCTGCAGAGCGGCATGGACCTGCATCCGATCATCGCCGCGCGCGGCCACGCCCGCTCCCGCGCGATCGACCCGACGCCGAACCTGACCAATCCGGCCCTGTTCGCGCGCGACGCCCACCTGTGCATGTACTGCGGGCAGCAGTTCGGTCGGCCCACGCTCACCCGCGACCATGTCATGCCGTTGTCCAAGGGCGGCCTGGACTGCTGGGAAAACGTGGTCACCGCCTGCTTCCACTGCAACTCGCGCAAGAGCGACCGCACCCCGCAGCAGGCCGGAATGCCACTGCTGGCGGTGCCCTACCGGCCCAGCTGGATCGAGCACCTGATCCTGTCCAACCGCAACATCCTGGCCGACCAGATGGCCTTCCTGAAGGCGCAACTGCCAAAGCGCTCCAAACTGAGCACCTGAACGCCCGAAAATGCAACCCTCACCGTCCTGTCACGGGCGGCGGCGTTTGCTTGCCCCACCCCCGTTTGAGGGCGAAAATGGGCGTTCAGAACAAGTGCGAACATGATGATCGACTCTGCCCGCTATCCCCGCCTCGCGCGCATCCAGACACCGGATGACCTGCGCACATTCGACGAATCCGAAATGAGGGCGGTCGCCGACGAACTGCGCGCCTACCTCATCGAATCGGTGGGCAAGAGCGGCGGCCACTTCGCCGCCGGCCTGGGCGTGATCGAACTCACCGTGGCCCTGCACTACCTGTACCAGACACCGCACGACCAGCTGGTCTGGGATGTCGGTCACCAGACCTACCCGCACAAGATCCTGACCGGCCGCCGCGACGAGATCCATACCGTCAAGCAGAAGGACGGCGTGGCGCCGTTCCCGAAGCGCGAGGAAAGCGAGTACGACACGTTCGGTGTCGGCCACTCCTCCACCTCGATCTCGGCTGCACTCGGCATGGCCATCGCCCGCCAGTCCGAAGGCGACGATCGCAAGATCGTGGCGGTGATCGGTGACGGCGCGATGACCGCCGGCATGGCCTTCGAGGCGCTGATGCACGCCGGCGGCATGGAGCCGGAGCCGAACCTGCTGGTGATCCTCAACGACAACAACATGTCGATTTCCGAGGCGGTCGGCGGCCTGACCAAGATGCTCGGCCGCGCCACCGGTAGCCGCACGCTCAACGCGCTGCGCGAAGGCGGCAAGAAGATCCTCGGTGACAAGAAGAACAATCCGGCACGCTTCGTGAAGCGCTGGGAAGAACACTGGAAGGGCATGTTCGTGCCGTCCACGATGTTCGAGGAAATGGGCTTCCATTACACCGGCCCGATCGACGGCCATGACATGCCCGCCCTGCTGTCCACGCTGAAGACGCTGCGCGCCTCCAAGGGCCCGAAGCTGCTGCACGTGATGACCACCAAGGGCAAGGGCTACGAGCCGGCCGAAGGCGACCAGATCGGGTACCACGCGGTAGGACCGTTCGATCCGGACAAGGGCCTGGTGGCCAAGGCCGGTGCCAAGAAGCCGACTTACACCGATGTGTTCGGCGACTGGTTGTGCGATGCAGCCGCCGCCGAGCCGCGCCTGTACGGCATCACCCCGGCGATGCGCGAAGGCTCCGGCCTGGTCCGTTTCAGCAGGGAGTACCCGCAGCGCTATTTCGATGTGGCGATCGCCGAGCAGCATGCGGTCACCCTCGCCGCCGGCATGGCCACCCAGGGCGGCAAGCCGGTGGTGGCGATCTATTCCACCTTCCTGCAGCGCGCGTACGACCAACTGGTGCATGACGTGGCGATCCAGGATCTGGACGTGCTGTTCGCGATCGACCGCGCCGGCGTAGTCGGCCCGGATGGCGCGACCCATGCCGGCAATCTCGACATGAGCTTCCTGCGCTGCGTACCGAACCTGGTGGTGATGGCACCGTCCAATGAAGCCGAATGCCGGCAGATGCTCAGCACCGGCCTGCAGCACCCCGGCCCGGCCGCCGTGCGCTATCCGCGTGGTACCGGTACCGGCGTTGCCGCCGGCAGCGATCTCTCCACGCTGCCGATCGGCAAGGGCGAGCTGCGCCTGCAGGGCAGCCGCATCGCCCTGCTCGCCTTCGGCAGCACCGTGGCCGCCGCCGAGCAGGTCGGCCGCGAACTGGGCCTGAGCGTGGTCAACATGCGCTTCATCAAGCCGCTGGACCGCGAGTTGGTACTGGCCATGGCCGCCCAGCACGACGGCCTGGTGACGATCGAAGACAACGTGGTGGCCGGAGGTGCCGGTTCCGGCGTCGGCGAACTGCTCAACGCCGAAGGCGTGTTGCGCCCGATCCTGCACCTGGGCCTGCCCGACAGTTACCAGCACCATGCCAGCCGCGAAGACCTGCTGGCCGAAGCCGGCATCGATGCGGCCGGCATCCGCGCGGCGGTGCTCAAGCGCTGGCCGCAGCTGGCCGCAGGGACCCCGCCATTGAGTGCAGCGAGCTGAGGCACTCCCGGTGGATCCACGCCATGCGTGGATTCGCCCACCTCAGGCGCGGATGAAGCCCCCCAGTAGATCCACGCCATGCGTGGATTCGCCCACATCAGGCGCGGATGAAGCACTCCCAGTAGATCCACGCCATGCGTGGATGATGCGGCTCGCCGTCTCGTCTCAACAGGCGGCACACCGCACTCAGCCGTAGCTCACCGCTTCGACGAATGCGCCACTGGCCTCCACGCGCACTGCGGCGCGCTGCCCGGTATCGACAAAATGCAGGCGGGCCAGGGTCTCGGCGAAATCGTAGGCGCGAGCGCCATCGCGGAACTCGATCGGCTCCGGCCTATCCGGATGCAGCACACGCCATTGGCGTTGTTCGCATTGCAGGCGGATCAACATGCAGCTCACTCCTTGAGGCAGCGTATCGATGGCGGCGTGATGTCGGACCGGTCCCGGGCGACATCGCGAGGAATCAGGGCACGCAGGGCGCCCTGATTGCAGACGATACGGCGTTCAAAATGTGAGCTGTATCAGATTATTCTGATTTTCACGGACAACTCCGAACGGCTCAGTTCACCTGGAACTGGGCCCGGCAACCGTCACTGACCCAGATGCCGCGGCGGTCCCACCCCCAGGTCTGGCCCTCGATGCAGGCGCTGCGCGAGTCCTGGCGGATCATGCGCACGCCACGACGGATGCGCGCATCGCAGTATTCCTGGCGATGGCCATTGGAGTGACAGGTGACCACATCGCCACCACCCCACCCGTTGCCGTTCCCCCAGCCACCACCGTTGCCCCAGCCGCCGCCACGGCGGTATTCACCGACGAACTCGGCACGGCAGCCCTGGGTGACCCACACGCCGCTGCGCGACTGGCCCCAGGTTTCGCCCTCCACACACGGCGAGCCGGACAGTTGCCGGATCAACCGCGCCCGGCCCTCCAGGCGGCACTCATTGCTGCGGTTCTTGACCGACTCACAACGCACGATACCGCTGCCATCGCGGCCACCGTAGCGGTCATCGTCATAACCGTAGCCGTAGCTCTGCGCCTGGGCGCCGCCTGCGGCCGCCAGCATCGGCAACAGGGTGCAGGCCAGGGTGCGCCAGGGGAGTGCCTTGCCCATCGAGATCTCCAGATGAATACGATGGCGCAAGCATCCGGGATTCGCGGCGCGCCGCACAGAGGGGCGCGCAACGACGGTTTTTCCCCATTCAAACTTCACAACCGTGGCTGACTGACGTCACTCTCCGACGTGCAGGGCGTCCACCGTGCTGCCGAGCGCCTCGACGCGCACCGTGCTGCGCTGGCCGGTACGGCGATGGTGTTCCAGCGCCAGCGCGGCGGCGGCATCGAAAGCGTCGGCACCACGGGCATAGCGGGTGGCGTCGCGTGCCTGCGGATGCAGCACGGACCAGCGCTGGGCGTTGCATTGAACGGTGATGACCATTGGGGGCTCCTGCGGGGGGAAGGAAGTGGTGACGGCAGGCGGAAGGGGCGCGTGCCGGTACACCATCAGGCTAGCGAGCGCCTCGGGGATGGCCTATCAGACTTGTACGAAAATGCCGCAGCATCCGGTCAGTCGCTGTCTCCCTCACATCCCTGAGCCCATTTAGCCTTTTCATTTAGTGATCCTTGTCACGGAGTCAGCTCGGCTTCACACTATCGTCATCAACAGGGGCCCCTTCCACATGCGCACCTTCTTCTCACAGCAGCGCTGGGCGTTGCTGAAGTTCTACTTCGTGGCCAGCTATCTGGTGCTGATCGAAGAATTGATCCGCGCCGCCGTGCATTGAGTGCTTGCTGCCGTGGCAGCTGCGAAGCAAACTGCCGCTTTAGGCACGGAGCCAGCCCGATGAAAGCCCTTCTTCTGATTCCAGCCCTGCTGGTCCTGGCCGCGTGCGCCAGCCCGGACAAAGCGACTGCGCGCGCCGATGCCAGTGCGTCATCGGCCACCCCGCAGAGGGTAGGCGGTGATCGCGACGCGCACGGCTGCATCGGCTCGGCGGGCTACCAGTGGTGCGAGCACAGCCAGCGCTGTGAGCGCCCGTGGGAACTGGCGCAGGCGCAGGGCCTGGCCAACACCGCCGAGGCCATCGACGCTTACTGCGCCACGCCTGCCAGCCCGGCACGCAAGTGAGCACGATCGGTCATGGCTGAGCTGAGCCCCCTGCCCGACCTCGCGCGTGGCCGCTACCGCCACTTCAAGGGCGGCGAATACGAGGTGGTCGATATCGTCCGCAGCAGCGAGACGCTGCAGCCGATGGTGCTGTATCGCGCCCTGTACGGCGAAGGCGGTCTGTGGGTCCGCCCGTACCCGATGTTCGTCGAGCAGGTCGCTGGCGCGCACGGCCCGCAGCCACGCTTCGCACGCATCGACGATTGAACCGATCACCGCCGGCGCAGGCCGGCAGTCTCGCTGGGAATGCGGTTCGGCTGCGCTACAATCGTACCGTCCAGTCGGTTTCTTTCCATCATGTCCGCACCCCCTCCCCGCTCGCGCCGCAAGGCGCCCGACAGCGTGCGTCAGTCGCTGCTGCAGGCCACCGTTGAAGTCATCGGCCAGCACGGGCTGGCAGCACTGACCGTGCAGGACGTCGCTCGTGCGGCAGGGGTCAGCAAGGGCGCCCTGTTCCACCATTTCAGCAGCAAACAGGCGCTGGTCGACGCCGCCGTCGGCGCCCTGATCGGCGAGTTCGAAGCACGCGTGCGCGCCCTGCTGCAGGTGGTCACGCCGGGACATGGCTGCTTCAGCCGCGCCTACGTGCGGGCCAACTTCGAGCATCTGCTGCAGCAGGAACAGGACAACGACATCGGCCTGACCCTGGGCAGCCTGATGGAGCCAGCCCTGCTCGCGCACTGGCGTAGCTGGAAGCGCGCGATGCTGGCCGAATTCCCCGGCGAAGCCCTTGATCCTCGCCTGTATGCGGCGCGCTGCGCCGCCGATGGCTACTGGGCTACCGCCTACGGTCGCCCGTTGGACGAGGAAGAGCGCCTCAATGCACTGGCCATGGCCGAGCAGGCCCTGAAGCTGTGCGACCCGTTGTAGCCTGGAGCCCGCGATGAATCCCTATGTCTATCTCGCCGCCGCCATCGTGCTGGAAGTGATCGCCACCTCGCTGCTGAAGGCCTCCGACGGCATGAGCCGGTGGGCGCCGACCCTGGGCGCGCTGGTCGGGTATGGGCTGTGCTTCTATCTGCTGTCGGTGACGATGAAGTCGATTCCGACCGGCATCGCCTACGCGATCTGGTCCGGTGTCGGCATCGTGCTGATCTCACTGATCGGCCTGACGGTGTTCAAGCAGCGCCTGGATGCCCCGGCGCTGATCGGCATCGGCCTGATCTGTGCCGGCGTGCTGGTGATCAACCTGTTCTCGCGCAGCAGCGCGCACTGAGCGCGCTGCTGCGCGGCGCACGCTAGCTGACCTTCTTCGCCACGCTCATGCCGATCAGGAACAGCACCACGGCGATGATGATGCCGGCCCAGAACAGGAACTTGGCGATGCCTACTGCGGCACCGGCGATGCCGCCAAAGCCTAGTACGCCTGCGATGACGCCGATGATGGCGAAGATGATGGCCCACTTGATCATGTCGATCCTTTCCCCGCAGGGAATGCAAACGGTGTGATCAGGCTAGGCCGCCGCCGATGCGGCGCTCGTGAACAGGCCGCGTGTGCGGCGTGAATCAGCGCGGGCGGAAGCGCAGCAGAGCGACCGCGAATGCCAGGAACACGCTGCCCACCAGCCGCTCGAACCAGCGCTGCGCGAACGGCTTGGCCAGCCAGCGACGCAGGCCATGCCCGCCCGCCGCATACATCACGTACCAGAACAGCTCGCAGGCAGCGAAGGTCACCACCAGCACGCTGTACTGCACGGCCTGGCCCCGCGACGGATCGACGAACTGCGGCAGGAACGCTGCGGCGAACAGCAGCAGTTTGGGATTGCTCAGGCCGACCCACAGACCACCGCGGAACACCGCGCCTGCGCCATGCATCGGGGCCAGCGGCGGCTCGGCGTCGCTGGCCACCGTGGAGGCAGGGCGGCAGCTGTCGCGCCAGGCCTTGATGCCGAGCCACGCCAGGTAAGCCACGCCCACATAGCGCAACACCTCGAACAGCATCGGCGAGGAGTGCAGCAGCGCGCTCAGCCCTGCCGCCGATGCGGCCAGCACCAGCAGCATCGCCAGCAGGCAGCCCGCCATCGCCGGCAGGCTGCCTCGGAAGCCCAGCCCGACGCTGCGACCGAGGATATGCAGCATGTTCGGCCCGGGCGTTCCGCACAGCACAAAAACCGTGGCCAGGAACCACCACCAGGTATGCAGGGCCATGTCGAAATCCACTTCAGAAGACGGCACCAGCATAGGGGGCACCGATCGAACGTGGCACATACAGCGCGCCACGGATGCAACGGTTACAGATTCCCGCTCAGCGGGCCGCCAGGCGTGCACTGCGCAGTTCGGTCCAGGCCGTACGCAGCACCCGCAGTGCCGAACGCAGGAAAAGCACCAGCAGCGCGCCGGCCACCAGCAGGTCCGGCCAGCCAGCACCGAACAGCGCCACCAGCCCGGCTGCCAGCAGCACCGATACGCCCTCGTAGAGATCGTTGCGCGAGCATTCCCAGGCCGACGCCAGATTGATGTCGTCGTTGCGATACGGCGTCAGCAGCCATAGGCACAACGCATTGGCGGCCAGGTTGAGCAGCGCTGCCAGGCCCATGCTGGCGAACAGCGGCACCTCCGGGTGCAGCAGTCGCCAACCGATCTGCATCGCCACCGCCAGCGCTGCGGCCAGGATCAGCAGGCCCTTGAACAGCGCCACCCGCGCTTTCGCCACCAGGCCAGCGCCGACCACAGCCAGGCTCAACGCATAGGTCGCCGCATCGCCGAGGTTGTCCAGCGCGCCAGACAACAGCGAGGACGAATGGCTGTACCACGCCGCGGCGACCATCATCGCGAAAGTCGCCAGGTTCACCAGCAGCACGATCCACAGCACGCGCCGGTGACGGGCCTGCATCGCCGCCACGTCCAGGGTCTTGCCACAGCCGCAACACTCGCCCATTACCTGGCCTTCCGCAGTTGATGGGGCATTATCGCGCCGTGCGCGTGCCGGGTCGATCCGCTCCCCCCGGCCGCCATCCTGTGCTGCAATGACCCCCCATGGCATGGAGCAGAGCATGAAGACCCTGGGCCTGATCGGCGGCATGAGCTGGGAGAGTTCGGCGCAGTACTACCGGCTCATCAACGAAGCGGTACGGAATCAGCTCGGTGGCGCGCATTCGGCGCAGCTGCTGCTGTGGTCGGTGGACTTTGCCGGCATCAAGCAACTGCAGCACGACGGCGACTGGGATGCGCTGGGCCAGCTCATGGTGGATGCCGCACGCCGGTTGCAGGCCGGCGGCGCCGAGCTGCTGTTGATCTGCACCAATACCATGCACACGCTGGCCGACCGCATCGAAGCGGAATGCCCGCTGCCGTTGCTGCATATCGCCGACCCGACCGCCACTGCCATCGTGCAGGCCGGCATCCGCAGAGTGGGCCTGCTCGGCACCGCCTTCACCATGGAACAGACGTTCTACCGTGACCGGTTGGAGCAGCGCTTCGGGCTGGAGGTACTGGTCCCAGATGCCGATGATCGCCGCTGCGTGCACGACATCATCTACCAGGAACTGATTGCCGGTGTGGTCAGCGAAACGTCGCGGCAGGTCTATGCCGACGTGATCGCACGCCTGGTGGCACGTGGCGCCGAGGCGATCATCCTCGGCTGCACTGAAATCATGCTGCTGGTGCGCCCCGAGGACAGTGCTGTGCCGCTGTTCGACACCACCACCCTGCATGCACTCGCTGCGGTGGACGCGGCCCTGGCCTGACGCGGCAAGGACTCAGTCCGTGCCCTGCACTTCCAGCGCAGTGATCAGCCACTCGACCACCGCCTGCGAATCACACAGGAAGAAGATGGCATCGCCCGAACGCGCCTCGGTCAGCAGCCGATAGACGGTGATCGCCACCGCCGACTGGTTGGCAATGAATACTTCCGGGCTGCGCGGCCCTTCGCTGTGCCCCGCCACGGCATGCAACGCCTTGCGCGCGGCCACGGTGGCCGCCGGGTCCGCGCTGCGCGCCAGCTCCGGCCCGCGCAGACCCCAGGCAATGAACACATGCTTGCCCTTGAACGTGGTGTCCAGGACACGCACCTGCCCGGCCTCTGTGCCAGCCGAGCGATGAATGACGATACTGCTGATCAACGCAACCCCCTGTGGTCGTCGTGGTCCGCGCATCCTCCTCCACCCGCTCACTGCACGCCAGTGACGGCAGCCACAGGCTGCGCCGACAAGCGCGGGAGGCATGTAAGAAGGTGTAAGCCGATGCGATCGGATGTGCAGCGATGATACGGGATGTAAGCCTCTGCATGGGCCCGTGCGCACTACTAAATCCCCACTGAGCCAGTGCCGGAACGGTCCGTTCCGAGGGCCTCGGGCTGGTCCATTCTTGCCACCCGCTCCCCTGCTGAGGCTCCCCATGACCCATCGCCTGCTGTTTTCGATCACCACCGCCAGCGTGGCCCTGCTGCTGGCCGCCACCACAGTGGCGGCTCAGGATTACGACAGCGATCACAGTTCTCCGCTGCGCTGCGAATCGCAGTTCAACAAGCCCCAACAGTGCCCGATCGAAGGTCGCATGCGCCTGGCCAAGCAGCTTTCGGTCACTCGTTGCGTGGAGGACCAGAACTGGGGCCAGGGCCGGCGCGTGCTCTGGGTCACCGATGGCTGCCGAGCGGAGTTCGTTGCCGACGAGCATGGGCGCGGACGCTGGCCAGGACGCGGGCGTGACCGTGACGACGATGGCGAGCGCCTGGTCTGCGAGTCGTACGAGCAGAAGGACAAGGAGTGCCGCATCCGCGTTCGCCGCGACGTGCGCCTGATCAAGCAGAAGTCGGCAACTCCCTGCATCGAGGACCGCAACTGGGGCTGGGATCGTCGCGGCGTATGGGTCAGCGATGGCTGCCGCGCCGAGTTCCGGGTGTATTGACTGCCGGCCACGCGCTGGCTGCGGCGTGTCAGCGGTCACGGCCGGCGAGGCGGATAGACTGGGCCCATCTGTTCCAGGAGTGCCTGAAGGTGCCACCTGCTCTTCCCGCCACGATGCTGCGCATCCGCGACGCCGCGCCCACCGACATCGCCGCACTTATCGCACTCGACAGCGTGGCGCGCGACGATCCCCGGCGGACATGGCAGATCACCCGATGGCTGGCAGCCGGCGGCGTGCATGTCGCCGAGCGGAACGAAGCGGCTGTCGGTTACATGGTCATCCATCACCATTTCTTCGGCGAAGCCTTCATCGAAATGCTGATGGTGGCGCCCGCACAGCTTGGCCAGGGCATTGGTGGTGGGTTGCTGCGTCACGCGATCGCCCTGCACGGGCACGGCAAGCTGTTCACTTCGACCAACGCATCCAACGTTGGCATGCAGCGCCTGCTCCATGCCATCGGCTTCATCGGCAGCGGCATCGTGCATGGCCTGGACGAGGGCGATCCGGAACGGATCTACCGCTTTGCCGTCGCCCCATGATCGCCAACGACCGCACGCACAAAAAAGCCCACGCATTGCTGCGCGGGCTCTTTGATTCATCACAGTGGTCGGGACGGCCGGATTCGAACCGACGACCCTCTGCCCCCCAGGCAGATGCGCTACCAGGCTGCGCTACGCCCCGACTGATGCTGCGATGTGCCCGCCAGTGCGGCGGGCCGTGAAGTATAGCGGATTACGATGGAAATGGGATCAGCGGCGCAACAACTGCAGCACTTCTTCCAGCTCCATGCGCACCTGCTTGATGATCTGGTTGCTCAGCGCCGATTCCTCGCGGGCATCGGGACCATCCAGGCGCAGGCGTGCTCCACCAATGGTGTAGCCCTGTTCGTACAGCAGGCTGCGGATCTGCCGCACCATCAGCACATCATGGCGCTGATAGTAACGGCGGTTGCCTCGGCGCTTGGCCGGCTCAAGGCTGGGAAACTCGGTTTCCCAGTAGCGCAGGACGTGCGGCTTGACGTCGCACAGCTCGCTGACCTCACCGATGGTGAAGTAGCGCTTGGCCGGGATCGGCGGTAGTTCGCGGTTACTGCCCGGATCCAGCATAAGCTTCCACCCTCTCCTTGAGCTTCTGGCCCGGACGGAAGGTGACCACCGTACGGGCGGAAATCGGAATTTCCTCGCCGGTCTTGGGGTTGCGACCCGGGCGCTGGTTCTTGCGCCGCAGATCGAAATTACCGAAGCCCGACAGCTTCACCTGACGTCCCTGTTCCAATGCTTCACGCAGCACATCGAAAAACGCGTCGACGAATTCCTTGGCTTCCCGCTTGTTCAGACCGACTTCGTCGAACAGCTTTTCCGCCATCTCCGCCTTGGTCAATGCCATTGCCTGCTACCCCCGAGTGCTGCCCGCTCAGCCGCGGATCCGGGCGTGGTGTTCACGCTCGATGGCAGTGACCGCCTCGGCCACCACCGCATCCACGTCGCGGTCCGTCAGAGTGCGCGACTTGTCCTGCAAAATCAAGCCCATAGCGAGACTCTTGAATCCCGGCTCGACGCCCTGGCCGACATAGCGATCGAACAGGTTCAGGTCGCGCAGCAGCGGGCCGGCAGCCTGGCGGACGGTGGCCGCCAGGTCGGCCCAGGCCACCTGCTCAGGTACCAGGAACGCCAGGTCGCGGCGTACCGCCGGGAAGCGCGACAGCTCGCCGGCACGCGGCAGGCGGCGGGCGGTCAGCGGCTCCAGGTCCAGCTCGAAGGCATAGACATCGGCCTCGATCTCCATCGCCCTGGTCAGGCGAGGATGGACCTGGCCGATCCAGCCGATCGCCACGCCGTCGCGGAACACCTCGGCCGAACGCGCCGGGTGGCCGTAGGCACGGACCGACGGACGGAACTCCAGTTGCGCGCCACTGGCGGCGGCCAACGACTCCAGGTCGCCCTTGAGGTCATGGAAATCGACCTTGCGGGTCGGCAGGCCCCACTGCACCGCCTGCGCTTCGCCACAGACCGCGGCAGCCACGCGCAGGGTTTCCAGCGGTGCCGGCCGGCTTTCGCCGAGCGACGCGTCGCCGGCCTGCTGGGCGAACACCCGGCCGATCTCGAACAGGCGCACGCGGCCAAGCTGACGGGCAGCATTGCGGCCCAGCGTGGCAACCAGGCCCGGCAGCAGCGACGGACGCATCACGGCCAGTTCCGCCGACAGCGGGTTGGCCAGCGGCACCAGGCCGTCGCGCAGCTGCCACTGGGCCAGCAGCGCATCGTCGACGAAGGCGAAATTGACGGTTTCCTGCTGGTCACGGGCGACCAGCTGGCGACGCACGCTCAGCGCGTCCAGCTGGGTCTCGCTCGGCATCGCCACGCGCGAGGCACCACCCGGCAGCGTGGTCGGAATCTGCTCGTAACCATGGATACGAGCCAGCTCCTCGATCAGGTCTTCCTCGATGGCAATGTCGAAGCGGCGGCTCGGCGCAGCCACCTGCCAGCCGTCGGCACTGGCGACCACGACCATGCCCAGCGCGCGCAGGATGCGCTCGACTTCGGCGTCGTCGATGGTGATGCCCAGCACGCGGGTGATGCGCGCGCGGCGCAGTACGATCGTTGCCGGCTGCGGCAGGTCATCGGAGCGCACGGCCTCGGTGACCGGCGCCGGGGTACCACCGGCCAGATCCAGCACCAGGCGGGTGGCGTATTCGATGGCGGTGCGCGGCAGTGCCGGGTCGACGCCACGCTCGAAGCGATGGCCGGCATCGGTGTGCAGGCCCAGCTTGCGGCCCCGGCCCATGATCGCGGCCGGCGCGAAGTGCGCGGCCTCCAGGAACACGGCGGTGGTGGTATCAGTGACACGCGTATCGAAGCCGCCCATCAGGCCGGCCAGGCCGACGGCACGGTCGGCATCGGTGACGACCAGGAAGCTGTCATCCAGCGTGGCATCGCGACCGTCCAGCAGCTTCAGGGTCTCGCCGGCACGTGAACGGCGCACCGCGATGCTGCCCTGCAGGGTGCCGAGGTCGTAGGCGTGCATCGGCTGGCCCAGCTCCAGCATCACGTACTGGGTGATGTCGACCAGCAGCGAGACCGGACGCACGCCACTGCGGCGCAGGCGTTCGGCCATCCACAGCGGGGTCTTGGCCGCGGCGTTGACGCCCTCGATGACACGGCCCAGGTAACGCGGCGCTTCGGCGCCGGCGTCGAGCTGGATGGACAGCGCACGGCTGCCGACCGGCGCAATGGCATCGGCGGCGAATTCCAGCACTTCGCTGCGGGTGGCCGCAGCGACGTCGTAGGCGATGCCGCGCAGGCTGAAGCAATCAGCGCGGTTCGGGGTCAGCTTGATCTCGATGCTGGCGTCCGGCAGGCCCAGGTACTCGACCAGGGTCTGGCCGATCGGTGCGTCGTCCGGCAGTTCCAGCAGGCCGGAGGCATCATTGTCCAGGCCCAGCTCCTTGGCTGAGCAGAGCATGCCGTTGGACTCGACGCCGCGCAGCTTGGCCGGCTTGATCTTCAGCTCGCCGATCTGCGCCCCCACCATCGCCAGCGGCGCAACCAGACCCGGGCGCGCGTTCGGCGCACCACAGACGATCTGCAGCAGCTCACCCTGCCCGGCATCGACCCTGCACACCTGCAGGCGATCGGCCTCGGGATGGCGCACGGCCTCGACGATGCGTGCCACGACCACGTGATCGAGGCCTTCGCCGAGCGCGGTCACCTCTTCCACTTCCAGGCCGATGGCGGTCAGCACCGCACTCAGTTCATCGCGCGAAGCGCGGGTCGGGACGTGGCTGCGCAGCCAGTTTTCGGAGAATTTCATGGTGTCACCCTGGTGGGCCCGGCGCATGCGCCTGGGCCTGCGTTGTTGAGTCCGCCGGGCATGGCCCGGCGCTACCTAGTGCGTTACGCGAACTGCCTGAGGAAGCGCACGTCGTTCTCGAAGAACGCGCGCAGATCGTTGACGCCGTAGCGCAGCATCGCAAAACGCTCCACGCCCATGCCGAAGGCAAAGCCGGTGTAACGCTCCGGATCGATGCCGACATTGCGCAGCACGTTCGGATGCACCATGCCGCAGCCGAGCACTTCCAGCCAGCGGGTGCTGCCATCGGGCTGCTGCCAGGCGATATCCACTTCCGCGCCCGGTTCAACGAACGGGAAGTAGCTGGGGCGGAAGCGCATTTCGAAATCACGCTCGAAGAACGCGCGCACGAATTCGGCCAGCGTGCCCTTCAGGTCGGCGAAGGTCGAATGCTCGTCCACCAGCAGCCCTTCCACCTGATGGAACATCGGTGAGTGGGTCTGGTCGCTGTCGCTGCGGTACACCTTGCCGGCGGCGATCATGCGCAGCGGCGGCGCGTGGTCGCCCATGTAGCGCACCTGCACACCGGAGGTATGCGTGCGCAGCAGGCGGCCGTCGCCGAAATAGAAGGTGTCGTGCATGGCACGCGCCGGGTGGTGCGGCGGGAAATTCAGCGCCTCGAAGTTGTGCCAGTCATCCTCGATCTCCGGCCCTTCGGACAACTCATAGCCCAGCCGGCCGAAGATGCCGGTGATGCGCTCCAGGGTGCGGGTGATCGGATGCAGGCCGGCACGATCGCCATTGCGGCCCGGCAGGGTGATGTCGATGGCTTCGGCGGCCAGGCGCGCATCCAGTGCCGCGTCTTCCAGCAGCGCCCTGCGCTCGCCCAGCGCACGGGTCAGCGCGTCGCGGGCCTGGTTGATCGCTTCGCCGGCAGCCTTGCGCTCGTCGGCCGGCAGCGCACCGAGCTGCTTGAGCTGCGAGGTGATGCTGCCACTCTTGCCAAGCAGGGCCACGCGCAGCTGTTCCAGCACGTCGGGGCTCTGTGCGGCGGCCACATCGGCCAGCGCCTGGGTGGTGAGGGATTGGATGTCGCTCATGGGGGGGCCGGAACTCCAGTCGATCTGCCATCGCGATGCGCGAAGGGCCGACCCCTGTCGCCACCGCCGTCCCCGCGCCGCCGTTGTGGCCTCGCCGGGACCCAAAAAAGAATGGGGAAGGACTTGCGCCCTTCCCCATGCATTGCCTTGACCTGACACCGTTCCGAGTGAACGGTTACGGCATCGGGAAGGACTTATGCCGCCAGCGCGCCCTTGGCCTTTTCGGCCAGCGCGGCAAAACCGGCTGCGTCGTGCACGGCGATGTCAGCCAGGACCTTGCGGTCCAGGGTGATGCCGGCCTTCAGCAGACCGTTCATGAAGCGGCTGTAGCTCAGACCATTGATGCGGGCAGCCGCATTGATGCGGGTGATCCACAGCGAACGGAAGTTGCGCTTCTTCTGCTTACGGCCGATGTAGGCGTACTGCTGTGCCTTGATGACCGCCTGCTTGGCAACGCGGAAGACCTTGCGACGGGCGTTGTAATAGCCCTTGGCGAGATCCAGGATTTTCTTGTGGCGGCGACGCGCCTGTACGCCACGCTTAACTCGTGCCATTTTTCAGTTCCTCAGAGGTAAGGGAGCATGCGGTCCAGACGGCCTGCGTCTTCTGCACGGACATGGCCCGTCTGACGCAGATTACGCTTACGCTTGGTCGCTTTCTTCGTGAGGATGTGGCTACGGTTGGCGTGGCCGCACTTGTACTTGCCCGAGGCGGTCTTGCGGAAACGCTTGGCCGCTGCCCGGTTGGTCTTGATCTTGGGCATTGCAATGTCCTTGATGGGATATGACCCTGGTTTCTGACTGATCTGGCGGCGGCCTGGGCCGCTCTTTCCTTCCTGCCATGATCGGCGTACGACCCGTCCTGGGTGGGTCGAGCCGGGCATGATACAGGCAAAACCGCCCTCTCACCAGCCCCCTGACCTTTTCGCCGGCAGGCCACAAAAGCAAAGGGACGCCGGCGGCGTCCCTTTACCCTGAACCATTCAGCCAGGCGCCCCGGAAGGCGGCCCGTCAGGCTTCAGGTCTTCTTCTTCGGCGCGATCATCATCACCATCTGACGCCCTTCCAGGCGCGGACGGGATTCAATGACGATGTCCTCACCCAGATCGGTCTCGATCCGGTTGGCCATCTCACGACCCAGCTCCTGGTGGCTCATTTCACGGCCACGGAAGCGGATATTGACCTTGATCTTGTCGCCTTCCTCGAGGAAGCCCCGCATCTTGCGCAGCTTGATCTGGTAGTCGCCCTCGTCCGTGACCGGACGGAACTTCACTTCCTTGATCTCGACCTGCTTGGTCTTCTTCTTGGCCTCGCTGGCCTTCTTCTGCGCTTCGAACTTGAACTTGCCGAAGTCCATGATCTTGCAGACCGGCGGATCGGCCTGCGGCTGGATTTCGACCAGATCCAGGCCTTCATCTTCGGCCATGGACAGCGCTTCGTCGCGCGTCAACACGCCGATCATTTCTCCGTCACTGCCGATCACGCGGACGCGCGGCACACGGATTTCCTGATTCTTGCGGTTCTGTTTGTTGTCAGGGGTGCTGATATTACGTTCTCCCAAGGGTATCGAACCGGTCCGGGCGCCTGTGCCCCCGGACCGGACCTTTGCTTACGCGCCCTCGGCCTGGAGCCGCTCGATGAAGGCCTGCAGGCTCATGCTGCCCAGGTCTTCGCCAGAACGCGTACGCACCGCCACAGCCCCGTTTTCCTTCTCGCGGTCACCAATGACCAGCAGGTAAGGCACGCGCTGCAACGTATGCTCGCGGATTTTATAGCCGATCTTCTCGTTACGCAAATCCGAGCTGACGCGGAAGCCTTGCTCCGCAAGGGTTTTGGTCACGCTCGAGACGTATTCAGCCTGGGCATCGGTGATATTGGCCACCACCACCTGGGTCGGCGCCAGCCAGGCCGGGAACTGGCCGGCATGATGCTCGATCAGGATGCCCAGGAAACGCTCCATCGAGCCGACGATGGCCCGGTGCAACATGACCGGGTGCTGCTTCTGGCTGTTCTCGTCCACGTACTCGGCGCCAAGGCGGCCGGCCATCATGAAGTCGACCTGCATCGTGCCCAGCTGCCAGGTACGGCCAATGGCGTCCTTCAGGTGGTACTCGATCTTCGGGCCGTAGAAGGCGCCCTCACCCGGCAGTTCCTGCCACTCCACGCCGCAGGCGCCCAGCGCAGAGCGCAGCGCGCCCTCGGCCTTGTCCCAGGTGGCATCATCACCGAGGCGCGATTCCGGACGCAGCGCGATCTTGATCTGGATCTCGTCGAAGCCAAAGTGCTGGTAGACCGCCAGCGCCTGCTGGTGGAATGCGGTCACTTCCGATTCGATCTGGTTCTCGGTGCAGAACACGTGGCCGTCGTCCTGGGTGAAACCACGCACGCGCAGGATGCCGTGCAGCGCGCCGGACGGCTCGTTGCGATGGCAGGAGCCGAATTCACCGTAGCGGATCGGCAGGTCCCGGTAGCTGTGCAGGCCCTGGTTGAACACCTGGACATGGCCCGGGCAGTTCATCGGCTTGACCGCGTAGGTGCGCTTCTCCGACTCGGTGAAGAACATGTTGTCCTGGTAGTTGTCCCAGTGCCCGGACTTCTTCCACAGGCTCACGTCCAGGATCTGCGGGCAGCGCACTTCACCGTAGCCGCTGCTGCGGTAGACCTTGCGCATGTACTGCTCGACCACCTGCCACAGCGCCCAGCCCTTGGGATGCCAGAACACCAGGCCCGGCGCTTCTTCCTGCAGGTGGAACAGGTCCTGCTGCTTGCCGATGCGGCGGTGGTCGCGCATTTCGGCTTCCTCGATGCGCTTGATGTACGCCTCGAGCTGCTTCTTGTCGGCCCATGCAGTGCCGTAGATGCGCTGCAACTGCTCGTTCTGCGCGTCGCCGCGCCAGTACGCGCCGGAGATGCGGGTCAGCTTGAAGGCCTTCAGGAAGCGGGTGTTCGGCACGTGCGGGCCGCGGCACATGTCCACGTATTCCTGGTGGTAGTACATGCCCATCGCCTGGATGTCGTCGGACATGTCCTCGATCAGGCGCAGCTTGTAGTCCTCGCCACGGGCCTTGAAGATCTCGATCACCTCGGCACGCGGCGTCACCTTCTTGATGACGTCGTAGTCCTGGGCGATCAGCTCGCCCATGCGCTTCTCGATGGCGGCCATGTCGTCCGGCGTGAACGGGCGCTCGGAGTAGATGTCGTAGTAGAAGCCCTCGGCGATCACCGGGCCGATGACCATCTTCGCGTCCGGATACAGCTGCTTGACGGCGTGGCCGACCAGGTGGGCACAGGAGTGGCGGATGATTTCCACACCCTCCTCGTCCTTGGCGGTGATGATGCGCAGGGATGCGTCCTTGTCGATCACGTCGCTGGCATCGACCAGCACGCCGTCAACCGAACCGGCGATGGTGGCCTTGGCCAGACCGGCACCGATCGACTGGGCGACGTCCATGACACTGACGGGATTTTCGAATTCGCGGCGGCTGCCGTCGGGAAGAGTAATGTTGATCATCGCATTGGCTTCGTGCGGGGCCCGCTCGAGCGGGCTGGAAAGCGGTCCCGGGCCGACGCCCGGGCAATAAAAAAGCGCCGCGAGGGCGCCTGGAACCCAGGGCCTTCGAGGGCAGGTCAACAGTGGGCGGTGGTAGTGCTCATGTCGCACGCTCGGCCGGCGCGGGGCGCGGGCCACCTTGTTCCAGAAAGGGGTCGATACCGATCTTAAACCAGCGCACGGGAAAGCCCAAGGGCTACCGTACGGTCCGCTGAATGGACCTCGGTGGCGGCGTGAAAACGCAATGATTACCATGTGCCCGCAGCCCGCCCCGTGCCAGCCTGCCCGCTTTCCCCCAGGACCTCGTGATGCGCCACCCGCTCCGACCGGCTCCCGCCGGCCCCGCCCGTGCTCCGCGTTCGCCGCACCCCGGCCGCACCGGTCGCCCGTTGTGATCACCGTCGGCCTTTCCACGCTCGGCTTCTGCAGCCTGGGCATCCTGTCGGCGATGTTCTCGGCGTTGGCCTTCTACGCCGCCTCGCCCCACTGCCGCTGGCCACGACTGCGTCGCGCCGGCCGCCTCGGCCGGCAGATCGGCCTGGTCGCCGCCGCCGCCGCGCTGTGGCTGTGGATGGCCGAGCTCGGTTTCGCTGCTGGCCTGGTCGCGATGCTGTGCACCTGGATGCTGGCGGCGATGCTGCTGCCGGCGCTGGCCGCCTGGCACCGTCCCGGCACGGAGTCGCCCTGATGTGGCCGCGCGCTTTCGCCGGCATCATCGCCGGCTTCCTGCTGGCCGCTGCCGTGACCGGCCTGGTGACCTGGCTACCGCCCGGCCCCTGGCAGCGCGCCCTGGTGCCATCCCTGATCACCTTCATCCCGCTCTGGATGCTGGCCGCCCTGTGGGCGTTCAGCTTCCGCAGCGCGCTGCGCGCCTGGCTGGTGCTGGCCGCCAGTGCCGCGGCCGGCTTCGCCGTGCTTGGGCTGCTGCGCCTGGCCGGCGCCGTGCAATGAGACCGACCGCATGAAGTTCAGCTCGCAGACCCTGCGCACATTCACCACCCTGCATACCTGGGTTGGACTGGTGGCCGGTTTCGGCCTGTTCGTGGCCTTCTATGCCGGTTCGCTGACCCTGTTCCACCACGACCTGCCGCTCTGGCAGACCCCGGGCGCGGCAACCGCGCTGCCCGCCGGCCTGGACGATGCGCAGTACCTGCTGGAGGATGTACTGGCCGCGCATCCGGAAGCACGCCAGCACATCGGCATGACCTTCCCCGGTGCCGAGCACCCGCAGCCACTGGCCTACTGGCAGACCCTGGATGGCAGCTGGCGCTACGCCTGGCCCGGACAGATCGCCGGCAGCCCAACGCCGCCGCAGACCGGGCTGGCGGAACTGGTCAACGAACTGCATTACAGCCTCGGCCTGCCAGTGGCTGGCATCTACGTGATGGGCATCGTCAGCCTGTTGTATGGAATGGCCCTGCTCAGCGGCCTGGTGATCCACCTGCCGAAGCTGCTCGGCGACCTGTTCGCACTGCGCCCCGGCCGCAACCTGAAGCAGCTGTGGCAGGACGCGCACAACGTGATCGGCGTGCTCAGCCTGCCCTTCCACCTGATGTTCGCGGTGACCGGCGCCCTGCTCTGCCTGGTGTTCGTGCAGATGGCCCTGCTCAATCCACTCATCTACGACGGCAAGGCCCTGCAGGCCGTACCCACGGCCATGGATACCGCGCCCGTCCGCGACGCCACCGGCATTCCGGCGCCGCCGGGCAGCCTGCGCGTGCTGCATGCGCGCGCCCTGGAAGTGGCACGCGCGCAGGGCGTGACCAACTTCGAACCGGCCTACCTGAAGCTGGCCAACGCGGGCGATGCCAATGCCACCATCGAGATCACCGGTGAAGCCAGCGGTACGCTCGGCCCACTCGGTGCGGTGGCGCTGGATGTGGCCACCGGCAACGTACTGGCCAGCCAGCTGCCCGGCCAGCGCGACGCCAACCATGCCACGCTGAGCGCAGCCTACGCGCTGCATTTCGGCGAGTTCGGCAATGGCGTGGTGGTCTGGCTGTACTTCCTGCTCGGCCTCGGCGGCGCCTTCCTGTTCTACTCGGGCAACCTGCTGTGGATCGAATCGCGGCGCAAGCGCCGCCAGCCGCAGCAGCCACGCGCCGGAGTGAACATGGCGCGGGCCACGGTCGGCGTGTGCATCGGCCTGTGCGTGGCGATCTCGATGGCGTTCGTGACCGCACTGGTGCTGGAACGACTGGCGCCGTCGACGGTCGACCACGGTATCCGCTGGGCCTGTTTCGGCACCTGGGCGGCCTGTGCGCTGTGGGCCGCGCTGCGCCGCCCTGCACAGGCCGCGCGCGAGCTGCTCTGGGCCGCGGCGATCAGCACGGCGCTGGTACCGATCCTGCATGGCGCGCTCAGTGGTGACTGGCTGTGGCGCGCCGCCACGCATGGCCATTGGCCGCTGTTCTGGGTCGATGCGATTGCGCTGGCGATGGCGTTCGGCTTCGCACGCCTGGCGGTGGCCAGCCAGCGCCGTGCGCGCAACGGCGACCCCAACAGCGTCTGGGCGGATTGAGGCCTCTGCCAGGCATGCCCCGGTAGAGTCGAGCTTGCTCGACTGTTGCTGATTCCACGCGAAGAGCCGTCGAGCAAGCTCGACGCTACCAAAGCAGGGTCAAACCTCGTCCGGGTAACGGCTCACTTCGATCAGATTGCCGTCCGGGTCGCGGAAGTAGACCGATTCGATCGGCCCTAGCGCGCCGGTACGTGCGACCGGCCCCGCCTCCACCGCGATGGCCTGTGCTTGCAGGTGCGCCAGCACATCGGCCATGGCCATGCGCGTGATCAGGCACAGGTCGGCACTGCCCGGCGTGGGCTGCGCGGCATGCGGCTGCAGCGGTGCGCTGGCCGGGTGCAGGTTGATCTTCTGCTGGCCGAACTGCAACGCGGTGCGGCCGGCGCCGAAGCGCACGACCTGCATGCCGAGCACGCGCTGGTAGAAATCACAGCTGCGTTCGATGTCGGCGACGGTGAGGACCAGATGGTCCAGGCGTTCGATGAGGATCATGCCCGCAGCCTAGCGCTGCGGGCGTTGCCAGGATGTGCCGCGTCAGGCCGGTGGCGTTGCGGCATCCGCCGGGCATGGCCCGGCGCTAGCGGGCGGTTCAATCGCCGATGCGTGCCTTCTGCCACGGACCGAGCATGGCGTTGAGCAGGCTGGCCTGCTCGTCGTCTCCGGTCAGCTCCCACATGAACACCCCGGCCAGGCCCTGTTCGCGGGCGAACTGCGCGCGCAGCCCGATCGAGCGCGGGTCCTCGTAGCTGATGAAGATCTTCTGCTCCGGGTTGTACAGCCACGGGCTCTGCGCCTGCGGCTGCCAATGCTTCGTCCAACCCGGCTGGTCGAGATAGCGCGCCTTGATCACCCGCCAGTCGCCGGCGTCGGCCGGTGCGCTGTAAGGCTGATACAGGCCATCCGGTGCATCGCCGGTGACCCTGAAGCCGCGCCCGTAGAATGGCACGCCCAGCACCAGTTTATGGGCCGGCACACCGTGCTCGCGGTAGTACTGCACCGCGCCGGCCACGTTGTTCCAGCGCCGCAATTCCGGCGCCAGCGGATCGGCCGCCACCTCATGCAAGGGCGCGTTGAAGGTCGACACCGCCGAGAAGCCGGTGCCCATGTCGTAGCTCATCAGGTTGATGAAATCGAACACCTTGGCCAGCGCCGGAAGGTCGTAGCTGGCGGCCGGATCGTACGGGCCATCGGCCTGCAGGCGGCCGGCGGCCAATGCGGCAGTCAGCAGCATCGGCTGTCGCGCCTTGCGCCCGTGTGCGTCGAGTACCACGCGGAACGCCTGCGCGAGCCTGGTCAGGTTGGCGCGATCCTGCGGACGGTGCGCCAGCTCCTTCGGTCCACCGCTGACCGGGAATTCCCAGTCGATGTCCACGCCATCGAAGCTGCCGGCGTGGCGATCGAAGAACAGCGTCATGCACGAATCAACCAGGCGCTTGCGGCTGGCCTCGGTCAGCGCCGCATCGGAGAAGCCGCCCGCACCCCAGCCGCCGATCGAGATCAAGGTGCGCAGATGCGGGTGTGCCTTCTTCAGCTCGGCCAGCGCGGCGAAGTTCTTCGGTGCTTCCGCGCCGATCGTGCAGCGGCCGTCCTCGATGGTGGAGAACGCGTAGAACAGGTGGGTCAGCCGCTCGGCCGGAATGCTCGATACCGGATAGCGCTCGGCCGAACCACCCGGATAGTAGGCACCGAAGATCGGCGGCTGCGCCGGCGCGGCGTGCGCGGCAATAGGCAAGGCACCGGCAATCAGCACGGCAAGGACGGCCACGGTCTGGCGGAACATGGGATCTCCCGGTTCGAAGGCGCAGCCACGTTAGCAAACCGATGCGTCCGCGGTGCGGATGTCGTGGCATGTCGTCCACCGGACAGGCTCGATCCAACGGGTGGCGACAGCGGGGCAGTCATGCCACTGCCTTCGTGCACTGCAGCAGGACATGCAGCGACGCTGCGGAATCTTCCTTCCCGCATCGGCTAAGGTAGCCGCGGATCTCCAACCGCGCATGGACATGAGTACCGACCACGACAACACCAACGACGGCGAACGGCTGGACGACGAAACCCTCGACGAACGACAGCTACTGGAAGCGCGTGCCTACGCCGTGTTCCGCGAAGGAGACCTCACACAGGCCGTCGCCCTGTTCGGTGAACTGATCGGGCATGCCCCGGACATTGCGTACCTGCATTACATGCGCGGGCTGGCGCACAAGTATCTGCGCGACTGGCCGGCCTCGTTGCAGGACAACCTGCAATCGCAACAATTGCAGGGCGAGTTCGATGAGGCCAGCGCATGGAACGCCGGCATTGCCGCTACCGCCATGGGGAACTGGGCCGAGGCACGCCACCAGTGGACGCAGTGCGGCATCACCCTCCCCGAGGGCGAAGGCCCGATCGAGGGCAACTTCGGTGTCGCCTGCGCGCGCCTGGCCCCCTGGTCCGATGCCGAGGTGGTCTACATGAGCCGCATCGACCCGGTGCGCGCACGCATCGACAACGTACCGCTGCCGGAGAGCGGCTTCCGCTTCGGTGACATCGTGCTGCATGACGGCGCTTCCACCGGACGTCGCGCCTACGGCGAGCGCGAGGTGCCGGTGTTCAATGCGATGCAGCGCCTGCGGCAGTCGGACATGGCCACCTTCACCGTGTTCGTGCAATGCACCGCGCCTGATGACATCGATGCTCTGCAGGCACTCACCCTGCCCGGTATCGGCATGATCGAGGACTGGACCGCGAGCGTGCGACGGTTGTGCCGACGTTGCAGCTATGGCACGCCGCACCAGCATGGCGACGAGGCAGAGGCTGCGGAGGATAGTGGCTGGGCGTGCGAGCGCGATCTCGGTATCGCCGCACAGGGCCGGGCCGCCGTGGAAACGTTGATGGCGATGTGGGTTGCCGCTGCCCCTGGACGCGTGCTGGAGACGATCGAGCAGCGGGAGCATCCGCTGAGTGAGCCTGAGCCTGGCCAGGTGTGGTGGCTGGGGGAGGAGGAGGAAGGCGCGTAAGTGCAAGGACCAACGGTCCTCACCCACAGGATTCCAGGCAAAGAAAAAGCGGGCCGAAGCCCGCTTTTTCATCTGCGAAAGCGTGAGGACCAACGGTCCTCACCCACCACACAATCGGCGAGGCCGATTATTCGGCGCTGGCACCTTCGCCTTCTTCCACGGCCTTCATCGACAGGCGGATACGGCCCTGCTTGTCGACTTCCAGTACCTTGACCTTGACCACATCGCCTTCCTTCAGCTTGTCGCCGACCTTCTCGACGCGCTCGCTGGAGATCTGCGACACGTGGACCAGACCGTCCTTGCCCGGCAGGATGGTAACGAACGCACCGAAGTCCATGATCTTGGCGACCTTGCCTTCGTAGATGCGGCCCGGCTCGACGTCCGAGGTGATCTGCTCGATGCGGGCCTTGGCGGCCTGGGCAGCGATGGCGTTGACCGACGCAATGACGATGGTGCCGTCATCCTGGATGTCGATCTGGGTGCCGGTTTCCTTGGTGATGGCCTGGATGGTCGAACCACCCTTGCCGATCACTTCGCGGATCTTGTCCGGGTGGATCTTGATGGTCAGCAGGCGCGGCGCGTAGTCCGACAGCTCTTCGCGCGGAGCGGTCAGGCCGTGGGCCATTTCGCCCAGGATGTGCAGACGGCCGGCCTTGGCCTGCTGCAGAGCCTGCTTCATGATCTCTTCGGTGATGCCTTCGATCTTGATGTCCATCTGCAGGGCGGAGATGCCCTCAGCGGTACCGGCCACCTTGAAGTCCATGTCACCCAGGTGATCTTCGTCACCCAGGATGTCGGACAGGACGACGAAGCGATCGCCTTCCTTGACCAGACCCATGGCGATACCGGCCACCGGGGCCTTCACCGGCACGCCGGCGTCCATCAGGGCCAGCGACGAGCCGCAGACCGAGGCCATCGACGAAGAACCGTTCGACTCGGTGATTTCCGAGACGACGCGGATGGTGTACGGGAAGGCTTCCAGCGACGGCATCACTGCCAGCACGCCGCGCTTGGCCAGACGGCCGTGGCCGATCTCGCGACGCTTCGGGCCCATCATGCGGCCGCACTCACCCACCGAGTAGGGGGGGAAGTTGTAGTGGAACAGGAAGTTTTCCTTGTACTCACCGGAGACGGCATCGATGACCTGGCCATCACGGGCGGTGCCCAGGGTGATGGTCACGATGGCCTGGGTCTCACCACGGGTGAACAGCGAGGAACCGTGGGTACGCGGCAGCACGCTGGTCTTCACGGCGATCGGGCGGACGGTGTCCAGCGCACGGCCGTCGATGCGGACCTTGGTGTCCAGCACCGAGTTGCGCATGGTGCTGTATTCCAGCTCGCCGAATTCCTTCGACAGCTCGGCCGGGTTCCAGCCGTCGGCGGCAACGCGGCCCGCCAGGCCTTCCAGCACGTCCTTCTTGATCGCCGAGATGGCGTCGCGGCGCTGCAGCTTGTCGCGCACCTGGAAGGCTTCGCCCAGGCGCGGGCCGACGGCTTCCTTCAGGGCGCTGATCAGCGCTTCGTTCTTGGCCGGGGCTTCCCAGGTCGACGGCTTGGTGCCGGCTTCGACGGTCAGCTCGTTGATGGCGTTGATGACCTTCTGCATCTCGCGGTGACCGAAGGTCACGGCGCCCAGCATCACTTCTTCGGACAGCAGCGCGGCTTCCGATTCCACCATCAGCACGGCGTTGGAGGTACCGGCAACGACCAGCTCCAGCTGCGAATCCTTCAGCTCGGTCACGGTCGGGTTGAGGATGTACTCACCGTCCTTGTAACCGACCTTGGCAGCAGCGATCGGGCCCATGAACGGGGTGCCGGCCAGCGACAGCGCGGCCGACGCACCGATCAGTGCCGGAATGTCACCATCGATGTCCGGGTTCAGCGACATGACCGTGGCGATGATCTGCACTTCGTTCTTGTAGTCTTCCGGGAACAGCGGACGGATCGGGCGATCGATCAGACGCGAGATCAGGGTTTCCTTCTCGGTCGCACGGCCTTCGCGCTTGAAGAAGCCACCCGGGATGCGACCACCGGCGTAGAACTTCTCCTGATAATCGACGGTCAGCGGGAAGAAGTCCTGGCCCTCACGCGCGCTCTTGGCGGCAACGGCGGAGACCAGCAGCACGGTGTCGTCGAACTTGACGATGACGGCGCCACCGGCCTGGCGGGCGATTTCGCCGGTCTCAAGCGTGACGGTATGTTTGCCGTACTGGAAGGTTTTGGTGATTTTTGCCACGGAGGGTGTCCTTGGGGATGCTGTCTGCGAATTTGGACCGTCGGCGACCCTTGCCGCCAGCGGGTGGCCGGATCGTTCCGGCCTGAATCGGGGATTGCGGTGCTACAAAACAAAACCGCGGCGCATCGCTGCGCCGCGGGGGATTCGTTGCTTAGCGACGCAGGCCAAGCTTCTCGATCAGGGCCTTGTAACGCTCGACGTCCTTCTTCTTCAGGTAGTCGAGCAGGCTGCGGCGGCGGTTGACCATCTGCAGCAGGCCGCGGCGGCTGTGGTGGTCCTTCTTGTGGGTCTTGAAGTGGCCGGTCAGCAGCTCGATGCGGGCGGTCAGCAGGGCCACCTGGACTTCCGGGGAGCCGGTGTCAGCCGAGCTGCGCTTGTTGTCTTCAATGACCTTCTGGGTGTCGATCGACATTTTTTCTTTCTCAGTGATGCGTGGCCGGCAGGAACGCGCTTCGCGCACCGCCAGGCTCGCCGTGGACTACGAGGATGAAACCTGCGCGAGGCAGATTGCCGGAAAACGGCCGCGAAATTGTAACGGTCAGGGGGCTCCGGAACAAGGTCCGGGGCTGAACCGCCCTGCCCCGTTCAGAGGTTGAAGCGGCGCTGCGGAGCCAGCAGCCCGCTGCCATCGACCTGGCCCAGGCCCTGGACAACCTCGTCCGGGCCGAACACGGCCACCAGGCCCTGTGGCCAGGACGCATCGCGCTGGCGCTGGCCGACGCAGAAGCGGTGGGCCTGGTCGGCATCGAGGTCGACCCGGGGGTATTCAGCCAGGCCGGCCGCCAGCGGCAGCAGCAGCGCGTCCATGCCGGCCTCATCACCGGCCTCGACCATCGCACGCAGCTGATCCAGGGTGACCATCGCCGGCTCGCGGAACGGTTCGACCCACAACCGGCGCAGCGCACTGATATGGGCGCCGCACCCCAGACTTTCGCCGAGATCGCGGGCCAGGCTGCGGATGTAGGTGCCCGAACCGCAGGTCACACGCAGACGCAACCGCTCCGGATGCTGTTCCAGCACCTCGATGGCGTGCACGTGGACCTCGCGCTCCGGGGCTTCGATGGCGTCACCGCGACGCGCCTTCACATACAGCGGCTCACCGCCCTGCTTCAACGCCGAATAGATCGGCGCACGCTGGCGGATGCTGCCGGTCAACGGTGCCAGGGCCGCCTGCAGGGCGTCGGCACTGATCGCCGGCACCGGTCGCTGCAGCAGCACCTGGCCCTCGGCGTCGTCGGTATCGGTGGTCTGGCCGAGCACGATCTCGGCATCGTAGGCCTTGGCCGAGCCCAGCAGCAGGCCGGCGATCTTGGTGGCCTCGCCGAAGCACAGCGGCAGCAGGCCGGTGGCCAGCGGGTCGAGGCTGCCGGTGTGGCCGCCCTTCTCGGCACGGAACAGGCGGCGCGCCACCTGCAGGGCAGCGTTGGAACTCATGCCGGTCGATTTGTCGAGCAGCAGGATGCCATCCAGGCGGCGGAACTGAATTCGGGTCATGACAGGTACGGGTAGCGCCGGGCCATGCCCGGCAAGCGCGCAGCGCGGTCTGCATCAGACATCACGCAGCCGGAATGCAACGACGCCGGGCATGCCCGGCGTCGCGCGGTTATTCTTCGTCGCCCTTGCGACGCTTCTCGGCGGCCACGGTGTCGGGCAGGTCGCGCAGGATGTTGTCGATATGCTCGCCACGATCGACCGAGTCGTCGTAGTGGAAATGCAGCTCCGGCACGTGGCGCAGCTTCATCGCCCGGGCCAGGTCCATGCGCAGGCGGTACCCCAGCTCCTTCAGGCCCGCCACGGCTTCAGCCGAACGCTCGGGCATCAGGGCGGTGACGAACACCTTGGCATGAGCCATGTCGCGGGTGATTTCCACGTCGGACACGCTCACCGAGGGCAACCCGTGCTCGCGCACGGCGTTGTGCACCAGGGTGCCGAGTTCACGGCGCAGCTGGGCGGAGACACGGTCGGTTCGATGGAAAGTCTTGGGCACGCGGCGGGGCTCTTCTTCGTATTGGGTCTTGAACAGCTTACAGGGTGGAACCGGAACCGGGCCCGAAGGCCCGGTTCCGTGCAGCATTACAGGGTGCGCGGCACTTCGATGCGCTCGAAGCACTCGATCTGGTCACCCGGCTTGACGTCGTTGTAGGCCTTCACCGCGATACCGCATTCGGTACCGTTGCGGACTTCCTCGACGTTTTCCTTGAAACGACGCAGCGATTCCAGCTCGCCCTCGAAGATCACCACGCTGTCGCGCAGCACGCGGATCGGCTTGTTGCGCTTGACCACGCCCTCGATGACCATCGAGCCGGCGACGGCGCCCAGCTTGGAGCTGCGGAACACGTCGCGGACCTCGGCAATACCGATGATCTCTTCGCGGATCTCCACGCCCAGCAGACCGGAGGCCACCTGCTTCACCTGATCGATCACGTCATAGATGATCGAGAAGTAACGCAGGTCCACGCCGTTGGATTCAATGATGCGACGCGCCGAAGCATCCGCACGCACGTTGAAGCCGATGACGGTCGCCTTCGAAGCGGCCGCCGAATTGGCGTCCGACTCGGTGATGCCGCCCACGCCGGAGTGGATCACGTTGATGCGGATGTCTTCGTTGGACAGCGCGACCAGCGCCTGGCTCAGCGCCTGCACCGAACCCTGCACGTCGGCCTTGATGACCAGGTTGAGGACCTGCTGGCCCTCGCCCTTGCCCAGGGTCGCCATGATGTCTTCCATGCGGCTGCCGGCAGTGGCCACCAGGCGCGATTCACGGCGCTTGGTTTCACGCTGCTGGGCAACGTCCTTGGCCAGGCGCTCGTCGTCAACGACGACGAAATCGTCACCGGCTTCCGGCACGCCGGACAGGCCCAGGACCTGCACCGGGATGGACGGGCCAGCGAACTCCGGCTGCTTGCCGGTTTCGTCGAACAGCGCACGGACGCGGCCGTACTGGATGCCACACACCAGGTAGTCGCCCTTCTTCAGGCGGCCCTGCTGCACCAGCACCGTCGCAACCGGGCCACGGCCCTTGTCCAGCGAGGATTCGATGACCACACCGCTGGCGCGGCCTTCGTCGACCGCCTTCAGTTCCAGCAGTTCGGCCTGCACCGACACGGCGTCCAGCAGATCGTCGATGCCCAGGCCGGTCTTGGCCGAGATCTCCACCATCTGGATGTCACCACCGAAATCTTCGGCCACGACCTGTTCGGACAGCAGCTCGTTCTTGACCCGCATCGGGTCGGCACCGGACTTGTCGATCTTGTTGATCGCCACGATCAGCGGCACACCGGCCGAGCGGGCGTGCTGGATCGCTTCCTTGGTCTGCGGCATGACACCGTCATCGGCAGCCACCACCAGCACCACGATATCGGTCAGCTTGGCACCGCGGGCACGCATCGAAGTAAACGCGGCATGGCCCGGGGTATCCAGGAAGCTGATGACGCCCTTGGGCGTATCGACGTGGTAGGCACCGATGTGCTGGGTGATGCCGCCGGCTTCGCCGGTGGCGACCTTGGTGCGGCGGATGTAATCCAGCAGCGAGGTCTTGCCGTGGTCGACGTGGCCCATGATGGTGACCACCGGCGGACGCTGCACGGCTTCGCCCTGGTTTTCACCGGTCGAGGCCAGCAGTGCGTCTTCGGCGTCGTTGTCATTGGCACGGATCGCCTTGTGGCCGAGTTCTTCGGTCACCAGCGCGGCGGTATCGTGGTCGATGGACTGGGTGATGGTGGCCATCACGCCCATCTTGAACAGCGCCTTCACCACCTCGCCGCCCTTCAGCGCGAGCTTCTGCGCCAGGTCGGCCACGGTGATCGTGTCGCCGATGGCCACTTCACGCACCACCGGTGCCGTCGGACGCTCGAAGGCGTGCGGACCGGAGTTGCTGCCACCGCGCGACATGTCGCGACGGCCACCGGACTGGTTCCGGCTACCCGGACGGCCACGGTTGTTGCTGTTGTTGCTGTTGCCACGACGCGCGCGATCTGCAGCCGACAGGTGCATCTGGCCGGCAAAGCGGTCGCCCGGGCCACGCTCGTTGCGCGGCGCGCTGCGGTTGTTGCGATCGTCGCTGCGCGGCGGCGGCGTCGGTGCACCACGCGGCGCGGCCGGGGCGGCGGCCGGAGCACGCGGCGGACGCGGCGCGGTTTCGTCGATCGGAGCACGTACCTTGGGCTTGCTGGCAGCCAGTGCCTCGGCCGCCTTGGCCGCGACAGCAGCCTCCTCGGCCGCCTTCTTCTCGGCTTCGGCACGTTCCTTGGCCGCGACTTCTTCCTCGCGTGCACGGACGATGGCCTCGTCACGCAGGCGATCCTTCTCGGCCAGCGCCTGCTGCTCGGCGAGGTTGCGCGCACGCGACTCCTCGAGCTTGCGCAGGATGTCGGCGCGCTCTTCGTCCGGGGTCATGGCGCGAGCACCATCCTTGACGTAGGTACGCTTCTGGCGCACCTCGACATTCACGGTCGTCTTGCTGCGACCGGAATTGACCGTCACTTCCTGCTGCTTCCGGCGGTTGAGCGTGATCTTCTTTGCAGACTGATCCGTCTCTTCCGGGACCTGCTCGGGCTTGCCGTGCGAACGGCGAAGGAAGCCCAGGAGCTTCACTTTCTCTGAGCTGGTCACGACCTGGTCGGGACCGCTGAACTTCATGCCGGCACCGGCCAGCTGTTCCAGCAGTTTTTCGACCGGCGTGTTGACCAGTTCGGCAAGCTTGCGGATGGTGGTTTGCTGCGACATTCGGATCCTATGATCTTGTGGGCGCCCCCCCGCATATGGAGGTGGCGCGGATTCTACGCCCTGATCGGCTCAGGGCCCTGTTCATTGCCGGCTCATTCGCCGCGTTCCAGTCGGGCGATTTCCTCGGCACGTGCGGCCAGGACCAGCGCAGCGGCGCGCGCCTGGTCCAGCCCTTCGATGCCGAAGTCCATGACCTCGTCGGCGGCCAGGTCGGACAGGTCCTCGCTGGTACGCACGCCGCGGCCGGCCAACGCATATGCGGTGGCTTCGTCCATGCCCTTCAGGGACAGCAGGTCCTGCGCCGGCTGGCCGTCTTCAAGGCCTTCCTCGACTGCCAGGGCCTCATTGAGCAGCGCATCGCGGGCACGAGCGCGCAGCTCTTCGACGATGTCTTCGTCGAAACCTTCCACGGCCAGCAGTTCGCCAACCGGGACATATGCGATTTCCTCGACGGTGCCGAAGCCTTCGCTGACCAGGATGCCGGCGATCTCTTCGTCCACTTCCAGCTTGTCCATGAACAGCTGGCGGGCCGAAGCCTGCTCGGCCTCCGACTTGGCGGTGACCTGGTCCTGGGTCATCACGTTGAGCTGCCAGCCGGTCAGACGGCTGGCCAGGCGCACGTTCTGGCCGCCCTTGCCGATCGCCTGTGCCAGGCGGTCTTCGGCCACGGCCAGATCCATCGAGTGCTTGTCTTCATCGACGATGATCGACTGCACTTCGGCCGGCGCCATCGCGTTGATGACGAAGTTGGCCGGGTTGTCGTTCCACAGCACGATATCCACGCGCTCGCCATTGAGCTCGTTGGACACGGCCTGCACGCGCGAACCGCGCATGCCGATGCAGGCGCCGATCGGATCGGTGCGCTGGTCATGGGCCAGCACGGCGATCTTGGCGCGGTCGCCCGGGTCGCGGGCACAGGCCTTGATTTCCACCAGGCCCTGGCCGACTTCCGGCACTTCCAGCTTGAACAGCTCGATCATGAATTCCGGGGCGGCGCGGCTGATGAACAGCTGCGGGCCACGCGGCTCCGAGCGCACTTCGGCCAGATAGCCGCGCACGCGATCACCGGCGCGCAGCACGTCGCGCGGGATGCCCTTGTCCTTCGGAATGAAGCCCTCGGCGTTGCCGCCCAGGTCGACATAGATGTTGCCGCGCTCGGCGCGCTTGACCACACCGGTGATCAGCTCGCCAACGCGATCCTTCCACGCATCCACGACCTGCTGGCGCTCGGCTTCGCGCACGCGCTGCACGATCACCTGCTTGGCGGCCTGGGCGGCGATGCGGCCGAAATCCGGGTTCTCGATCTGCTCTTCGATGTAATCGCCGACGTCCACGCCTTCGGCTTCGTCGACGGCGTCCATCAGGCGGATCTGGCGGTCCGGCGATTCCATGACCACGTCATCGGCCACCACTTCCCAGCGGCGGTAGGTTTCGTAGCTGCCATCCTTGTGGTCGATGACCACGCGGGTCAGCACTTCCTCGTCGGGATAGCGCTTCTTCGCTGCCGAGGCCAGCGCGGCCTCGATCGCATCGAAGATCACTTCACGCGGCACGCCCTTCTCGTTGGCGACCGCGTCGACTACCAGCAACAGTTCCTTGCTCATTGGCTCACTCCGCGCGCGGCTTCTTTGCCGCCGGCTCGTTGGAAGAAGAATTCGTGTTCGGCTTCGGACGCTTCGGCGCCGGACCGGTCGGCTTGCTCGGGGCCAGCCCCAGCGCGACCCAGTCGGGCATGATCCGTGCCTTGTCGATGTTGTCGGCCGACACGACCACTGCGGTCTTGTCGACGATGAAGGTGATGGTGCCTGCGGCCTCGTCGATGGCGTCGATGCGGCCCTGCAGGCGACGACGATTGTCCTGCGGCAGCTTCAGCGTGACCTTGGCCGATTCACCCTGGTGGCGAGCGAACTGCTCCAGGTTGAACAGCGGGCGGTCCACGCCCGGCGAAGACACTTCCAGCGTGTAATTGCCGCTGATCGGGTCTTCGACGTCCATCTGCGCCGACACTTCGCGGCTGACCCGCTCGCAGTCGTCGACATTGATGATGCGCTCGGGCTGCTCAGCCAGCGGCACGTCGATGTAAAGGCGCAGGGTCGCACCGCCGGGGGCCGGCAGATACTCAACGCCCAGCAGCTCCAGGCCCAGCGACACAACGGTCGGGGCGAGCAGATTCGCGATGTCGGTTGCCTTGTCGCTCACAGCCTGCCTTGATCTCTTGGTTGGGTGCCGGCCTTGGCCAGCGTGAAAACATGACGCCCCGGAAACGACAAAGGGCCCGTTGGGCCCCTTTTCCGGAAAGACTCCGGTGACTGGATTCCGGTTGCAACCTGCACTGCGTGCCGGTTGCGGCCCTCCTTCCGGGTCCGGACTCCCGTGGGAAGGCCGCCTTCAGGGGTACTGCTAGGCCGCAGATGATAGCGACTGCACCGCGCTGGTGCAAGGTGCGCCCCGGGGTCAGATCCCTTTTTCCATGGAAAAAGGGATCTGACCCTGATCGCATGGAAAAGCGGAACACCGCAAAGAAAAACGCCCCCGAAGCAAGGCTTCGGAGGCGATCTCTTTACTTGGTAGCGGGGGCAGGATTTGAACCTGCGACCTTCGGGTTATGAGCCCGACGAGCTGCCAGACTGCTCCACCCCGCATCAGAAGCGGAATTATGAGGCATCACTTCAATAAATGCAAGCTTTTCCTCATTCATCAAACCGGTTGGCGCCGATTCGATGTTGGTAGCGGGGGCAGGATTTGAACCTGCGACCTTCGGGTTATGAGCCCGACGAGCTGCCAGACTGCTCCACCCCGCACCGGAAGTGTTTGAACTGCTGCCCCACTCTTTCGAGGTGGGCTACCGCAACGATGTTCTGGCTGAACCGCTGCAGTGACAACTCAGGCTGCGCATATTACACGAATCGCGCAGCTTTGTGTCAACTTTTATGCAAGATGCGCAAAAGCCTTCTGGCACCACAGCATGATCGGGTTCCAGGACAGGCCCAGGGCCAGCAGCGCCAGTGCGTTCACGCCCAGGACCACGCCCAGCACGCGGTCGTTGCTGCGCGGCATGGCCTCGCCCACCGGCTCATCGAAGTACATGACCTTGATCACGCGCAGGTAGTAGAAGCAGCCCACCACGGCGCACAGCACGCCCAGAATGGCCAGCCACAGCAGGCCGCCATTGATGGCTGCGCCCAGCACCGCCAACTTGGTCCAGAAGCCCAGGAACGGCGGGATACCGGCCAGCGACGCCATGATGCACAGCACCAGGCCGGCCATCCATGGGTTGCGGGCGTTCAGGCCCTTGAAGTCCTCGATGTTCTCGGCTTCAAAGCCTGCACGCGACAGCGCGATGATCGCGCCGAAGGCGGCGGTGGACATGATGGCGTAGGCCAGCGCATAGAACAGCGCGGCGGCATAGCCCTGCGAACCACCACCGGCAATGCCCATCAGCAGGAAGCCGATGTGCGAGACCGTGGAGAACGCCAGCATGCGCTTGAGGTTGCTCTGCGCGATGGCCATCAGGTTGCCGATGACCAGCGAGACCGCCGCCAGGCCAGCGATCAGCAGCTGCAGTTCGGCCGACAGCGGACCCACGCCCATTTCCAGCAGGCGGTAGGCCATGCCGAAGGCGGCCAGCTTCGGAGCCGAGCTGATGAACAGCGCGATCGGTGCCGGGGCACCCTGGTACACGTCCGGCAGCCACATGTGGAACGGAGCAGCACCCAGCTTGAAGGCGACGCCGGCGATCATGAACACCGCACCGGTGATCAGCAGCACGCGCTCTTCCGAGTGCGGGATGGCATCACGGATGACGTCCAGGTGCAGGCTGCCGGTCGCGCCGTAGATCAGCGACATGCCGTACAGCAACAGGCCCGAGGCCAGCGAACCCAGCACGATGTACTTCATCGCCGCTTCCGAGGCCAGGCCGTTTTCGCGGTTGCTGGCGACCAGCGCGTAGGAGCACAGCGCCAGCAGTTCCAGGCCCAGGTAGACCATCAGCAGGCTGCCGGCCGAGACCAGGATCATCATGCCGGCGGTGCCGAACAGGATCAGCACCGGGATCTCGCCCTGGAACAGATTGCGGTCACGCAGGTAGCGCCAACCGTAGATCAGGGTCAGGCCGCTGAGCAGCACGATCCCGGTCTTCATCACGTCCGCAGCGGTATCGCGCACGAACATGCCATGGAAGACCTCCCCCTGCCCGCCCACGCCGGTAGCCAGCATGAACAGCACCACGGCCAGCGCAGCGAGCGAGAACAGGTGGGTGACGATCTTGTTCCGGTTGCTGACGAACAGGTCGAGGATCATCAGGGCGAAGGCGCTGCCGATCAGCACCAGCTCGGGAGCGAGCGGTGGCAGGTCAGCAGCGGTCAATGGCAGCAGCGGCGAGGTGGTCATCATCAAATCCTGGAATTACAGCAGCTTGCTGGATGCGATCTGCATGGCCAGCTTCGCGATCGAGGGCTCCATCAGGTCGGTCAGCGGCTTGGGGTAGATACCCAGGGCCAGCACGCCGATGGCGAACACGCCCAGCACCAGCCATTCGCGGCCGTTGATGTCCTTCAGTTCGGCGACATGGCTGTTGGCCACTTCGCCGAAGAAGATGCGCTTGTACAGCCACAGGGTGTAGGCGGCGCCGATGATCAGGGTGGTGGCCGCGCCCAGCGCGATCCACGGATTACGCTGGAAGGCCGACAGGATGACCATGAACTCGCCGACGAAACCGCTGGTGCCCGGCAGGCCCGCATTGGCCATGAAGAACAGCATGGCAAAGGTGGCAAACCACGGCATCACGTTGACCACGCCGCCGTAATCGGCGATGCGGCGGCTGTGCATGCGGTCGTACAGCACGCCGACGCAGGAGAACATCGCGCCGGACACGAAGCCGTGCGAGATCATCTGCACCATGGCGCCCTGCAGGCCCAGGCGGGCGGCATCGGCGTTGCCGGCTTCACGCACCAGCCACAGGGCAATGAAGGTACCCAGGGTGACGAAGCCCATGTGCGCGATCGAGGAATAGGCGATCAGCTTCTTCATGTCGTCCTGCACCAGGGCGACCAGGCCGACGTAGATCACTGCGATCAGCGACAGCGCGATCACCAGCCAGGCCCATTCCTGCGACGCGTCCGGGACGATCGGCAGGTTGAAGCGCAGGAAGCCGTAGCCACCGATCTTCAGCGCGATGGCGGCCAGGATCACCGAACCGGCGGTCGGTGCTTCCACGTGCGCGTCCGGCAGCCAGGTGTGGACCGGGAACATCGGCACCTTGACCGCGAAGGCGATCAGGAAGGCGAAGAAGATCCAGGTCTGCTCCTTGGCCGACAGCGGCAGCGCATACAGGTCGGCCAGCTGGAAGCTGCCGCCCTTCATGTACAGGTAGATCAGCGCCACCAGCATCAGCACCGAGCCGAGGAAGGTGTACAGGAAGAACTTCAGGGCTGCGTAGATGCGGCGCGGGCCGCCCCAGACACCGATGATCAGGAACATCGGGATCAGCATCGCTTCGAAGAACACGTAGAACAGCATCGCGTCCGTCGCCGAGAAGATACCGACGGTGACGCCTTCCAGGATCAGGAAGGCGGCCACGTACTGGTTCACCCGCTTGTCGATGGACGTCCAGGCACCGATCAGTGCCAGCGCGCCCACCAGGGTGGTCAGCAGGATCAGCGCGATGGCAATGCCGTCCACGCCCAGGTTGTAGCCGATCTTGTACGCCGGGATCCACGCATGGGTCTCGACGAACTGCATTCCGTCGATGCCCGGGTTGTAGCCGCTCAGCAGCGAGAGGCTTGCAACGAAGGTGAGCACCGCTACGCCCAGCGACGCCCAACGGGCGGTCTGCGCATCACGGATCGCAAGGATCAGGGCACCACCGATGATCGGCAGCCAGATGAGGACACTGAGTAGAGGCCAGTTCGACACGTCTTCTTATTCCGTACAGGTCATCAACGCAGGTAATGCATCAGCACGCCCAGCAGGGCAATCAGGCCGATGATCATCGCGAAGGCGTAGTGATAGAGGAAACCGGATTGGGTACGACGCAGCACGCCGGCTGCGACGTCCACAACACGTGCCGAGAGATTGACCACGCCGTCGACGATGTTGCTGTCGATCCAGCGCGAGACCCTGCCCAGCTTGACGCTGCCGCCGGCAAAGCCATCGATCCACAGCTTGTCGAAGCCGTACTTGTTTTCCAGCACCGACACCAGCGGGGCGAAGGTCTTGCGCGCCTTGCCCGACAGATCCGGCTTCCACAGGTAGAACAGTGCGGCCAGCAGGAAGCCCGCAACGGTCAGGAAGAACGCAGGCGCCATCATGCCGTGCAGCGCGAAGGCGACCGGGCCGTGGAACTCTTCACCCAGGAAGCCGATGGTGTTCTTGGCCGGATCGTAGAAATCGACGACACCGGTGAAGAACGTATGCGCCTGGCCCTTGATCGCGTCGTGCGCATGGTTGCCGGCCCAGTCGGTGCCGTACAGCATCGGACCGATGCTGAAGAAACCGATGGCGATCGATGGGATGGCCAGCAGGATCAGCGGCAGGGTCACCACCCACGGGGTTTCGTGCGGCTCATGCGGACCGTGGCCATGGCCGTGGTCGTCGTGGGCATCGCCGTGGTGGGCGTCGGCGGCGTGGTGATCATCATGGTCGTGACCATGGGCGTGATCATCATGCGCGTCGCGGAAGCGTTCCTTGCCATGGAAGGTTAGGAACAGCAGGCGGAAGCTGTAGAAGCTGGTGACGATCACGCCACCCAGCACTGCCCAGTAGCCGTAGGTGGCCACCCAGTTGTTGGACAGGTGCGCGTGCAGCTCGGCCGCCTCGATGATGGTGTCCTTCGAGTAGAAGCCGGAGAAGAACGGCGTACCGACCAGCGCCAGGGTACCGATCCACATGGTGACGAAGGTGATCGGCATGTACTTGCGCAGGCCGCCCATCTTGCGCATGTCCTGCTCGTGGTGCATCGCGATGATGACCGAGCCGGCACCCAGGAACAGCAGTGCCTTGAAGAAGGCGTGGGTCATCAGGTGGAACACGGCGGCCGAATAGGCCGACACGCCCAGTGCAACGGTCATGTAACCCAGCTGGGACAGCGTGGAGTACGCGACCACGCGCTTGATGTCGTTCTGCACGATGCCGATCAGGCCCGTGAAGAACGCGGTGGTGGCACCGATGAACAGCACGAAGTTCAGCGCGGTCTGCGACAGCTCGAACAGCGGCGACATGCGGGTGACCATGAAGATACCGGCGGTCACCATCGTCGCGGCGTGGATCAGTGCCGAGATCGGGGTCGGGCCTTCCATCGAGTCCGGCAGCCACACGTGCAGCGGGACCTGGGCCGACTTGCCCATGGCACCGATGAACAGGCAGATGCAGATGACGGTGGCGATCGACCAGATCACCGGCTCGTTCAGCAGCTGCATGCCCAGGATCGTGCCGTCCCAGATCTGCAGCTGGGCGCGCGGGTCAGCCAGCATGCCGGCCTGCGAGAACACCTGCGAGTAGTCCAGGGTACCGAACACCCACAGCACGCCGGCGATGCCCAGCAGGAAGCCGAAGTCACCGACGCGGTTGACCAGGAACGCCTTCATGTTGGCGAAGATCGCGGTCGGGCGCTTGAACCAGAAGCCGATCAGCAGGTACGACACCAGACCCACCGCTTCCCAGCCGAAGAACAGCTGCAGGAAGTTGTTGCTCATCACCAGGGTGAGCATCGAGAAGGTGAACAGCGAGATGTAGCTGAAGAACCGCTGGTAGCCCGGATCGTCCTGCATGTAGCCGATCGTGTAGATGTGGACCAGCAGCGACACGAAGGTCACCACCACCATCATCATCGCGGTCAGCTTGTCGACCATGAAGCCGACATGGGCCGAGTACTGCCCCACTTCGAAGAACGTGTAGAGGTTCTGGTTGAACGGCTGCGCGCCGCCCCACATCAACTGGTAGAACGTGTACATCGACAGGCCGCAAGCAACCGCGACGCCGAGGATGGTGATGGTCTGCGCGCCGAAGCGCTTGACCTGGCGACCGAACAGGCCGGCGATGATGCTGCCGAACAGCGGTGCAAGCACCACTGCGATCAACAGACTCTTGGAGAGAGTGATTTCCATCTGTGGATCAGCCCTTCAACGAATCGACTTCGCCGACATTGATCGTGCGGCGGGTGCGGAACAGGGTCACCAGGATCGCCAGGCCGATGGCGGCTTCCGCGGCGGCGACGGTCAGGATGAAGAACACGAACAGCTGGCCGGACGGATCGCCCAGCTGACGCGAGAAGCCGACGAAGTTGATGTTCACCGACAGCAGCATCAGTTCGATCGACATCAGCAGGACGATGACGTTCTTCCGGTTCAGGAAGATGCCCGCCAGGCTGATGGCGAACAGCACCGCGCCGAGCGCAAGCATGTGGCCAAGGGTAATCACGGCTGGGTCTCCTCGCCGGCGGCCGGCTTGCTGTTGCTGTGCACGACCGGTGCCTCGGCGCCCATCTTGACCATGCGCAGGCGCTGGCCGGCCTTGACCATGGTCTGCTCGCCCGGGTTCTGGCTCTTCACGCCGGTACGGCGACGCAGGGTCAGCATCACGGCGGCAACCACGGCCACGGTCAGGATGACGGCGGCGAACTCGAACGGCAGCAGGTACTCGGTGAACAGCGTGCGCGCCAGCCAGGTGACGTTGGAGCTGTCGGCAGCGACCGCGGCGGCGTTGTCGGCCGGGAACGGGGTAACCGCCCTGCCCTTCACGCCGATCAGGATCAGCATCTGCACCAGCATGGCCACGGCGACGATCAGGCCGACCGGCAGGTAACGCACCCAACCCTCACGCATCTTGGTGGGGTCGATGTCCAGCATCATCACCACGAACAGGAACAACACCATCACCGCGCCAACGTAGACCAGCACCAGTGCCACACCGAGGAACTCGGCGCCCACCAGCAGCCACACGCAGGCGATGGAGAAGAAGGTCAGCACCAGGCACAGCACGGCATGCACCGGATTGCGCACGCTGATCACCGCACCGGCCGAAACCGTTGCCGCGATGGCGAAGACCCAGAAAGCGATATTTACCCAATCCATTTCTCGACCTCAGCGGTAAGCGGCATCGGCGGCACGACGCTCGGCGATCTCGGACTCGAGACGGTCGCCCAGGGCCAGCAGCTGCGGCTTGGTAACGATGTTTTCGCCACGGTTCTCGAAGTGGTACTCGAGGATGTGGGTTTCGACGATCGAGTCCACCGGGCAGCTTTCTTCACAGAAGCCGCAGAAGATGCACTTGAACAGGTCGATGTCGTAGCGGGTGGTACGACGGGTGCCGTCCTCGCGCTTGGCCGAGTCGATGGTGATGGCCAGCGCCGGGCACACCGCTTCGCACAGCTTGCAGGCGATGCAGCGCTCTTCGCCGTTGGGATAACGGCGCAGCGCATGCAGGCCACGGAAGCGCGGCGACTGCGGGAACTTCTCCATCGGGTACATCATCGTGTACTTCGGCTTGAAGCTGTACTTCAGCGTCAGCCAGAGGCCGGCCAGCAGTTCGAGCAGCAGCAGGCTCTTGAAGTAATGGGTAATCCTGTTCATCACTTTAGACGCCCTTTTGAATCACGCCGAAGAACACCATGACGGCGGTAACCGCAATCCACAGAATGGCCAGCGGGATGAAAACCTTCCAACCCAGGCGCATGATCTGGTCATAGCGGAAGCGCGGGAAGCTGGCACGGAACCAGATGTAGGCACTGGCGAAGAAGAACACCTTGACGAACAGCCACGGTGCACCGCCCTTCCAGATCCAGTCGACCAGCGGCGAGATGTCGCCCGGATTGACCCAGCCCTGGATCGGGCTCAGCCAGCCGCCGAGGAAGAAGATCGAGATCAGGAAGCTGATCAGGATCATGTTCGCGTATTCGGCCAGGAAGAACAGGGCGAACGCACCGCCGGAGTACTCGACCATGTGGCCGGCCACGATTTCCGATTCACCTTCCACGACGTCGAACGGCGCGCGGTTGGTTTCAGCAACGCCCGAAACCCAGTAGATGACGAACAGCGGGAACAGTGGCAGCAGGAACCAGTCGAAGAAGCCGGAGCTGCCTGCCTGCGCCATCACGATGCTGCTCAGGTTCAGGCTACCCGATGCGATCATCACGCCGACCAGGGCGAAGCCCATCGCGATTTCGTAGCTGATCATCTGTGCCGAGGCGCGCATGGCACCCAGGAACGCGTACTTCGAGTTGGATGCCCAACCGGCCAGGATGATGCCGTAGATGCCCAGCGAGGTCATCGCCAGCAGGTACAGCAGGCCGGCGTTGGCGTTGGACAGCACGATCTGCGAATCGAAGGGAACCACCGACCAGGCCGCAAAGGCCGGGGCCAGGGTGACCAGCGGGGCCAACAGGAAGATCGCCTTGTTGGCGCTGCTCGGCTGCAGCACTTCCTTGAACAGCAGCTTGAAGACGTCGGCGAAGGCCTGGAAGATGCCCATGCCCACGTACATCGGGCCGTGGCGGACGTGCATCCAGCCGATCAGTTTGCGTTCCCAGACCACGTAGAAGGCTACCGAGACGATCACCGGAACGGTGATCACCAGGATCTTCAGGATGATCCAGATCAGCGCGCCGATGTCACCGAGGCCCAGCAGCCACTGGTGCAGCGGATCGGTCGCGTTCAACAGCAATTCGTTCATGCAGCCACCACCGTTACGCGAGCGGCACCCAGCGGCGCGGTCGCGCCGTGGCCCGATTCAATCCAGACCGAACCCGCAGCGACGCGGGCGTCGACCACTACCGGCAGGGTGGCCTTGCCGGCATCGGTGCCGACCTTGGCCATCTGCCCGTCCTGCAGCTGCAGGCGAGTGGCATCTTCAGCGTTCAGCACGATGCGCGGGGCGTTGTTCAAGGGATGCGACTGCAGCGCCGGCGCACGGCGGACCACTGCGTCGGTGCGGTAGATCGCAGCGGTCGAAGCCACTTCCAGGCCTTCACCGGCGACCACCGGCTGTGCCGAAGCGGCCACGGTGACCGGCACCGGAGCCAGGCTGGCGCGCAGGCCGACCAGGTCGGTGAAGTCGAAACCGGCCACGGCCAGCTCGCCGCCCAGAGCGCGCAGCACACGCCAGCCTTCACGCGCCTCGCCCGGCAGCTTGCCGCCGGCACGGGCCGACTGCTCGCGACCATCGAGGTTGGTCAGGGTGGCGTCGATTTCCGGCAGCGCACCGATCGGCAGGATCACGTCGGCAACGTCGCGGGTCGAGACACAAGCGAACTGACTGAAGGCCACCACCTTGGCACCGACCAGCGCCTTGCGCGCGGCCGGAGCATCGGCGAAGTCCAGGCCCGGTTCCAGGCCGTACACCACGTAGGCCTGGCGCGGTTGCGCCAGCATCGCGGCGACGTCCTTGCCGGCCGGCAGCACGCCGGCACGGGCCAGGCCAACGGCGTTGGCGCCCTGCGGAATGCGGCACAGCTTGGCACCGGTGGCGGCAGCGAAGTCACGCGCAGCGGCGCGGATCGCGGCAGCCTGCGGGTGGTTCTCGGCGATGCCACCGACGATCAGCACGGTGTTGTTGCCGCCCTGCACTGCCGAACGCAGCTCGGCGTTGGCCAGCGCATCGACGAACTTCGACGGCGCAACGATCTGCTTGCCGGCGACACTGAAAGCGAAGTCGAAGTCCACCGGGTTGACGACGTGGATCTTCGCGCCGTTGGTGGTCTGCGCCTTGCGCAGGCGGGCGTGCAGCAGCGGCAGTTCGTGGCGGATGTTGCTGCCCAGAACGACGATGCGGTCGGCGCCTTCGATTTCGGCCAGCGGCAGGCCGAACACTTCGGCGGTTGCGGCGTCGGAGAAATCGCGGTTGTTGATGCGGTGGTCGATGTTGCTCGAGCCCAGGCCCTTGGCCAGGCGGGCCAGCAGCGCGCCTTCCTCGTTCGAGGTCGACGGGTGCACCAGCACGCCCAGGTTGTCGCCCTGGTTGGCCTTGAGGATCTCGGCGGCAGCGGCCAGACCTTCGGCCCAGCTCACTTCCTTCCACTCGCCATTGACCTTGCGCAGCGGCTTGACCGCACGGTCTTCGCTGTACAGGCCCTGGTGCGAGTAGCGGTCACGGTCGGACAGCCAGCATTCGTTGACGGCTTCGTTGTCGCGCGGCACGGTGCGCAGCACTTCGCCGCGGCGCACGTGCAGGAACAGGTTCGAACCCATCGCGTCGTGGTAGCCCAGCGACTCGCGCGCGGTCAGTTCCCACGGACGGGCGCGGAACTGGAACACCTTGTTGGTCAGCGCACCGACCGGGCAGACGTCGACGACGTTGCCGGACAGCTCGGTGGTCAGCGGCTTGCCGTCGAAGGTACCGATCTGCAGGTTCTCACCGCGGTACATGCCACCCAGTTCGTAGGTACCGGCAACGTCGGCGGTGAAGCGGACGCAGCGGGTGCACTGGATGCAGCGGGTCATCTCGGTGGCGACCAGCGGACCCATGTCCTCGTCCGGCACCACGCGCTTGCGCTCGTTGAAGCGGCTGACCGAACGGCCATAGCCCAGCGACACGTCCTGCAGCTCGCACTCACCGCCCTGATCGCAGATCGGGCAGTCCAGCGGGTGGTTGATGAGCAGGAACTCCATCACCGAGCGCTGGAACTTCAGTGCCTTCTCGCTGCGGGTGGCGACCTTCATGCCATCCATCACCGGGGTGGCGCAGGCAGGCGCCGGCTTCGGCGACTTCTCCACGTCCACCAGGCACATGCGGCAGTTGGCGGCGATCGGCAGCTTCTCGTGGTAGCAGAAGCGCGGAATCGAAATGCCGGCCTTGTCGGCCGCCTGGATGATCATCGAACCCTTGGGCACGACCAGGGACTTGCCATCGATTTCGATGGTCACGTGATCCGGTGGCACGTTCGGGTTTACGGGTTGCGCGCTCATGCGGCGGCTGCCTCCACCTTCTTGCCGTCAACCATCGAATGACCGTTGACGATGTAGTACTCGAATTCGTCCCAGAACTGGCGCAGGAAACCCTGGATGGGCCATGCAGCCGCTTCACCGAACGCACAGATGGTGTGGCCTTCGATCTGGCCGGCCACCGCCTTCAGCTGGTGCAGGTCTTCCATCGTGGCCTTGCCGGCGACGATGCGCTCCAGCACGCGGTGCATCCAGCCGGTACCTTCACGGCACGGGGTGCACTGGCCACAGGATTCCTTGTGGAAGAACTGGCTGATGCGACAGGCGAACTTGACGCAGCAGACGCTGTCGTCGAGCACCACGATCGCACCCGAACCCAGGCCGGAGCCCAGTGCGCGGATGGTGTCGTAGTCCATCGGCAGATCCTTCAGCTCGGCCGCGGTCAGCACCGGCATCGACACGCCGCCCGGGATCGCGCCCTTGAGGGTGCGGCCCGGACGCAGGCCACCGGCCATTTCCAGCAGGTCGTGGAAGGTGGTGCCCAGCGGCACTTCGAAGTTGCCGCCGTTCTGCACGCAGCCGGACACCGAGAAGCACTTCGGACCGCCATTGGCGGTCAGGCTCAGGCCCTTGAACCACTCCGGACCGTTGCGGATGATCGCCGGCACCGAACCGTAGGTTTCGGTGTTGTTGATCGTCGACGGCTTGCCGTACAGGCCGAAGTTGGCCGGGAACGGTGGCTTGTAGCGCGGCTGGCCCTTCTTGCCTTCCAGCGATTCCATCAGCGCGGTTTCTTCGCCGCAGATGTACGCGCCGGCGCCCAGCGCACCGTAGATGTCGATGTCCACGCCCGAGCCCATCACGTTCTTGCCCAGCCAGCCGTTCGCATAGGCGTCGGCCAGGGCCTGCTCGAAGTGCTCGAACGGCTCGTGATGGAACTCACCGCGCAGGTAGTTGTAGCCCACGGTCGAACCGGTGGCATAACAGGCGATCGCCATGCCTTCCACCACCGAATGCGGGTTGTAGCGCAGGATGTCGCGGTCCTTGCAGGTGCCCGGCTCGGATTCGTCCGAGTTGCAGAGGATGTACTTCTGCATGTTGCCCTTGGGCATGAAGGACCACTTCAGGCCGGTCGGGAAGCCTGCGCCACCGCGGCCACGCAGACCCGAGGCCTTGACCATCTCGATGACCTGCTCCGGCGGGATCTTCTCTTCGAGGATCCTGCGCAGGGCGGCGTAGCCACCGGTCTTGAGGTAGCTTTCGTACGACCACGGGGTGTCGTAATGCAGGGTGGTGTAGACCACCTGGTGCGGCAGCGGTGCGGGGCCGACCGGACCCTTGGATTCGTGGTGATGTGCCATGCCCTTACTCCAGCCCGTCCAGCAGCTCGTCGACCTTCTGCAGGGTCAGACGCTCATGGTAGTGACCGTTGATGACCATCATCGGCGCGCCGCCGCAACCGGCCAGGCACTCTTCCTCGCGCTTGAGGTAGACGCGGCCGTCCGGGGTCGATTCACCGTGCTTGATGCCCAGCTTCTTCTCGCAATGGCGCACGATGTCCTCGGCGCCATTGAGCCAGCAGCTGATGTTGGTGCAGATGGCCACGTTGTTGCGGCCCACCTTCTCGGTCTCGAACATCGAGTAGAAGCTGGCGACCTCGTAGGCCCACACCGGCGGCAGGTCGAGGTACTTGGCCACACCGGCGATCAACTCGTCGGTCAGCCAGCCCTCGTTCTGCTCCTGGGCCGCATGCAGGCCCTGAAGCACGGCCGAGCGCTTGCGGTCCGGCGGGAACTTGGACAGCCAGTGATCGATGTGAGCACGGGTCTTGTCGCTCAGCACCACCATCGGGTCGACGTCGCGCGCCGTCTCGAAATTACCTGTCGCCTTCATCGGCCGACCTCAGCGAAATGCATAACGTGAAATTCCAGAAACTGCGGCGCCGGCTTGCGCCGGCTGCCTGCAGCAGGCGTTGGCGTGGCGGACGGCATTACCGGTCAACCTCGCCGAACACCAGATCGTAGGTACCGATCATCGCCACCACGTCGGCCAGCATGTGGCCGCGCACGATCGAGTCGATCGAGGACAGGTGGGCGAAGCCCGGTGCGCGCAGGTGCACGCGGAAGGGCTTGTTGGCGCCGTCGGAGACCAGGTAGCAGCCGAACTCACCCTTCGGGGCTTCCACTGCGGCGTAGGTCTCGCCGGCCGGCACGCAATAGCCTTCGCTGAACAGCTTGAAGTGGTGGATCAGCGCTTCCATGTCGTCCTTCATGTCCTCGCGCTTGGGCGGAGCGACCTTGAAGTTCTTGACCATGACCGGGCCGGGGTTGGCCTTCAGCCAGGCCACGCACTGCTTGATGATGCGGTTGGACTCGCGCATTTCGGCAACGCGGACCAGGTAACGGTCGTAGCAGTCGCCTTCCTTGCCCAGCGGGATGTCGAAATCGACGGCATCGTACTTGGCATACGGGCGCTTCTTGCGCAGGTCCCAGGCAATGCCCGAGCCGCGCAGCATCACGCCGGTCATGCCCCACTGGTGGGCCAGTTCCGGAGTCACCACGCCGATGCCGACCGTACGCTGTTTCCAGATGCGGTTGTCGGTCAGCAGGGTCTCGTATTCGTCGACACGACCCGGGAACTCGTTGGTGAAGTTCTCCAGGAAGTCCAGCAGCGAGCCCTCGCGCGAAGCATTGAGCTGCTTCAGCGCCTTGCCCTTGTGCCAGCGCGATTCCTTGTACTTCGGCATGTGGTCCGGCAGGTCACGGTAGACACCGCCCGGACGGTAGTACGCCGCGTGCATGCGCGCGCCGGAGACCGCTTCATAGCAGTCCATCAGCTCTTCGCGCTCGCGGAAGGCGTACAGCATCACCGCCATCGCACCCAGGTCGAGCGCGTTGGAGCCCAGCCACATCAGGTGGTTGAGGATGCGGGTGATTTCGTCGTACATCGTGCGGATGTACTGCGCACGCTCCGGCGCCTCGATGCCCATCAGGGTCTCGATCGAGCGCACGTAGGCGTGCTCGTTGCACATCATCGACACGTAGTCCAGGCGATCCATGTAGCCGATCGACTGGTTGAACGGCTTGGACTCGGCCAGCTTTTCGGTACCACGATGCAGCAGGCCCACGTGCGGGTCGGCACGCATGATGGTTTCGCCGTCCATTTCCAGGATCAGGCGCAGCACGCCATGCGCGGCCGGATGCTGCGGGCCGAAGTTCATGGTGTAGTTGCGGATCTCCTGCCGTGCTTCGGCCGGATTGCTGGCAAAGGCTTCGCTGGCTTGATGGAACTGACTCACTTCACTGCCTCCTGCGCGCGCTCACCTTCTGCGGTCTGCAGACGGGCGTCGTCACGGATCACGCGCGGCACGCCGACACGCGGCTCCACCGAGGTGACCGGTTCGTAGACCACGCGCTTCTTTTCTTCGTCGTAGCGGACTTCGACATTGCCGATCAGCGGGAAGTCCTTGCGGAACGGATGGCCGACGAAACCGTAGTCGGTCAGGATCCGGCGCAGGTCCGGGTGGCCTTCGAAGATCACGCCGTACAGGTCGAACGCTTCACGCTCGAACCAGTTCAGGCCCGGCCAGACATTGGTCAGCGAGGACACCACCGGCAGCGCTTCGTCAGGGGCGAAGCAGCGCAGGTGCATCATCAGATTGTGCTGGTACGAACGCAGCTGGGCGACCACGGCGAAACGCTGGGTCGGCATGTGCTGCGGGCGGGCACCGTCGGCACCGTTTTCTTCGGTGGGGAACTCGCCCCACGCGAAACGGCCCTGGGCCTTGCCTTCGACGCCACGGCTGAAACCCTGCGAGGACACGTCGGCGGTGTCCCATTCGTCGGAGCCATAGCCAAGGTAGTCGACGCCGCAGAGGTCCACGGCCTGCTCGAAACCAAACTCGTCACGCAGCGCCAGGGCGGTGGCGTGCCACTCGGCGGCAGGCACTTCCAGCGTCACTTCGCCGCGGGGTTCGACCACGATGACCTTCGCACCTGCGAAACGTGCGGAGAGTCGGTCGATGAAGGATGCTTGCTCTGCCATGGGGGCTTGGCGCGCTCTTGTCAGGTGAAGGGGTCAGCGGGCGATGGTCTGTGTACGCCAGATCTTCTTCTGCAGCTGCAGGATCCCGTACACCAGCGCCTCGGCGGTCGGCGGGCAGCCCGGGACGTAGATGTCCACCGGCACCACGCGATCACAGCCGCGCACCACAGAATAGGAGTAGTGGTAGTAACCACCGCCGTTGGCACAGCTGCCCATCGAGATGACCCACTTCGGGTCCGGCATCTGGTCATAGACCTTGCGCAGCGCCGGAGCCATCTTGTTGACCAGGGTACCGGCCACGATCATCACGTCGGACTGACGCGGCGACGGGCGGAACACCACACCGTAGCGGTCAAGGTCCAGGCGCGCGGCGCCGGCGTGCATCATCTCGACCGCGCAGCAGGCCAGACCGAAGGTCATCGGCCACATCGAGCCGGTGCGCGCCCAGTTCAGCAGTGCATCGACGCTGGTGGTAACGAAACCCTTTTCCAGCAACGGGTTGTCGCCTTCCGGCCGCAGGATGTCATCCACCCGGCCTTCCGGCGACGGGTTGTTCATGAGGCCATCGAGAGTCTGAATCACTCCCATTCCAGCGCTCCCTTCTTCCAGACGTAAATGAAACCGAGGAACAGCATGCCGACGAACAGGCCCATGGTGACCAGCGAACGGGCGCCCAGTTCCATGAAGACCTGGGTCCACGGCACGATGAAGATGATTTCCAGGTCGAAGACGATGAACTGGATCGCGATCAGGTAGTAGCGCACGTCGAACTTCATGCGCGCGTCTTCGAAGGCCTCGAAGCCGCACTCATATGGCGACAGCTTTTCCAGATCGGGGCGGCGGGGACCGAGGAATCGGCCAACCAGCATCAGCGTAATGCCGATACCGGTGGCAACGATCAGAAACAGCAGAGACGGCAAATATTCGGCCAGCACAGCGATTCTCTCTTGCCTCTGCCGCTGCGCCTGCAGGCGCTTTGGCATGGGGGAGTGGACGGGAATCTGCCTGGCGCCTTGCGCGCCAGACGAACCCGCTTTACTTACAAATGGTGCCCAAGAGGGGACTCGAACCCCTACGACCTAAGTCGCTACCACCTCAAGGTAGTGCGTCTACCAATTCCGCCACCTGGGCAAACGATCACATCAGACTATCTTCCCGATGCGCCGCGTATTGTAACCGGCTTCAGTGTTTCTGGGAGCCTTCCGAAGGCTTTTCTTCACCAGAAACCGAAGATTCCGCCTTGACCGGCACATTCGCGGCCGGAACCGGGGCGGCCGGGACCGCATCGGCCTTCGGAACGGCCGGCAGTTCGCCCGCCGGAGCCGCCGGAGCAGTCGCCACCGGAGCGGACATCAGGCCCAGATCCTGGTCTGCCGCCGGACGGGTGCCATGACCGGCATACCAGGCCATGAAGAGGCTGATGCCGAAGAACACCACGGCCAGCCACTTGGTCGACTTGGACAGGAAGTTCGAGGCGCCACGCGCACCGAACACCGTACCCGAGGCACCGGCGCCAAAGCCCGAACCCGCCGCCGCACCCGAGCCACGCTGCATCAGGATCAGCGCGATCATGGCCACAGCGACCAGCACGTAGACGACATTGAGGATCAACATCAGCATTGAAAACCGCCCTCGGACAATACTTCTTAGGATTAGTTCGCGGCCGCCGCCCTTGCGATGGCCAGGAAGTCCGCGGCCACCAGGGAGGCACCGCCGACCAGCCCACCATCGACATCCGGCTGCGCGAACAGTTCCCCGGCATTGTCGGGCTTCACGCTACCGCCGTAAACAATGGGCAGTGAATCAGCAATTCTAGCATCGATGCGCGCGACTTCGCCACGGATGAACGCGTGCACCTGCTGTGCCTGCTCCTTGCTGGCGGTACGGCCGGTGCCGATGGCCCAGACCGGCTCATAGGCCACCACGGCCCGGGAGAAGCCCGCCGCGCCGACCAGTTCCAGCACCGGTGCCAGCTGGCTGGCGATGACCGCCTCGGTCTGCCCGGCCTCGCGCTGCTCCAGGGTCTCGCCCACGCACAGCACCGGTACCAGGCCGGCATGCAGGGCCGCGGCGAACTTGCGCGCGACCAGCTCGCTGCTCTCATGATGGTACTGGCGGCGCTCGGAATGGCCGACCAGGCCATAGCGCGCCCCGACCTCGTGCAGCATCGCGGCACACACCTCCCCGGTGTAGGCGCCCTTCTCGTTGCTGCTGACGTCCTGGGCACCGAATACCAGACCGGTGTCGCCGAAATCCTCGACCAGCTCGCCCAGGTACGGCAGCGGCGGCAGGATCACCACATCCACCCCGTCCAGCGGCAGCCCGGCGGCCACCTGCCCCAGCAGTTCATTGGCGAATTGACGGCTGCCATGCAGCTTCCAGTTTCCGGCGACGATCTTGCGGCGCATGAGCGGTGGCTCCTGTGTGAAGTCAGCCGATCATGATACCCGTTACGGCAAAAATCCGTTTCTTTGTAAGCGGTTACATGGATTTTCAGCCAACGGCGCGGCCCCTCGTGGCGGGGGTCGGGGTTGGGTTGGTCGCGGAGGGCCCCGGGTGGGTTGGTGGGCTTGGCCGTGCGGGTGGCTGCCGGGTTGGACCAACCCCCTACCCCACCTCAATCTGACAAATTTCATCCACGCATGGTGTGGATCTATCGTGTCGACCGAGGTCGACACCTACCGGAAATCGCGATTTACCCACCGTCACCGGGAAACTGTCAGGGGTGGGACGGTGTGGGTTGGCAGGACCGTTGGCGCCATGGATGGCGCCATCGAGCCCCCATGGATGGGTTCACGGCGTGTCCTGCCAACCCACACCGCCCCGCCCAACCGGCACGAATCCAGAGCCGCTTTGGCTTTGGGCCTTGGCTTTGGCCTCTGCGGGTGCAGGGCGCAGCCCTGCAAAGAAAAAGGCCGCCTTTCGGCGGCCTCACTTTTCTTTACTTCAGCTTGATCTCGCGCAGGCGTTCCTCGAGGAAGCCGTGGGCGGTGATCGGCTCCGGGTACCGGCTCGGGTTCTCCGGGGTGATGCACGAGGGCAGCACATCGATCAGGAAGTCCGGGTTCGGGTGCAGGAAGAACGGCACCGAGTAACGCGGCTGGCGGGCCAGCTCGCCCGGGGGGTTGACCACGCGATGGATGGTCGACGGATACACATGGTTGGTCAGGCGCTGCAGCATGTCGCCGATGTTGACCACGATGGTGTCCGCGTCCGAAGTGAACGGCACCCACTCGCCCTCATGCGACTGCACTTCCAGGCCGGCGGCACTGGCGCCGACCAGCAGGGTGATGAAATTGATGTCGCCATGTGCACCGGCACGCACGTTCGGAATGTCGTCGGTGGTGATCGGCGGGTAGTGGATCGGGCGCAGGATCGAGTTGCCGAAGTTGGTCTTGTCGGCGAAGAAGTCTTCCGGCAGACCAATGTGCAGGGCCAGCGCCGACAGCACGCGCGAGCCCAGGTTGTCCAGCGCCTGGTACAGGCCGTAGCCGCGCTCACGGAAGCCCTCGACCTCGGTCGGCCACAGGTTCGGCGCCATCACGTCGCGGTACTGGGAGTCATCGGCGATTTCACGGCCGATGTGCCAGAACTCCTTCAGGTCGAAGTGCTTGGAACCCTTGGCGGTTTCCACGCCGAACGGGGTATAGCCACGGGCGCCGCCGCTGCCGGCCACGTGGTACTTGCGCTTGACCTCTTCCGGCAGGGCGAAGAAGTCCTTGAAGGCACCGTAGGCCGCGTCGATCTCGGCCTGGGGGATACCGTGGTTGCGGATGCCCGCGAATCCCCATTGGCGGTAGGCCGCGCCCAGCTCGGCCACGAAGGCCTCACGGTCGCTGTCGAAACGGGTGATGTCGAGGGTGGGGATCTGGCTCACAGCGGTTCCTGGCTTGTCGTTGGGTCTGAGGGGGCCAACGCATTCATGGCCCGCATGAACATTGTGACAGATCGCCCGGGGGACGCCACTCGATACGAAGAAACAAACCGATACAATGCGCGACCCGCGCGCGGAGCAACGCTTCCGCCGCACCGGGGCCCTCCCCTTTCTCCGCGCTCCCTGAATCCGCCCTGCCAATGCCCGCAGCTGCACCTTCCGCCCCCATCGTCACCCTTGAAGGACCTGCCCGCCGCTGGCGCCGGCTGGCCTGGTGGTCGCTGTTCGTCGCGGGCAATGCGGTGCTGGCGGCGGCAATCACGCTCGGCAATGTGCCGCTGCGTGACAACCCGGGCGGTGGCGCCGGGCTGACCTACCTGGCGATCGCCCTGCCCGGCCACCTGCTCGCCTTCGGCGCGCTGGCCGGCGTGCTGCCGCTGCTGCTCGGCCTGTGGCCGCGCAGCGCGCGCACGCTGAGCATCTCCGCCGTGCTGTTGCAGGGCCTGTGGCTGTGCCTGCTGCTGGTCGACGCCAAGGTCTTCACCCTGTATCGCTTCCACCTCAACGCCATGGTGGTGAACATGGTGTTCGGCGGCGCGCTGCAGGACCAGGTCGCGCTGTCCTGGAAGACCTGGCTGCAGGCCGGGCTGCTGGTCGCGGCGATCTTCACCGCCGAGGGCCTGCTGGCCTGGGCGTGCTGGAAGCTGCTGCCGGCCACACCGCGCCGGCGCCGGGTGCTGCAGGCCTGGGCGCTGGTCGCGCTGCTGATGGGAGGTGGCCAGGTCGCCACTGCCTACTACGACGCCCGGGGCGATCGTGATGTGATCGCGCAGTGGAATTACCTGCCGTGGGCGCAACCGATCACCGCCAAGGGTTTCATGCGCCGCCTGGGTGTGGTCAGCGAACAGCATGCCGGCCTGCCCGACCCGCGCCATGCGCAGCTGCTGTATCCGCTGCACCCGCTGCGCTGCCAGAGCCCGCACCGGCCGAACGTGCTGATGGTGGTGCTGGAGTCGCTGCGCCACGACGTACTCACTCCGCAGCTGATGCCCAACACCGCGTCGCTGGCACGCAATGCACGCGTCTACGACCACCATTTCAGCACCGGCAATGCCACCCGCTACGGTCTGTTCGGGCTGCTCTACGGCCTGCCCGGCGGCTACTGGGCCAGCATGCTCGACGAACAGCGCGGCTCGCAGCTGTTCCAGGTGCTCGGCCAGCAGGGTTACGACCTGCACCTGTATGGCAGTGCGCCGATGTACAGCCCGGAATTCGACCGCACGGTGTTCGCCGATGTGCGCGACCAGCTGCACCAGGGCCCGTCGGACCTGAAATCCGATGGCCGCGACCGCGCGATCATCAGCGCGCTGCAGCAGGACATCCGTGCCAGCCAGGCGGCACAACACCCCTGGTTCGGCTTCGTGTTCCTCGACTCCACCCACGCGCCGTACCACATGCCCGCCGGCTATCCGCCGGTGGCCACGCCGATGGCGGCCGACATCGACTTCCTCAAGTTCGGCCCGGAACACGACCCCACGCCGGAACTCAACCGCTACCACACCGCGGTGCACTACGCCGACAGTCTGATCGGCACACTGCTGGACGACCTGCGTGCACAGGGCCTTGAACAGGACACCATCGTGCTGGTCACCGGCGACCATGCCGAGGAATTCAACGACCTCAAGCTGAACTACTGGGGCCACAACGGCAACTTCTCCGACTACCAGTTGCAGGTACCGTTCGTGCTGCATTGGCCGGGCCAGGCCAGCGGCCATGAGTCGCGCACCAGTTCGCACGAAGACTGGGTACCCACACTGATGCGCCACGCGCTGGGTTGCGAGAACGCGTTGACCGATTTCAGCACGGGCCAGGATCTGCTGGCCGAGCCGCAAGGCAAGCGCGCGCTGGTGGTCGAAAGCTGGTCGCAGCGCGCAGTACGCCATGGCGAGGCCATCTACGTGTTCGACAAGTTCGGCAACGCCACCGCGCTGGACCTGCACTACCGCCCGCTGCCGCAGCAGGCCCCCGATGCGGCTGCCGTCCGTACCGCATGGGAAGCGCTGACCCGCTTCCGCAACCGCTGACCCTCAAGGATCGATCCCGCATGAACCGTCCGCTGCGCATCCTGCACACTGAAGCCGCCAAGGGAATGGGCGGGCAGGAGATCTACATCTTCCGCCACATGCAGGTGATGCGCGCGCGCGGCCACGAGGTGTCGCTGCTGTGCCAGCCCGATGCGCGGCTGGCCACGCTGGCACGCGATGATGGCTTCACCGTGCACACCCTGCGCATGGGTGGGCTGGCCCGGCTGCTGCGCGGCATCTGGTCGGTGTCGCGGCTGGTGCGCCGCGAGCGCTACGACGTGGTCAACACCACCAGCCGCCGCGATGCACTGATCGCCGCCGCCGGCGCACGCCTGGGCGGCACGCCGCTGGTGGTGCGCTCGCGCCACCTGATGAGCCCGGTCAATTCGCTGTTGACCTATACCGGCCTGCCACACCGGGTGCTGACCGTGAGCAGCTTCGTCAAGCAGTTGCTGGCCGAGCGCGGCATCCCCGCCGAGCACATCGGTATCGTGCCGCCGATCGCCGTGCCGCCGCGCTGGAGCGACATCCACCTGGAAGATCCCTGGCAACGCCTGCAGGAAGTGCGCGCGGAAGTGCGCGCCGAGCTCGGCTTCGGTGAGCAGGACATCGTCGTCGGCTGCGTGGCGGTGCTGCGCGAACCCAAGGGCCATGTCGACCTGCTGCAGGCAATGGTGCCGTTGTGCAGGACCCATCCGAACCTGCACCTGGTAGTGATCGGCGATGGCCAGGCGGTCATGGAACGGCTGCAGGCGCTGCGCGACGAGCACGGACTTCAGCAGCAGGTCCACCTGCTCGGCTACCGGGACGGCGCCTGCCGCCTGATGGCCGGCTTCGACATCTTCGCCCTCGCCTCGCACAAGGAAGCGGCCGGCACCGTATTCCTGGAGGCCGCCTATGTGGGTGTGCCGATCGTGGCCACGCGCGTTGGAGGCGTTCCGGAAATGGTGGTTGATGGCAGCAATGCGATCCTGACCCGGTTGGGTGACAATGCAGCCCTCACGGGTGCGTTGCGCCTGCTGGTGGACGATCCGGAACGGCGCCGGCAGATGGGTCGCGCCGGCTGGGACTGGATGCATGGCGCACACCGTTTCAGCCCCGCCGGCCACGGCGAAACCACCGAACACTATTACCACCAGTGGCTGAAGGAGCTGGGACATGGCTGATGCCCGAACCGTACCGGTGTTGATGCACCATCACGTGAGCCCGTCGCCGGGCATGATCACGGTGTCGCCGGAAAATTTCGAAAGCCAGATCGCGTGGCTGGCCGGCAACGGCTGGACCTCGCTGACGCTGGATCAGTACGCCGGTTTCCTGGCCGGCAGGCCGGTGCCACGCAAGTCGATCGTGATCACCTTCGACGATGGTTACCTGGACAACTGGGTGTATGCCCACCCGATCCTGCAGAAGTACGGCATGCATGCCGTGGTGTTCGTGGTGACCGGCTGGATGGGCGAAGGCCCGGAACGTCCGCACGCCGGCATGGCCGGTGCGACGCTGCCGGCCACGCCGGATCATCGCGGCTGCGAAGCAGCGATCTACGAACAGAATCGCAGCGATGAGGTGATGATGCGCTGGAGCGAGGCGCGCGCGGCGATCGCCGCCGGCACGTTCGAAGTGCACTGCCATACCCATACCCATACGCGCTGGCTGCGCCGCGATGACCTCGACCGTGCGCAGCGCCGCGCGGGCCTGAGCCAGGACCTGGCGATCGCGCGCGATGTGCTGCAGGACAAGCTGGGCGAAGTGTCGGACACGCTGTGCTGGCCGTACGGCGACTTCGACCAGGACCACGTCGAAGTGGCGCGCGAGCACGGCTTCCGCTACCTGCACACCACCCATCCGTTCGGCCGCAACGTGATCGGCGGCGACCCGGAACGCATCTATCGCTTCGCGATCCGCAACCGCCCCGCGAGCTGGCTGCGCAAGCGCATCGCGCAGAGCTACAACCCGCTGATCGCGCCGCTGTTCAATGGCTTCAAGGCGCGCCAGAAGAAGATGGTGCCGGGGCCGTAATATCCCTCGCCGGCACCTCGGCCCAGCTGCCACCGATGGCCTGGGCCAGCGCCACCATGGCCGTCTGCCGGTCGACCACCGCCTGGATGCGCGCCTGCCGCGCACCGCTGGCAGCGCCCTGTGCGACCACCACCGAGGTGTAATCGACTGTCCCTGCGCGGTACTGGTTGCGCAGGATCGCCTCCGCGCGGTTGGCAGCGGCTTCGGCCTGTACCCGCGACCGGCTGACATCGGCGTAGGCCTGCATTGCCGCCAGATTGTCCTCTACCTGTTGGAACGCGCCCAGCACGGCCTGCCGATACACCGCCGCCGCCTGTTCGAACTCCGCCCGTGCCTGCGCGACCCGGCCGCGGGTGGCGCCCGCATCGAAAATCGTCTGCACGGCGCTGACGCCCAACGACCACAGGCTGGTCGAGGCGGTGAACAACTGCCCCCAGGCCGTGGCGTTGCTCTGCCGATCGCCACTGAGGGTGAACTGCGGGAAATAACCGGCCCGTTGGATGCCGATGTTGGCGTTGGCTGCGGCCACCCGGCGCTCCGCAGCGGCGACGTCGGCGCGCCGCAGCAGCACCTGCGACGGCACGCTGGAAGGCATCTCCGGCACCTGATCATTCCAATCGGCAGGGGCAAGGCGGAAGGCCGAGGGGTTCTCGCCGACCAGTACCGCGATGGCGTGTTCCAGCTGGGCACGCTGCAGCTCCAGTGCGCGCAGCTGGGCCTGTGCGTTGGCCAGCGTGGTGCGGGCCTGCTCGACATCGGCGGCACCGGCAACACCCACCGCATACTTGTTGCCGGTGATGTCCAGCGAACGCTGGTAGCCCTGCACGGTCTGTACCAGATCCTCATGCTGCGCATCAAGCCCGCGCAACTGCAGGTAATCGATGGCCAGTTCGCCCTGTGCCGACAGCGTGGCATTGGCCAGGTCACCGGCACTGGCGGCAGCCTCGGCGCTGGCCTGGCTGACACCGTTGCCGAGCCGCCCCCACAGGTCCGGCTCCCAGCTGGCGCCGACCTGCACCGAATAGCGCCGCCCCCCCGCAGCATTGCCGCTGGCATCGCTGCCCTGCCCGCCACTGCGGGTGCCACTGCCCTGCGCGGTCACCTGTGGCCACAGCGCGGCCCGCTGCTGCTGGACCAGCGCGCGCGCGGCGGCGTAGGCCGCCCGGGACTGGGCTACGTTCTGGTTGTCCACCTGCACCCGTGCCTGCAAAGCATCCAGCGCCGGGTCGTTGAACAGCGTCCACCACTGGCCCTTGCCGACGGCGTCGGAGGGTACCGCCACCGCCCAGCCCGGGGCCTCCTTGAATTTTTCCGGCGGTACCTGCATGGGCACGCCGTGATAGGCCGGTGCCAACGAGCAGGCGGGCAATGCGCCCATGATCAGCAGCAGCGACAGACCAGCACCCGGTTTCATGACACTCCTCCTGAAGGCATCGCCGGCAAGGCGCCCTCTCCACGTCGACGCGCCCGGCCGGATCGATCGAGTGCCAGGAACACCACTGGCGTCGTCAGCAGCGTGATGAACTGGCTGACCAGCAACCCGCCCATGATCGCAATGCCCAGCGGCCGCCTGAGTTCGGCGCCGTCCCCGAAGCCGATCGCCAGCGGCAATGCCCCCAACCCGGCGGCCAGGCTGGTCATCAGGATCGGCCGCAACCGCAGGATCGACGCCTCACGGATCGCCTGCAATGCGCTCAGGCCACGGTTGCGCTGCGCCTCCAGCGCGAAGTCGACGATCATGATCGCGTTCTTCTTGACGATGCCGATCAGCAGGATGATGGCGATCAGCGCGATCAGGTCCAGCTGGCTGCCGGTGACGATCAACGCCAGCAGTGCACCGACACCGGCGGCCGGCAGGGTCGACATCACGGTCAACGGATGGATCGCGCTTTCGTACAGAATGCCCAGCACCACATAGATCGCCAGCAGCGCGCCCACGATCAACAACGGCAGCGTTGCCAGCGACTGGTTGAAGACGCGCGCGGTGCCGCCGAACTCACCACGCACGCTGGCCGGGAAGTGCAGCGACTGCAGCACCTGATCGATCAGCTGTGCCGCCTGCCCCAGCGCAACGCCGGACGGCAGGTTGAACGACACCGTGGCCGAGGGCTCACCGTCGCTGTGGTTGAGCCGTGCGGGTGCCGACTGCGGGGACCACTGCGAGAAGGCAGACAATGGCACCAGCGTGCGCGTCGGCGCGGCGTACCGGGCGGGCAAGGCAGATGCGCTGGTGGCCGTCGCCACCGTGCTGGTCGTGGCCAGCGTGGTGGTGCCGGTCACACTGGTGACCAGCGTACCGGCCGGCACCTTGATGTCGGCCAGCGCCAACGGCGAACCATTGAAGCGCGAGGCGGCTTCCATCACCACATGGTACTGGTTGAGGCCCGAATACAGATTGGCCACCTGGCGTTGCCCGAACGCATCGTAGAGCGCGTTGTCCACCGACTGCATCGATACCCCCAGCCGTGCCGCCACATCGCGATCGACCTCGACATAGGCACTGGCCCCGGCATCCTGCTGGTCGACGTTCAGATCGACCAGCACATCGCTGTGCGGCTTCAACGCCGCCAGCAGACGGGTGGAGGCCTGCTGCAGCTGGCCGGCATCCTCGGCCTTGAGCACGTACTGATACATCGAGGTGGTCTGGCGACCGCCGACATTGAGGTCCTGCACCGGATTGAGCGTGGTCGCCACGCCTTCGATGCCGGCCAGCTTCGGCCGCAGGCGTGCCACCACCTCGGTCACCGGCGGGCGCTGCCCGCGCGGCACCAGCACCACGAACAGGAAGCCGCCACCGGCACGGCTGCCACCGGAAAACGCGACCACGTCCTGCACGGCGGGATCGGCGCGGATGATCTTCACTGCCTGCGCCAACCCGTCGCGCAGCGCACTGAAGGAAATGCTCTGATCGGCACGAATGCCTCCGTTGAGCGCGCCGGTGTCCTGCGCCGGGAAGAATCCTTTCGGCGCCACCATCATCAGGTAAACGTTCAGTGCGATGGCCAGGGCCAGCGACAACAGCATCACGCCGCGATGGGCCAGCGCCCAGTCAAGGCTGCGCACATACCGCTGCTGCATGCGATCAAAGCCCCGCTGCACCGTGCGCATCAGGCGTCCCTGCGCCTCGCCCTGGGCTGGCGGCACCAGCAGCAGCGAGGCCATCATCGGCGTCACCGTCAACGACACCAGCAGGCTGATCGCCACCGCGATCGACAGAGTCAGGGCGAACTCGCGGAAAATGCGCCCGATCAGGCCGCCCATGAAGATCAGCGGCACGAACACCGCGATCAGGCTGGTGGAGATCGACAGCACGGTGAAGCCCACCTCGCCGGCACCCAGCAACGCCGCCGCGCGTGCCTGCATGCCGGCTTCGAGGTGTCGGCTGATGTTCTCCACCACCACGATCGCGTCATCGACCACGAAGCCGGTGGCGACCGTCAGCGCCATCAATGACAGGTTGTCCAATGAGAAATCCAGCAGGTACATCATCGCGAACGTGCCCAGCAGCGAGGCCACCACCGCCACGGCCGGGATCAGCGTGGCGCGCCAGCTGCGCAGGAACAGGCTGACCACCAGCACCACCAGCAACGTTGCGATCACCAATGTTGCTTCCACTTCGCGCAGCGAAGCGCGGATGGTCAGCGTGCGATCACTGGCTACGGCCAGGTGCACGTCCTCGGGCAGATTGGCCTGCAGGCCCGGCAGCAGCGCCTTGATCGCATCGACGGTGTCGACGATATTGGCACCCGGCTGCCGCGAGATGATCACCGAGACCGAGGGCTGGCCGTTGAACAGGCCCATCGTGCGTACGTCCTCCGGGCCGTCCCGCACCGAACCCACGTCGCGCAGGCGCACCGCCGCGCCGTTGCGCCAGGCCACCGCCACGTCACGGTAGTCGGCCGCATGCAGCCCCGGTGTATTGGAATAGACCTGGAACGCACGCCCGTCACCATCGATGACGCCGCGCGGACGATTGGCGCTTTCCGAGGACAATGCGGTACGCACGTCCTCCAGCGCGATGCCGTACTGCGACAGCGCCGACAGGTCCAGCTCGACCCGCACCGAAGGTAACGCCGCACCTCCCAGTTCAACGTTGCCCACTCCCTGCACCTGCAGCAGCCGCTGCTGCACCGTGGCCGACACTGCGTCGTAGATCTCCGAAGGCGTGCGCGTGGCCGAAGTCAGCGCCAGGATCAGGATCGGCGCGTCGGCCGGGTTCATCTTCCGATAGGTCGGATTGCTCTTGAGCGTGGTGGGCAGGTCCGCGCGTGCGGCATTGATCGCCGCCTGTACATCACGCGCAGCACCGTCGATGTCGCGCGACAGATCGAACTGCAATGTCACCTGTGCCGAGCCCACGCCCGACTGCGAGGTCATCTCGTTGACACCGGCGATCACCCCCAGGCGCCTCTCCAGTGGCGAGGCCACGGTGGTCGACATGGTCTGCGGGCTGGCGCCGGGCAGGCTGGCCTGGACCACGATGGTCGGGAAGTCGATCTGCGGCAAAGGTGCCACCGACAGCTGCGGATATGCCGCGATGCCGGCCAGCATCATCCCCAACGCCAGCAGCAGGGTACCGACCGGGCGCCGGATGAAGAGGGCCGACAGGTTCATCCCGGCTCCCCCGCCGCCGTCGGCCGTGCATGGCGTTCACGCAGACGCTCGAACATCAGGAAGATCACCGGCGTGGTGAACAGGGTCAGTGCCTGGCTGAGAATCAGGCCGCCGGCGATGGCGATACCGAGTGGCTGCCGCAGCTCGTGGCCCATGCCGCTGCCGAAAATCAGTGGCAGCGCAGCGAACAGTGCGGCGAAGGTGGTCATCATGATCGGGCGAAAGCGCAGCAACGCGGCCTGCCGGATGGCGTCCACCGCATCCTTGCCCTCCTCGCGCATCGCCATCAGCGCGTAGTCGGTCATCATGATCGCGTTCTTCTTGACGATGCCGATCAGCAGCACGATGCCGATGATGCCGATCACGCCCAACCCCCAGCCACTCAGACCCAGTGCCAGCAACGCACCGACGCCGGCCGATGGCAGCGTCGAGAGGATCGTCAGCGGGTGCACGAAACTCTCGTACAGTACGCCCAGCACGATGTAGACCACCACCACCGCGGCCAGGATCAGCAGCATCTCGTTGCCCAGCGAATCCTGGAAGGCGCCGGCGGCTCCGGAGTAGCGGGTGTTCAATGCGGCCGGCAAGGCAATGTCCTGCTGTACGCGCGCAATCGCCTTCATCGCCGCCCCCAGCGACACGCCCGGCGCCAGGTTGAAACCGATGCTGGCCGCGGGGAACTGGGCTTCGTGGGCGATCACCAGCGGCGCACTGCCGTTGCGGATCGTGGCCAGCGCGGTCAACGGCACCACCGTATTGCCCGCCGGCACGTACAGATGCTGCAGGCCCTGTGGACCGGTGAGCAGGTCCGGACTGGCCTCCAAGATCACCCGGTTCTGGCTGGAGGCGGTGTAGATGGTGGAGACGATGCGCTGACCGAACGCATCGTAGAGTGCGTTGTCCACCGCCAGCGCGTTGGCACCGAGGCGCGCCGCAGCATCGCGATCGATGTCCACGATCACCGAGCTGCCCTCGCCCAGGCTGGCCGGGGTGACATCGCGCAGCTCGCCGCGACCGTCCATCGCCTGCGCCAGCCGTTGCCCCCATTGGTCGACCAGGGCCTGGTCCGCGCCCTGCAGGACCAGCCGGTAGCCGGTGATACCGGGTTCGGTGTCGATCACCAGGTCCTGCACCGGCTGCAGGAACAGGCGCACGCCGGCGATGCCATCGGTGCGCTGGCGCAACCGCGACAGCACCTCGTCCAGGCTCGAGCGCTGCCCGATCGGGGTGAGGTTGATCGACAACCGTCCCTGCTTCAGCGCTGGATTCTGCCCGTCCACGCCGATGCTGGAGGACAGGCTGGCCACTGCCGGATCGTCCAGCAGGGCCGCTGCCACCTGCTGCTGAAGCTCGCTCATCGCGGCGAAACTGAGGTCCTGCGTGGCCAGCGTGGTCGCCGCGATCTGGCCGGTATCCTGCTCGGGAAACAGGTTGCGCGGCACCACGGAAAACAGCAGCGCGGTCAGGCCAAGGGTGGCGACGAACGCCAGCAGGGTCAGCCGTGCGTGACCGATCACCCAGTCCAGGCCGCGCGCGTAGAGCGCAGTGAGCTTCTCGAAACGCTGCACTGTCCATTGGCTGATCCGTGACGGACGTTCGTGCTGCGGTGGACGCAACCAGCGTGCGGCCAGCATCGGCACCAGGGTCAGCGCCACCACCGCCGACAACAGGATGGTCGCTGCCAGTGACACCGCGAATTCGCGGAACAGGCGACCGACGATATCGCCCATGAACAGCAGCGGGATCAGCACCGCGATCAGGCTGACCGTCAGCGACACGATGGTGAAGCCGATTTCCCCCGCGCCCTTCAACGCTGCCTGGAACGGGCGCATGCCGTTCTCGACGTGGCGGGAAATGTTCTCCAGCACCACGATGGCATCGTCGACGACGAAGCCGGAGGCAATGGTCAGCGCCATCAGGGTCAGGTTGTTGATCGAGAACCCCATCGCCCACATCGGCGCGAACGCGCCCATCAGCGACAGCGGTACCGCGATCGAGGCGATCAGCGTGGCGCGCCACGAGCCAAGGAACATGAAGATCGCCAGCGTCACCAGCAACACGGCCATCACCAGCTCGAAGCACACATCCGAGACCGAGGCGCGGATGCCTTCGGTACGGTCGCTGAGCAGGGTGACATGCACATCGGCCGGCAACTGGGCCTCCAGACCGGGCAGTGCCTGGCGGATGGCGTCCACGGTCGCGATGACATTGGCACCCGGCTGGCGCTGCACATCCAGGATGATCGCTGGCTCGCGGTTCATCCACGAACGCAGCCGGGTGTTCTCCGTGGAGCTGACCACGTTGGCGACATCGCGCAGGCGCACCGCAGCGCCATTCTGGTAAGCCACCACCAGCACGGCGTATTGATCCGCACTGGCCAGCTGATCGTTGGCATCGATGGTCCAGCTCTTGCTCGGCCCATCAAAACTCCCCTTGGCCGCGTTGACGTTGGCATTGCCGATCGCGGTGCGGATGCTCTCCAGCGATAGACCGCGCGAGGCGAGTGCGGCCATGTTGGCCTGGATGCGCACCGCCGGACGCTGACCGCCTGACACCGAGACCAGGCCCACCCCGCTGACCTGGCCGATACGGTTGGCGAACTGGCGCTCGACGATCGCCTCCATTTCGCCCAGCGTGCGCGTCGGCGAGGTCACCGCCAGCGACAGGATCGGCGCATCGGCCGGATTGACCTTGGCATAGATCGGCGGGGCGGGCAGGTCGGTGGGCAGCAGGGTGGTGGCCGCATTGATGGCCGCCTGCACCTCCTGCTCGGCCACATCCAGATCGAGATCCAGGTTGAACTGCAGCGTGACCACCGAGGCACCCGAGGAACTGCTGGACGTCATCCGTGCCAGCCCCGGCATCTGCCCGAACTGGCGCTCCAGCGGCGCGGTCACCGTCAGCGCCATCACCTCCGGGCTGCCGCCCGGATACAGGGTGGTGACCTGGATGGTCGGGTAGTCCACTTCGGGCAGCGCTGACAGCGGCAGGTTGAAGCAGGCGATGAGGCCGGCCAGCAGCATCGCCACCATCATCAGGGTGGTCGCCACCGGGCGCAGGATGAACGGACGCGAGGGCCCTCCGGCGGTGTCCGCTGCGGTCTCCGCCGCGCCGTCCATCAAGGTGTGCTCTTCTTGTGCTGGCTCGGCGCCTTGCTGCTGCCGGCGCCGGGTGCGCCGCCTCCCACCCGCACCTGGGAACCATCCTGCAGACCGTCCGCACCGGCGGTAACCACCGACTCGTCACCTTTCAGGCCGCCGAGGATGGCCACCTTCTGGCCCACCATTGGGCCGGTGGTGACCACCTGCATGCGGACCTTCTGCCCCGGCTGCAGCACGAACACGAAATCGCCCGGCGTGCCATGGCGCACCGCGCTGACCGGTACCACCATCGCCTGCGGCAGGCTGCGTACCTGCAGTACTGCGTTCACGAACTGGTTCGGGAACAGCTTTCCATCCGGATTGGCGAAACGTGCCTTGGCCTTGACCGTGCCGGTGCTGGTATCGATCACGTTGTCCAGCGCCTGCAGCCGGCCCTCGGCCAGCAACGCGCCCCCCTCCTGGGCCAGGGCCTGCACTACGAGGTCGTCGCCCTGCATGTCGCCGCGCGCCCCCAGCAGGCCAAGCTGGCCCTGCGGAATGGAAAAGGCGATGTCGATCGGATCCTGCTGGGTGACCACGGCAATGCCGGTGGCATCCTGCGCGGTGACGTAGTTGCCGATGTCGGTCAGGCGCAGGCCGACCACGCCGGTCACCGGGCTGCGGATGGAGGTATAGCCCAGATTGATTTCGGCAGTCTGCACTGCCGCTGCATCCGCCTGTACCGTGCCCTGCAGCTGGCGTACCAAGGCGGCCTGGGTATCGACCTGCTGGCTGGCGATCGAGTCCTGCGCGAGCAGCGTGCGGTAGCGCGCCAGATCAACCTTGGCCGCGGCCAACTGTGCCTGGTCACGCAGCTGGTCTGCACGCGCCTGGGCCAGTGCTGCCTGGAACGGCCGCGGATCGACCTCGGCCAGCACCTGCCCCTGTTGCACCGGCTGTCCCTCGCGGAACAGGATGCGCCCGAGCACGCCGGCCTGTTGCGAGCGCACCGTGGCGGTGGCCAGCGGGGTGACGGTACCGATCGCGGTGATCGTTACCGGCACGTCCATGCGGGCGACCTTTTCGACGCTGACCGATGCGGTCGGTCGCCCGCCGCCGCTGCCCCCGCCATGGCCAGCCAGCCATCGGGCCAGCAGCGCGATCGCCACCGCCACAACGACCACCAGCACCCACGTCCACACGTTCCTGCTGCCTCGCCGCGTCGCAGGCGGCGTCACCTCTGCTTGCATTGGCACTCTCCACTGCCGGTATCCCCTGGCACACCCACGCCTCCCCGGTGGTGGCCGGGAAGGCGCGGGATGGAACAGCCTGTTGCCTTTACGAGCGGTGGACGGTCAACGCAGGCCAGGCGCGCCTGCGATGGTCGCGGGCATCAGATGAAGCGACCGTAGACGGTCTGCACGATCTCGCCGTTGCCGGTGTTGATCAGCAGTGCATCCGGACCGAAGCGCACCCACTCGTAGCCCATCGGCGGGAAGTCCAGATCGAACAACCAGAAATCGTTGAGGATGTAGTCACCGACCCAGAACGGCCGCGGCAGGATCTCGCCGTAGTGCCAGCGGCGGTACTGGAAGCCGACCGGCGGATGGTACGGGCCGATGCGGAAGCCATGGTCGGCACGGAAATTGTGCCGGTACTCATCACGGAACTGCGGGCGCGCATTGGTAACTTCGCGCGGTCGTTCCATGCGGGTATAGCCCAGTGGTGAGCGCATCGGTTCCTCGCGGACCGCGCCCATGTGCGGTCCGCCTCCCGGATGGCGTTCGGCGCTGGCGGTGGAGATGCCGCCCAGCAGCGGCAGGACCACCAACGCCCCTCCCAGCAGATAGCGGCTGAGGCGCAGTGAAGTGTTCATGACCCTTGTCCTTGTCCTTGAAACATGGATGGAAGAAGCACTGTTGCTCCGACCCGATCCCCGGCCCAACACCGATGATGGGAAACGCCGTGGATCCTGACTGCGGGAATACCCCCCGGCGCGTGTAGCCGGTGTCAGCAAGCGGCCAGCGCCAGCTGAACACCCTCTTCAAGTGCGATGCGGGTATCAGATGATTCAGCCTGGCGCCGTGCTCCAGGCATGCGAAAAGCGACATGGCCGCTTTCGCGGCCATGTCGGGGTTCCTGCCTGCAGCGCCGCCCGGATCAGGCGGCCGCTTCACGCACGGCAGCGGACAGACGATCGAGCGTGTCCTGCATCAGCGCCGCATCATCGGCTTCGACCGTGACCCGCACCACCGGCTCGGTACCGGACGGACGCAGGAACGCGCGGCCTCGACCGGCCACCGACTGCTGAGCCACGGCCAGTGCGGCCTGCACGCTGTCAGCCTGCACAGTGGCCTTGGCCGAGACATTGCCCAGCCGCACATTGACCGTCTTCTGCGGTACCCGCAGCAACCCCTTCAACGCCTGTCGCAGGGTCTGTCCGCTGTTGCGCAGCGCCACCAGCACCTGCAGGGCGCTGACAATGCCGTCACCGGTGGTGGCCCGGTCCAGGCACAGCAGATGGCCGGAGGCTTCGCCACCGAGCACGCCACCGCCTTCGATCAGCGCCTGGTGCACGTAACGATCGCCGACATTGCTGCGCTCGAACGGAATCTGCAGGTCGGCGAAGGCCTTCTCGACGCCATAGTTGCTCATCAAGGTGCCGACCACCGGGCCGCGCAGGCGGCCTTCGGCCTTCCATGCGCGCGCCAGGATGTAGAGCAGATCATCACCATCGACCGGGTTGCCCTGGTCATCGGCCATCAGCACGCGGTCGCCGTCACCATCGAAGGCGATGCCGAGATCGGCACGGGTCTCACGGACCTTGGCCGCCAGATTGTCGATATGGGTGGAACCGACCCCGGCGTTGATGTTGACGCCGTTGGGCTCGGCACCGATGCCGATCACTTCGGCCCCCAGTTCGCGGAACAACAGCGGCGCGATCTGGTAGGTGGCACCGTGTGCGCAATCGAGCACCAGGCGCACGCCCCGCAGATCGAACGCGCGCGGCACGCTGGCCTTGCAGAATTCGATGTAACGGCCCACCGCTTCGCGCGCGCGCGAGGCCTTGCCCAGCTTCTCCGATTCGGCGGTGGTGAACGGCACGTCCAGCGCCGCCTCCAACGCCAGCTCGGTGGCATCGTCGAGCTTCTCGCCCTGGGCGGAGAAGAACTTGATGCCGTTGTCGTAATGCGGGTTGTGCGAGGCACTGATGACGATACCGGCATCCACGCCCAGCGTCCGGGTCAGGAACGCGACCGCCGGGGTCGGCATCGGCCCCAGCAGCTGCACGTCGGCACCGGCGGCCACCAGGCCGGCTTCCAGTGCCGCTTCGAACATATAACCGGAAATGCGGGTGTCCTTGCCGATCACCACGATCGGCCGGCGCCCGTCCTGGCCACGCTGGGCGACCAGGACACGGCCCAGGGCATTGCCCAGGCGCAGTACGAAGTCGGCCGAGATCACGCCCTGGCCAACCCGCCCGCGGATGCCATCAGTACCGAAGTATTTGCGGCCTCCCATCAAGCCACCTCCGGCGCCGGCTGCCGGCCCAGCATCGCCAGCAGATCGGACAGGCGGTCGCGCAGTTCGCGGCGATCGCAGATCTGGTCGATGGCACCGTGCTCGAGCAGGAACTCCGAGCGCTGGAAGCCTTCCGGCAGCTTCTCGCGCACGGTCTGCTCGATCACGCGCGGGCCGGCGAAGCCGATCAGCGCCTGCGGCTCGGCGATGTTGATGTCGCCCAGCATCGCAAACGACGCCGACACGCCACCGGTGGTCGGGTGGGTCAGCACCGAGATGTACGGCAGGCCGGCTTCACGCAGCTTGCCCAGCGCGGCCGAGGTCTTGGCCATCTGCATCAGCGAGAACAGGCCCTCCTGCATGCGTGCGCCGCCACTCTGCGAGAAGCACACGTAGGGCGCACCGATCTCGACCGCGGTTTCGGCGGCCAGCGCGAAGCGCTCACCGACCACCGAGCCCATCGAGCCGCCCATGAAGGCGAAATCGAACGACGACGCCACCAGCGCGCGGCCCTTGAGCAGGCCGCGCATGGCGATCAGCGCATCATATTCACCGGTGTTCTTCTGCGCGATCTTGATGCGCTCGCTGTACTTCTTCTGGTCCTTGAACTTGAGCAGATCGGTCGGCCCCAGGCGCGCACCGATCTCGGTGGTGCTGTCGGCGTCGAACAACGCGGCCAGGCGCGCGCGGGCGCGGATCGCCATGTGATGACCGCACTTCGGGCAGACTTCCAGATTCTCTTCCAGCTCCGGCCGGTACAGCGCGCTGCCGCAGCTGCTGCACTTTTCCCACAGGCCCTCGGGGACACTGCGCTTCTTGCTGGGGGTGTTGTCGGTGCGGATGCCGGACGGCATCAACTTGCTGAGCCAACTCATGCGGGAGGACACTTCCGTTCAGGGCGGCCCAGGGGCCGCAAAGGCGGACAGTCTAGCTCCGCTTTCCCCGCCCGTGCACCCCTTGTCGGCCCCGCGACGGCCGGGAAAAAACCATGCTGGGACGTACGTTTAGGGCAGGAAACGCCGGGCCATGCCCGGCGGATGTCCCTGCCTGACGCATCGCCGGGCATGGCCCAGCGCTACCGTCAGGCGTCCAGCGCCTGCCGCAGCGGGGCGAGGAAGGCCCGCGCACGCTGGGCCGCGTCGTCGGCCGAGCCCGCTTCGGCCAGTGCCGCCACCAGCGCGCTGCCGACCACCACGCCGTCCGCCTGGCGGGCCATGGCGGCGGCACTGGCGGCATCCTTGATGCCGAAGCCCGCCACCACCGGCACCGAGGCCCGCTCGCGCAATGCCTGCAGCCGTGCGCTGGCAGCGGCGCTGTCCAGGCGCTCGGAGGCGCCGGTGACGCCGGCGAAACTGACGTAATAGAGATAGCCACGGGCCAGCGCCAGCAACTTGTCGGCGCGTGCTTCGCTGGTGGTCGGCGAGGCCAGCAGGACCAGCGCCAGGCCAGCCGCGTCGAAGGCCTGCAGCGCTTCACCAGCTTCTTCCGGCGGCAGGTCGACCAGCAGCACGCCATCCACGCCCGCGTCGACCGCATCCCTGGCGAATGCCGAGTAGCCGTGGATCTCCACCGGGTTCAGGTAGCCCATCAGCACCACCGGAGTCTGCGTGTCGCGCTCGCGGAACTGCGCCACCGACTGCAGCACATAGCGGCTTCCTGCGCCCCGTGCCAGTGCCCGCTCGGAGCTGCGTTGGATGGTCGGACCATCGGCCATCGGGTCGGAGAACGGCACGCCCAGTTCGATCACGTCGGCGCCGGCATCGACCAGCGCATGCATGACCGGCACGGTGGCCTCCAGCGACGGATCACCGGCGGTGACGAACGGAATCAGCGCCTTGCGGCCAGCGGCACGCAGGCGGGCGAAACAGGCATCGATACGCTCAACGGACATGTCAGGTACATCCTTCAATCAGATCAACAGCGCCACTGGCGCCCCAGTACATTCTCGATACAACGCCATCGACGATCTCCACGCGGATTGCCAGATCCGAGCCCGGGTCCTGCCAGAGCAGGGTCTCGCCGGCTTCCGGATCATTGCCATAGGGCTGCGCGGTGGCACCACGCGGGAGCTGCCGCAGTGCCTGCGCCCGTGGCATGTCCAGGCGCAGGCCGAACGGCCCCGGCTGGACCACCACTTGGCCGGAATCATCGATGGGGGCCAGGTCGAAGCGCACCACGTCGCCGTCCTGCACCATCATCGCCACGCCTTCCGGCAGCGTGCCGCGCTCGTAATACTCGCAGCGCCCCTGCGTGGCCTCGTGCAGCCCCGCCGAATGCCAGTGGCCGTCCGCCTGCACTTCGCTGAACGGTTGGCCGATCAGCACCTCGCCGGCATGGTCCAGCGCCACCGAGACCACGGACGGAGCGCTGTCCACATCGGCCGCTGCAGCCGCAACGGCCTCCGGTGCGTCGTCGATCGGGCGGTGGGCCATGTCGTCGTTGCTGGCCGGATGCTGCGCCGGTGCGATGGCCGCGGGCGCTGCCGGCGCAGGCGCCAGCACGGGTGGATCGGGAGGCGTGCAGCCCCCCAACCCCACCGCCAGCACCAGCGCGCCACCATGGCGCAGCACGTAATTCACAGCACCAGCCCCTCGCGCGCGGCGATGGTATGCACATCCTTGTCGCCACGGCCGGACAGGTTGCACAGCACGATCTGGTCACGCGGGCGTCCACGCGCCAGCTTGATCGCCTGGGCCAGGGCGTGGCTGGATTCCAGCGCCGGCAGGATGCCCTCGGTATGTGCCAGCAGATGGAACGCCTGCAGGGCCTCCTCGTCGGTGATACCGAGGTAGCGTGCACGGCCGGAATCGGCCAGGAAGGCGTGCTCCGGGCCGACGCCCGGATAGTCCAGACCGGCCGACACCGAGTGGGTCTCGATGATCTGGCCATCGTCGTCGCACAGCACATAGGTGCGGTTGCCATGCAGCACGCCCGGGCGGCCGGCGGCGATCGACGCGGCGTGGCGACCGGTGTGGATGCCATCACCGGCCGCTTCGGCACCGACGATCTCGACCTGGCGATCATTGAGGAAGGCATGGAACAGGCCGATCGCATTGCTGCCGCCGCCGACGCAGGCGGTGATCGCATCGGGCAGCCGGCCGTACTCGGCCAGCATCTGCTCGCGGGCTTCGCGGCCGACGATGGCGTTGAAGTCGCGCACCATGCGCGGGTAAGGATCCGGGCCGGCGACGGTGCCGATGATGTAGAAGGTGTCCTGCACGTTGGTCACCCAGTCGCGCATCGCTTCGTTGAGCGCGTCCTTCAGCGTGGCCGAGCCGGACGTGACCGGCACCACCGTCGCGCCGAGCAGCTTCATGCGATAGACATTGATCTTCTGCCGCTCGATGTCGGTGGCGCCCATGTACACCACGCATTCCAGGCCCAGCCGGGCCGCGACGGTGGCGCTGGCCACACCATGCTGGCCGGCACCGGTCTCGGCGATGATGCGCTTCTTGCCCATCCGCGCGGCCAGCAGGGCCTGGCCGATGGTGTTGTTGATCTTGTGCGCGCCGGTATGGTTCAGGTCCTCGCGCTTGAGCAGGATCTGCGCACCGCCGACATGGTCGCTCAGGCGCTGGGCGTGGTAGATCGGGCTCGGCCGGCCCACGTAATGGGCCAGATCGCGGTCATAGGCGGCCTGGAATTCCGGGTCCTGGCGGGCCTGGTCATAGGCCTGGGCCAGTTCCTGCAGCGGGCCCACCAGGGTTTCGGCAACGAAACTGCCGCCGTAGCGGCCGAAGTGGCCCTGGGCATCCGGGAAGGCGTGGTAGTCGGAAATGGGAGAGGCAGACATGGATACGACCGGTGGTTCAGACAGGTGGATACTCTAGCGCACGGGTCGTGACCGGAAAATGGATATTATCTGGCGCATATCGTCAGGAAAACTCACATGAGCACGTCCCAGCTCCCGCCGCTCAACGCACTGCGTGCCTTCGAAGCCACGGCCCGCCTGGGCGGCGTCGGCCGCGCCGCCCAGGACCTGCACGTCACCCACGGTGCGGTCAGCCGGCAGTTGAAGTTGCTGGAAGACCATCTGGGCCTGGCGCTGTTCCAGCGTGCCGGCCGGGGCCTGCGCCTCACCGCCGCCGGCACCCGGCTGCAGGCAGCGTGCAGCGAGGCCTTCGCCGGCATCGAGGACTGCGTACGTGAGTTGCGGCGGCCGACGGGATCTGCGGCACTGGTGCTGGGCTGCAGTGGCAGCGTGCTGGCACGCTGGATGATCCCGCGCCTGCCGGCGCTGCAGACCGCCCTGCCCGGCGTGCGCCTGCAGTGGTCTGCACTGGATGGCAGCTTCACCGACGCGCAGGCGGCGTTGGACGCGGTGCTGCTGCTGGCGCAAGGGCCGTGGCCACGCGGATGGCAGGTCCGTGAGTTGGCACCGGAACGGGTCGGCGTGGTGGTGGCGCCGTCGCATCCGGCGGCACAGCGGCTGCGCCATCGGCCGCCATCAGCTCTGCTGCAGGAGACGCTGCTGCATACCAGCTCACGACCGCAGGCGTGGCCGGCCTGGGCGCAGGCACATGGACTGGACACCTCGACGCTGCAGCTGGGCACCGCCTTCGAGCACCTGTACTACCTGCTGGAGGCCGCCGTTGCCGGGCTTGGCCCGGCGATCGCGCCGGAACCGCTGGTGGCCGAAGACCTGGCGGCGGGGCGGCTGGTCGCGCCCTGGGGATTTGCCGCCACCGGTGGCCTCTGGGTGCTGGCGTGGCCGGAGGGCCGGCTGGATCCGCGGGTGGAAGCACTGGCCGACTGGGCCGCAACGCAACTGCAGTAACCCGCGTCGCCGCGCGGGTGCGCACCGGCCGGCCATCCGGGCGGAGTCAGCTCCGCCCGGTGCCGGCCGTGACACAGGCCTCAGCGGCCGCCCATGGCGACCCGATGCTGTTCTTCCTGCACCTGCTGCTGGTGTGACGGATCCCCCAGCAGCTTCGCGCTGGTCTGTTCCAGCGAGGGCGGCGCCTGGGCCAGGTCAACCGCAGCGCGGAAGCCCGGCGTGGTCCCCATCACGAACGCCTTGCCGTCCTGCACGGTGATGCTCTGCAGCTTGTCGGCCGCATCGATACCACTCTGCTTTGCATGCAGCGTGACGTTGGCCGCCGCCTCCTCGGAGAACACGCTTGGAAGCTTGCTGCGGATCGCGTTGTGCAGTGCGTGGTCCGGATGCGAAGCATCGTTCAACGACGGCCCCTTCGGTGCCGCTGCAGGTGGCTCGTGGCTTCGGCCCGCCGCCAGTGCCGTGCTGGTGTGGCGGCCAACAATGCCATCGGCGGCCAGGCCCTGCTGCTTCTGGAACGCAATCACCGCCTCGCGGGTGTGTTCGCCGAAACGGCCATCCTCGGCCAGTCGATGGCCCTGCCCATCGCGTACGCCCAGCTGGTTGAGCGTCTGCTGCAGCGATTGCACGTCACCGCCCCGCTGGCCCTGCTTCATCACCTCGGCCGGCGCCGGATGCGGAACGGCGTCCGCCGATGGCGCAGCCGCCCGGGCAGGCGCCGGATCACCATTGCCGTGCAGCGGTGCACGCACCTGGAACTCGGGTTTCGGCGTCAGTGCGCCGACGATGCGCGTACCACCACCGTCCCAGTAACCGCCCGGGCGGATGGTGACCTCGGCCGGCCCGGTGCTTCCCTGCGAACCGATGAACTGGATGTTGCCGTGCGCGTCGTAGCCTTTGAAAATACCGACGTGCTGACCCTGCGACGACGAGAACATCAGGATGTCGCCCTGCTTCAGCGATCCGTTCGGCTTGCGTGCTTCCGCCGCCGAGGTCACATCGAAATGCTCACGCGCGTAGGCCGTCGTGTTCGCACCATTGAACAGCGTCGAGGTGGTGAAGCCCGCGGCGTTCTCACCGCGCACGTCGTAGCCGGCGTTCTTCAGCCCGCGCCACACAAATGCCGAGCAGTCCACGCCGAGGCGTCCGTCGCCATCCAGGTCGCGCTCCAGCCGGCTGCTGTCGCGGCCCGGGCGCGGGTGGTCCGGGCGCCCGTATTCGTACTGGCGGCCCGAGGCCAGGAAATGCTGATGGGCCTCGTTGTAGACCGCGGCACTGCCCACTGCAGCCGCTGCCTGTCCGGCAGCGGGCGCCGCCACCGACGGTGTCTGCACCTGCGTCTGGGCCTGCGTCTGCACGGGTGCGGTGCCGGCCGTGCGCGTTGGCTGTTGCACAGTGGCGACGTCGCCCGGCTGCCATCCCTCGAAACGGCGAATGCCATCGGCCAGTACTTCGCGCTCACGCACGCTCATCTGGCCAACGGTCTTCGAACGCAGATCGACGCCCTGGCGGTCACCTTCGGCATAGATGGTGGCGGCCTGCTCCTTGTGGTGGGTGGTGCCGCTGTAGTCCTTCTTGGAATAGCTGGGCAGCATTTCCTCGACGGTCTTGTCGCCGAACCGGCGCTCGAGCAACTGGATCTTCGCCACACGTCCGGCTTCATAGCTTTCGAAGACCGCGTTGCCCCATTGATCCAGGCCGACCACGCCCTTGTAGCGGCCCTGCGCCGCGTCCAGTGCCTGTTCCCGCGTGCGCGGGTTGGTCACTGTCGTGTCGGCACTGCCGGCGAATTCAAACTTGAGATTTCCTGGATTGTTGTTGCGCCACGAGACGCTGCCGCCTGATCGTTCGATGACACTGCCATCGTCCATTTCCAGCGTACGCGTCTTACCGACGCTGCTGACCACCCGGGTGACCTTTGGATCCGACATGAGCTGTTCCTTTGCCAGTGGTTGATTGGACCGCTCCCCCGGCGGTGATTACATTCCGTTGGAAAACACGTCGAGCACGTCCGCAGCCACCCACCCCTGCGCGCAGTTTCCGGCGTAGTGCCCAGGTGCCGTCGCGTGGCAGGCCTCGCCTGCGGTGCCCGCCAGGCCGCTGATCGGCCGGTCGCCATAGGTGTCACACAACGCATTGCCCTTGCACTTGGCAACCGTCGCGGCGGGGATCGCAACGACGTAGTAGAACAGCGGATTCTGTCCTGTGCGCCCGATGCCCTGCACGCACACCAGCTGTCCCTTGGACAGCGTTGCCGTTGCGTGGGTCTTGCTGCCGGTGCTCGGCACCGCGTTGAGCGCTTCCACGCCCTTGTCTTCGGCCACGCCGGCGAAGAAGCCCTGCTCGCCGCAGTCCGGCGACAGTTCCACGTCGTAGAAGTCTCCGCTGTCGACATCACCGGCGGTACAGCCGGTGCCGGCACTGGCGTTGGTGCAGGTCACGCCGCTGGCCTGGATCAGTGCGGCCAGCCCGCTGCTGGCTGTGGCCGCCGCCGGGGCAGTGACCGCTGCGGGTGCAGGTGTGGGTGCTGCGGTAGTCGCCGCCACCGGCGTGGATGCAGCCGGGTTCGACGAATCGCCCGCCGCGCACGCGCCCAAGGCAAGCAGCAGGCCCGGAACAATCGCCATACGGGCCAGACGAATACGACGGGACGAAAGATGGGGCATATCCATTGCAACCTCATTGAAGGGGGATGACGTACCACCGGGGCACGATGAACCACGCGCGCCCATGCACGCACCCAGCCACGGCTGGCTGCGCCTAGTGTGTACGATCAGATGTTCTGGTGACGTCGACTCCAGGATGGGCGAGCTTGCCTCACCCGGAATTGAGACGTCCATCGCATTCAGCAGCCGCCCATGCCCCACCGGGCGCGGGCGCACCAAAGATCAGTGCTTCACTCGAGAACCGTGCAGTCCGCGCGACGTACTTCCTCGACGAAGGTGCGCATCTTGTAGCCGTCCTTGATACCGGGCTCCAGCTCGATGCCACTGGACACGTCCACGCCCCACGGCAGCGTGGCCAGCACAGCGTCGTAGACGTTTTCCGGATTCAGGCCACCGGCCAGCAGGAACGGACGGTGCAGGCCGGTCGGGACGCGGCCCCAATCGAAAGCCACGCCGGTGCCGCCACCGCCTCCTGGGGCATGGCTGTCGAACAGGAAGCCAGCAGCGCTGGGATAGCGCAGCTGCAGGGTGCGGGCGTTGATCTCTTCACGCCCGCCCATGGCGATCGCCTTCAGGTACGGCATGTTGAAGCTGCGGCAGAAGCTCTCGTCTTCCTCGCCGTGGAACTGCAGCAGGGTCGGCCGCACCGTACGCAGCACTTCGCGCACTTCTTCCTTGCTGTTGTTGCGGAACAGGGCCACCACATCGACCATCGGTGCGATCGCCTGGCGCATCGCGCGCGCCTCGGCCGGGGCCACCCGGCGGCTGCTTTCACGGGCAAAGATGAAACCCACCGCGTCCACGCCCAGCTCACCGGCCAGGCGGACATCGCCGGCCCGGGTCATGCCACAGAACTTGATGCGCGTGCGGTAGTAGGAGCGGCTCATAGCGTGACCTCGGCGGGCAGATGCCAGTTGTCGGGGTACAGGGGCCCAAGGAACACCAGGCCCTGCGGCGGTGCGGTGGGACCAGCTACGGTGCGATCGCGCCCGGCCAGCAGTTCGGCGATCCATTCCGCCGGCTTCTCGCCACTGCCCACCAGGATCAGCGATCCGACGATATTGCGGACCATGTGATGAAGGAATGCATTGCCGCGCACGGCGACCTCGATCACCTCCCCCTCGCGGCTGACCTGCAGCGACTGCAGCTCACGCCGCGCATGCAGGGCCTGGCACTGCACCGATCGGAACGCGCTGAAGTCGTTCTCGCCGAGCAGGGCCTGGCCGGCTGCATGCATGAGGGTCTCGTCCAGCGCGCGGCGCTCCCAGCTCAGGGTCTGCCGGCCCAGCGCCGGCCGCACCTCGCGGTTGAGCAGGCGGTAACGATAGCGGCGCGCGCGTGCCGAGAAGCGGGCATGGAAATCATCGGCCACCGGCACGCACCAGCGCACCGCGATCGAGCGCGGCAGGCGGGTGGTGGTGCCGAGCATCCAGGCGCGCGGATCGCGCACCACGTCGGTGTCGAAATGCACGACCTGGCACTGGCCGTGCACGCCGGCATCGGTGCGGCCGGCACAGACCACCTGCAGCGGTGCGTCGGCGACCGACGACAGGGCCTGCTCAAGGCTTGCCTGCACGCTGGGGCCACCCTCGCCCAGCTGCTGCCAGCCCCTGAAATCGCTGCCGTCGTACTCGACGCCAAGCGCGTAACGCATGTGCTACCTCGATGTTGCGGATGGGGCGGCGCTCAGGCCGGATCGCGTTCGGACCAGACCGCCAGTTCGTTGCCACCGGGCTCGACGAACTGGAAGCGGCTGCCACCAGGAAAAGAGAATACCGGCCGCACGATCTCGCCGCCCGCGTCCCGCACTGCAGCCTCGATCGGCGCCAACTGCTCGGCATACAGCACCAGCAGCGGTGCGCCGGCATCACTGGCGCGCTGTGGCTGGCCACGGAAGAAGCCGCCCTGCAGGCGACCGTCGTCGAAGGCGGTGTAGTCGCTGCCATAGTCGACGAACGACCAGCCGAACACCTTCTCGAAAAAGGCACGGCTGGCCGCCGGATCGGTGGAGGCGAATTCAACGTAGTCGATGCGGCGCTCGCGGCTCATGGCAAGGTCCTTGTCAGCAGGTTCGGTCACGACAGGCGGGCCAGCAGTTCGCGGGCCTGTGCCTGGCAGTGCAGGTCGCCGCCTTCGGCGACTTCCTGCAACAACGTGCGAGCGGTCTGTGCATCGCCCAGGTCGAGGTAGGCGATGGCCAATTCCAGGCGCTCCTGGCTGGCGCGCGGCGGCCAGCCACCCTCGCCGGCCGGTGCGGCGCCTGCGTCGTCCTGCGCGGCATCGATGGGGCTGTGATGAAGCGCCTCGGCGGACGCTGCACCGTCATGCGCCTCTGCGGGCAGGTCGAACACGCCGCGGAACTGCGGCTGCTGCTCGGCGTGCAGGGCGTAGTCCGGTATGGCCACCTCGGCCGGCTCGTCCTGCACAGGCCGGGCCGGTGCATCGTCCTCGCCGCTGGCCATCGGCTCGTCCCAGCGCGGCAGATCGGTCACCGCTTCCGGCAGTTCCACCACCTCGTCATCGCGCAGCGTCTGCGCCTGCCAGTCGGCCTGCGTCGCGACGCCGACATCGGCAGTCAACTCGCGCTGCACTTCGGTATCGGTCGCCCAGGCCGGCATCGCCGGTTCCTGGCGACCACCATCAGCCACCGCCGCCGACCACGAGGATTGCTCGGCCAGCGTATCCAGTGCGGCCCCCGCAGGTACGGCCGCGGCCAGGCCGGCCGCGTCGTCTTCCTCGCGCAGCGGCGGCAACGGCGACGGCTTGCGACGGCGCAGCAGCCAGGCCGCAGCGGCAGCCAGCAACAGCACCGGCAGGCCCAGCCAGTACCAGGGCGTGGCCGCATCGCGCGCACCCGGCGCCTGCGCCAGGCGCTGCTGCGCGGCGGCCAGATCGTTGTCCTTCATCGCGATCAGCGACTGCTGCTGTGTCTTCAGCTTCTCCAGGTCGGCCACGCGCTGCTTCAGTTCGCCGATCTCGGCATCGCGGGTCGCGATGTCCTCGCGGGCCTGGCGCAGTTGTTCATTGCCCAGCATGTCACCCTCGCTGCCGGCTCCGGTGCCGGTGGTTGTGCCCGCGCGCGCGGCGTCGGACGCCAGCGCCGGAGCGATTTCAAGTCGTGCCCCGTTGGCCGCAGCCGGGGAAGAAGCGTTCGCGGCTGCCGCCGTGGCGACCGCTGCAACCGTGCCTGCCGGTTGCGGCACGGTGCGCGCCTGCCGCCACTGTGCAGCGTGTTCACGCACCAGCGCCGCAGCCTCGCCGGCATCGACCGACGCCAGCGCATCGTTGCCGGGCATGCGCAGCACCGCGCCCTGCTTGAGCAGGTTCACGTTGCCACGGATGAAGGCTTCGGGGTTGGCACGCAGCAGTGCGATCATCGCGCGATCGCGGCTGACCTGGTTGCCACGGGCCACCGCGCTGGCAATCTGCGACAGGGTCTGCCCACGCTGCACAGTGACGCTGCCGTCGGCCGCCGGTGCGGTCATCGTTGCCGGCGCTGCACGCGGACGTGCGGGCGCGGATGCCGGCGCCGGTGGTGCGACCGGCGCCCGCGTCGATGCAGGGGCCGCCGCCGCGACCGCCGGTGCAGGCGCCGCTTCACGGGCAATGGTGTTGGTCAGGGTGCCTGCCGGGGCGACGATTTCCGGCTCGGCCACGGACAGCGCGCTGGCCGGCGCATCAACCAGCGCCGAGTACTCGCGCACCAGCCGGCCCTGGCCCCAGTCGGCCTCGATCAGGAAGCTCAGTGACGGGGTCTCGACCGGCGTCTGCGAAGTGACACGCACCACCGCCCGGCCCTGCGCGTTGCGGGTCAGCTCGAACTGCAGTTCGCTGACCAGCCCGCTCGGCCGCTGCAGGCCGACGCGCTCGAAGGTGACCGGCGAGGCCAGTGCCACGCGCAGGTTCTCCAGCTCGGACGGATCGGCCGAGACCACCGGGATTTCGGCCAGCAGCGGCTGGCCCGGCTTGGACAGGACACGGATGTCGCCCAGCCCCAGCGCGAGCGCCGAACTGCTGGCCAGCGCCAGCAGCGCGGTGGAAAGATAGAGGAGCGGGCGTTTCGCGCCCCGGGCCCGTTTATTCATGGGCGACACTATAAAGCGTGCGGACCACGGTCCGCACCCACCGACGGCGACCTTCGGTAGTGCCGGCCGCTGGCCGGCAGACACGCTCGTCCATACATCACGGCAATGCCGGCCAGCGGCCGGCACTACCGGTCAGGCAACCGCGGTGATCAGCGCTGTTCGGCGGCGACCAGCTCGGCCAGCTGCACAGCGTTCAGGGCAGCGCCCTTGCGCACATTGTCCGAGACGATCCACAGGTTCAGGCCACGCGGGTGCGACAGGTCCTCGCGGATGCGGCCGACGTACACCGCGTCGGTACCCGAGGCATGGGTGACCGGGGTCGGGTAGCCACCTGCTTCATGGCGATCCACCACTTCGATGCCCGGCGACTGTTCCAGCAGCGCGCGCGCCTCGGCCACGGTGACCTTGTCGCGGGTTTCGATCGCCACCGACTCGGAGTGGCCATAGAACACCGGCACACGTACTGCAGTCGGGTTCACCAGAATGCTGTCATCGCCGAGGATCTTGCGGGTTTCCCAGACCAGCTTCATCTCTTCCTTGGTGAAGCCGTTGTCCTGGAAGTCATCGATGTGCGGGATCAGGTTGAAAGCGATCTGCACCGGGAAGCGCTGCGGATCGATCTCCTGGAAGCTCAGCAGCTGACCGGTCTGCTTGCCCAGCTCTTCGGTCGCCGAACGGCCGCCACCAGACACCGACTGGTAGGTGGACACGTTGATCCGCTCGATGCCGTACTTGCGGTGCAGCGGCGCCAGCGCCACCAGCATCTGCATGGTCGAGCAGTTCGGGTTGGCGATGATGCCGCGCGGGCGGTTGGCAACCTGCTCCGGGTTGACTTCGGACACCACCAGCGGCACGTCATCGTCGTAACGGAAGGCCGAGGAGTTGTCGATCACCACCGCACCGGCGGCGGCGAACTTCGGTGCGTACTCCTTGGACACGCTGCCACCGGCCGAGAACAGGGCGATCTCGACGCCGGTCGGATCAAAGGTGGCCAGGTCCTGGACCTTGACCTTCTGGCCATTGAACTCGATCTCGCCACCGGCCGAACGCTCGGAGGCGAGGACGCTCAGGGTGCCAACCGGGAAGTCACGCTCGGCCAGGATCGACAACATGGTCTCGCCGACCGCACCTGTGGCACCGACGACGGCGACGTGGAAACTGCGCTGTGCATTGCTCATGGGGGAAACTCTCACGAAAACGGGATGGGAAAAATTCACGCACGACAGCAGGGTTCGGGGAACCTCCTCAAGCGGGGCGCGCGGAGGTTCCCTATCGTTTCCCGGTTTTTTTGCCCAGCGTCACGCGCGCGGCCATCGCCGCGTCGGCGTTGATCGCACTCGGCATGCGCGACGGGCCGCCCTCCAGGCCGAGCCCGGAAAGCAGATTATCCACGGCCAGCTGTACCATCGCCGTGCGCGTGGCCAGCGAGGCACTGCCGATGTGCGGGGTCAGCACCACGTTGCGCAGCGCCAGCAGCTCCGGACGCACCGTCGGTTCGCCCTCGTAGACGTCCAGGCCGGCGGCTGCAAGACGGCCGTTGGCCAGCGCTTCGGCCAGGGCCAGTTCGTCGACGATGCCGCCGCGGGCGATGTTCACCAGGGTGGCCGAAGGCTTCATCTTCGCCAGCGCCGCCGCATCGATGAGGTGGTGCGAAGCCGGGGTGTACGGCAGCACGGTGACCAGGTGGTCGGACTGCGCCAGCAGCGTGTCCAGGTCCACGTAGGAAGCGCCAAGCGCGGCCTCGGTATCGGCCGGCAGGCGCGAACGGTTGTGGTACAGCACCTTCATGCCGAAACCGTGCGCACCACGGCGGGCGATGCCCTGGCCGATGCGGCCCATGCCGAGGATGCCCAGCGTGCTGCCGTGGATGTCGGCGCCAAGCATGGTCTGGAACGACCATTGCTGCCACTGCCCTTCGCGCAGCCAGCGTTCGGATTCGGTGATCCGGCGTGCAGTGGCCATCAACAGGGCGAAGCCGAGATCAGCGGTGGTCTCGGTCAGCACGTCCGGGGTGTTGCTGGCGAGGATGCCGGCCGCGCTGAGCGCGTCGACGTCCAGGTTGTTGTAGCCGACCCCGACATTCGCGATTACCTGCAACTGCGCGGCGTCGGCCACCTGGGCCGCACCGATGCGTTCGTTGAGGGTGATGATCGCGCCGTCGGCGCTGGCCAGCTGTTCAGCGATCTGCTGCGGCGACCAGGCGGTGACGGTGTCGGTGGCGCGCAACTGCACGCGATCGCGCAGCGGCGCGAGGGCCGCCTCGATCAGCGGCTGGCTCACCCACACCGTCGGCCGCGCATCAGCCATCGATCTGCCCGGGGATACGCGGGGTGATCGTACCGACGTCGCCGCACTGCGCGCGGTGGCGCAGCGCCTGGTCCATCAGCACCATCGCCATCATCGCCTCGGCGATCGGGGTGGCGCGGATACCGACGCAGGGATCGTGGCGACCGGTGGTGACCACTTCGACCACATTGCCGTCGGTGTCCAGCGACGGACCCGGCAGGCGCAGGCTGGAGGTCGGCTTCAACGCGATCGACGCGACCACCGGCTGCCCGGTGGAGATGCCACCGAGGATGCCGCCGGCATGGTTGCTGGTGAAACCCTGCGGGGTCAGCAGGTCACGGTGCGCGGTGCCCTTCTGTGCAGCGCTGGCGAAACCGTCACCGATCTCCACGCCCTTCACCGCGTTGATGCTCATCAGTGCGGCGGCGAGTTCGCCATCAAGCTTGCCGTAGATCGGCTCGCCCCAGCCCGGCGGCACGTTGTCGGCGACCACGTCCACGCATGCGCCGACCGAATCACCGGACTTGCGCAGCGCATCCATGTACGCCTCCAGCTCCGGCACCTGTGCGGCATGCGGCCAGAAGAACGGATTGTCTTCCACCGCCGACCAGTCGAAACCGGCCGGGGTGATGTCGCCCAGCTGCGACAGGTAGCCGCGCACGGTGACGCCGAAGCGCTCTGCAAGCCACTTCTTGGCGACCACGCCGGCAGCCACACGCATGGTGGTCTCGCGCGCAGAGGAACGGCCGCCACCGCGCGGGTCGCGGATGCCGTACTTGTGCCAGTAGCTGTAGTCGGCATGACCCGGACGGAACTGCTGGCCGATGTTGGCGTAATCCTTGCTGCGCTGGTCGGTGTTGCGGATCAGCAGCGCGATCGGGGTGCCGGTGGTCAGGCCTTCGTACACGCCGGACAGGATCTCGATCTCGTCAGCTTCGCGGCGCGCCGAGGTGTGGCGGCTCTTGCCGGTGGCGCGGCGCTGCAGATCGTGGGCGAATTCGGCCGCGTCCAGCGCCAACCCCGGCGGACAGCCATCGATCACGCAGCCGATGGCCGGCCCGTGCGACTCGCCGAACGTGGTGACGGTGAACAGCTTGCCGAACGAATTGGAACTCACGGGCGCTGCGCCGCCAGTTCGGTGATGCGGGCGCTGTGGGCGATCAGCTCGCGGCACTCGACCGCGAAGATGCCCATCTGGCCGACCTTGAACTCGACCCAGCGGAAGTCCACTTCCGGCAGCAGCTTGTACAGGTGCTGCTCCGACTCACCCACTTCACAGATCAGCAGGCCGTCTTCGCTCAGGTGCAGCGGTGCGTCGCGCAGGATCTTCAGCACCAGGTCCAGGCCGTCGTCGCCGGCACGCAGCCCCATTTCCGGCTCATAGGAGTATTCCTGCGGCAGGGCATCGGTCTCGTCGTTGGTGACGTACGGCGGATTGGTGACGATCAGGTCGTAGTGGCGGCCGGTCAGGCCGTTGAACAGGTCCGACTTGATCAGGGTGACGTTGTGCGCCTGCAGGCGTTCCTTGTTTTCCTCGGCCAGCGACAGTGCCTCGTCGCTCAGGTCGACGCCGTCCACTTCCCAGTTCGGGTAGTAGTGGCCCATGGCGATGGCGATGCAGCCCGAACCGGTGCACAGGTCCAGCGCACGGCGCACGTCACGGCCGGCCAGCCACGGCTCGAAGCCGCATTCGATCAGCTCGGCGATCGGCGAGCGCGGCACCAGTGCACGCGCGTCGCTCTTGAAGCTGAGGCCGGCGAACCAGGCCTCGCCGGTCAGGTAGGCGGCCGGGATGCGCTCGTCGATGCGGCGCTGGAACAGCTCCAGCACGCGCAGCTTTTCAGCCTGCAGCAGGCGCGCCTGGCCGTAGGCCGGGCCGAGATCGTGCGGCAGGTGCAGGCTGTGCAGCACCAGCTGGGTGGCCTCGTCCAGCGCGTTGTCGTAGCTGTGCCCGAAGGTCAGTCCGGCTTCGTTGAAACGGCTGGTGCCGTAGCGGATCAGATCGATGATCGTGTGGAGTTCGGCGGCCGTTTCAGCGGTCATGGCGGTACTGCGGGCAAAGTGGCCCCCGATTATAGGGGCTGGCGCCCGCGCCGGCATCCGTTGCGGCGGAAACGATCCGGCCGCAGCCGGTATGATGGAGCCCATTTCGCGCGGGGGCCCCCATGTTCAATCGCAACGCCGGCATCATCCTGCTGATCGCCCTGGCGGCGGGCCTCGGCCTGCTGGCCGCCCAGCAGGTGTTCGCGCCGAAGCCGCCGGCCAACGCCCCGGCCACCGAAGCGATCACCCTGTACCCGCAGCCGCGCGCGCTGCCCGACTTCAACCTGGCCCAGTCCGACGGCACCCGCCTGATCCCCGGCGAGCTGAAGGGCCACTGGACCCTGGTGTTCCTGGGCTTCACTTTCTGCCCCGACGTCTGCCCGACCACGCTGGCCGAGCTGGCCGGCGCGCAGAACCAGTGGGAGGCCCTGCCCGATGGCCTGCGCCCGCGCGTGCTGTTCATCTCGGTCGACCCCGACCGCGACAGCGCCACCCGCCTGGGCGAGTACGTGCATGGCTTCCACAAGGACACCCTGGCCGCTACCGGCGACATCCCGTCACTGGAGCGCTTCGCCACCTCGCTGGGCTTCGTGTTCCAGAAGGTGCCGGGCAAGCACTTCGACGAGAACCCCGAGGACTACACCGTCGAGCACTCGGCCAGCCTGGCCGTGCTCGACCCGCAGGGCCGCCTTGCCGGCCTGGTGCGCCCCCCGTTCAACGCGCCGGCGATCGCCCGCGACCTGCAGAAGCTGACCGAGAAAACCGCCCCATGAGCCTCACCACCGCCCTGACGTACGCCCTGCCCCACCGCCTGCTGTCCTCGATGGCGCGTTCGCTGGCGTACTCGGACGATCCGCGCGTATCGCGCTGGCTGATCGACACGGTCACCCGCAAGTTCAACGTCAACCTGGACGAAGCCGCCAACCCGGACCCGCGCAGCTATGCGACCTTCAACCAGTTCTTCACCCGTGCGCTGAAGCCCGGCGCGCGCGTGGCCGATGCCGATCCGCGCAGCCTGGTGATGCCGGCCGACGGCCGCATCAGCCAGCTGGGCAGGATCGAGGCCGGCCGCATCTTCCAGGCCAAGGGCCAGTCGTTCACCGCCGCCGAGCTGCTGGGCAGCGCCGAAGATGCCAAGCCGTACAACGAGGGCCTGTACGCCACCGTGTACCTGTCTCCGCGCGACTACCACCGCGTGCACATGCCGTGGACCGGCACCCTGCGCGAGACCGTGCACGTACCCGGACGCCTGTTCAGCGTTGGCCCGGCCGCGGTGAATGGCGTGCCACGCCTGTTCGCCCGCAACGAGCGCCTGGTCTGCCACTTCGACACCAGCTTCGGCCCGATGGTCAGCGTGATGGTGGGGGCGCTGCTGGTGTCCGGCGTGGAAACCGTATGGAGCGGTGAAGAGATCCCCGCCTATGGTGATCGCATCACCCGCAAGGACTACCGCGGCCAGGGCATCCAGCTGGAGCGCTTCGCCGAGATGGCACGCTTCAACTACGGCTCGACCGTGATCGTGCTGCTGCCGCCGGGCGTAGCCGAGTTCGCCCCGCAACTGGGCGCCGAAAGCCCGGTGCAGCTGGGCCAGGCACTGGCGAAGCTGCGCTGAGAAAAAGGGGACGGAGGGGATTAAGTCGTTTATGCATAAACGACTTAATCCCCTCCGTCCCCTTTTTGGTTACTGCAGGACCGGGGCCGGGCCGACGTCCATGCCGTCGTAATCCTCTACGCCATGTTCCGCGGCCAACGCTGCGAATTCCTGGTTGCGACGGTCCAGCGAGGCCTCGTCGTGGGTCTCCACGCGCTCCACGTGCAGCACGTGGAACGGCGCGTCACCCTCTTCCGGCTCCTGCTCGAACAGTTCCACCAGGGTGTAGCCCTGCGCCTGCAGATGGCTGGCCAGCGACTGCAGCGGCTCGGCCGTGGCGTGGACGAAGAAATACCCCCACAGCAACGGGCCGTTGATGTCCCAGTCGGTGTTTTCTCGGAGGTTGGCGAACAGGTTGCGGGTGGCTTCGAGGTCCATGCGGATTCCAGTGGTCGTGGGGATTACTTGTCGCAGCCCTGCAGCTTCAGCGTCTGGCCGTGGCGCAGGCTGTAGGCCGGGGCCTTCAGGCCGTTGGCGCGGGCCAGGGTCGGCACGTCGCACTGGAACTTCGCCGCGATGGCACCCAGGGTCTCACCCTTGCCCACCTTGTGGCTGCGCACCGGCTTCGGCCGCGCGGCCGGCGCCGGACGCGGCGTCGCCACTGCGGCCACCGGCGCGGTCGGCACGCTGGTGGAAGCGGCCGCGTCGGCCACCGGCACCACACCGCCCACCGCCACGCTGCCGGTATAGCTGGCCGCGGTCGGGCGCTTGATCGCCGCATTCAGATCGGCGGTGATCAGGGTGCGGGCCAGATCGGCACGCGGGCCACTGACACAGTTGCGCTGGTACAGGCCGGCGATGCGGGTGGTAGCGTTGATCAGCGTGCCGGCCGGAATCCAGCCATCGGCTTCATAGCGCGGGTTGAGGTTGCGCAGCGCGCGCATGTAGCCATCGCGCGTACCGTGGCTGCCCAGGCAGATGGTCAGTTCGTAGATGGTGGTGGACTTGGCCAGGCGCAGCGTGGCCGGCTGCGCGCTGATCTTCGGGAACTCCACGCCGTACTGCTGCGGGTGCAGGAAGATCCAGGCCGCGGCGATCACCATCGGCACGTAGTCCTTGGTCTCGCCCGGGAACTGGTTGTAGACGCTGTCGGTCCAGAAGCTCTGGCCAGCGCTCTGCTTGAACACGCGCGCGGCACGGCCTTCGCCACCGTTGTAGGCGGCCACCGACAGTTCCACATTGTTGTTCAGTTCGCGCAGGCGCTCGTTGAGGTAGCTGGCGCTTGCCTCGGCGGCGCTTCGCGCGTCGAAACGGGTATCGAAGCCGGTGCCGTCCGGGCCCAGGCCGAAGCGGCGGCCGGTGGCCGGCATGAACTGCATCAGGCCGGCCGCGCCCGCACGCGAAGACGCATGCACACGGCCATTGGATTCCTTGGCCATGATGCCGAACAGCAGCGCTTCGGGCAGGCCACGCTTCTCCCATTCCGGCCACATCACCGCGCGCAGGTTCTGGTAGTTCTCGTAGCTGGTCATCAGCGCCGGGCGCATGTCGGTCAGCCAGCGGCGGATACCGGCCTGCACCGCCGGGTTGTACTCGACCATGGTGTCGAAGGCGTGCCGCTTGTCGTTCAGCAGTGCGGCGGCGCGGGCGGCCTCGGGCACGTCGGCAGTCAGCGGGCCGATATGGTCGGGGTCGGCTTCCAGGCGGTCACCGCCTTCATCGGCCACATCATCGCCTGCAGCCGCGTCGGCGTCGTGCTTGAGCAGGCGCTTGTAGCTGGCCAGCAGTGTGCCCATCTGGCACCCCTTCTGCTTCACGCAGTCATTGAGGACATCTTCCATGTCCTCCAGCGCCGCGTCGGCCTCGTTGCTGCCCTTGGGGTCGGAATTGGCGACCCGCAGCAGGGCGTCGCTGTAGCGCTTCTCGGCGGCGGTCATGCGCTGCTGCAGCGCATCCACCTTCACCTTGTCCCGGGCCGAAACCCGCTGCGCATGGGCGTCGGGTGCCAGGGAAACCAGGCCGGCCAGGGCCAGCAGCGGCCAACCACGGGAAATCAGGACAGGAACGGGCATTGATGGCACTGTGTGTGAAACAGGCAGGCAGAGTAGCGGCGCTGCCGAGGTCCGGGCAAGCGGACCTTCGGGCCGTCACCGCCGGCGGTTAACATTGGGCTATTCACCACAAGGGCTGGACCATGGATCCGATTCTGCTCGGCAAAGGCATCACCGACGATATTGCCGTCACCCTGCTGCCGAAACTTGGCAACCGCCACGGCCTGGTGGCCGGCGCCACCGGTACCGGCAAGACCGTGACCCTGATGACCCTGGCCGAGGGCTTCTCGCGACTGGGCGTGCCGGTGTTCCTGGCCGATGTGAAGGGCGACGTGTCCGGTCTGGCCGTGCCCGGCACCGGCGCCGAGAACCTGCTGCAGCGCGCGGCCGAGATCGGCGTGGCCGACTATGCCCCCGCCGCCAGCCCGACCATTTTCTGGGACCTGTACGGCAAGCTCGGCCACCCGGTGCGTACCACCGTCAGCGAAATGGGCCCGACCCTGCTGTCGCGCATCCTCGAATTGAACGACACCCAGGCCGGCGTGCTCGACATCGTGTTCAAGCTGGCCGATGACCGTGGCCTGCTGCTGCTGGACATGGACGACCTGCGCGCCCTGCTCGGCCTCGTCGCCGAGGAGCGCAAGGACATCTCCACCGAATACGGGCTGGTCAGCGCGCAGTCGATCGCTGCGATCCAGCGCTCGGTGCTGCGCCTGGCGCAGGATGGCGGCGAGAACTTCTTCGGCGAGCCGGCGCTGGAACTGGCCGACATCATGCGCGTCAACCACGATGGCCGCGGCATCATCGGCATCCTTGCCGCCGACCAGCTGGTGCTCAAGCCCAAGCTGTATTCCACCTTCCTGCTGTGGCTGCTCTCGGAACTGTTCGAGCAGCTGCCGGAAGTGGGCGACCTGGACAAGCCGAAACTGGTCTTCATCTTCGACGAAGCGCACCTGTTGTTCGACGACGCGCCTTCTTCGTTGGTGCAGCGCATCGAGCAGGTGGTGCGACTGATCCGCTCCAAGGGCGTGGGCGTGTACTTCTGCTCGCAGTTCCCCGACGACGTGCCGGGCAACATCCTTGGCCAGCTCGGCAACCGCGTGCAGCACGCGCTGCGTGCGTTCACCCCGCGTGACCAGAAGGCGGTGAAGACCGCCGCCGAAACCTTCGTGCCGAACCCGAAGCTGGACGTCGTCAAGGTGCTGAGCCAGCTCGGTACCGGCGAAGCACTGGTTTCCACGCTGCAGGACAAGGGCGTGCCGATGCCGGTGCAGCAGACGATGATCGCACCGCCACGCTGCCGGATGGGACCGATCACCGACACCGAGCGCGCACAGGTGCGTGCCGGCAGCCCGGTCGGCAGCCGTTACGACACTGCGATCAACCGCGAATCGGCGGCCGAGCTGCTGGCCCAGCGCGCGCAGAAGAGCGTCGAGCAGGCGCAGACCCCGGCCGCGCGCAGCCGCGAGCAGGACGAGGCGCAGGAAGGCGGTTTCGGCCAGGCGATCAAGGACGCGATCTTCGGCACCAAGCGCCGCCAGGGCATGATCGAGACCATGGCCAAGCAGACCACGCGCACGGTCGGTTCCAAGCTGGGTAACCAGATCGTGCGCGGTATTCTCGGTGGCATCTTCGGCGGCAAGCGCTGAGATCGCTTCATGGGGTCAGAGCCCTTTCCGTGGGAAAGGGATCTGACCCCGGGGTCGGATTCCTTCCGGATGGAAGGGCTCTGACCCCATCGTTCCCCTGAAAAGAAGCCTTACCGCATGTCCCGTTGGCGTCCCCCTGCAGAAAAGAGCACCGCCCTGATCACCGCCTCCGGCCATGCGCGGCTGAAGGCCGAGCTGGATGACCTGTGGCGCGTGCGCCGCCCCGAGGTGGTCAAGGCCCTGGCCGCCGCTGCCGCGGAAGGCGACCGCTCCGAGAACGCCGAATACACCTACCGCAAGAAGCAGCTGGGCGAGATCGATCGCCGCGTGCGCTACCTGACCAAGCGATTGGAATCGCTGCGCGTGGTCGACACCACGCCGACCGATCCGCAGGCGGTGTTCTTCGGCGCATGGGTCGAGCTGGAAAACGTGGACAGCGGCGAGAGCACGCGTTACCGCATCGTCGGCCCGGATGAAACCGACGCCGGCCTGGGCTGGATCAGCATCGATTCGCCACTGGCGCGGGCGCTGTTGAAGAAGCGCATCGACGACGAGTTCTCGGTAGAGCTGCCCGGCGGGCAGTTCACATTCGCGGTGACCGGCGTGGAATACGAGCCCCTGTAGAGTCGGGCGATGCTCGACCGTACCGTCAATGTAGAGTCGAGCATGCTCGACTCTACAACGGCAACAGCGCCGGCGGGTACTGGCGCCCTGCGCGCAGCGGACGGAAATAGTCGGCATTGCGATAGAAGGCGGAGTCCTGCAGGTCATGCCAGCCGGGAATTCCCGCCAGCGGCAGCGGACGCAACTGGAGGGGATCGGTCAGCGCGCTGCCCTCGCCGATGGCTGCGGCGACCCCGGCCATGCAGGCGTCGTCATCATCGCCCTGCACCACCACGCACTTGCCGACCAGCAATCGCCCCGGCAACAGTGCCTGTTCCATCAGCGCGTGGCCGAACACGGTCGCGACGGCGATAGCATTGCTTCGCCAGTGCGTCGGTTCAAACAACATTGACCATTCGTGCGCGTCCCATGCAGCCAGCACCGCCTCATCGCGCACACGCACGATCACACCGGTTTCATCGAACTGGGTCAGTGCTGCCTGTGCGCGGTTGCGCTGACCGGCCGGCATGGCATCGATGTGCAGGCATTGCCGTGCATTGAGCGTTCGCTTCAACTGCACATGGCGCGCCCACACCAGAGCATTGAACAGGTCATGCCAGTTGTCGGCGCGGGTGGCGATGCGTCCCTGCGCGATGCGGGTTTCGTAGTGCAGGCCGTCAGCCAGCAGCGCGGCGTCCTGCTCGACCAGCTGCCAGCCCGGCAGGGCCAGGCGCGCATCAAGGGTCGCGATGGACGGCCACGCGGTGCCGTCCAGCAGGTCGCGGAAACCCTGCAACCCGGCAAACAGCGGGTGGTCGAACCGTTGCGGATCGACCGCCGCACGCGGCGGCGGCACGAAGCGCCGAGAACCGCCCCCGTCGCCGGCGGCAGTCATCGCTGCGGTCACAGCATCTTGAGGTCGAACGCCGGACGGGTGGCGGATGCCAGCGCGTCACCGTACAGGTCGTGCTCGTCGCTCTCGGTGATTTCCACGTCGACGAATTCACCCACGCGCAGCGGCACCTGATCGGCATTCTGGATGTGCACCAGGCCATCGATCTCAGGCGCGTCGGCCTTGGAGCGGGCCACCGCGATATCGCCTTCGATGGCATCAACCAGGCACTGCTGCACCGTGCCGATCTTGGCTTCCAGGCGCGCGGCGGAAATCTGCGCCTGCTTCTCCATGAAACGGGCCAGGCGTTCCTGCTTCACTGCTTCCGGCACTGCATCGGGCAGGTCATTGGCTGTGGCGCCCTCGACCGGCGAGTAGGCGAACGCGCCCACGCGGTCCAACTGCGCCTCATCCAGGAACGACAACAGCTCCTCGAACTCGGATTCGGTCTCGCCCGGGAAGCCGACGATGAACGTCGAACGCACGGTGATGTCCGGGGCAATGCGGCGCCAGTTCTGCACGCGCTCCAGGGTCTTCTCGACCGCACCCGGGCGCTTCATCAGGCGCAGGATGCGCGGGCTGGCGTGCTGGAATGGGATGTCCAGGTACGGCAGGATGCGGTTCTCGGCCATCAGCGGCACCACCTCGTCCACGTGCGGGTACGGGTAGACGTAGTGCATGCGCACCCATGCATCCAGCTCGGACAGGCCTTCGCACAGCGCCTTCAGGCGGGTCTGGTAAGCCTTGTCGCGCCACATCTTCTCGGCGTACTTCACGTCCACGCCGTAAGCCGAGGTGTCCTGCGACACCACCAGCAGCTCACGTACGCCGCCACGCACCAGTCGCTCGGCCTCACGCAGCACCTCATCGACCGGGCGCGAGACCAGCTTTCCACGCATCGACGGAATGATGCAGAAGCTGCACTTGTGGTTGCAGCCCTCGGAAATCTTCAGATAGGCGTAATGGCGCGGGGTCAGCTTGATGCCGTAATCGGGCACCAGGTCCACGAACGGATCGTGCTTGGGCGGCAGCGCGGCATGCACCGCTTCCATCACGCTCTGGTAGTCCTGCGGACCGGACACCGCCAGCACGTTCGGGTATGCCTCGCGGATCTGCTCGGGGCGCTTGCCCAGGCAGCCGGTGACGATGACCTTGCCGTTCTGGTTCATCGCCTCGCCGATCGCATCCAGCGACTCGGTCACCGCCGAATCGATGAAACCGCAGGTGTTGACCACCACCACGTCGGCCGAATCGTAGGACGGGACGATGTCGTAGCCTTCCGAGCGCAGCTGGGTGAGGATGCGCTCGGAATCGACAAGGGCCTTCGGGCAGCCAAGGCTGACGAAGCCGACTTTGGGGTTCAGCTGGGACATGGAATCGCGGGACTCTGGGGGCCTGGGCCCCTGCCGGCATGGCAGGGGTTCCTGGGGGCCGGGGCCTGAAAGGGCGCCAGTATACCGGGGTTGGCGGCCGCGCTCTGAATGACCAGCCGCCCGATCGCGCACAGCCGCTGACACCGCGCTAACCCACGCAGCACTGACAATGCAGCACTGTTCCCTGCAACGAGGAAGATGACGATGGCCGAGTGGATCACCCTGGATACGCATCATGGCCCGGTACGGGCCTGGCAGGCCCTGCCGGAGGGCACCGCGCGCGGCGGGCTGGTGGTGGTGCAGGAAATCTTCGGCGCCAACCCGCACATCCGCAGCGTGGCCGAGCGCTTCGCCGCCGTCGGCTACGCGGTACTGGCGCCGTCGTTCTTCGACCTGCTGGAGGGCCCCGACGCCGATCCTGACGCCCTGCCCTACGACGCCGACGGCGTGAAGCAGGGCCTGGAACGGGTCGGCGCGTTGGGCATGGAGCGGGCGCTGGAAGTGGTCCGCGCCGCGGCAACCCGGCTGGCACCGCAGGGCAAGGTCGGCACCGTCGGCTACTGCTGGGGCGGCACGGTGGCGATGCTGGCCGCACTGCGTCTGGGTCTGCCCTCGGTCAGCTACTACGGCGCGCGCAACGTGCAGTTCCTTGACGAAACGCCGAAGGCCCCGGTGATGTTCCATTTCGGCGCCCAGGACCGCAGCATCCCGCGGGAGGCGATCAAGGCCCACCGCGAGAAGCTGCCGCAGATGGCCACCTACGTCTATCCGGCCGACCACGCCTTCAACCGGGAGGTCGGACATGCGTATGATCCAGACAGCGCCGCCCTGGCGCTGCAACGCACCCTGGACTTCTTCTCGGAGCATCTTGGATGAGCGATTTCGAACTCGATTCACGCCTGGCCACCGATAGCGTGCTGGTGGCCGAAGGACCGTTGTCGCAAGTGCGGCTGATGAACGACGAACGATTCCCCTGGCTGGTGCTGGTACCGCGCCTGGCGGGGGTCACCGAGTGGATCGAGCTGGATGGCGAGCAGCAGGACAAGCTGCGTACCGAGCTCAACCGCGCCTGCAAGGCCCTGAAGGGCTCCGACGGGGTGGAGAAGATCAACATCGGTGCGCTGGGCAACATCGTGCGCCAGCTGCACTTCCACGTGATCGGCCGCCATGACGGCGATCCGGCCTGGCCGGGCCCGGTCTGGGGCAGCGGCCCGGCGCACCGCTACGCGCCGGCGGCGCTGGACCAGCATGTCGCCTACTGGAAGGACCGGCTAGGATATCCGGCCCAGTCCTGACCCCTTGCCGACCCGATGCGATTCAACCTTGTTGCCGCCGTCCTGCTGATCCTGATCGGCCTGTTCATGCTTGCCAGCAATCTCGGCTGGACGCACCTGAACCTGTCCAAGCTGCTGATGACCTGGTGGCCGGTGGCCCTGGTAGGCGTCGGCATCGCGATGCTGTTCGGTCGCGGGAAGTAAGGTAGCGCCGGGCCATGCCCGGCGAGCACGGCGTGCGGACGCACCAATGAAAACGCCGGGCATGCCCGGCGTTTTCGTCATGCGCTGATGCGCCGGTCAGGTCCGCGGCAGGGTCACGCCGGTCTGGCCCTGGTACTTGCCGCCACGATCGCGGTACGAGGTCTCGCAGACGTCATCGGCAGCTGCCTGGAAGAACAGCATCTGCGCCACGCCCTCGTTGGCGTAGATGCGCGCCGGCAGCGGCGTGGTGTTGCTGAATTCCAGGGTGACGTGGCCTTCCCATTCCGGCTCCAGCGGCGTCACGTTGACGATGATGCCGCAGCGCGCGTAGGTGCTCTTGCCCAGGCACACCACAAGGGTGTCGCGCGGGATGCGGAAATACTCCACGGTGCGTGCCAGCGCGAAGCTGTTCGGCGGAATGATGCATTCATCACCGACGATGTCCACGAAGCTGCCCGGATCGAAGTGCTTGGGATCGACGATGGTCGAGTTGATGTTGGTGAACACCTTGAACTCGCGCGAGCAGCGCACGTCGTAGCCGTAGCTGGAGGTGCCGTAGCTGACGATGCGCTCGCCGTTGGCCTGCTTGACCTGCCCGGCCTCGAACGGCTCGATCATGCCGTGCTGCTCGGACATGCGGCGGATCCAACGGTCACTCTTGATGCTCATGCTTTGTCCTGGGGGTACGAGGGGGCGCGAGGATTCTAGCAGGGGGCCGGCCAGCGCCGGCGGCCCCTGCCCCGGCAGTCACAGCAGCGACGACAGGATCGGGATCGACGCGCGAGGGCGCTTGCCGACTTCCTCGATCAGGCGCTGCGCAGCGTGGCGGTAGGCCTGGGCCGGTGCCGAATCCGGCTGGGCCACGGTGATCGGCGTGCCGGCATCGCCCTGCTCGCGGATGCCGATCTGCAGCGGCAGCGAACCCAGCAGCGGCACGCCGTACTGCGCTGCCATGCGCTCGCCGCCGCCCTCGCCGAACAGGTGCTCGACATGCCCGCAGTTGCTGCAGGTATGCACGGCCATGTTCTCGACGATGCCCAGCACCGGCACCTCGACCTTCTCGAACATCTTCAGCGCCTTCTTCGCATCCAGCGTGGCGATGTCCTGCGGCGTGGTGACGATCACCGCGCCGGCCAGCGGAATCTTCTGGGTCAGGGTCAGCTGGATGTCACCGGTGCCCGGCGGCAGGTCGATCAGCAGGAAATCCAGGTCGTCCCACAGGGTATCGTTGAACAGCTGGGTCATGGCCGAGGTGGCCATCGGACCACGCCAGATCATCGGCGTGTCCTCCTCGATCAGGTAGCCGATCGACATGGTGTCCACGCCGAATGCACGCAGCGGCTCGATGCTCTTGTTGTCCGGGCTTTCCGGGCGGCCAGACAGGCCCAGCATGGCAGGCACGCTGGGGCCGTAGATGTCCGCGTCGAGCACGCCCACGCGCGCGCCAAGCTGCTGCAGCGCCACGGCCAGATTCACCGACGTGGTGGACTTGCCGACGCCGCCTTTACCCGAACCGACCGCGATCACGTTGCGGATGCGCGCATGTGGCGTGAGTCCCTTCTGGACCTGGCTGGCATGGGGGCGGCGGGGAGAACTGTTCACAACGGGCACCGGCGGGATCAGAGGGATAACCCAGCATCATACAAGCTGGACGCAACCTGACTGAAATTCAGGATTGCGACAGATTCGTGCACGAATTGTTAAGTTCATGTTACGTTCGATACGCACCGCTTTGAGCCGCGCCGCAGGATATTTCAGCCCGCGTGATGGCGCACGCGCAGTGCCGTTTTTGTTTTTGCTCTCCAATGGAACTACATGAAACACTTCAGCAATACCGCACGTCGCAACACGCTCACCGTCGCCCTGATCTCCGCTCTGATGGCCGCCGCACCGGCAATGGCCCAGGACAAGGCGACCAACCTGGACAAGATCACCGTCACCGGTTCGCTGATCCCGCAGACCCAGGTTGAAACCCAGACCCCGGTGATGTCCATCACCGCAGAAGACATCCAGACCCGCGGCTTCAGCAGTGTTGCTGAAGTGCTGCAGCAGTCCTCGCTGACCACCGGCGGCCTGCAGGGCGGCCAGACCTCGGGTGCATTCACCCAGGGCGCCGAAGCGGCCGGCATGTTCGGCCTGAATCCGGGTTACACCAAGTACCTGATCAACGGCCGCCCGATGCTCACGTATCCGGCGCTGTACAACGGCAGCGAGTCGTTCAACAACATCAGCGGCATTCCGATCGACATCGTCGAGCGCATCGAAGTGCTGCCGGGCGGCCAGTCCTCGCTGTACGGCTCGGACGCGATCGCCGGTGTGGTCAACATCATCCTGAAGGAACGCATGGACGGCGGCACGATGTCCATCCGTGGCGGCACCTACACCGAAGGCGGTGGCAGCAACATCCGCTTCAGCGCCGCCAAGGGCTTCAACGCGTTCGACGACCGCTTCCACGCGCTGGTCAACGTGCAGATCGAAAACGGCAGCCCGATCTGGGGCTACCAGCGTGACATCACCAAGCAGAACAACCCGGTCGGTTACACCGCGCAGCTGCCGTCGAACGATTTTGCCGTCATCGGCAACGCCGACAACAAGCTGTACATGATGGACCCGACCCGCTGTGCCAACGTGGCAGGCCTGTACGACGGCACCACCACCGTCGGCAAGCGTGCCTCGGGCGAGTCCTGCGGCTCGGTCTACAGCGCCGGCTACAAGACCCTGAAGAACGGCAAGAACAGCGGTCAGTTCTACTCGTCGATGACCTTCGACGTGAACGACGACTTCCAGCTGTTCGCCGACGTGCTGTACAGCAAGGAAAAGACCGAGTTCACCTCTGGCGCCAGCGCGCTGTGGTGGGGCACCAAGTCGGTGATGGGCGGCTTCTACGACCAGGGCCTGGGCAAGGTCGTGAACCTGCAGCGCGCCTTCGCGCCGGAAGAAATCGGCCCGGGCCACTACAACAACATCCTCAACTCCGATGAGAGCCGTTCCTACCAGGTCACCCTGGGCGGCAAGGGCATGGTCGGCAACTGGGATTACAGCGCCAGCTTCACCCGCGGCGAGTACCGCCTGGACCAGAACCGCTTCGCGCGCTGGAAGGACAAGATCGAAGGCTTCTTCGGCGACACCGTGCTGGGCCCGCGCCTGGGCACCTACACCGACCCGAAGGACCCGACCGCGCAGTTCGGCATCTACAACCCGAACTACGCCGCGTACTACTCGCCGATCACCCCGGACCAGTTCGCCAGCTTCACCGGCTATGGCACCCACCGCAGCAAGACCTGGCAGAACCTGGGCCGCGTGCAGGTCACCAACGGTTCGCTGTTCTCCCTGCCGGGCGGTGACGCCGGCCTGGCCGTCGTGCTGGAAGGCGGCAGCGAGGGCTGGGACTACTCGCCCGACCAGGCCTTCGTTGATGGCAACGCCTGGGGCGCCAGCGCCGTGGCCGGCGCCGGCCACCGCAGCAACTACGCGGTGACCAGCGAACTGCGCATGCCGGTGTTCGAATCGCTGACCCTCAGCGCGTCGGGCCGTTATGACGCCTACAAGATCGCCGACAAGACCGTCGACAAGGCAACCTACAGCCTCGGCCTGGAATACCGCCCGATCGAGAGCCTGCTGCTGCGCGGCAAGTACGGCACCGCGTTCCGTGCGCCGACCCTGTCCGATGCCTTCCAGGGCATGAGCGGTTCGTTCGCCTCCAGCCAGAACGACTACTACCGCTGCAGCCAGATGAACTACGCGCTGCATGACGATGCCTGCTCGTTCTACAAGACCACTTCGGTGTACAGCGAAAAGTCCGGCAACCCGGACCTGAAGCCGATCACTGCCGACGTGTGGAGTGCAGGCGTGGTGTGGGCCCCGGTGAGCAACTTCTCGCTGTCGGTCGACTACTACAACTGGAAGATCAAGAACGAGGTCAAGACCCTGAGCACCGACCAGCTGCTGCTGGCCGAGTACCAGTGCCGCAACGGCCTGCCGAACAACACCTCGGCCAGCTGCCAGAACGTGACCGACTGGGTGACCCGCGACGCCGGTGGCAACCTGACCCGCGTGTACACCCCCAAGCTCAACGTCGCCAGCCAGAACCTGGAAGCAGTGACCGTCGGCGCCAAGTACCAGCAGGACCTGGGCCGCTTCGGTTCGCTGATGTTCTCCGGCAACTACACCAACATGCTCAAGCGTGAAGTGGTGGCACTGCCGGGCGCGAAGAAGCTGGATCTGCTGAGCGATCCGTACAACATGTGGTACTACGACAACTTCGCCAAGGTCCGCGGCGACCTGTCGGTGGCCTGGGCCATCTCCCGGTTCACCACCACCGTGTATGCCAACTACGTCGGCAGCACCCCGAACTACCTGGCCTACACCGGCCGCAGCTACGACTACGTCCACTCCTCCGGCGCCAAGGCCGGCAAGTGGGGCTCGTACACCACGTACAACATGAGCCTGAACTACCAGGCGCAGGATGATCTGACCCTGTCGCTGATGGTCAACAACGTGTTCAACAAGCTGCCGGAAGGCCAGCGCTACAACTACCCGGGCAACGAATCGACCCCGTTCAACAGCGGCTTCTACAGCGTCTACGGCCGTCAGATCTCCGCCCAGGTCAAGTACGACTTCTGATCCCGTCGTATTCCGGACCCTGTGTCTGGACCAGGCCCCGCTTCGGCGGGGCCTTTTTTTTGCCCGGCGCCCCACCAGCCGACGCCCGTTCAGAGTCCAGACACCTTTGACACGAACTGAAATATTTCAATACGAATCAATGAGATGCAGTAAAAGCAGGGCATTCCACCGCCCTACGGAGGCCAGGAACCCACAACTTGATGACTCCTTCGTGAACGTTTGACAGCTTTGGTTAATGCCGTGTTAATCTCGAGTCATCGGCATGTGAAGCCGGTACCAGAACCGGGGAGGCAGCGTGCTGCCGACACCGACAAGGGGCACCCGGAGACGCCGAAGAGGACCTGTCCCGGTGTACGACGCAATCATTCGATTCAAGGGGATTTCAGATGATCAATCGCAAGTCGCTCAGCAAGCATCCGCTGAGCTTCGCCCTCGCCTCTGCCGTGCTGCTTGCCGCAGCCGCCCCGGCGGTCGCACAGAGCACCACCAGCACCACCCAGACCGCCGAAGAGACCGCCAAGTCCAGGGCCACCAATCTGGACACGGTGACCGTCACCGGCTCGCGCATCGGCCGTGACGTGTTCAATTCCGTCTCGCCGGTGCAGGTGATCACCCGTGAGGAAACCACGCTGGCCGGCTTCCAGTCGACCGCCGGCATCCTGCAGAGCACGGCGGTGACCGCCGGTTCGGCGCAGATCAACAATGCCTACGGCGGCTACGTCACCAACGGCGGCCCGGGCGCCAACACCGTCGGCCTGCGTGGCCTCGGCCCGACCCGTACCCTGATCCTGATGAACGGCCGCCGCGTCGCTCCGGCCGGCTCGCGCGGCTCGGTCGGCGCTGCCGACCTGAACGTGCTGCCCAACGCCATGGTCGACCGAGTTGAAGTGCTGAAGGACGGCGCATCGTCGATCTACGGCTCCGACGCCGTCGCCGGCGTGATCAACATCATCACCCGCAACAAGGTCGACGGCGTCACCGTCGAAGCCCGCCACACCGCGACCGACGGCGGCGGCGGCGAAGAGCGCCGCTACTCCGTGGTGTTCGGCAGCACCGGCGAGCGCGGTCACTTCTCCGGTTCGTACGAGTACTACAACCGCGACGAACTGACCCTCGGCGACCGCAGCTGGTCCAGCTGCAACACCGACTACCGCAAGCGCGCGGGTGGCCAGGGCGCCTGGGGGGACGGAGACTACATCGACCCGCTGACCGGCAAGCCGAAGTGCTATCCGATCACCGGTACCGGCTCCAACGGCGTGACCATCAATACCATCGGTACCAATACCCTGGCCGGCGTCCCGGCGCAGGGCGCCACCGGTACCAGCTTCGATCGCTGGCGCCCGAACTCCTCGGTCACCTCCGGCCTGGTCGGCTTCGAGGGCGTTGGCCGCGGCTCCGCGCTGAACAACAACATCCGCGACACCTTCGATCCGCGCACGCTGAACCGCTCGATGATCTCCGGCGCCAAGACCCACACCCTGTTCCTGCAGGGCGGCCTGGACGTCAATGCCCTGGGCAATGCCGAAGCCTACTTCGAGCTGCTCGGCAGCCGTCGTGAATCGGAGCAGACCGGCTACCGCCAGCTGTCGCTGGACTACCTGCGCGGCAGCCCGCTGATCCCGTCCAACCTGCAGGCCTCCAACTTCGGCGGTGGCGTCGGCGTGCGTGCCTTCATCGGTTACGGCAACGACAAGAGCAGCCAGACCGTCGACTTCTTCAAGGCCACCGCCGGCCTGCGTGGCGAGCTGAGCTCGACCTGGAACTATGACTTCTACCTGAGCCATGCCCGTTCGGACGCGGACTACACCCAGCAGTCGTTCCTGACCGACCGCCTGCGCCAGAGCCTGACCGTGGTCTCCGACGGCGCCGGCGGTTTCCGCTGCGTCGATCCCAGCAACGGTTGCGTCGCCGCCCCGGCCCTGACCAGCGCGGTGGTTGCCGGCAAACTGCCGCAGGCCTGGAAGGACTACGTGTTCGTGCCGGTGACCGGCAACACGCTGTACACCGAAACCACCGCCAACTTCTCGGTTGACGGCCCGCTGTTCACCCTGCCGCACGGTGATGTGCGCGCCGCGTTCGGTGCCGAATGGCGCCGTGCCAAGATCGATGACACCCCGTCGATCCATTCGATCAACAACAACCTGTACAACCTGACCTCGTCCACCCCGACCCGCGGTTCCGACTCGGTGCGTGAAGTGTTCGGTGAAATCGAAGTGCCGGTGCTGTCGGGCGTCACGGCTGCCGAAGAGCTGACCTTCAATGCTTCGGCCCGCTGGACCGACTACCGTTCCTACGGTTCGGATGAAACCTACAAGCTGGGTGGCCTGTGGACCCCGGTCAAGTGGCTGTCGGTGCGTGCGTCCTACGGCACTTCCTACCGCGCTCCGGCGCTGTTCGAACAGTTCCTGGGTGCCACCAGCGGCTTCCTCAGCAACCAGATCGACCCCTGCAACAACTGGGGCACGGATCCGGGCACCCCGCTGGCGACCAACTGCGCGTCCGAAGGCCTGTCCCCGGACTACTACTCCACCCAGTCCGTCGCGGTCATCAACGGTGGCGGTGCGGCTGCGGGCCTGAAGGCGGAAACCTCGAAGAACTTCACCGCCGGCATCGTGCTGCAGCCGGAACTGCCGGGCTGGTTCGGTGACATCTCCTTCGCTGCCGACTACTTCAACATCGAAGTGAAGAATGGCGTGTCGCGTGCCGGTGGCGCCAACATCCTGGACCTGTGCTACAACAACCCGAGCTTCCGTGCCGGTGGTGGCTTCTGCCGTCTGGTCGACGCACGCAACCCGGTCAACAAGGCACTGACCGTGTATGACAGCTACGTCAACCTGGCAGTGGACAAGGTCCGCGGTTACGACTTCACCCTGCGCTACACCCGCGACGTCGGCCCGGGCACCCTGCGTGCCAACGTCCAGGTGACCCACTTCACCGAACAGTCCAACAAGCTGTTCGCTGATGACGCGCTGCAGGACTACAACGGCATGCTCAACACCCCGGCTTACACCGGCACGCTGGACCTGGTCTACAGCTGGAACAAGTGGCGCGCCCGCTACGGCCTGGAGTGGGTCGACTCGATGGATAGCTACGACTACTACAAGCTGGATCCGGCCACCTCGGTGTACAAGTTCGGTGTGCCGAGCTACTTCACCCACTCCCTGTCGGCCGAGTACACCGGCGACAAGTGGTCGGTGACGGCCGGCGTCCGCAACCTGCGCAACGAAGAGCCGCCGATGATCTCCTCCGGTGCCTACAACCGCGTGGGTAATGCTCCGCTGTACAGTGGCTACGACTATGTCGGCCGCACGTACTTCGTGAACGTCTCCAAGAGCTTCTGATAGTGCGCCAGAGCCGCCGCCCGCAAGGGCGGCGGCTTTTTTGCGTCCCGGACCTGCAACCAGGAACAGACCATGAAGAACGTCGTTTCCACCAGCGCGCTGCTGCTGGCCCTCGCGCTGGCCGCCGCGGCACCGGCTTCGGCAACGCCGGCCGTCCCCACCATCGAGCAGCTGGCAGCCTTTCCGCAGCTGTCCAGCCTGTCCATCTCACCTGACGGCAAGCACATCGCCGGCCTGCAGGCCAAGGGCGAAGATCGCGTCATCCTGGTCTGGAACACCGACAACCTCGGCGCCGCACCGACCGTGATCGGGTCCGGCCGCATGAAATTCCAGGGCGTGTCCTTCATCAAGAACGGGCTGCTCGCTGTCAGTCTCTGGCAGCCCTACGACCTGCGCACCGACCGGGTGACCAAGACCTTCATCAGCAAGTTCTTCATCACCGACATTGAAGGCAAGAACTGGAAGGAGCCGATCACCCCGCCCCGTGCCAGCAGCCATGCGCAGGAACTGGAGCAGGCGCTTTCCAGCTCCAGCGTGCTCGATACGCTGCCCAACGACCCGGACCACATCCTGGTCATCAATGGTTCGGGCAGCAATGCCGGCGACGTGTACAAGGTCAACGTGCGTGACTTCTCCACCCAGCGCATCCAGAAGACCGAAGAGCGCGTGGCTGGCTATGTGACCGACCTCAACAGTGAACTGCGCGCCCGCCTGCGCCAGGACGTGGATGGCACCGGCGCCTACGTGGCCACCGAGTTCCGCAATCCGGCCACCAATGCATGGGAAGAGCACTTCCGTTCCTATGTGAAGAACCGCGACATCAACCAGGTGGTCGGTTTCGCCGACGATGCCAACATCGCCTTCATCCAGAGCAATGTCGGCCGCGACAAGACCGTCATCTATGAATACGACATCGCCGCGCGCAAGCAGAAGGAGGTGCTGTTCGAGCACAAGTTCTTCAACGCCGGCGACGTGCGTGTCAATCATTACAAGGGCGTGGACAACATCCCGTTCGGCGCCCTGCTCGGCGTGGGCTACAGCGGCCCGCGCGGCAACGAGGTGGAATGGACCAACGGCACCTTCAAGGCGTTGATCGCCGGCCTGCGCCAGGCCTTGGCGGTCAAGGCCAGTCCCGTGACCCTGGTCGACCCGGCCACCAGCCAGAACGCCACCGTGGAGCTGGACAACGGCCAGGCGGTACGCGTCGTCGACTTCAGTGCCGACATGAAGACCGTCATCGTGGTCACCTCCGGCCCCTCCAATCCGCCCGAATATCATCTGCTGCACAACGGCAAACTGACCCTGCTGGCCAAGTCCTACCCGCAGATCGACCCGGCCGCCCTGGGCACTACCCGGCTGGTGTATTACAAGGCACGCGACGGGCTGGACATTCCGGCATTCCTGACCACGCCCAACACCGAACTGTGTGGTGCCGGCCCCTGGAAGGCAGTCGTGCATCCGCACGGCGGACCCTGGGCGCGTGACGGCATGGATTTCGACGGCTCGATGTGGGTGCCGCTGATGGCATCGCGCTGCATGGCCGTGCTGCGCCCGCAGTTCCGCGGCTCGGCCGACTGGAGCCGCAAGCTGTGGATGGCCGGCGACGCCGAGTGGGGCCAGAAGATGCAGGATGACAAGGACGATGGCGCGCAGTGGATGATCGACCAGAAGGTCGCCCGGCCCGGCCACATCGCCATGTTCGGCTTCTCCTATGGCGGCTATTCCGCGTTTGCCGCCTCCGTGCGCCCCAACGGCCTGTACAAATGTGCCATTGCCGGTGCCGGTGTCTCCGACATCAAGAAGATCTGGTCACGTTTCTATACCAACCCGTTCTTCCGCCAGGCCCAGGCACCGACCGTGGCAGGCCTGAACCCGCTGGACAAGGCCGCAGAGATGAAGATCCCGCTGATGGTCTATCACGGCGATCGGGACCGTACCGTCCCGATCGAGCAGTCGGAGTGGTTCGTGAACAAGGCAAAGGGCTCCGGGCAGCCGGTGGAGTACCACGCCATTGCCGATTACGCGCACGGGCCGGCCTGGACCCGGAAAATCATGGCCGACCAGCTGCAGCTGATCGACGACTATCTGGGCAAGGGCTGCGGCGGCGGCGGCCTGTAGGGAACCCCACCCGGCAAGGGCGCCCGCGCGGCGCCCTTGCACGTTCTGGCCCTTGCGCCCGGCCATGACCTTCGACACCCTTGCAGGTCAGGCCGGCGGCGTATTGTTCGGCCCACGGCCGTACCTGCGGCTACTCCCTGACTCACTCGGCCTGGAGGCCAAGAATAGTGATGACGCGCACTCCCAAGATCGTCCTGCTCAGCCTGGCCGTGTCGGCCGTGCTGGCCGGTTGCGGCAAGAACGAAACCCCGGCCAAGGATGCCGCGGCCCCCGCCCCGGCCACCGCCGAAGCCACCACCTACACGCTGGACGACAGCAAGCTGCCGGCCTACAACGCCTTCCAGCCGAGCGACCTGGATACCACCAAGGACGCCTGCACCGCGTTTGGCGATTACGTCAACAGCAAGTGGCTGGCCGCCAATGAAATCCCGGGCGACCGTACCAGCTGGGGCGCGTTCACCATCCTCGACGAGCGCTCGGTGGCCGTGCAGCACCAGCTGGCCGAGCAGGTCGCACAGGTCAAGACCCCGAACCACATCGAGAAGATCGTCGGCGACCTGTGGGCCACCGGCATGGACGAAGCCAAGATCAATGCCCAGGGCATCGAGCCGCTGAAGGCCGACCTGACCGCGATCGACGGCCTGCAGGACAAGGCAGCCATCGCCAACTACCTGCGCAGCAGCGCCGCCAAGGGTGACAACATCCTGTTCGGCTTCGGCGCCGAAGCCGACTTCAAGAACTCGGCCGTGAACCTGGCCTACGCCAGCCAGGGCGGCCTGGGCCTGCCGGATACCACCTACTACACCGACGCCAAGAACGCCGACAAGCTGAAGGCCTACCAGGCACACGTGGCCAAGGTGCTGGAACTGTCGGGCGTTGCCGCTGCCGACGCGGCCAAGCAGGCCGAAGAAGTGGTCAAGTTCGAGACCCGCCTGGCCAAGGCATCGAAGTCGCGCGTCGAGCTGTCGCGCAACGTCGAGCTGTTCTACAACCCGGTCACCCTGGCCGACGCCGACAAGCTGACCCCGAACTTCAGCTGGACCGAGTTCTTCAAGTCGCAGGGCGTGGCTGCACCGGAGAAGTTCTCGCTGGCCATGCCGGCCTTCCATGAGGAAGTGAGCAAGGCACTGGGCGACACCGATCCGTCGGTGTGGCGCGCCTACCTGCGCTTCCACACCGTGGACAGCGCCTCGCCGTACCTGGCCGATGCCTTCGTGCAGGAGAACTACGAGTTCTACGGCAAGACCCTCAACGGCCAGAAGGAACAGAAGCCGCGCTGGAAGCGCGTGCTGGGCACGATCGAGAACGATGCCGGTGAAGCCTTCGGCCAGCTGTACGTGAAGGTCGCCTTCTCGCCGGAAGCCAAGGCAAAGATGGAAGAGCTGGTGAAGAACCTGGCCGCTTCGCTGAAGGAGCGCATCCAGGGCCTGAGCTGGATGAGCGCGGAAACCAAGGCCAAGGCCATCGCCAAGTGGGAAACCTTCACCCCGAAGATCGGCTACCCGGACAAGTGGCGTGACTGGGCAGGCCTGCAGACCCAGCGCGACAGCTACCTGGGCAACGTGCGCGCGGCCAACGAGTTCAACTACAAGTTCAACCTGTCCAAGATCGGCAAGCCGGTGGACAAGACCGAGTGGGGCATGACCCCGCAGACGGTCAACGCCTATTACAACCCGCTGCAGAACGAGATCGTGTTCCCGGCCGCCATCCTGCAGCCGCCGTTCTTCGATCCGAAGGCCGACGATGCGCTGAACTACGGTGGCATCGGTGCGGTGATCGGCCACGAAATGACCCACGGTTACGACGACCAGGGTGCGCGCTTCGGGCCGACCGGCAACCTGGAAGACTGGTGGACCCCGGCCGACAAGAAGAACTTCGAAGGCCTCACCGGCAAGCTGGTCAAGCAGTTCGACCAGTACAAGGTCGACGGCCAGGCGGTGAACGGTCACCTGACCCTGGGCGAGAACATCGCCGACCTGGGTGGCCTGGCCACCGCCTACGACGCCCTGCAGAAGGCCACCGCCGGCAAGGAAGATGCGAAGGTCGACGGCTTCTCGCGCGATCAGCGTTTCTTCTTCAACTGGGCCACCGTGTGGCGCACCAAGTACACGCCGGAAAACGCCAAGGTCCGCCTGGCCACCGACCCACACGCCCCGGCGCAGTTCCGTGCCATGGGCGCGCCGTCGAACCTGCCGACCTTCGCAGCTGCGTTCCAGTGCAAGGCCGGTTCGCCGATGGCCCGCAGTGGCGAGCAGCAGGTAGTGATCTGGTAAGCCCCGGCTGACGCTGCGGCAGACCTGCAAAGGCCCGGGAATTCCCGGGCCTTTGTTTTTGCGGTGCTCGCCATCCATGCGTGGCATGGATCGACCGATGCCGGTGTCCTGCGGATGCAGCGCGCGCCCCGGTAGCGCCGGGCCATGCCCGGCGGAAACGGCGTGATGCGTGCATCCCGTGCCCATGCCCGGCTTGCTATAGTGCGCGCGCCCTCAATCCATCACGGATTCGTTCTACATGCCCAACTTCCGTCCGCTTGCCATCGCCCTGGGCATCAGCCTGGCGACCCTGGTTCCGACCCACGATGCGTTCGCCGCCGCCAAGAAGAAGGCCGCCCGCGCCCCGGCCGTCAGCGCCCAGTGCAGCGACTTCTACGACGTCACCAATGCCGGCTGGCTGAAGGCCAATCCGGTGCCGCAGACCGGTGCCACCACCGCGCTGGGCCAGCTGGTCGACCGTAGCCGCCAGCAGCAGCGCGAGCTGCTCGACGCATCGATGAAGTCGCCGCAGGGCAACGTGCAGAAGCTGCTGGGCGACTTCTGGGCCAGTGGCCTGGACGAAGCGGCCGTGGAAGCCGACGGTTCCAATCCGATTGCGCCGCTGCTGACCCGCATCAACGCCATCAAGAAGGCCAAGGATGTGCCGGCCTCGATCGCCGCGCTGCACCAGGTCGGTATCCCGGTGGCCTTCAACTTCGGCCCGGATGTCGATCTGAAGGCGCTTGACCGCCACATCGGCTACTTCATGCAGGGCGGCATGGGGCTGCCGGATCCGGCGTTCTACACCCGCACCGACGCCGATACCGTGGCCCTGATGGCCCGCTACCGCAACTACGTCAAGCAGATCCTGGCGCTGACCGGCACCCCGGCGGCCAAGCTGGACGCCGAGTCGCAGGCGGTGATCGCGCTGGAAACCGAGCTGGCACGCAATGCGCAGTCGCTGGCCGGCATCAACAACCCGTTCAACAACTACGCGCCGATCTCCACCAAGGAGCTCAACAGCCGCTATCGCAACCTGCAGCTGGACGCTTTCCTGAAGGCACAGGGCGTGGAGGACGACCTGGTCTCGCTGGCCGACCCGGGCCTGTTCAAGCAGCTCGACGGCATGGTCACCAAGCTCAAGCCGGACCAGTGGAAGGCCTACCTGCGCTGGCGCGTGGGCGACTCGATGGCACCGTACCTGTCCAAGGCCTACCGCGACGCCGAGTTCGAATTCCGCGGCCGCGTGCTGCGTGGCGAAACGCTGCCGCCGCAGCGCTGGGAAAACGTGCTCGACGCGATCAACGTGGCCGCCGGCCCGATGGTCGGCCGCGAGTATGCCAGCCGTTACCTGTCGGCCGAAGATCGCCGCCAGGCTGCCTGGATCGTCGACAAGCTGCGTGAAGTGCAGATCGAAGCGGTCAAGAACAACAGCTGGATGAGCGCCGAAGCCAAGACCGAAGCCCAGGCCAAGCTGGCCGCGCTGAAGATCGAGATCGGCACCCCGCTGCGCGACCTCGACTACAGCGTGCAGCCGATGGGGCGCGGCTCGTTCGGTGGCAACATGCTGATCGCTTCGACCTGGCGCCATCGCGAGGAAATGAAGCGCATCGGCAAGGGCAATGCCGACCGTCGCTGGGACGTGCTGCCGCAGCAGCCGTCGCTGGCCTACGATCTGGCACAGAACCGCCTGATCGTCACCGCCGCGATCCTGCAGGGTCCGGTGTTCAACGCCAAGGCTGACGCTGCCGACAAGTTTGGCAGCTTCGGTGGCCTGGTCGGCCATGAGCTGACCCGCGCGATCGATGCCAAGGGCGCACTGGTCGATGCCAAGGGTGAACTGCGCAGCTGGTGGACCCCGGCCGACAAGACCGCGTGGACCCTGCTCGGCAACCACGTGGCTGCGCAGTACGGCGCCTACGAGTTCCCCGGCGTGAAGGGTGCCAAGGTCAACGGTACGCTCACCCAGGAAGAGAACCTGGCCGACATCGCCGGCCTGGAACTGGCCTGGGCGGCCTATTCCGCGCAGGAACCGAAGGCCAAGCAGGCACAACAGCAGGGCTTCTTCCGCGCCTGGTCGGCGCTGTGGGCGCAGCAGCTGTCGCCGAACGAAGCCGTGCGCCGTCTGACCGCCGACATCCGCGCGCCGGGCGTGTGGCGCAGCAACGGTACGCTGGCCAACCTGCCGGCGTTCGGCGCCACCTTCAGCTGCAAGGCCGGCCAGCCGATGCAGCGCAGCGAGGCCGAGCAGATCAAGGTCTGGCGTTGAGCCATCGTCTGCGGGTGTAACCCAGAGGGCGCCTTCGGGCGCCCTTTTTTTTGCGGGTGCAGCACGATCCCGGGTTAACAGCCGGCGTGCTATCGCTGCGGCTTCGTCCATCGCGGAGCCCGAACATGGCGCACAAGAACACGATCTGTGTCTGGTACGACAACGGCGCGCTCGAGGCCGCCACCTTCTATGCCAGCCTCCTGCCCGACAGCGCGGTGACCGCCGTGCATCACGCCCCTGGCGATTATCCGGACGGCAAGGAAGGCACTGTGCTGACGGTCGAGTTCACGGTCTGCGGCATTCCCTGCGTCGGCCTCAACGGCGGCACGGCGTTCAAGCACAGCGAGGCATTCTCGTTCCAGATCCAGACCGAGGACCAGGCCGAGACCGACCGTCTGTGGAATGCGATCGTCGGCAACGGCGGCCAGGAGAGCCAGTGCGGCTGGTGCAAGGACCGCTGGGGCATCTCCTGGCAGATCAGCCCGCGCATGCTGATCGAAGCGGTGACCAGCCAGGACAAGGCCCTGGCCAAGCGTGCCTTCAACGCGATGATGCCGATGAAGAAGATCGACATCGCCACCATCCAGGCCGCAATCCAAAAAGGGGACGGAGGGGATTAAGTCGCTTCTCCCCATTTCCGGCGCCACAATGCGAATTGCGACTTAATCCCCTCCGTCCCCTTTTTGCGAGGTGCTGATGTCCTGGGATGCGATCATCATCGGTGGCGGCCACAACGGTCTGGTCTGCGCGGCCTATCTGGCGCGCGCTGGCAAGCAGGTACTGGTGCTGGAGCGCCGCGGCGTCCTTGGCGGTGCGGCGGTCACCGAGGAGTTCCACCCGGGCTTCCGCAACTCGGTGGCGTCTTACACGGTGTCATTGCTGCAGCCGAAGGTGATTGAAGATCTGCAACTGCATGCGCATGGGCTGCGCGTCACCAATCGCCCGGCCAACAACTTCCTGCCGCTGCCCGATGGGCGCTACCTGCTGTCGGCACCGGGCCGCACCCAGGCCGAGATCGCGAAGTTCTCCGAGCGGGATGCGCAGCGGCTACCCGAATACGAAGCGCGCCTGGAGATCTTCGCCGATGTGCTGCGCGCCTGGGCTCTGCGCGCGCCACCGGATGCCGGCGTTGCCGGTGGTTGGCGCGCGTTGCCTGCGCTGTGGCAGATGGGCCGCCTCGGCCGCGAACTGGCAGCGCTGGATGCCTCGTTGCGGCAGGAGCTGCTGGACCTGTTCACGCTGTCGGCCGCCGAGTACCTGGATCGCTGGTTCGAGAGCGAGCCGATCAAGGCCCTGTTCGGCTTCGATGGCATCGTCGGCAATTACGCCAGCCCGTACACGCCCGGCAGCGCCTACGTGCTGTTGCATCACGTGTTCGGTCAGTGCAATGGCGTGAAGGGTGCCTGGGGCCATGCAATCGGCGGGATGGGCGCGATCAGCCAGGCGATTGCCGCTGCCGCGCGCGAGGCCGGTGCGGAACTGCGCGTGGATGCCGGCGTGCAGCGCGTGCTGATCGAACAGGGCCGTACAGTGGGCGTGGAGCTGAGCAACGGCGACACCCTGCGCGCACGCGTGGTGGTCGCCAACGTCAATCCGAAGCTGCTGTACGAGCAGTTGCTGGAGCCGGCGCAGGTGCCGGACGCTACCCGCGAACGCATGGCGAACTGGCGCTGCGGTTCCGGCACGTTCCGGATGAACGTGGCACTGTCGCGGCTGCCGGATTTCCACGCCCTTCCCGGCCCCGGCGATCACCTCAGTGCCGGCATCATCATGGCGCCCAGCCTGGACTACATGGATCGCGCCTGGCTGGATGCACGTCGCGACGGCTGGTCGCGCGAACCGATCGTGGAAATGCTGATTCCCAGCACGCTGGACGATTCGCTGGCGCCGCCGGGGAAGCACGTCGCCAGCCTGTTCTGCCAACACGTGGCGCCGGTGCTGCCCGGTGGGCGTCACTGGGATGATCATCGTGAAACGGTGGCCGATCTGATGATCGCCACCGTTGAACGGTATGCGCCGGGGTTCGCTGACAGCGTACTGGGCCGCCAGGTGCTGTCACCGCTGGATCTGGAGCGTGCCTTCGGTCTGATCGGTGGCGACATCTTCCACGGTGCGCTCAGTGCCAACCAGTTGTTCTCGGCACGGCCGATGATTGGCCAGGCCGGCTATCGCGGTGCCCTGCCCGGCCTGTATCTGTGTGGGTCAGGAACACATCCCGGTGGCGGCGTGACCGGGGCGCCGGGGCACAATGCCGCGCAGGTGGTGTTGCAGGATCTTTAAGGGGGTGCCGACCAACGGTCGGCACCCACAGCATCAGATGATCCTTCGGATCATTTGATGCTGCGCAGATGGTTCGGGCGCTTCGGCGGGCCCGGCGGGCGACGCTTGTTGAACGGCGACTGCCCGCGCCAGTAGCGGATCAGCAACCAGCCGAACAGCATGCCGCCCAGATGCGCGAAGTGGGCCACGCCCGGCTGCCAGCCGGTCATGCCCAGCACCAGCTCGCCCACGCCGAACAGGATCACGAAGGTACGCGCCTTCATCGGGATCGGCGGGAACAGCAGCATCACACGCTGGTTCGGGAACAGCATGCCGTAGGCCAGCAGCAGGCCGAACACGCCGCCGGACGCGCCCAGTACCGTCGCCGGGTTCTCCAACAGCGTCCCCACCAGCAGCTGGCAGACACCGGCACCTGCCACGCAGACCAGGTAGTACAGCAGGAAGCGCTTCTCGCCCCAGGTCTGCTCCAGCGGCGCGCCGAACATGAAGACCGCCAGCATGTTGAAGAACAGGTGGCCGAAGCTGCCATGCAGGAAGCCATAGGTCAGCAGCTGCCACGGCTGGAAGTTGCCGCCCGGCGAGAATGCGTCGAAGCCCTGCTGCAGCGGTTGCAGCATGAACGGCTCGAAGGTCTGCATGCCAAGCAGGAACGGCTGCTGCAGCAGGAACAGGATCGCGTTGGCGATCAGCAGGGCCTTGGTGACGGTGGGCAGTCGCGGGAACATGGGAGTACCGGCATGGAACGGCCTCCATCATAGCCGCAGCACCGTGTCTTGTTGGCGACCGGCAGGCGCAGCCCGTTCAGTCGCCAGCGGCGCTCAGCCCGGGCCCCACACGGCGGCATCCAGCGCCGCCGCCGGATCGGTTGCCGGCATCCGCACCCGGCCGTTCTCCACCACCACGCCCTCGGCACGCAGCCGCTGCGACTGCTCGCGCCACCCGGCCGAGCCCTCCGCCATCGCGATGCGTCCATCCGAGCGCAGCACGCGGTGCCAGGGCAGGTCCGGGTCGTCGTTCTGGCCGAGGACGCGCGCAGTCAGGCGTGCGCGCCCGGGCAGGCCCGCACGCATCGCCACCTGGCCATAGCCCATCACCTGTCCCGCCGGGATCGCGCGGATCACCGCCAGGATGCGTGCACGTGCCTGCTCCGGCGTCAGCGCCGCAGGCGGGTCACCAGCAGTACGCCGATCAGCACCAGCACGGTGCCGGCGATCTGCGCCGGCCCCATCGGTTCGTCGAGCAGCCATAGGCTCATCACGATGGTGGAAACAGGGCCCAGCATACCGACCTGCGCGGCCAGCGACGAACCCACGCGCTGCACCGCCAGCATGATCGCCAGCACCGGCAGCACCGTGCATACGGTGGCGTTGACCAACGACAGCCATTGGACCGGCGCTGGGGCCTGCCACAGCAATGGCAGCGGATGGGTCACCGCGAAATGCAGCAGCACCAGCACGCCGGCCACGCAGCTGGCGTAGGCGGTCAGCCGCACCGCGCCGATGCGTGCCACCACCTGGCCGCTGCCGAACAGGTACAGCGCATAGCTGAGCGCGCTGCCCAGCACCAGCAGGCTGCCGACGATGATCTGCCCGCCTTCGCGCTGCAGGTCATGCCCGAAGGCCAGCAGCACCCCCAGGTAGCTCAGCGCCAGCGCGCCGATCTGCCAGCGGCCCGGACGCTGACGGGCCAACAGCACGTTGATCAGCAGCACCAGGGTCGGGTTCAAGTACAGGATCAGCCGCTCCAGCGTCACGCTGATGTACTGCAGTCCCTGGAAGTCGAGCAGGCTGGACAGGTAATAGCCGGTGAAACCCAGCCAGAGCACACGGGCACGATCGGCCCAGGACAGCGGTTCGGCACGACGCGCGGCCCACAGCGCCATCAGCACGAACAGCGGCAGCGCCATCAGCATGCGCAGCGCGAGCAGCGTGGTGGCATCCACGCCGTGGCGCAGGCCGAGCTTGACGATGATGGCCTTGCCGGACGCGGCGATGGCGCCGATCGCGGCCAGGCCGACGCCACCCAGCGCGATGCGCGGGGAGGCGGTGGCGATACGGGAAGCGGGGTTGGACATCAGGACGACGGCGGGCCGCGCGGGGCGGCCACGGGGTATGTGGGAACGCTCATTGTCGCACGGGCGCGCCAGGCGCCCTGTAGAGCCGAGCCTACGCTCGGCTCTACAACGGCCCGGCTTAGCGCATCAGCACCACTTCCTCGGCCGAGGTCGGGTGGATCGCCACGGTGTCATCGAACTGGGCCTTGGTCGCGCCCATCTTCACCGCCACCGCAAAACCCTGCAGGATCTCGTCGGCCGCTTCGCCCAGCAGATGGATGCCCACCACCCGTTCTTCCGGACCGGCACAGACCATCTTGAACAGGCTGCGCTGGGTACCGTTGGCCAGCGCCTGCAGCATCGGGCGGAAGCGGCTGTGGTACACGCTCACCTGGTCAAAGCGTGCGCGCGCTTCTTCCTCGCTCATGCCCACCGCACCCAGCGGCGGGTGCGAGAACACCACGCTGGCCACATTCTCGTAATCCATCTTCGACTGCGGGCGGCCACCAAACAGACGGTCCATCAGGCGCCGCGATGCAGCCACCGCCACCGGGGTCAGACCGACCTTGCCAGCGATGTCACCCACCGCATGCACGCTCGGCACGCGCGTGGTCTGCCATTCGTCCACCTCCACCTGCTGGTGCTCGCCGATGCCGATGCCGAGTGCTTCCAGGCCCAGGTCACGGCTGTTGCCACGGCGGCCGGTGGCGAAGAACACCGCATCGAACACGCTGTCGAGTGGGCCGTCATGGCCGAACGTCCGTACACGCTCGCCCTCGCGCTGCAGCTCACGCAGGCGGTAGTTGAAATGGATGCGCACGCCCTGCTGCTTCAGGTTCTCGGCCAACTGATCGGTCAGTTCGTAATCGAAACGTTCCAGAAGCCGCTTGCCGCGCACCAGCAGGCTGACCCTGCTGCCCAGCGCCTGCAGCAGGCCGGCCAGTTCCACCGCGATGTAACCGCCGCCGATGATCGCAACCTCGGCCGGGGCGGCGCGCAGATCGAAGAAATCGTCGGAGACCAGGCCCAGCTCGGCACCGGGAATGTCTGGACGCAGCGGGTGCGCACCGGTGGCGATCAGGATGTGTTCTGCGCTGTAGCGCACACCATCGCTGCAGGCCACGGTATGCGCATCGAGCAGATGGCCGCGTGCCGGAATGCGCACCACGCCGGTTTCATCCAGGCGCTTGTGGTAGCTGGTGTGGATGTTGCTGATATAGGCCTGGCGATGGATCACCAGTTCCTTCCACGACAGCGCCGGGCGCGGATTGACGTCAAAGCCCATTGCGCTGGCCAGGCCGATGCGTTCGTGCAGGTCGGCCGCCAGCCACATCGCCTTCTTCGGCACGCAGCCGACATTGACACAGGTCCCGCCCAGTTCACCGGGCTCCAGCATCGCCACGCGCTTGCCATGCTGCGCCGCGCGGATGGCACCGGCCAGGCCGGCGGAACCCCCGCCAAGGACGATCAGGTCGTAATCATAGGGAGTAGTGCTCATCGGAATCGCTCGGGTCGGTAAGGGGCAGGATCGATCGCGGGCGTGCGGCCACAGACGAGATCGGCGATCAGCTGGCCGGTGCCGGCGCTCATGCTGATGCCGAGCATGCCATGCCCTGCTGCAAGCCAGACGTGAGGATGCGCGGGCGCGCGGCCGATCAGCGGCACGTCGTCCACGCTCATGGGCCGCCAGCCACACCACTGTTCCTGCAGCTGCGCGCCACGTGGCGCACGCAGGTACTGGTCGGCGGCGTGCTGCAATGCCTGCAGGCGGGTCGCACGCAGCTGCGGGTCGGCACCGGCGAACTCCATCGTGCCGCCCAGCCGCAGCGCGTCGCGCCAGGCAATCACGAACACGGAATGGTCTTTCAGCACCACCGGGCGCAGCGGCACCTGTGACGGCCGTGACCAGGTCAGCGAATAGCCCTTGCCAGGTTGGATCGGCACGCGCAGATCCAGCTGCCGCGCCCAGCGCGGCGACCACGGCCCGGTCGCCAGCACCAGCTCGCGCGCCTGCAGAACGCGCCCGCCCGCACGTACGCTCACGCCGTGCCCGTCGCCACTGAAATCCTGCAGCTCCAGCTGCTCGTCGATCGTCACGCCCTGCGCGCGCAGCACACGCGCCAGCTCTGCGGTGTAGCGGTCCGGGCGCAGCTGCGCATCGCCGGGAAAATGGATCGCACCGGCAAGCCGGTCATGGAAAGCCGGATTGTCGCGTGCATAGGCAGCCCCATCAATGCAGACCGTCGCGATGCCCTGCGCGTTCAACGCCTCGCATTCGGCAGCATGCTGCTCGAAATTCCGCGCATCGCCGAATGCGTAGTCCAGCCCACGCGCGTCGAATTCGCAGTCCAGCGCATGCGTCTGCACCCACTCGGCCAGGCGCAGCCGTGAGTCGTTCAACAGCGCGGCACGTGCGCGGGTGGACTGCAGCCAGTGGCGTGCATTGCAGCGCGCGCTGAACTGCAGCAGCCACCGCCACAGCACGGGGTCCAGGCGGCTGCGTACATACAGCGGAGCGCGCGGATCGAGCATCCAGCGCAGCGCACGCAATGGTACCCCCGGTGCTGCCAGCGGCGGCGCGTGGCTGGGCGTGATGGTGCCGCAGTTGCCATGCGAGGTTGCCGCTCCGATGCGCCCCCGTTCGATCACGCGCACCTGCCGACCGTTCGCGCGCAGCGCGAGCGCGGTGGCAAGACCGACTGCACCGGCACCGACCACGATCACATCCTCGTGCGCGCCCTGCACCGGTCAGCCCTGCCCGGCCCCACGCCGCATCGGCGGCCACTGCCGATACGTCATCGCGCGCCACAGCCACTCCATCGGACCGAACCGGAAGCGGCGCAACCACACCTGCGAAGTTCCCACCTGCAACGCGAACAGCAGCAGCGCGAACAGCAGCTGCACGCTGCGCGGCATCAGCTCGAACCACCCCAGGCCATAGTGATAGAACAGCCAGGTACACAGCAGCGACTGGCCCAGATAGTGGGTCAGCGCCATCCGACCCACCGGCGCCAGCCACCCCAGCCGCGCGCGGGCGTGCACGATCCACGCCAGGTAGCCCAGGCACATCGGCAGGCCACCAATGGCCACCAGCGCCATCGCTGCCGTGACCGGCAGGTCGTAGGCCCCGGGCGCCAGATACGGCTTCCACGCCACGCCCAGCAGCGTGACCAGCAGGCCCAATGGCAACGCCACCCAGCGCAGTACCACGTACAGCCTCGTGAAGCGCTCAGGCGATGACAGCGCACCGCTGCCGGCAAACCAGCTGCCGATCAGGAACATGCCCAGCACCTCCGGACCGCTGATCAGCATTGCGCCCAACGATGCGCCGAATTCGTTCAAGCGCTGCACGTTGGCCTGCATCCAGCTGCCATGTCCGTACACCTGGCGTTGCAAGTCAATGCTCTGCTGAGCATCCACCAGCATCTTCTGCGCATCGTCCGCCGAAGCCATCGACACCATCGCGCCGATCAGCAGCATCATCGCCACTCCGCCCAGATAGACGATCCCCCCCATCCACGGCAGCCAGCTGCGTGGCGCCTCGCGGCAGGCCAGCAGCGGCAACGACGCCAGCGCGTACAGCACAAGGATGTCGCCGGACCAGACCAGCAGCGCATGGCACAGGCCAATCAGCAGCAGACCGGCACTGCGGCGCAGATAGAACGGGGTGAACGCGCGCCCGGCCGCGTCGGCGCGCTGGGCCATCACCGCGAAGCCGGCGCCGAACAGCAGCGAGAACAGGGTGAAGAATTTACCCTGCACGAACACGTAGACGAACGCATCGGCCCAGTAATCGATGCCCTGCCAGTGCGTGTCGATGCCGGTGAAGGCCAGGTCCAGCGGTCCGCTGAAGGCCTCGATGTTCATCAGCAGGATGCCCAGCAGCGCGGCACCTCGCAGCACGTCCAGCACAGCGATGCGCTCGCCGGAAGCCACCGGCTGCAGGAAAGGAGAAACGGCGTTCACAGGGCGTCCGTCTGGCAGGTCCGCCATTATGCCGCTGGCCCGTACACCATGGAGCGCAGCGTCGTGTTCCACATATGCAACGGCCCGCCAAAGCGGGCCGTTGCTGCCATCACGATCGCGCCGCGATCAGTGCTGGTGACCACCGTCGCCATGGACGTGGCCATGGTCGAGCTCTTCCTTGCCAGCCTCGCGCACATCGACGATCTCCACGTCGAAGTGCAGGTCCTTGCCGGCCATGGGGTGGTTCAGATCGACGTCGACGACGCTCATGCCGACCTTCTGCACGGTCACTGCACGCGGGCCGAAGTTGGTCTGCAGCACGACCTGCTGGCCCGGAGCCAGCTTGGTGTTGCCGAAGTGCTTCTTCGGCACGCGCTGGGACAGGCCTTCGCGGCGCTCGCCGTAGGCATCGGCTGCCTTGACGTCGACGTTGAAGGTCGCGCCGGCTTCCTTGTCCATCATGGCGTTTTCCAGGCCCGGGATGATGTTGCCGTGGCCGACCAGGATCGCCAGCGGCTCGCCGCGGTCCTTGGACGATTCGATCGGCTCCTGGCCGACTTCGGAAACGGTGTAGTGGAAGCGGACAACGCGGTCTTTTTCGATCTTCATGCGCAACTCTGTCTGGATCTGCCGGAGGCAGGCGGGTTGGGGCGGGTTGTCGCCCGACGGGGACGCCGCCATCATGACGGCCAATCCAAGGTGGCGCATTATCCGGAGATCATGCACATCACGCCAGTTTCGTCCGGCCTGCGCCGGCTCCTTGCCCCGGCCCTGCTGCTGGTCCTGCCCCTGTTGATGACCGCCTGTGGAGGCGGCAAGGCGACCCGCCCCGCGCCGCCCCCGCCGACGGCCCACTGGCCGAAGACCGTACCGGACAACCCCGAGGCGGCCAATTCAGTGCTGATGCGCGCCATCAGCCTGGTCGGCACCCCCTACCGCTACGGCGGCAACACCCCGGATTCGGGCTTCGACTGCAGTGGCCTGGTGGCCTATGTCTACCGCGAGATGCTGGACCTGCGGCTGCCGCGCACCTCGCGCGACCTGGCGGCGGTACAGGGCCCGAAGATCGATCCGCAGCGCCTGGCCACCGGCGACCTGGTGTTCTTCGGCAGCCGCGGCAGCGTCACCCATGTCGGCATCTATGTTGGTGAGGGACGGTTCGTGCACGCGCCGAGCACCGGCGGCACTGTACGTCTGGACTCGCTCAGTGGCCCCTATTGGAAGGATCACTACACAGGCGCGAAACGTGTCCTTCGCTAAGCTGAACAGGCGATATGTTCAAAACTGTGACGCCCATCACCATGAAACTAACGGATTACTAACGGAATTTTTAACTTATCCGCGCTTTTACAGGGCATGATGCCCCATCGTTTTTTTCCTGTGACCGACGCGTGACGACTGACGACCTGAAAAGCGAAGGCCAGACTTCCGTATCTTCACGCAGTGCCCGCCCGCTGTTGCTTGGCCTGGCACTGTGTCTGACCAGCCTTCCGGCCTGGTCGCAGACTGCTCCGAACCGTTCCGATGTGACCCCGGCCCCGGTGGCCGAGAGCACCGCCCGACCGGCCGCCAAGGCCGAGGCCGCTGCCCCGCAGCGCAGCCGCGTCGATGCCGCCGCCAGTGCCACGCTGGCCGCCCTGCTGCCACATCTGGCCGCCAACGACACCATTCCGCTGATGGACCGCTCGGCCGTGGTGGCCGGTGATCTCAGCCGCCTGCTCGCCAACTACGACACCAGCAGCGCCGCCAATGGCAGCGTTGTCGGTACCGCCGCCGACAACGGCAAGGTGCAGTCGCTGCTGCGCCGGGCGATGACCCTGCTGGGCACCCCGTACCGTTGGGGTGGCAGCAACCCGGACAGCGGCTTCGATTGCAGCGGCCTGGTCGGCTACGTGTTCCGCTCGGCGCTGGGCATCGAGCTGCCGCGCGTCTCGCGCGAGATGGCCCACGATGACAACGCCGAACTGATCAACGACCGCACCGCGCTCGCCGCCGGCGACCTGGTCTTCTTCGGCCGCAAGGGCCGCGTCGACCACGTCGGCATCTATGTCGGCGATGGCCGCTTCCTGCACGCACCGAGCTCGGGCAAGGACGTCCGCGTGGACACTCTGCTCAGCGGCTACTGGGGCAACAAGTTCATGCAGGCCCGCCGGGTCGATCTCTGACGACCGGCTGGCGCTGCGGCGCCGCCTGAAAGACGCTAAGCCGCTGCCCTGCAGCGGCTTTTTTGTTGGGCCTGCAATGAAGGGTAGCCATCCACGCGTGGCGTGGATCTACCGAGGCCTGCCCGTTGTGCCACCGCAGTCCGCCCTGGTGGGTGCCGACCTTGGTCGGCACCGTCGCCATCCACGCATGGCGTGGATCTACCGGGACAAAACAAAAAGCCCGCCGGTCAGGGCGGGCCTTTCATCTCCACGCAGCCTCAGGCGCGTGGCGGTGTCGGGTCCGGATCGTCCACCCCGACATTACTGGACGGGTTGTCATACACCGCCTGATCGAGCAGCCCGGTTTCCTTGGCCACAATCACCGGCACCAGCATCTGGCCCGTCACGTTGGTCATCGTTCGCATCATGTCCAGGATGCGGTCGATGGCATACAGGTAGCCGATGGTCTCCAGCGGCAGATTGGCTGCGCTCAGCACCACCGTGGCCATGATCACCGCGGTACCCGGCACGCCGGCCGTACCGAAGCTGCCCAGCACCGACGCGATCAGGACCACCACGTACTGTTCTGGCGTCAGCGGCACGCCGCTGTACTGGGCGATGAACACCGCGCACAGTGCCGGGTAGATCGCGCCGCAGCCGTCCATCTTGATGCTGGCGCCAAGCGGTACCGCGAACGAACCGTAATCCTTGTTCACGCCCAGGTTGTGGGTGATCGAACGCAGCGCGACCGGCATTGCCGCGAAGCTGGACGAGCTGACGAAGGCCACCTGCATGCCCGGCGCCGCGCCACGGAAGAACTTCAGCGGATTCAGGCCATGCGCCAGCAGCAACGCGCTGTAGACCACCACGATGTGCAGCGCGCAGGCCACATACAGCGCCAGCACGAAATGCCCCAGCGGCAGCAGCTTCTCGAACCCGTAGCTGCCAACCAGGCCGGCGATCAGGCCGAAGGTGCCGATCGGGGTAACCTCCAGCACGAAGCGGGTCACCTGGATCATGATGTCGCTCATCTGGCCGACCAGCTTGCGTGCCTCGGTCACCTTCTCGCCCAGCTTGACGATCGCAAAGCCAACCAGGCCCGCGAAGAAGATCACCGGCAGGATCGAGCCGCGGCCGGCCGCCAGCACGGTCTCACCGGCGGCGTTGACCTTGGTGCCGATGCCGGACAGCGCATAGAAGACATTGGCCGGCACCACGTCCAGCAGTACCTGCACCACGCTGGGTACCTCGCGCGGCACGTAATTGCTGGCCATCGACAGCTGCAGGCCACCCGCGCCGGGCTGCAGCACGGTGCCCACGCCCAGGCCGACGCACACCGCCAGCGCGGCGGTAATGACGAACCACAGGAAGGTGCGGCCACTGAGCGCGGCGACCGATTTCTGGCCATGCAGCGACGAGATCGCGTTGATGACCGCGAAAAACACCAGCGGCACAGCGATCATCTTGATCAGAGTGACATACAGCTCACCGAGCGGGCCGAACCACGTTTCCGCGGCCGGGCCGAGCGCCCAGCCGGCCAGCGCGCCGAGCACGAAGCCACCGACCACGCGCTGCCAGAATGGAATCCGCAGCCAGGCAGAGACCAGCTTCATAGGCAATCCAGAGGGGAAAGAAGGGATGCTGGCACGATAGCCCAAGGCGGCCCGCAGAACGACCGCCCGGCCGGCAAATCAGTGTGTCATCGGCGTGCCTTGCGGGGCCGGGCATAATGAACGTCCCGTTACAGTTTGTGAGATCCCAGCGTCCATGCGCCGTTCCGTCTCCCTGTTGGCCGCCTGCGCCACCACCCTGCTGCTCGGCGCCTGCGCCAGCACCGCCCCCGCCTCCGCCCCGGCTGGCCTGAAGGTCGCCGTCGACCCGGTCGCCCACCCGGCCGGCGAGACCCCGCAGTGGTGGTACCGCAGCGGCGCGGCCCAGGCAGCCGCCAATGGCGCGATGGCCGGCAAGGCCAAGAACGTCATCCTGTTCCTGGGTGACGGCATGAGCCTGACCACCGTGGCCGCCTCGCGCATCTACGAAGGCCAGCGCAAGGGCGGCTCGGGCGAAGAGAACCTGCTGTCCTGGGAGCGCTTCCCGGCCACGGCGTTCAGCAAGACCTACAACACCGATTCGCAGACCCCGGACTCGGCCGGCACCATGACCGCCATCACCACCGGCGTGAAGACCCACATGGGTGCGATCGGCGTCAGCGCCGGCAGCCGCACCGACTGCGCCGACAGCCTGTCCAAGGGCCTGCTGACCTGGCTGCAGCTGGCCGACAGCGCCGGCCTGGCCACCGGTGTGGTGTCCACCGCGCGCTTGACCCATGCCACTCCGGCTGCCACCTACGCGCACTCGCCCGAGCGCAACTGGGAAAACGACACCGATCTGACCGAAGCGGCCAAGGCCGCCGGCTGCAAGGACATCGCCCAGCAGCTGCTGTCCACCTCGCGCTACGGCCGTGGCCCGCTGGTCGCCCTCGGCGGCGGCCGCGGCGAATTCACCACGGTGGAAGAGCGCGATCCGGAGTACGACGACAAGGTCGGCCAGCGCCTGGATGGCCGCAGCCTGGTGCAGGAATGGCAGCAGGCCCACCCGCAGGGTGCCTACGTGTGGAACAGCAAGCAGCTGGTGGCGGCCGCCGGCGCGCCGGCCATCCTCGGCCTGTTCGAGCCGGACCACATGCGCTACGAGTACGAGCGCCCGCAGGATCCGGGTGGCGAGCCGAGCCTGGCCGAACTGACCGCTGCGGCGATCAGGAATCTGGCCAGGCACCCGGAAGGCTACGTGCTGATGATCGAAGGCGCGCGCATCGACCACGCCAACCACAGCGGCAACGCCTACCGTGCCCTGACCGAGACCGTGGCGCTGTCCGACGCAGTGCGCGTGGCCAACGAACTGACCTCGGCCGATGACACCCTGATCATCGTCACCGCCGACCATTCGCACACGCTGAACTTCGTCGGCTACCCGGCACGTGGCAACCCGATCCTGGGCAAAGTGAAGGACAAGGGCGGCGAAGACGGCGCCGGCAAGCTGGACTACGCGCTGGATGGCAGCGGCCAGCCCTACACCACCCTGACCTACGCCAACGGCCCGGGCCATACCGGCGCCAGCAACCAGCAGCCGGCCGGCCCCAAGCAGTACCCGCACAACCCGAGCAGCTTCGAACCGGCCAACGGCCGCCCGAACCTGCGAGACGTCGACACCGAGCACCCCGATTACATGCAGGAAGCGCTGGTGCCGATGAAGTCCGAATCGCACGGTGGCGAAGACGTCGGCATCTGGGCACGTGGCCCGGGCAGCAAGGCGATTCGCGGGACGCTTGAACAGAACGCGATCTACCACATGATCGTGCAGGCCACTCCGGCCCTGCGCGAACGCCTGTGCCAGGCCGGCACCTGCGATGACAAGGGTGTACCGGTGCAGCTGCCGGCACCGACCGCGTTCGAGCGCAAGGCCGAGGCCAAGTGATCCGGAGGCAGGCCCGCCCTGCCCCCGCCAGCGGCCGCCTCGCGCGGCCGCTGGTCCTGCTCGGCCTGCTGGCCAGCGCCAGCGCGCTGGCGCAGGGACCGGCCTGCAAGGTCCTGACGGAAGAACATGGGCTGTGGATGCTGCCGGGATGCGAGGTCGCCAATGGCCGACCGCAGATCAGCACGCCGATGCTGGCGCAGTTGCCGTACGACGACCAGGGTCTGGCCGTGGTGTATGCCGGCGAAGGCTTCCACTACGTCAACCGCAAGGGCCGCAGCCTGCCAGTACTGACCTGGGACAACGGCCCGGAGACACCGCAGGAAGGCCTGCTGCGCGGCCGCGTCGGCAACCGCGTGGGCTACTTCGATCTGAAATTCCGCCAGGTGGTTCCGGGCACCTTCGATTTCGCCTGGCCATTCCGCGACGGCGTGGCCGAGGTCTGCAACGGCTGCCGTCGCGGCACACCGGATGCCGATGGCCACGCGCCGATGGAAGGTGGAGAGTGGTTCAAGATCGACCGCTCGGGGCATCGGGTGAAGTAAGGCGTTTCGGTAACGGCAGTAGATCCACGCCATGCGTGGATGAAATCTGTCAGTTATCGAATTGAATCCGGGGTCAGATCCGTTTTCCTGCGAAAAGCAGATCTGCCCCCTGCCATCATCAGGATCCATCCACGCATGGCGTGGATCCACCGGTGGCACGAGCCCCGCGGCCTGCCCGTCCTATACTTGCCGCCGTGACCGCCTTCCCTGCCCTTGTTCCGCTGGATGCGCCGCTGCTGGTGGGCTACAGCGGCGGTGTCGACTCCACCGTGCTGCTGCACTGGCTGTGGCGCTGCGCCCAGTCCTCCGGCACTTCACTGCGTGCTGTGCACGTGCACCACGGCCTGCAACCGGCAGCCGATGACTGGGTGCTGCATTGCCGGCAGCAGTGTGCGGCGCTGGGCATCGAGCTGGCCGTACATCGCGTCACGGTCGACGACCACAGTGGCCTCGGCCAGGAAGGTGCGGCACGGCAGGCACGGCGTGCGGCGTTCGCCGCCGAACTGCGTGAGGGTGAAACACTGGCACTGGCGCAGCACCAGGACGACCAGGCCGAGACCTTCCTGCTGCGCGCGCTGCGCGGTTCAGGCGTCGACGGACTTGCGGCGATGTCCGCACACAGCCGTCTTGGCGAACATCCTCTCTGGCGACCGCTGCTGTCGGCGCCGCGCACCGCGCTGCTCGACTATGCCAGGCAGCACGCACTGCATTGGGTCGAAGACCCCAGCAATGGCGAAGAGCACGCCGATCGCAACTTTCTGCGCCTGCAGGTGCTGCCGTTGCTGCGCCAGCGCTGGCGGCATGCCGCTGCGGCGTTGGCGGGCAGCTCTGCACACTGCGGGCAGACCCGCGAACTGCTCGACGAGGAAGACGCCGAGCTGATCGCGCATCTGGAAATCGCACCGCGCGTGCTGTCACTGCAGCTGCTGCGCCAGGTGTCACCGGCGCGCGCCGCGCGCGTGCTGCGCGCCTGGGTGATCGGCCACGGTGCCGCCCCACTGCCTGCCACAGTGCTGCAGCAGGCGCTGGATGAACTGCTGACGGCCGGCAACGACCGCCAGGCACGGGTGCGCTGGCACGATCATGCGATCCAGCAATGGCGCGAGCATGCCTACCTGTTGCCGGCGCAGCTGCCCGCGTTGCCGCGTGACTGGCAGGCTGCATGGGATGGTCGTGCACCGCTGCCACTGCCCGATGGCGGCCAGCTGAGCCTGCTGGGCGCACGCGCTTTCGCGCAGCCGCTGCAGGTCCGTGCACGTGCAGGTGGTGAGCGCATCCTGCTGCCTGGCCGCCAGCATACCCATGCACTGAAGGACTGCCTGCAGCGCGAACACCTCGCGCCCTGGCGACGGGCGCAACTGCCGCTGATCTTCGATGGCACCCAGCTGCTGGCCGCCGCCGACGTGGTCATCGGAGCGCCCTTGCAGGCGTGGTTGCAGGCAAACGAGGCGCAGCTGCAGTGGCGGCCCGGCGGCTGGTGAATTGACCCCCGCGCGCAGCCCGTCCACACTTGCCGCATGGCCAAGAAGTCCCCCGAAAACGCCTCCCCCGTCGCCCAGTTCGAGCAGTCGCTCGAATCGCTGGAGCAGCTGGTGGAGCAGATGGAAACCGGCGAGCTGAGCCTGGAAGCGTCGCTCAGTGCTTACGAGCGTGGCGTCGGTCTGTACCGGCAGTGCCAGCAAGCGCTGGAGCAGGCAGAGCTGCGCGTGCGCCTGCTCAGCGATCCGGCCCAGCCGGAAACGGCCGAGCCGTTCGACCCGCCCAGCCATGACGGCTGAGGCCCTGTTCGCGCGCTGGCGCGACCGTATCGAAAGCGAGCTCGACGCCGCCCTGCCCTCGCCTGCCGAGGCTCCGCAGCGCCTGCACCAGGCCATGCGCTATTCGGTACTGGGCGGCGGCAAGCGCATGCGCCCACTGCTGGTGTATGCCAGCGGCCACCTGTTCGGGGCGCAGCTGGAGCATCTGGACGCGGCGGCGATGGCCGTCGAGCTGATCCACGCCTATTCGCTGGTGCATGACGACCTGCCGGCGATGGACGACGATGCCCTGCGCCGGGGCAAGCCGACCACCCACATCGCCTTCGACGAAGCCACCGCGATCCTGGCCGGCGATGCGCTGCAGACCCGTGCCTTCGGCCTGCTGGCCGATGCGCCGCTGCCGGCCACGTTGCGCGTGGCCTGCCTGCAGACCCTGGCCCACGCCTCCGGAGCCTCCGGCATGTGCGGCGGCCAGGCGCTGGACATCGATGCCACCGGCCAGCAACAGACGCTGGCAGCGCTGACCCGGATGCATGCACTGAAGACCGGCGCACTGATCCGTGCGGCGGTGCGCATGGGCGCGCTGTGCGGCCAGGCCCACGAACCGCAGCTGGCCCAGCTGGACAGCTTTGCCGATGCGCTCGGCCTGGCCTTCCAGGTACGCGATGACATCCTCGATGTCGAGGCCAGTTCCGAACAGCTGGGCAAGACCGCTGGCAAGGACCAGGCGCAGGACAAGAGCACCTTCCCCGCCCTGCTCGGCATGGACGGCGCGAAGGCGCAGCTGCGTGAACTGTCCGCGCGGATGCAGGCCACCCTGGCCCACTACGGCGAAGAGGCCGATGCGCTGCGCGCGCTGGCAACGCTGGCGGTGGAACGGGATCATTGAAACCGTGCGCCCCGCGCGGCCGCCCAACAGAAAACGCCCGGCATTGCCGGGCGTTTTCGTTTCCACATGCAGCCGGTCTTACTTGACCAGGCGCAGCGCGAACGGGTAGCGGTAGGCTTCGCCGTTGTTGGCCTTGACCGCAGCGATGATGCAGAACACCAGGTTGAGGAGGCCGACGATCGGGGCCAGGATGCCGCCAATGATCACGATGGTCAGCACGATGCAGATCAGCATCGCGATGGTGATGGTGATCTGGAAGTTCAGCGCTTCCTTGGCCTGGTCGGTGACGAAGGCCTTGCTGGCATCGTCCTTGTTGATCAGCCAGATGATCAGCGGGCCGATGAACCAGGTGAAGATGCCCAGCAGGTGGGCAGCCAGGGCCATGGTGCGCTGGTCGGCCGGCGCGTTGGTGGTGGCCGGCGGCGGTGGGACGTTATCGAATTCACTCACGACAAAACTCCTTTTCATTGGGTGGTCTTGACCCACCAGCACCGAGCTGGTTGCGTCAGGCGCGCATAGCTTACGCCATCAACGCCATCAATCATTACCGGCGATGGTCATCCGCCCCAGCAGGATCGAACCGGTCCGGATGTGCGAGCGCGGGTCGACGTCGCTGCCGACCGCCTCGATCGAGCTGAACATCTCGCGCAGGTTGCCGGCAATGGTGATGCCGTCCACCGGGTACTGGATTTCTCCGTTCTCGATGCGGAAGCCGCCGGCGCCGCGCGAGTAGTCGCCGGTCACCCCGTTCACCCCCTGCCCCATCAATTCGGTCACCAGCAGGCCGTCGCCCATCTGGCGCGCGATGTCCTGCAGCGAGCCGGCATTGGCCGCCACCTGCAGGTTGTGCACGCCGCCGGCATTGGCAGTGGTCTGCAGGCCCAGCTTCCGCGCCGAATAGCTGCCCAGTACGTAGCGCTGCAGCACGCCGTCGCGGATCAGCGCCGAGGCACGGGTAGTCACGCCATCACCGTCGAAGGCGGCCGAACGCAGGCCACGGCGCAGGTGCGGCAGTTCGTCGATCTGCATCCACTCCGGGAACAGGCGCTGGCCGACACTGTCCAGCAGGAAGCTGGCCTGGCGGTACAGGGCCCCGCCGGACACCGCCGACAGCAGGTGGCCGACCAGGCTGCGCGCCACTTCCGGGGCGAACAGCACCGGCATGCTGCCGGTCGCCAGCGAGCGCGGCTGCAGCCGGGCGACGGTGCGCTCGGCGGCCATGCGGCCGACCAGGCCCACGTCTTCCAGATCCTCGCGGGCCAGCGCACTGGTGTACCAGCCATCGCGCTGCATGCCATCGCCCTGCCCGGCAATCAGCGCACAGCCGACCGAATGATGGGTGCCGCGCTCACGGCCGATGAAGCCGTGCGAATTGGCGTACACCGACAGGCTCTGCATGCTCGACACCGAGGCACCATCGGAATTGCGGATCTGTGCGTCGGCCTCGCGGCCGGCGGCTTCACAGGTCAGGGCCAGATCCACGGCTTCATCGGCCTGCAGCGCCCACGGATGCCAGCCGTCCAGGTCCGGGAACTCAGTGGCCATCAGCGCGGCGTCGGCCAGGCCCGCAGCCGGGTCATCCTCGGTGTGACGGGCGATCGCACAGGCCTGCTCGACGGTGGCAACCAGGCTGGCCTCGTTCAGGTCGCCGGTGCTGGCACTGCCCTTGCGCCGGCCAAAATAGACGGTAACGGCAATGCCACGGTCGCGGGTGGACTGCACGGTCTCCACTTCACCGAGGCGGACATTGACGTCCAGTCCGCGATCTTCGCTGCAGCTGACCTCCGCCTGGCTGGCACCCAGCGCACGGGCACGGTCGAGCAGCTGCTGTGAGAGGTCGGCCAGCCGTTCGAGCCGGGCCGGGCTGTCGTCACCGACGGCGACTTCAGGGGCGATCACGTTCAATGCTTTATCCTGTACAGGTTGGGCCCGGCATCACGCCGGGCGACTTTTTTTGAAATCAGGTAGGAACGATGCGCGGACGCGACGAAGAAACCGGTGAATTCCACGACAAGAGCCGCAGCCAGAACCGGCGTGACGCGCTCGATGTCCTGGCCCTGGGCGAGAAACTGGTGTCGCTGACCCCGGCCCAGCTGGCACGCCTGCCGATCCCGGAGGACCTGCTGCCGCACATCGCCGAGTGCAAGCGCATCACCGCCCATATCGCCCACAAGCGCCAGCTGGCGTTCCTGGCCAAGCACATGCGCCGCGAAGAGGACGCCACGCTGGATGCGATCCGCGATGCGCTGGACGCCAACAGCGAAACCGGTCGCCGTGAAGTGGCCATGATGCACCGCGCCGAAGATTGGCGTGACCGCCTGCTGGCCGAGGGCGACACGGCGCTGGCCGCACTGCTCCAGGACTACCCGCAGGCCGACCGCCAGCAGCTGCGCACCCTGGTGCGCAACGCGCAGGCCGAGAAGGCGAAGAACAAGCCGCCGCGCGCCTACCGCGAGATCTTCCAGGTGTTGCGTACGCTGATGCTGCCCGCAGCGCTGGGCCTGAAGGCCGCGGCCGATGAAGCCGATGACATCGACGCCGACGAGGCCGACGAGGACTGAGTCCCCGCCGGCTGCGGCGGTGGCGCTGGCCATCGCCCGGCTCAGGCCTGGGTACCGCCGACAGTGATGCCCTCGATCAACAGCGAGGGCTGGCCGACACCCACGGGCACGCTCTGCCCGTCCTTGCCACAGATGCCCACACCCTCGTCCAGGGCCAGGTCGTTGCCGACCATGCGCACCTTCTGCATGGTTTCCGGCCCGTTGCCGATCAGCGTCGCGCCCTTCACCGGGGCGGTGATGCGGCCATCTTCGATCAGGTAGGCCTCGGTCGCCGAGAACACATACTTGCCGCTGGTGATGTCGACCTGGCCGCCGCCGAAGTTGACCGCATACAGTCCCTTCTTCACCGAACGGATCATCTCCTGCGGGTCATGCTCGCCGGCACGCATGTAGGTGTTGGTCATGCGCGGCATGGTCAGGTGCGCGAACGATTCACGGCGTGCGTTGCCGGTCGGTGCCATGCCCATCAGGCGCGCGTTGAGGGTGTCCTGCATGTAGCCGACCAGGATGCCGTCCTCGATCAGCGTGGTGCACTGGGTCGGGTGGCCTTCGTCGTCCATGTTCAACGAACCGCGGCGGCCGTCGAGGGTGCCGTCGTCGACGATGGTCACGCCCGGCGCGGCCACGCGTTCGCCGATGCGGCCGGCATAGACGCTGGTGCCCTTGCGGTTGAAATCGCCTTCCAGGCCGTGGCCGACGGCTTCATGCAGCAGCACACCGGGCCAGCCTGGGCCGAGCACCACCGGCATCACGCCGGCCGGTGCCGGCACCGCGTCCAGGTTCACCAGCGCCTGGCGCAGCGCTTCACGGGCGAAGCCTTCCGGGCGACCACTGGCGAACAGTTCTTCATAGCCATAGCGGCCGCCGCCACCGGAGTAGCCGGACTCGCGGCGGCCGTTGTGCTCGACGATCACCTGCACGTTCAGGCGCACCAGCGGGCGCACGTCGGCGCCCAGCACGCCGTCGCTACGGGCGATCAGCACCGTGTCGACGCCGCCGGACAGGCTGACCATCACCTGCTTCACGCGCGGATCGGCGGCACGCAGGTAGCCATCCAGGCGCTTGAGTACCTCGACCTTGGCCTCGTTGCCGATGCCATCGATCGGATCCAGCGCCGGATACAGCGCACGTGCATTGCCACGCAGCAGCGAACGCCCGGACTGGGCGCCGCCCTCGCGCGAAATCGCGCGCGCCGACTGTGCCGCGACCAGCAACGCGTCGGCATGGATGTCATCGGAGTAGGCGAAGCCGGTCTTCTCACCGGCGATCGCACGCACGCCCACGCCCTGCTCGATGGAATGGGCGCCGTCCTTGACGATGCCGTCCTCCACGCTCCAGCTCTCGCGGCGGGCGTGCTGGAAATAAAGGTCGCCGAAGTCGACACCGGGGCCGAGCAGTTGGCCGAAGGTGCGCTCCAGACCGGCGGTATCCAGGCCGCCGGGGCGCAGCAGGCGGTCTTGGGCAAGCGTCAGGGCGATGTCAGTCATGGTCTCGATCTGGGGGTGCGGGGGCGCTCAGGCAACCCCCGTGAACAGGAAAGCCAGGCTCAGCGCGAGCCTGGCAGGTCGGTGGCCGCAGCGGGAACGGCCGGCGCCGGGCCCGGCGCGGCGGGCGGCGCAGTCTTGTCGCGGCTGCGTTCGATCACTTCCACCTTCGGCTCCTTCCATGGACCGGTCACCTTGTAGGTACGGGCGCCAATCTCGCCCAACGGCTTGGACAATACCGCATTGGTAGCCGCGCCGAGTGCCGCACCCACCGGGCCGCCGGCCACCGCGCCGACCACGGTCAGCAGGTTGCCCGCGCGCGGGTTGACGTCGATGGTCTGGTCGAACTGCTGGTTGTGCAGGTCGGCCTGGCCACGGATGGTGATGTTCGCCGCGGGGCCTTCGATCAGCACCTTGTCGGTGCGCGCCATGCCCTGGTCGAACTGCATGCGGCCGTCGATCTGGTTGAACGCGAAGCCCTTGGAGAAGAAGTCGCGGAAGTCGAACATCAGCCGTCGCGGCAGCTGGGCGACGCTGAGCAGACCCAGTACGCGGCCCGCGCCCGGCTCAAGTTCCAGCAGCTGGCCATTGCGCGCATGCAGGTCGAGGCTGCCCTGCAGGTTGCCCAGCTGGAAATCCGACGGACCACCACTCCACGCAGCCTGCAGCTGCGCCTGGCCGGAACCGCCACGCAACTGGCCACCATAGTCGAGGTTCTGCATCAGCCCGCCGAGGTCTTCGCTGCGCACCTGCGCGGTCAGTTCGGTGCGGGCACCACCACTGCGGCCCAGCCAGCGCCCGCTGATGTCGATTTCCTGGTCCGGTGCGCGGAAGCGCAGCTGATCCACGTTCAAGCCATTGGCCAGCGGCCGCGTGCGCAGCACCGCCTGTCCCAGTACCACTTTGCCGAACTTCAGATCGGCGATGTCCAGCGCGAACGGTGGCAGCTTGGCCGGGTCCATGTCGTTGGCGCCGGCCTGCACGCGTGCCGGCGCTGCCGGTGCCCCCGGTGCCCCCGGCAGCGATTGCCAGTGCACGCGATCGAGCTGGCCGCTGATGGTGCCGCCCGTGGCATTGGGAACGGTCAGGTGCCCGGCCAGTGATGGCCCGTCCAGGCGTACATCCAGCGCCTGCGCACCCGGACGCAGCTGCAGCCGGGTCTGTTCGAACACGCCGCCGATCAGCATCAGCTGGCCCACCTGCACGTCCACCGCGCGCAGCGGCATCGCATCGTCGTCGCTGCCACCGCGGGCCAGGCTGATCCATTCCAGCGCATCCAGGGTCGGGCTGCGGCCGTTGACCGTCAGACCGCTTGGCGGCGGCTCGCGGTCGACATGATCGCTGCCCAGCGTGACCTGCACGCCGGTCTGGTTGTTGTGGCTGCGCGCGGCCAGGGCCAGGCGCTGGCCAAAGGCCACGTCGATGCGGCCGGCCCCCATCGGCAGCTGCGCGGCCACCGTGGTCGCCAACGGCTCGGCGGCGGGCTTGTCCAGCGGTGCCGGCAGGTCCAGACGGGTGCCGACCAGGTCCGAACTCAATCGCAGCTCGCTGGGTGGCGCGGGCGCCCCTGGCGCGACCTTGGGCAGGTTGACCGCGATGGTCCACGCCGACGTACCGCTGATGTAAGGCTTCAGCCACGCCATTTCGGGCGCACGGTCGATCAACACGCCGGCGTCGAGGTGGGCCGTCAGCTGCGATTCGAAGGCCCGCTTGCTGTCGTGCACGTAGCCACCGGCGCGCAGGCTCAGGCGACCGTCCTGGCCGAGGTGACGCACCGCCAGCTCCTCGGCATCGAAGCCGCCGTTGCTGTAGCGCGCCTGCCCCTGCATGTTGTCGAACGCCAGCTGGAAGCGCTTGTCGACCAGCTTCACGCCAGCCAGATCGACCGTACCCTGCAGGTGGCCCGCGCCCTCATCCTGGTGCAGCGGCTGCAGCAGGTCGAAGGTCACGTGTGCCGGACCGCTGGCGGCCAGGTTGTCCAGGGTGTCGCCATAGTCCTTGTGCAACGGGCTCTGCCGCAGCATCGCCAGCAGCTTGCCGGCATCGCTCGGCGCGTCGGCGCGCACGTACAACGGCTGATGGCCGAAGTCAGGAATGCCTGCCTCGAATTTCTGTACCGCCACGCCGGCCAGATCGCCGCGGCCGGTCATGCGGAAACCGGGGCCGATGAAGGCGATATCGGCGTCGACCTGACTCATCAGCGGCCAGTCGTGCTGGAAGCGGATGTCGCCGTTGGTGATGTGGCCGGTGGCCTCGAAGCGGCCGTCGTTGTTGTCGAACGGCCAGTCATCCAGGTCGCCGCTGACCAGGCCGACGCCATCGCGCACCTGGCCGCCGGCCAAGGCCATGTCCAGCCAGTCGGTGGCGTTCTTGCTCATCTTGGAATGAATCCAGAAGCGCTTGGCGGCGGTCATTGGCACGTCGTCCAGCTTGGCCGCCAGCTGCAGCCACGGTCGGCTGCCGTCACCCTGGAACCAGACGCCACCGCGTACGTCGGCCGCGTAGTCGGTGCCTTCCACGCGCATCGCCGGCGTTCCGATACGCCAGCCACCACCCTCGTCGCGCCAGCCCACGATCTGACCCGCAAGGTGCAGGTCATGGCGCACGCCAAAACCGGTCGGCCAATCGAACTGCAGCTGCCGTTGCGATTGCAGCTGCAGGCTGAAGCCATCAGCATCGCCTTCGAAACGCCCGCCCAGGCCACGCAGGCCAGGGGAATCGCCGACGCTGGCGAAGCCCAGCGACTGCAGTTCACCCTGCGCCCACAGTGGACCATCGCGCTCACCGGCCAGCTGCAGCTCACGTACCTCCAGCTGTGGTTTGGACAGGAACAGCCAATGACGCAGGCCCGGCTCCAGGCGATCACTCAGCGACAGCGCCCGCAGCGCGGTACCCGCCTGCACCTCGCCGGCACTCACCCGCAGCTGCTTGCCAACCTGCAACTGGAAGCCATCAAGCTGCTGTTCGTCCTGCTCCGTCTTCAAGCGCAGCCGTGGGACCTGCAGCGACCAGCCATCGGCCTGGTGCTGCCAGCGCAGGCGCGCCTGCAGGCGCTGCAGCTGCAGCTGCGGTACGGCCATGCCGGGCATCGGCGCACCGTCAATGCGCACCTCGCGCAGGTCCGAATCGGTGGTCACCACCACCGGCGCGAAATCGCGCAGGGTCAGCCACAGGTTCAGTTCGCCCTTGCCTTCGCGCAGGCGCACACCGCCGGCCGCCAGCAGCGGCGACCAGGCATGGAAATCAACCGGGTCGGCACCCAGCCAGGCCTGGCCGTCGCCGCGCGCGCGGTCCACGTCCAGCACCGCGGTCAGCGGCAGTGCGTCGGTCTGCGCCCAGGCGCGCACGCCCACACGCAGACGATCGCCGTTGACCCGCAGCCGCAGATCAATGCGCGGCAGCGTGGTATCGATGCCCAGCCCCGGCGCGTGCACGCCCAGGCGGCCACCGATCACCTGCAGTTCGCCCAGCCGGCGCAGCGCGTCCAGCGGGTCGCCGCCATTGTCGGACTGCGGCAGGCCCTGCACCGACCAGCGGCCGTCCTGGCCCTGCTGCAGGTCCAGCGCCAGGCCGCGCAGGCGCAGCTCGGTCAGCGAACGCCCGGGCAGCAGGCCGCTGTACATCGATACCAGTACTTCGGCCTCGCCGATCGCCAGGCCCTGGCCGGCGCCGATGCGCAGGCCCTTCAACTGCAGCAATGGACCCCGCCGGGTCCAGGTGGTCTGCAACTGGTCGAAACGCACCGGCTGGCCGGCACGTTCACTCAGCCAGGCGGCAATCTTCTCGGGATGGCGCTCGGCCAGCGGCAACAGCTGGCTGAGCGTGCCCACCAGCAGTGCAAGCCCGACCAGGCCCACCGCGCAGGCGGCAATGAAATGACGGCGGATCCTTCGCAGTCGCAGGCGCGGTGGCGCGCTCATCGGCCACCGCCGGCCTGCGGCCGGCGAGGATCAGAGCAGAACGACATCGAACTGCTCCTGCAGGTACTGCTCGTCCGCCTGGAAGCGGATGCTCTTGCCGAGGAACTCCTCCAGCTCGGCCACCGCCGAGGATTCCTCGTCGGTGATGCGCGCGACCACCTTGGTCGACGCGATCACCAACAGGCGTGCGGCATCGAACTGGCGCACCGCCCGGGTGATCTCGCGGAAGATCTCGTAGGTCACCGTCTCGGTGGTCTTGATGCTGCCCCGGCCACTGCACTGCGGGCAGGTCTCCGACAGCTGGCGCTCCAGGCTTTCCACGGTGCGCTTGCGGGTCATCTCCACCAGGCCCAGCGGCGAGAAATCGTAGACCGTGGTCTTGGCATGGTCGCGGGCCAGCGCCTTTTCCAGCGTGCGCAGCACCTGGCGCCGGTGCTCGGCATCGTCCATGTCGATGAAGTCGATGATGATGATGCCGCCAAGATTGCGCAGCCGCAGCTGCCTGGCCACCGCCTGCGCGGCCTCCAGGTTGGTACGGAACACGGTTTCTTCCAGGTTGCGCTGGCCCAGGAACGAACCGGTATTCACATCGATGGTGGTCATCGCCTCGGTCTGGTCGATCACCAGGTAGCCACCGGATTTCAGCGGCACCTGCTTGTCCAGCGCGCGACCGATCTCGTCCTCCACCCCGAACATGTCGAAGATCGGGCGATCGCCGCTGTACAGTTCGATCTTCTCGGCCAGCACGGGCATGTACTTGGCAACGAACGCCTGAAGCTGGGCGAAGGTTTCCTTGGAATCCACCTTCACCTTGTCCACGTCCTTGCGGATCAGGTCGCGCACCGAACGCAGCGGCAGGCTCAGGTCTTCATAGATGATGCTGCACGAAGGCGCTTCGCGGCCGCGGCGCTCGACCACGTTCCACACGCGCGACAGATAGGCGATGTCCTCGGCGATGGCCTCGGCCGGCTGACCTTCGGCATTGGTGCGCACGATGTAGCCATAGCCACCGTGCTGGGCCGACAACTCGGTCACCAGCGCCTTCAGGCGCGCACGCTCGGCTTCATCCTCGATGCGCGCCGACACGCCCACCACCTTGGACTGCGGCAGCAGCACCATGTAACGCGAGGGAATGCTGATCTGCGTGGTCAGGCGTGCACCCTTGGTGCCGATCGGATCCTTCACCACCTGCACCACGATGTCCTGGCCGTCGCGCAGCAGCTCCACGATCGGCACGCTGGCCGGCGGCGGCAGGGTGGTGTTCTCGGTATCGGCGCTGGCCACCGGCGCCGGCCGCACCACGTCGTTGGCATGCAGGAACGCCGCACGCTCCAGGCCGACTTCGACGAACGCCGCCTGCATGCCGGGCATGACCCGCTGCACCTTGCCCTTGTAGATGTTGCCGACCACACCGCGGCGCCAGCCGCGCTCGATGTGCAGTTCCTGCAGCATGCCATTTTCGATCACCGCGACCCGGGTCTCGCGCGGGGTCACATTGACCAGGATTTCCTCAGACATCGGCAGCCTCCCTGGCGGCATCGGCAGTGGGGGCCGGCACGCCACAGCGTGCCAGCAGACGATCGGTATGCAGCAACGGCAGCCCCATCACACCGGAGTAGCTGCCGGAAAGGTGTTCGATCCAGCGCTCGGCCCCACCCTGGATGGCGTAGGCACCCGCCTTGTCCAGGGGTTCGCCGCTGGCTACGTAGGCGGCGATGTCGGCAGCGTCGATCGGTGCGAAGGTCACCTCGGAAACGACCAGCTCGCTGTCCATGCCCTTGGCGCCGACCACCACCACGGCGGTCAGCACCTGATGGGTGCGCCCGGCCAGGCGCGCCAGCATCGCGCGGGCGTCGGCGGCGTCGGCCGGTTTGCCGAAGACTTCACCGTCCAGCACCACCTCGGTGTCCGAGCCCAGCACCCGCGCCTGCGGGTCGTCGGCCAGCACCCGGGCCAGGCCGGCGCGCGCCTTGTCGGCGGCGACCCGGCAGACATAGTCCTGGGCGCTTTCAGACGCCGCGCGCTGCTCGACAACCTCCAGGTCCAAGGCCTGGAAGGGTCGTCCGAGTCGGGCCAGCAGCTGGTTGCGTCGGGGGGAGCGGGAAGCAAGATAGAGCATCGGCACAGCATAACCTGAGGCCGCCACCTGAATCGTCGGCAACCCGTTCCGGAACGCGCGCAACCCCCAACAGGCTCACAGCGCGTTCATCGCTACGACACCACCCTCACCGCCACAACAAGGAGATCCCATGCGCCTGACCGCCACCCCGCTGCTGCTTGCCCTGTCCCTCGCCCTTGGAACCTCGATGACTGCCCATGCCGCTCCGTCGTCGCCGTCGATCGCCGCCCCGGCCGAAGGCACCCTGCTGAACATCTCGGCCAACGCCGAAGCCACCCGCGTGCCGGACGTGGCCACCCTGTCGGCCGGCGTGGTCACCCAGGCCGCCGACGGCAACAGCGCCATGCGCCAGAACGCCCAGCAGATGGACAAGGTGTTGTCGGCGATCAAGGCGGCCGGCATCGCCGAGCGTGACGTGCAGACCAGCGGCGTCAGCCTCAACCCGCAGTACCGCTATGCCGACAACGAAGCGCCGAAGATCACCGGCTACCAGGCCAGCAACACGGTCAGCCTGAAGGTCCGCGACATCGCCAAGCTCGGCAAGGTGCTCGACGCGCTGGCCGCACAGGGCGCCAACCAGATCAACGGCCCCAGCTTCGAGATCGACCAGCCCGAGCCGGTCTATGACGAAGCCCGCCTGGCTGCGCTGAAGAAGGCCCAGGCCCGCGCCCAGACCTATGCGAAGTCGCTGGGCCTGCAGGTGCGCCGCATCGTCAGCATCTCCGAAAACAGCAATGGCGGTTTCCGCCCGATGCCGATGATGCGTTCCATGGCTGCCGGTGCGGCGATGGACAAGGCCACTCCGGTCGCACCGGGCGAGTCGACCGTCTCGGTCAACCTCGACGTGGTGTTCGAACTGGGCCGCTGATCGCATCGGCCCCGGCTGACAAGGGCGTGCCCCGCACGGGGCCCGCCTTTTTTTCTGCGTGCCGCCAGCGCTGGCTGAAGGCCAGCTCAACGATTCTGCCCCTGCCTCTAGGCAGTGGCGGGCCTGCCGCGTTACTGATGGACTGCCAGCCGCGTGCGGCAACCCCGCCACGGGCCCTGGTGCGTTGAGGACTTCGTCACTGGCATGGAGGTGGACCATGGTTCGTACGTATCCCGTTGCATCCCAACCCTTCGACCCCGCCCGCGTTGCCGCCTGGAGCGCGGCGATCGCCCTGCACCTGCTGGCCTTCCTGTTGCTGCTCATCCCTGCCACCTACCAGGCCGTGCAGGCACCGCGTGACAAGACCCCGGTCCGGCTGATCGAGAAGATCCCGCCACCGCCGGCACCCCCGGTTCCGGTCCACCCAAAGGAGATCGTCCAGGTGGTGCCCAAACCGAGGACGCAGCCGGTGGTGCCACCGCTGCCCGCGCCCACCGCGACCGTGGAGGAAACCCAGGGCATCGCGCTGCCGGCCGCCGAGCCTGCCCCGCCACAGCTCGCGCCGAGCATCGATACCACCACGCCGCTGGCCGGTGCGCAGCTGCAGTACCGAAGCGCCCCGCCGCCGACCTACCCGATCCAGTCGCTGCGCAATCATGAACAGGGCACGGTGCTGTTGCGGGTTGAAGTGGACACCCGCGGCCAACCCGTGGTCGTCAGCATCGAGCGCAGCAGCGGTTCGCGCACTCTGGACCAGGCCGCCCGTCAGCAGGTGCTCAAGCACTGGCGTTTCGAGCCCGCCCTGCGTGACGGCGTAGCGGTTCCGGCCATCGGCATGGTGCCGGTGCAGTTCTCGCTGCCGGACTGACGCCCCCCTCGCCGGCCCGGCCACGCGCCGGGCCGGCCCTGATCCGGGGGGAAGCGGACGGGTCAGGACCAAGCGTTACCGATTAAGCAAAATTTCACGACTTCGTCACCCGTTGGAAACCTAGATTGGCGCGTCCCGGTACTGATCCGGCGACAGCCCTCAACGCTACGGTTTTCCAGTTAGGAGAGAAGCTGTGAAACACCCGATCCAACGGCCCGCCAGCCGCCGCCGCTCCACCCTGGCATCGTCCATCACCCACATCCTCACCGGCGGTGCCCTGCTGCTGGTTGGCGCCGTCGCTTCCTCCTCCGCGTTCGCGCAGGAAAAGGCCACCAACCTCGACCGCATCACGGTCACCGGTTCCAACATTCCGCGCACCAACACCGAAACGCCGTCCCCGGTGCAGGTGGTGACCCGCCAGGAAATCGACCGCACCGGCAAGACCTCGCTGGCCGAATACCTGCAGACCATCACCGCCGATGGCGCTGGCTCGATTCCCAAGACCTTCGGCAATGGCTTTGCCGGCGGTGGTGCCGGCATCTCGCTGCGTGGCCTCGGTGCCGGCTCGACGCTGGTGCTGTTGAACGGCCGCCGCATGGCCACCTATGGCCTGGCCGATGACGGCCAGAAGGTGTTCACCGACCTCAGCACCATCCCGCTCGATGCCGTCGAGCGCGTGGAAGTGCTGAAGGACGGCGCCTCGGCGATCTATGGCTCCGACGCCATCGCCGGCGTGGTCAACATCATCCTGCGCAGCGACTTCCAGGGCGTCATTCTGCGTGGTTCCTATGGCCTGTCCGGTGACAGCGATGGCGACGCCAGGAAGGCGACCCTGACCGCCGGTACCGGCGACCTCGCCACCGATGGCTGGAATGCGTTCTTCAGCCTGGACGTCGGCAAGACCGATGCGATCAAGCTCAGCGACCGCAAGAACCGCAAGTGGATCGGTACCGGTGACACCCGCCCGTGGGGCTATGACAAGACCGCCCAGTTCCTCGGCGGTGCCTACACCCGTGGTGGCACCTCCGGCGGCTCCGGCCCGAACGGCTCCTACCTCGACGCCACCGGCCACCTGGTGCCGCTGCCCGGCTGTACCGGCCTGACCACCATCGGTGGCCAGACCCCGGCCAGCATCGCCGCCGATGGCTGCCTGTTCGATCCGGCGCAGCAGTACCGCGACCTGATTCCGGAAGAGAAGTACGTCAACGTGTTCGGCCGTGCCAGCTTCGCCTTCGGTGAAGGCGGCGAGGTCTACACCGAGATCGGCTACTCGAAGAAGGAAACGATCTTCAGCAACACCCCGTCCGGCGTGTCGGGCGGCTGGGGTTACCCGGGCGGCCCGGTCAACGCCAACAGCGGCAGTGGTGCCACCGTGCTGGGGGCCAACCACCCTGACAATCCGAACTTCGGCCAGCCAGGTGCCGTGCCGGTCCGCGTGCGCTACTCGGCCTGGGATGTCGGCCCGCGCGTGACCGACAACACCAATGAGTTCAACCGCTTCCTGGTCGGCGTCAAGGGCAACTGGGGCGACTGGAGCTACGACACCGCCTACCTGCATTCGGGCACCGACCTGACCAACAAGCGCACCGGCTTCCTGCGTTACAGCGCAGTGCGCTGTGCACTGGGCGACGGCAACTGCGCCGGTGGCGTGTGGCGCATCGGTGACGACGCGGGCAAAAACTCGCAGGCGCTGTACAACTACATCTCGCCGATGATCAGTGCCCGCGCCAAGTCCAGCCTGGACATGTTCGACTTCACCGTGTCGCGCAGCCTGATGGATCTGAAGGGCGGCCCGCTGGGCCTGGCGGTCGGTACCGAATGGCGCAAGACCAGCAACAGCCTGACCCCGCAGACCTACACCGACCAGGGCGACATCATCGGCCTGGGCTACTCGGCCTACGACGGTACCCAGAACGTCTACGCCGGCTACGTCGAACTGTCGGCACCGGTGCTGGAACAGCTGGAACTGTCCGGCGCCGTGCGCTACGACAAGTACGAGAGTGGTGAAGGCAAGGCCACGCCGAAGCTGGGCGTGAAGTGGACCCCGGCCGACTGGATCGCCCTGCGCGCCAGCTACGCCGAAGGCTTCCGCGCGCCGAACCCGGCCGAGAACGGCGACGGTGGCCTGGCCGCCTTCTCCACCGCCGTCGACCCGGTACGTTGCCAGATCAGCGGTAACGCGGCCAGCGAGTGCGGCGCCAACTCGGTGGCGATCATCACCAAGCCGAACAAGCTGCTGAAGCCGGAAGAGTCCAAGAGCTACTCGATCGGCATCGTGCTGCAGCCGACCTCGACCACGTCGTTGACCGTGGATGCCTGGCAGATCAAGCGCACCAACGAGATCGTGCAGGGCAGCACCGCGGCGGCCATCCTTGCCGGCAATGTGCTGCGTGACAGCAACAACCTCAATGGCGTGGCCAACAGCGGCACCATCCTGGCCGTCAACACCGGCTACGTGAATGCCAGTTCGTCGCGGGTGCGCGGTATCGACACCGACATCCGCCAGACCTTCGAGATCGGCCCGGGCCAGCTGGAAATGGACCTGCAGTGGAGCCACATCCTGAAGTTCGAGCGCACCGAAGGCGGCGACACGGTTGACTACGTGGGCACCCACGGCAACTGCGACGTCACCAACTGCATCGGCACGCCGAAGGACAAGGCGAACTTCGGCACCACCTGGAAGCAGGGTCCGTGGAGCGTCAGCGGCATCGTCAACTACATCAGCAAGATGGACAACAAGGACAGCCGTGGCGGCAGCTACCTGGCCTTCTACGCTGACGGCACGCCGGTGACGAAGATCTCCTCGTTCACCACGATGGACCTGTCCGGTCGCTGGAACATCAACGACTCGTTCGAACTCAACGCCTCGGTGGCCAACGTGTTCGATCGCATGGCCCCGCTCGACCCGACCACCTACGGTGCGGTCAACTACAACCCGATGCACTTCTCCGGTGCGCTGGGCCGTTACTACACCGTCGGCTTCAAGTACACCTTCAAGTAAGACCGTCTGCAGCGTCACCTTCGAAGGCCCGGGCAGCTGCCCGGGCCTTCGTCTTTTGTGGGAGTGCGGGCCGTCTCTTGCAGACATGTTCACGAGTACACCGCTACCGTGTGCACGCGGCATCGGCGCCGCTGGGGACATCGATGGCCGCGACTCCGCAACGCCTGGGCCTGCCCGCGTTGACCGCACTGGTGGTCGGCTCGATGGTGGGCGCCGGCATCTTTTCATTGCCGCAGAACGTCGCGCGCAGCGCGGGACCCGCCGCTGCGCTGATCGGCTGGGCGGTCAGTGGCGCCGGCATGTTGATGCTGGCCTTCGTGTTCCAGGCATTGGCCAATCGCCGGCCCGATCTGGACACCGGCATCTACGCCTATGCGCGCGAGGGCTTCGGCAACTACATCGGCTTCTCTGCGGCCTGGGGCTACTGGGTCGCCTCGGTGCTCGGCAACGCCAGCTTCTTCGTACTGATCTTCAGCGGGCTGGGCCACTTCCTGCCGGTCTTCGGTGAGGGCAACACGCCTGCGGCCGTGGCCGCATCCTCGGTGCTGCTGTGGACCGTGCACCTGCTGGTACTGCGCGGCCTGCGCACCGCAGCCATCGTCAACGGCCTGGTGACCGTGGCCAAGCTGTTGCCGATCGCGCTGTTCCTGATCCTGGCCGCCGGCGCGTTCCGCATGGACGTGTTCCGCGCCGACTTCCTCGGCACGCCCGCGCTCGGTGATCTCGGCCAGCAACTGCGCAGCATGATGCTGGTGACGGTGTGGGTGTTCATCGGTATCGAAGGCGCAAGCATCTACTCGCGGCGCGCCGCACGTCGTGCCGATGTCGGCCGCGCCACGGTGATCGGTTTCGTCGGCGTCTGGCTGCTGCTGGTACTGGTCAGCCTGCTGTCGATGGGCGTGCTGTCGCAGGCGGAACTGGCCGGGCTGCCCAATCCGTCGATGGCCTATGTGCTGCGCGCCATCGTCGGCGAATGGGGCGCGACAGTGATCATCATCGGCTCGATCATTTCCGTACTCGGTGCGCTGCTGGCCTGGGTGCTGCTGTGCGCCGAAGTGCTGTACGCCGCCGCCGGCGACGGCACCATGCCGGCCTTCCTCGGCCGTGAGAATGCACGCGGCGTGCCGGCCAACGCACTCTGGCTGAGCAATGGGTTGATCCAGCTGTTCCTGCTGCTGGTGCTGGTCAATTCCGGCAGCTATACCGGGCTGGTGCTGCTGGCCGCCTCGATGAGCCTGGTGCCCTATTTCCTGTCCACGGCGTTCGGCGTGCAACTGGCCTGGCGTGGGCACGCCTACACAGGAGAGCCCGGGGCGCGCTGGCGCGACCTGGGTGTCGCACTGCTGGCCAGTGCCTATGCACTCTGGCTGGTGTACGCCGGTGGCCTGGACAATCTGTTGCTGTCCGTCCTGCTGTACGTTCCCGGCGTGGTGCTGTTCGCCCTGACCCGGCACCAACGCGGCGAACCGGTGTTCACGCGCTGGGAGGGGGTGCTGTTCGGCGCGATCGTGCTGGTGGCGATCGCCACGCTGGTCGCGTTCTCGAAGGGCGACCTGACACTGTAGAGCCGAGCCCACGCTCGGCTGCCTTCCCTTGTAGAGCCGAGCCATGCTCGGCTGGCTCTTCGCAGCAGTCGAGCAGGCTCGACGCTACGGTCCCTGCTTCGGCAGCATGCCGATATCCTGCATCCATCGTTCGGCCAGACGTGGCCACACGGCCACCGGGGCATCTTTAACGCGCAGCCCGAAGGCATGGCCACCGGGTGCGAACAGATGCATCTCCACAGGTACGCCTGCATCAATCAATGCCAGGTAGTAGGCAAGCGATTCGCGCACATCATCGGTGCGATCGTCGGTGGCCTGCACGATGAAGGTCGGCGGCACCTGCTCATCCACGGTGATGTCCTTGACCAGCGAAAGCCCCTTGCCGTGACCGGCCCACAGATGCCCGGAATACATCACCATCGCGAAATCAGGTCGGCTGGGCTGTAAATCGGCCGCATCGACTGCGCTGTAGCTGCTCCGTGCGTGTGTGCTCAATCCAGCCACCACATGGCCGCCTGCGGAGAAGCCGATCACACCCAGCCGCTTGGGGTCGATGTTCCAGCGCTGCGATTGCGCGCGCAGCAGGCCCATCGCCCGCTGTGCATCCTGCAGCGCCATCGGCACCGACGGAATGTCACGGCAGTTGCAGTCGCGGTCCCAGTTCGGGCCGGACGCGGGCACGCGATACTTCAGCAGCGCGCAAGTGACGCCCTGCGCCGTCAACCAGTCGCAGATCTCGCTGCCTTCCAGGTCCATCGCCAGCACGTTGTAGCCGCCGCCGGGGATCACCATTACCGCGCTTCCATTCGACGCGCGCTGCGCGGGAAACACGGTGAGCGTGGGCACGGCCACGTTCTGCAGCATTGCCCAGCGTTCACCGCTGGCCTGGGAGGTCGCTTCACTGACCTGCTCGGGGCCTTTCAGCTTCGGCGGTGCCATCACTCGGCCCTGCGGCCACAGCGGAATTTCGGTGGTGCCCTGCGGAGGATGCCAGGTGGACGGCGCCGCCGCAGCAGCAGCGAACGGCAGTATCGCAAACAGCAGACACCCCATGAACGGGAGCGCGCGCATGATCAACATCCGAATCCGATGAGAGCGGATTGTAGAGCCGGGCCCATGCCCGGTTCCGTGACAGCGACGCAAAAAAAAGACCTGCATCTTGCGATGCAGGTCTCTTCAAAGTGGCGCCCGAAGTTGGACTCGAACCAACGACCCCCTGATTAACAGTCAAGTGCTCTAACCGGCTGAGCTATTCGGGCAGACGATCAGTATAACCACTCTTCACGCGCGATGGTAGGGGTGATTGGCAATCATTGCGGCAGCCCGGTACAGCTGCTCGGCCACCACCAGACGCACCAGCATGTGCGGCAGCGTCAACGGACCGATCGACCACTTCTCATCGGCCAACGCCGACACTTCCGGCGAGTGCCCTTCCGGGCCCCCGATCAGGAACGCAAGGTCCCTGCCCTGCCCGCGCCAATGCTCCAGGCGTTGCGCGAGCTGTTCGGAACTGAGCTGCCGACCCGGCACGTCCAGCGCCACGACATAGGCATTCTTCGGCAACGCAGCGATCACCCGCTTGCCTTCGTCTTCGGTGGCACGGCGTGGATCGCGGCCCTTGCCGCGCAACCCGGGCTCGATTTCCACCAGTTCGAACGGCAGCCAGTGCGACAGCCGCTTCTGGTACTCGGCAAAGCCCTGCGCGACCCAGCTGGGGGCACGTTCACCGGTGGCGATCAGGCGGGCTTTCATCAACGAACCTCCAAAACGTCGACGGCGCCATCGGCGCCGTCGAAGGGATGCATCAGCGTGCGGTTCAGGCCACTTCGTCGTCGCTGGACGGCGGCTGGTCGCCGACGGTCCACAGGCGCTCGAGGGCATAGAACTCACGCACGCGCGGCAGCATCACATGAACGATCACGTCACCCAGGTCGACCAGCACCCATTCGGCTTCGCGCTCGCCTTCCACGCCCAGCGGCATCACGTCGATGTTCTTGGCGAAGCGCACGACTTCATCGGCGATCGACTTGACGTGGCGGGTCGAGGTGCCCGAGACGACGATCATGTAGTCGGCAACGCTGGACCGGCCGCGCACATCGATCTCGACCAGGTCCTTGGCCTTCAGGTCTTCGGTGGCTTGGCGGACACTGGCCAGCAGTTCCGGCACGGACGGCGGCGGGCTGGGCAGATCGACCTTGATGGTCTGGGGCTGGGTCTGGTTGCTCAAAGTGGATCGACTCGATAAACGTGGGGGCGATTATACGGGCAAGCCGCGGCGGCGGCATTCACGGCGTTGCCGGCCGGTACAGGCCGTGGGCGGCAACGTAGTCGGCCACGGCCGGCGGCAGCATCGCGCGCCAGGGACCGGCGGCGGCGATCTGCGAACGCACGGCACTGGCCGATTCCTCGCGCAGCGGGTGGTGCAGGCGCAGGATGCGCCCGGCCGGCGAGGTGAAAAGGGCTTGTTCACTATCGGCCCAGCGCCCCTGCAGCGCGCGGCCCAGCTCACTGTCGATCGAGGCCTGCAGCGGGCTGCCCGGTCGTTCTGCCACCACGAAATGGGCCAGCCCGAACAACGCCTCCCATTCGTGCCAGCTTGACAGGCCAAGCAGGCTGTCGGCACCGACCAGCCATGCCAGCGGACGGCTCGGACCCAGCTCGCCACGCAGCTCACGCAGGGTGTCGACGGTATAGGACGGCCGGCCGGGGAAACGCACGGCGCGGTCCAGCTCACGCCGATCCAGCAACAGGCCGGGCTCGTCGCCGATGGCCAGCGACAACATCGTGCAGCGTTGTTCTGCGGTGGCCCCCGGCACGGTGCGGTGCGGCGGATCGCCCGCCGGCAGCATGCGCACGGCGACCTGCAGTTCGTCCCGGGCGGCACGCGCGATCGCCAGATGGCCCAGGTGCACCGGATCGAAGGTGCCCCCGTAGTAGATCCGCAGGCTCATCGCTCAGGCCCGCGCCAGCAGGCGCATTGCGCGCGGCTCCGCCACGGCCACCAGCAGGCGCTCCAGCGCCAGCCAGGCGTCGCCGTCGGCGCGCCCTTTCGCGATACGGTCGACCAGGCCGGCTTCGGCCACGAAGCGTTCCCAGCGCTTGCCTTCCGGGTGCCGCTGCAGCGCGCGCTTGTACGGCGCCTGCCGCGATTCCCAGATGCCGCGTGATTTCATTTCCGCGGCCAGATTGCCGCCACGGGCCTGCACCCGGGCCAGCCCGGCACCGGCCAGCAGTTCGCGGATCACGATCGGCATCAGCGCGGCCACGGCCTCGCCCTCGCCGCGCAGGCCGGCCAGCATGCGCAGCACCGCCGGTGGCTGCCCGGAGAACGTCGCCTCCACCAGCCGGAACACGTCGTAGCGGGCGGCATCGGCCACCAGCGACTCCATCCGTTCCACATCCAGCGGCTGGCCATCGGCCAGCAGCGCCAGCTTGTCGATTTCCTGGGCAGCAGCCAGCAGGTTGCCTTCCACCCGTTCAGCCAGGCGCTGCACGGCGGCCGGGTCGGCGCGCAGGCCCTTGCCACGCAGGCGGCGCTCGATCCAGTCCGGCAGTTCATGCGGCTTGATCGCCCAGGCTACCGACAGCACACCCAAGCGGTTGACCGCTTCGGCCCACTTGCCCTGATGGGCCTTGCTCCATTCATTGGCGGTGATCATCAACACCACATCCGGCGCCGGGTTGGCGCAGAACTGGCTGATCACCTCGGCGCCGTCCTTGCCCGGCTTGCCGCTGGGCAGGCGCACCTCGACCAGGCGGCGGGCGCTGAACAGGCTGGGCGCATTGAAGCTGGCGTCCAGCTGGTTCCAGTCGAAATCGCGCCCGTCGGCATCGAACACTTCGCGTTCGCCGATACCCGCGGCGCGCGCACGCGCACGGATGGCGTCGGCCGCCTCCAGCACGCGCAGGGTTTCCGGGCCGGCGATCAGGTACACCGGCGCCAACGGCGTGTCAGCGCCCTGGCTGGCCAGTTGCTCCGGACGCAGTTCCATCGTCGCGCTGGCTCAGTGCTTGACGGCCGCGGCCGGCACCACAGCGTCGACCGGCTTGGCCTTCGGCGCCGACAGGCTGCCGCCCTTCTCGATCTCGGCGCGGACAACGCTGTCGATGCGGCGGATGATCGAGGCGGACATTTCCCGGCGCAGTTCCGTGGCCAGGATTTCGCGTTCGGTCGTGGTACCGGTGGCGTCGGTCGGCGGCGACACGTAGTCGCGCGACAGTTCGATCACCTGCTGCGGCACCAGCTCGCTGCCATCCTCACGGCGGAAGATGAAGATCACCGCGTAGCGCAGGCTGTATTCCTGTGCACGCCCCTGCGAGTCGATGGCGATCGGCAGGTCGCCCCAGCGCTCGGACAGCACCTGCAGCTGGGCACTGGGCTCCTTGCTGTCCTCATCGGCCAGCCTGGCGCCGGAGGCCAACAGACTGCGGTTGAGCAGCTTGACCAGTTCGCTGTACGGGGCGGTGGATACCACCTTCACCGGTGCGGTGTCGGTCGGCAGCATCAGCTTGTTGCGCAGATGGAAGCCGCAGCCAGCGAGGCCGAGGACAAGAACGAGGACAAGCAGGATTCGGGTCATGGAGACAGTCTGGCGGAGCCGGGCGATCACGGCAACACACAGCGTGCCCGAAGCCGCGTGAATGCAGGGCCATCAAGCAGGTGGCCGGTACCAGAAACGCACCGGCCACCCCATGGGTGGCCGGTGCGGGTTACATCAGGCGGCGACGATGTTCACGATCTTGCCCGGGACGATGATGATCTTGCGCACCGTCAGGCCTTCCATGAACCGCGCCGCGTTCGGCTCGGCCAGCGCCAGCGCCTCGACCTGTTCGCGCGCGGCATCGGCAGCGACCTCGATGGTGCCTCGCAGCTTGCCATTGACCTGCACCGCCAGCGTCAGCGCATCGCGCACCAGCGCAGCGGCATCGGCCTGCGGGAACGGCTGGTCTTCCAGCAACGTCTCGCCATGGCCCAGCACCTGCCACAGGGCATGGCTGGCGTGCGGGGTGATCGGGTTCAGCAGCAGCACGATGGCCTGCAGTGCTTCCTGGCGCACCGCGCGGCCCTGCCCGCTGTCGTCCTCGAACTTGGCCAGCGCGTTCATCAGTTCCATCACCGCGGCAATCGCGGTGTTGAAGCTGTGGCGGCGGCCATAGTCGTCACCGACCTTGCCGATGGTTTCGTGGGTCTTGCGGCGCAGCGCCTTCTGGTTGGCATCCAGAGCGGCTGCATCCAGCGCCGGGGTGGTACCGTCGGCCGCGTGCTTCTGCACCTGGGCCCACAGGCGGCGCAGGAAACGGGCCATGCCGTCCACGCCGGCTTCATTCCACTCCAGCGACTGCTCCGGCGGTGCGGCGAACATCGAGAACAGGCGCACGGTGTCGGCACCGTACTTGCCAACCATCGCCTGCGGATCCACGCCGTTGTTCTTCGACTTGGACATCTTCTCGGTGCCACCGACCACCACCGGCTGGCCGTCGGCGATCAGGGTCGCACCGGTGATGCGGCCGCGCTCGTCGCGCTGCACTTCCACATCGGCCGGGTTGATCCAGTCCTTGGAGCCGTCCGGGTTCGGGCGGTAGTAGGTTTCGGCGATCACCATGCCCTGGCACAGCAGATTGCGTGCCGGTTCGTTGCTGTCCACCATCCGCGCGTCGCGCAGCAGCTTGTGGAAGAAACGGAAATACATCAGGTGCAGGATCGCGTGCTCGATGCCGCCGATGTACTGGTCCACCGGCAGCCAGTAGTTGCCGCGCTTGTCGACGGCATCACGGGCGCCCGGCGAGGTGTAGCGGGCGTAGTACCAGCTCGACTCCATGAAGGTGTCGAAGGTGTCGGTCTCGCGCTCGGCCGCACCACCGCACTCCGGGCAGGTGGTCTTGCGCCATTCCGGATCGGTCTTGATCGGCGAGCCGGTACCGGAGAACGCCACGTCCTCCGGCAGCACCACCGGCAGCTGCTCTTCCGGCACCGGCACCGCGCCGCATTTGGCGCAGTAGATCACCGGAATCGGGCAGCCCCAGTAGCGCTGGCGGCTCACGCCCCAGTCGCGCAGGCGGTAATTGATGCGGCGCTGGCCCTGCGCCTTGCGCTCGAAACGTTCGGCCAGCGCTTCGAAAGCGCCCTGGAAGTCCAGGCCATCGAACTCGGCCGAATTGACCAGTTCGGTCTGCCGGCTCTTGTCGCTGTACCAGTCCTGCCAGCGGGTGCCGTCCCAGCTGCGCTCGTCGTCGTTGCGCGGGTCCTTCAGGGCGATGACCTGCACGATCGGCAGGCCGTACTTGTTGGCCACCTCGTTGTCGCGCTGGTCGTGGCCGGGAACCGCCATCACCGCGCCGGTGCCGTAGCCCATCAGCACGAAGTTGGCCACCCACACCGGCACCTGTTCACCCGTGACCGGATGCACGGCGCGCAGGCCGGTATCCATGCCGCGCTTTTCCTGGGTTTCCAGTTCGGCCTCGGACACACCGCCCTGCTTCATGTCCGACAGCAGCGCCGCCAGGTCCGGGTTGTGCTTCGCCGCGTGCAGCGCCAGCGGGTGCTCGGCGGCGATCGAGACGAAGGTCACGCCCATCACCGTATCCGGGCGGGTGGTGAACACGCGCAGCGGATCCAGCGCGGCGCCATCGACGTCGCGCACATCGAACTGGATCTCCAGGCCTTCGGAACGGCCGATCCAGTTGCGCTGCATGGTCTTGACCGATTCCGGCCAGCCGTCCAGCTCATCCAGGCCGTCCAGCAGTTCCTGGGCGTAATCGGTGATGCGCAGGAACCATTGCGGGATCTCGCGCTTTTCCACCAGGGCGCCCGAGCGCCAGCCACGGCCATCGATGACCTGCTCGTTGGCCAGCACGGTCTGGTCGACCGGGTCCCAGTTGACCACCGCGTTGCGACGGTAGGCCAGGCCCTTGCGCATCAGGCGGGTGAACATGCGCTGCTCGTGGACGTAATAGTCCGGACGGCAGGTGGCGAACTCGCGCGACCAGTCGATGGCATAGCCCAGCGACTTGAGCTGGCTGCGCATGTGGTCGATGTTCTTGTAGGTCCACGCCGCCGGCGCGGTCTTGTTCTTGATCGCGGCGTTTTCCGCCGGCAGGCCGAACGCGTCCCAGCCCATCGGCTGCAGCACGTTGTGGCCGGTCATGCGCTTGTAGCGGCTGATCACGTCGCCGATCGTGTAGTTGCGCACGTGGCCCATGTGCAGCGCACCGGACGGATACGGAAGCATCGACAGGCAGTAGTACTTCGGCTTGTCCGAGGCTTCATCGACCTCGAAGGCACGGGTAGCATCCCAGTACTGCTGGGCGGCGGATTCAACCTGCTGCGGATCGTAAACGTTGGGTTCGACGCTGGTCATGTAACACGCGGTTGCGGCGGCAAAGCGGTACAGCGTACCGCAGTGCGGCAAATGGCTCCAATCCTGCCGGCCGGCCATGGCCGCCGCCTACGTGTAGAAGGCGTCTCAGCGCGGGCGCGACAGCGGCAGCGCGGCCGCCAGCCAGACCACCCAGCAGGCGAACGCCAGCCGTTGCGCCATCGGCGCCGGCAGTACGCCCTGCAGGGCGAACGCCGCCAGCGCAGCCAGTACGCCGCAGGCCAGGGCCAGCCCCCCCAGCGCGCGACCGTGTGGCTGGCGCAGCTGGGACATGCCCAGCAGCAGGGTGCCGGCCACGAAGCCCAGCACCCAGATCATCCAGGCACTGGCATGCAGCTGGCTGGCCGGCCCGTGCAGGTCGTCCACGTCCAACGGCAGCAGCCCCATCACGGCGAAGGCCAGACCGGCCAGCAACAGCATCTGGCTGCCGACCCGCGGGGCCCAGCCGGCCGTGGCCGGCAGGCGCCGGCGCAGGCCCTCGGCCACCACCGCCGCCAGCAGGCCCGGCAGCACAAAGCCCAGCAGGTTGAACGCCAGCGCATGGGGTACTCCGTGTGCACCCAGCAGGGCCACCGGGTGACGGGCCTGGGCGTAGCCATCCAACCCCGCACCGAAGCCCAGCACCGCCAGCACGAACAGCAGTGCGGCGATCACTCCGGACAGGCGCAACAACGTGGACAGGGACGGCATGTGGGCTCCGGGAACAGCGGCGACGGGAAGTGCGCATTGTCAGGCATTTGCCGCAACCCGGGTTGAGACTGACATTGATCGTCACCATAGAATCGGTCTCCAGATGCCAAACGATGCCTCCCCATGACCGAGACGACCTACGTATTCGACGCCACCACTGCGACCTTCGAGGCCGAGGTCCTGCAGAAGTCGCTGCAGACGCCGGTGCTGGTCGATTTCTGGGCCACCTGGTGCGGGCCGTGCAAGACCCTGGGCCCGATGCTGGAAAAGCTGGCCGCCGAGTACAACGGCGCCTTCGAGCTGGCCAAGGTCGACGTCGACAAGGAACAGCAGATCGCGGCGGCCTTCCAGATCCGCTCGGTCCCGACCGTGTTCCTGGTCAAGGGCGGACAGCTGGTGGACGGCTTCCCCGGCGCCATCCCGGAAGGCCAGCTGCGTGAATTCCTGGCCCAGCACGGTGTCGTGCCAGCCGATATCGGCGATACCGTCGCCGAAGATGAGGCCCCGCTGGACCCGCAGGCCCAGGTGGACGTGCTGCGCGCGCAGATCGCCGCCGAGCCGGACAAGGACGAACTGAGGCTCGACCTGGCACTGGCCCTGCTGCAGATCGGTGGCGTCGACGAGGCCGGCACGCTGATCGACGGCCTGCCAGCCAACCTGGCCACCGACGACCGTGCTGTGCGTGCCCGCGCCCGCCTGGCGTTCGCCGCCGCGCTGAAGGACGCTCCGGCGGCCGAGGTGCTGGAAGCGCGGATCGCCGCCGATGGCAAGGACCTCAAGGCCCGCCATCTGCGCGGCGTGCAACTGCTGCTCGGCGGGCACGACGAAGCGGCGCTGGCCCAGTTCCTGGAAATGCTGCGGATCGATCGCAGTTTCGAGGACGGTCTGCCGCGCAAGGCGTTGATCGACGCCTTCAATGTGATCTCCGACGAGGACCTGGTCGGCCAGTACCGACGCAGGATGGCCTCCCTGCTGTTCTGAACGGGAGCCCGCTTCGTTCAGAATCCCTGCACTGAACGCGGGCAATAATGCGCTCGATGGCGGCCGTACGGCCGCCACGATCCGTTCGGGGGGATGAGGTCGGGACCATGGGGTCTTGCAGCTGCACCCCCGCATTGCCGGGATTGCACACTGTGACCGTCGTCCGCTCTGTTTCGTTCGCCATGCGTTTCACGGGCGCCCTGCTCTGCGCCCTCTTCCTGCTGCCGGCCATCGCCGGCGCACAGGACTGGAACTACCGGGTCCGTCCCGGCGATACCCTGTGGGATCTCGGCGGGCAGTACCTGAAGCCTTCCGTGCGCTGGCAACAGCTGCAGCAGCACAACCGCATCGACAACCCCTACCAGCTTCCGCCGGGTCAGCTGCTGCGCTTCCCGATCAGCTGGCTGCGCACCGAACCGGCGCCCGCACGGGTGCTGTCGGTGCGCGGCAAGGTCGAGCTGGCCGGTGCCGATGGCGCCGCCACCCGAGCCATCCGCGCTGGCGAACAACTACGTATCGGCGACACCGTGGAAACCGAAGCCGATTCCAGCATCACCCTGGAATTCGCCGATGCGTCACGCCTGCAGCTGCGCGAATATTCGCGCCTGCGCCTGGACCAGCTCAGCCGCTACGGCCACACCGGCATGGTCGATACCCGCCTGCGCCTGCAGCAGGGCCGTGCCAGTAACCGGGTGACCCCGGCGCGCGGTCCCGCCTCGCGCTACATCATCGATGCCCCCACCGCGACCAGCAGCGTGCGCGGCACCGTGTTCCGGGTCAGCGCCGGCGATACCGACCATACCGCCGCCACCGAAGTCCTGCAGGGCAAAGTGCAGGTCGGCAATCCCCACGGCCAGCGCCTGGTCCAGCGTGGCCAGGCCACCCGCAGCAGCAGCGCCGATGTAGCTCCTGCGGCGGTCTCCGCGCTGCTGCCAGCGCCGCAGCTGCGCAAGGATGACCTGCGCCTGGCCCCGCTGCCGACCGTGCTGGTTTGGGAACCGGTCACTGGCGCCGACCACTACCGCGTGGAAGTGGTGCAGGCAGCAACGCCGGAAATCCTGCTGTTCGCCGCCAATACCGCCGATACCCGACTGGCGATCGGCGACCTGCCGCCCGGCCAGCTGCGCATCCTGCTGCGCGCAGTCGATGCGCAGGGCGTGGAAGGCCTCGATGCCAGCGCCGACTTCGAACTGAGCGACCAGCCGGCACCGCCACTGACGGTCGCCCCACTGCATGGGCAGACGATCAACGGCGACCGCCCGCGTTTCCGCTGGAGCCAGGCCCCGGGCGCGCGAAGCAGCGTGCTGCAGATCGCCGCCGAACCGGACTTCCTGCAGCCGCTGCAGGAACAGGTCACGCACGCTACCGACCTGCGTCTGGCACACCCGCTGCCGCCAGGCCAGTACTTCTGGCGCGTGGCCTCGCGTGATGGCGAAGGCCGCCAGGGACGCTATGGGCAAGCGCTTCCGCTGCAGCTGAGCAATGAGCCGGTGGACCCGGCGCTGCAACCACCGGAGGCTGCGCATGGCGAGCTGACCCTGCGCTGGCAGGCTGGCAGCGAAGGCCAGCGCTACCGGGTGCAGGTGGATCGCCATGGCGACTTCAAGGCCCCGCTGGTGGACGAAACCGTCGCCCAGCCGCAGGTAAGTTTCAAGCGTCCGTGGAGCGGCACCCTGCACGTGCGTGTGCAGTACGTCGACGATGACGGCCATGCCGGCGAGTTTTCCCCGGCCCAGCAGATCCCGCTGCCATGCCGCCTCTGCTACGGCGCCGGCGGAGGCGCACTGCTGCTCTGGCTGTTGTTGTGAGGCGTTCACCGCTGCCCTGGTCGAAGCGGATCCTGCTGGCCGTGCTGGCCGGCGTACTGACCGCCGTGGCCAGCCACGGCCAATGGCTGTGGCGGCAGGACGAGGTTGCCTATGACGCTCTGGTCGGAACCTGGGACTACCCGCCCGACCCCAGCGTGCTGATCGTGGCCATCGACGAGGGCAGCCTGCAGCGCATCGGCCAGTGGCCCTGGCCGCGCTCGGTGCACGCACGCCTGCTGGACCGCTTGACCGACGCCGGGGCCGAACGCGTCGCACTGGACCTGATGCTGTCCGAACCGGACCGTCGCGACAGCCGCCAGGACGATCAGCTGGCCGCGGCGATCCGCCGCAACGGCCGGGTCGTGCTGCCGGTGCTGGCCGCCCCTGCGGCCGGCGACCGCATGGCCGAGGAAATGCTGCCGGTGCCGCAGATCGCCGCCAGTGCCGCAGCAATCGGCCACACCGATGTCGAAGTGGATGGCGATGGCGTCGCCCGCGGCGTCTACCTGCGCGCCGGCATTGGCCAGCCGCATTGGCCGGCACTGGGGCTGGCACTGGCCGGACTATCGCCGGGCGCGGTGAAGGGCCTGCCCGATCCCCACCCGGAGGTGGGCTCGCCCTATCAATGGCGGCGCGATGACTATGTCCGTGTGCGCTACGCCGGGCCGCCGGAACGGCTGCCGCAGGTGTCCTATGCCGACGTGCTCGACGGCCATGTCGACATGGCGATGCTGCATGGCCGTCGCATCGTGGTCGGCATGACCGCCAGCGGCATTGCCCCGCGCCTGCTGACCCCGACCACCCGCGAATTCTGGATGAGCGGCAGCGAGTACCAGGCCAACATCGCCTCGATGCTGCTGCAGCACAAGCAGATCGATGTAATGCCACACCTCTGGCAACACACCATCAGCGGCGTACTGGTGGCGCTGTGCGTGCTCCTGCTTGGCCTGCGCCTGCCGTGGCTTGCCGCGCTGTGCTCGTTGCCGACGGCGCCGCTGCTCAGCTGGTTGCTGCTGCGTACCGGCAACCTGTGGTGGGCACCGGCCAGTGCGATGCTGGGCGTGGCGCTGGTGCTGCTGGCCTGGGCGATCTGGCGGATCTCGGCCTGGCACCGCCAGGCCAACCGCGATGCCCTCACCGGCCTCGGCAACCGCCTGCGTTTCGAACAATCGCTGCAGCAGGAGTGCAATGCCGCGCGCCGCAGTGGCAAGCCTTTGAGCCTGGCCTTGATCGACGTCGATCATTTCAAGCGCCACAACGACCGCCACGGCCACCAGGTCGGTGACCGCGTGCTGCGTGATGTCGCCCGCCTGATCGGCGCGCACGCGCGGCGCCCTCGAGACATGGCCGCGCGTTACGGCGGCGACGAATTCGCACTGGTGCTGCCGGATACGCCTGCCGAGGGCGCGCGCCAGGTGATCGAGGACCTGATCGCCTGCGTGCGTGCCCTGCCGGCGCCGGGCGATGGCAGCGCCGCCGCCGTCACCCTCACCATCGGTGTGTTCACCCGCGTGCCCGACGCCGAACTGCAGCCCCACCACTTCGTCGAGGGCGCCGACACTGCCCTGTACCAGGCCAAGGCCAACGGCCGCGACGGCTACGTGATCGACGGCCCGGCGTGAACCGCACTGCCGGGTACAACATACGCATGCGAATGGTTAGACTGGACTCCTCGTCCCGCGCCCCCGGACCCGCATGAAAGCCAGCACCTTCCGCCTCGGCCTCAACCTCTGGCCGCCGTTCCTGTTCACCGGCATCCATGTCACCCGCATCACGCCCGACTACCGGCAGATCGATGTGGAATTGCGCCTGCGGCCCTGGAACCGCAACTACGTCGGCACGCATTTCGGCGGCAGCCTGTTCGCGATGACCGATCCGTTCTGGATGCTCGGCCTCATGCACACGCTCGGCCGCGACTACTACGTGTGGGACCGCGCCGGCGCGATCGATTTCCTCAAGCCCGGTCGCGGCACGGTGCGCACGTCGTTCCGCATCGACGAGGCACTGCTGGATGAACTGCGTGCCGAAGCAGCCGGTGGAGACAAGGTGCTGCGCTGGTTCAGCAACGATGTGGTCGATGACAGCGGCGAGGTCGTCGCCCAGGTACGCAAGCAGGTCTACCTGCGGCTGAAGCCACACGCACGCTGACGGGCGGCATTGGCGCTATCCTCCGCGTCCCTGCCATGGAGGCTCCGATGCGCCCGTACGCCCTTGCTGCACTGCTGGTCCCCCTTCCCTTCGTGGCCCATGCCCTGGATGTACCGCCGGTGCAGTACCCGACACTGCCGGCACGGGCTGCCGATGCCGCCGGCTTCGTGCCCCAGGGCTGGACGCTGGAAGCCAGCGTCGAAGGCGATCTCGACCAGGATGGCCGCGCAGACCTGGTGCTGGTGCTGCGCCAGCAGGATCCGCGCAACGTCATCGAGCATGATGGCTTGGGCCCCTCGCCCTACGACAGCAACCCGCGCATCCTCGCCGTGGCCTGGTCGCGCCCATCCGGCTATGTGCTGGCGGCGCAGGACCATCGGCTGATCCCCCGCCCGGAAAGCCCGGTGATGAGCGATCCCCTCGAAGACGGCGGCGTCAGCATCCAGCGCGGCACGCTGAAGGTGGCCCTGTTTTCGTTCTCCAGCGCAGGCAGCTGGTCGATGGGCACGACTGGCTTCACCTTCCGCTGGCAGGACGGTGCCTTCGTGCTGATCGGCTATGACCAGAATTCGACGATGCGCAATTCCGGGCAGACCGAATCGGTGAGCGTGAACTTCTCCACGCGCAAGGTGAAACGGGCCGAGGGCAGCATCGAGGACGACAGGGAACGCGTGCACTGGGAACCGCTGCGCGGCCGTCAACGCTGGACGCTCGAGAGCGTCGGTGATGGCTGGAGCTTCGATCCGCTGGGCGGCGCCGGCTGAGGGCCGGCGCTCAGTCGCGCGCGGTCGCTGCGGGCGCCGCACCGGCCGCCAAGGGCACCGACAGCCATGGACTCTCATCGGTGCTGCGCAACGGTGAGCGACGCGGGACCTGCAGGCGACGGCCATCGGCCGACACCTGCGGTGTCCGTACCGATGAGCGGAACGCTGCAGGCAGACGCTGCAGCGCATCCACCGGATCCTCCGCCTGCTGCCGCAGCCAGCGCTGAGCGCCGAGCAGGCGCACCATCGCCGCAGCATCCTGCGTCCGCGACGAATACGCGGGATAGACCGGACCGGCGATATCGGTCAGCACGCAGCCCATGATGTTGGACAGGCACCCGAAGTCGCGTTGCGGCGGTGCCGGCACCGGCAGCGGGCGATCCGCCTCCAGCGCAGCCATGGCCACCGGCCCGCAGGCCCATCCGAGATTGCCGGCAGCACGCGCCAGGGTACTGCTGCGGTCCAGCACCAGCACGCCACCAAATTCCCGCGCCGCGGTCTCGATCCCGGCCTGGTTCATCGCATATTCGCCCTGCATTGCCCGACACAGGCTCTGCTCGCCAGCCAGCAGTGGCTGCAGGGCCTGCTCGCACTCGGCGGGCAAGGGATGATCCGCCGGCAGTTCGACCAGCATGTCGGCCAGCAGCTGCGCATTGGCCTGCACCAGGCTGGCACCGATGATGCTGTCCACCAGGTAGCTGCCGCCCGGCACCATCCGGCGGCCCAACTGCAGCCCACGACAGCTGCCGCGCAAGGCACCGCCGACATCACCCTGCACGTAGGCCAGCGCGCGTGCGCTGGTCGCATCCACCATCAGCCCGTAGACGGGCAGCGGCACTACGATGCCCTCACCCTTGGGCGGGAACGGCGATACGAAGTGGTCCGCGTCGGCCAGCTGATCCAGGCGTGCATGCAACTGCTGGTGCCCGGCATGCGCGTCGATGAAGCGCTGCGGATCGGCGCGCACCTGGGCCAGGCAGTCGCTGGCCGTCGGCCCGCAGCTGGCGGCCGGCCGTGAATGCAGCCCTTCATGGAGTGCCGCCAGGTATGTCTGCGCGCCAGCCTCGCCGCGTGGATCGGCATCCCAGCGGCGCAGGTCCTCGGCCAGCGCCTGTTCGCGCTGACGGGTGTCCAGGTCATCAAACGCGATCGTCCACAGCAGCGCATAGCCGTTATGCCCATTGGCCGGCAACCGGGCCTGCAACCGCTGCCGTGCCTCCAGCCGCGCCTCGGGCACCGGCCACATGCGCGAGGCACACCACACCACGATCGCCAGCACCAGCAGGCCAGCCACGGTCCAGCCCAGTCCGCGCAGAATCTTCAACACAGCTTCCCTTCCATGTGTCGTTGCCGCAGTCGATTCCCGAGCGTAATCGACCCACGGTGGCCGCTACAATGCGCACATGTCGCTCGAAGCCCCCACCCTGGTTCCCCGCCCCTCACTGCAGCGCCTGTTCCTGACCGGCCTGCTGACCCTGCTGCCGATCTGGTTGACCTGGGTCGTGGTCAAGTTCGTGTTCGTGCTGCTGTCGGGCATTTCCAGCCCGCTGGTGGTGCCCCTTTCCGAGCAGATCGCGACAAACTTCCCCCACTATCTGGGCTGGGTCCGCGCAGAATGGATCCAGGACACCATCGCCCTGCTGGCCACCCTGCTGGTGATCCTGGCCGTGGGCGTGGCCAGCCGCCGCGTGCTCGGCCAGCGCCTGCTGCGCTGGGTCGGTGCAGTCATCAAGCGCATTCCGCTGGCCAGCATCATCTATGACAGCGCCAAGAAGCTGCTGGACATGCTGCAGACCGAACCGGGCAGCACCCAGCGCGTGGTGCTGATCGATTTCCCGCACCGTGACATGAAGTCGGTCGGGCTGGTGACCCGCGTGATCAAGGAGCAGGGTACCGACCGTGAGCTGGCCGCGGTGTACGTGCCGACCACGCCGAACCCCACCTCGGGCTACCTGGAAATCGTACCGGTGGAGCTGCTGACCCCGACAGACTGGACCGTCGACCAGGCCATGAGCTTCATCATTTCCGGCGGCGCGGTGGCGCCCTCCAGCGTGCCGTTCACCCGCGCAGGCGATCGCACCGAATGACCCCGGCGCCGGCCGAGCGCCCACTGCAGGATCGCGCGGTCCTGCTGTTCATCGTGCTGTCCGCGTTCTTCTGCGGCAACGCGGTGCTGGCCGAACTGATCGGGGTGAAGATCTTCGCCCTGGAAGACACACTGGGCATCGATCCGTTGAACTGGAACCTGTTCGGCCAGACCGGCTCGCTCAGCTTCACCGCCGGTACCCTGCTGTGGCCGGTGGTGTTCATCATGACCGACACCATCAACGAGTTCTTCGGCAAGCGCGGCGTGCGCTTCATCTCGTGGCTGGCGGTGGTGCTGATCAGCTATGGATTCCTGTTCGCGTTCGCGGCGATTTCGCTGGCGCCGGCCAGCTGGTGGGTCACCTCGATGGACGGCCACGGCGTGCCGGACTACCAGGCGGCATTCGCAGCGGTGTTCGGCCAGGGCATGTGGACCATCGCCGGTTCGCTGGTGGCCTTCCTGCTCGGCCAGCTGATCGATGTGGCCGTGTTCCACCGCATCCGCCAGGCCACCGGTGAGCGCCATGTCTGGCTGCGTGCCACCGGCTCGACCGCGATCTCGCAGGTGGTGGACAGCTTCGTGGTGATCTGGATCGCCTTCGTGCTCGGCCCGCAGCACTGGCCGACGTCGCTGTTCCTGGCAGTCAGCAGCGTCAACTACATCTACAAGATGGGCTTTGCGATCGCCTTGATCCCGTTGCTGTATCTGATGCGGCGCGCGATCACCCGTTACCTGGGCACGGACCGCGCCGCTGCATTGCGTGCAGCCGCGGCGGCTGACTGAAGCCCCAGCGGAGGCAAGCTGACTGCGCCTTCACGCTGGCCGTACGCGGCCGGATCGTGCAAGCTCCACGGTCTGTGTTCCACGGAAGCTCCTGATGCCGCATTCCCCCCGCGCCCTGGCCGTCGCCATCGCCGCGTTGTTCCTGTTCAGCGCCGTGCCGTCGGCCGAAGCAGCGAAGAAGAAGGCCAGCCGCCCTGCCGCTGCGCAAACCCGCCAAGCCGCCAAACCCAAGGCCAAGCCCGCCCGGGCCACCGCGCCGGCCCGCGGCAGCTCGGCGCGCCGCGCCGCGCCGCGTCCGGTCGCCGCGGCCCGTGCCGTGCCCAAGCAGGTGCAGCTGGAGCGCCTGTACGACGAATACTGGGATGCCTCGATGCGGCTGAACCCGCTGCAGGCCACCTTCCAGGGCGAGCTGCGCTACAACGACCAGCTGCCCAACATCCTGTCCGCCACCTGGCGCCAGCAGTCGCACGACTTCACCACGCAATGGCTGGGCAAGGTCGAGAAACTCGGCAGTGACGGCCTGCAGGGCCAGGACCTGCTCAGCTACGAGATCTTCGTGCGCGACGCGCGCGCCTCGCTGGCCGCCGAGCGCTACCCGAGCTGGATGATGCCTATCAGCCAGTACTACAACATCGGCAGCATCATGGCGATCCTCGGTGCAGGTGCCGGCGCGCAACCGTTCAACACCGTGCAGGACTACGACACCTGGTCGCGCCGTTCGCTGGGTATTCCCGAGCTGTTCGACCAGGCCATCGACAATATGCGCCAGGGCGTGAAGGCCGGCGTGGTACAGCCGCGCGACCTGATGGAAAAGGTGCTGCCGCAGCTGGATGCGGTGATCAAGCCGAGCGCCGAAGAGAGCATCTTCTGGTCGCCGATCCGCACCATGCCCAACACCATCTCGGCCGAAGACAAGGCACGCATCAGCGCCGAGTACAAGCGCATGATCGAACTGCGCATCATGCCGGCCTACCGTGCCCTGCGTGGATTCATCGCCACCGAATACCTGCCGGCCACGCGCGCCAGCAGCGGCCTGGGTGCACTGCCCGATGGCCAGGCCTGGTACGCCAACCTGATCGTGCAGACCACGGCCAGCAACCAGACCGCCGCGCAGCTGCACGCGCTGGGCGAGCAGCGCGTGCAGGAACTGCAGGCGCAGATCGCCACGGTGATGAAGGATGCCAAGCTGCGCGGCACGCCGACCAAGCTGCTGCGCAGCATGCGCAACGACCGTCAGTTCCAGTACGGCGATGCCAGCGCACTGATCAACCGTTACCGACAGGTGCAGCAGCAGGTCAACGCACGCCTGCCGCAGGTACTCGATACGCTGCCCAAGTCGACGCTGGAAGTGCGCGCAGTGGAACCGGAGCGTGCGCTGACCGCCGCCGCAGCGGCCTATCAGCCGTCTGCGGCCGGGCAACCGGGAGTGCTGTACGTGAATACCCGCGACCTGCCCAGCCGCAAGCGCTGGAACATTCCGGTGCAGTACCTGCACGAAGCGATCCCCGGCCACCACGTGCAGCTGGGCCTTCAGCAGGAGCTGGCCAAGCTGCCACGCTTCCGTCGCCTCGGCGGCGATCTCGCCTTCGTCGAAGGCTGGGGCCTGTACGCCGAAACGCTGGGCGAGGACCTGGGCATCTACACCGATCCCTACGACCGCATCGGCTACCTGTATTCGCGCCTGCTGCGCGCCGCGCGCGTGGTGGCCGATACCGGCGTCAACGCACAGGGCTGGAGCAAGCAGCAGGCCGTCACCTACCTGCAGAAGACTGTGGACATGAGCAGCGACGACGCCAACGCGGAAGTCGAGCGGATCATGGCCCAGCCCGGCCAGGCGCTGTCCAACGTGGCCGGCCTGACCACCATCGTCGCCCTGCGCGACAAGGCCAAGGCGCGCCAGGGTGCGGCCTTCGATCTGCGCCGTTTCCACGCCGAACTGCTGAAGGACGGTTCGATGCCACTGGATGTGCTGGACCGCAAGATGGAACGCTGGATGGCGCAGCCCACCAGTGCTGCGCCCACGCCCACGTCCACGCCTTCACCCTGACCCTTCCGGAGCCGCCATGCGCCCTGCCGCCGCCCTGTTTGCCGTCGTGCTGGGCCTGCTGCCGCTGGCAACCTCTGCCGCCCCGGTGCTGACCCCACCGGATGCGGGCATTGATGGCCTGATGCAGGCCTACGACGGCCAGGTTCCCGGCGCTGCAGTACTGGCGCTGCGCGACGGGCAACCAGTGTTCCGACGTGGCTACGGCCTGGCGGTGGTGGAGGACGGCAGCCTGGTGACTACGGCCAGCAGTTTCCGGCTGGCCTCGATCAGCAAGCAGTTCACCGCTGCGGCGGTGCTGTTGCTGGTTGAAGACGGCCGGCTGGGCCTGGACCAGCGGGCGCGGCAGTGGCTGCCCGAGCTGCCGCCGGCGGCAGCGACCATCACGATCCGCCAGCTGCTCTCGCATACCGGCGGCCTGCTCGACTACGAAGACCTGATGGACCCGGCCGACCGGCGCCAGGTGCATGACGCCGACGTGCTGGCCCTCCTGTCGCGCGAAGACCGCCTGAACTTCGCGCCTGGCACCCAGTACCGTTACAGCAACAGTGGCTATGCCCTGCTGGCACTGATCGTCGGCCGTGCCTCCGGTCAGGACTTCGCCACCTTCCTTCAGCAACGCATTTTCCGCCCGCTGGGCATGGCCCACACCGTGGCCCACCAGGACGGTGTCGATACGGTGGCTGCGCGTGCCTACGGCTACAGCCTGATCGACGGCCACTGGCAGCGAACCGACCAGAGCCCCACCAGCGCTGTGCTTGGCGATGGCGGCATCTATTCCTCGCTGGACGACCTCGCCCGCTGGGATGCGGCGCTGTACGACGATCGCCTGTTGTCGAAGACCTCGCGCCACGCGATGTTCAGCCCGGCCACACCGACGCCCGAACCGGATGTGCCGTATTACGGCTTCGGTTGGCGTCTGAATGGCCCGGTGCAATGGCACAGCGGCGAGAGCATCGGCTTCCGCAACGTGATCGTGCGCCATCCAGAAAAGCACCTGACGGTGATCGTGCTGACCAACCGCAACGCCCCCGAACCCTATGCACTGGCGCAGAAGATCGCCCAGCGCTGGCTGGACACCCTGCAATGACCGACCCTGCCGACGCCCTGCTGGGCATCCACCACGCCGCACTGATCTGCAGCGACTACGCGCGCTCGAAGGATTTCTACGTGCGCATCCTTGGCCTGCGCGTGCTGGCCGAGCACCATCGTGCCGCACGCGACTCCTGGAAGCTGGACCTGGCCCTGCCCGACGGTGGCCAGCTGGAGCTGTTCTCCTTCCCCTCACCGCCGCCGCGGCCCAGCCGCCCGGAAGCTCAGGGCCTGCGCCACCTGGCGTTCCGGGTAGCCGCACTGGAACCCTTCATCCAGCGCCTGGCCACGCACGGCGTGGCCTGCGAACCGATCCGCGTGGATGAATACACCGGCGCCCGCTTCACCTTCTTCGCAGACCCCGACGGCCTGCCGCTGGAGCTGTACGAAGTCGGTTGAGGCCCACGGAAAGCCTCATCCACGCATGGCGTGGATCTACCGTGTCGACCGAGGTCGACACCTACCAACGGCAGCGGAACCGACAGATCGCCGGAGCCTGTCGACGGCGGGGCACTGTGGGTTTGCGGGGTGTGAGCCGTATGGATGCGGCGACCAAGCCCCCATGGACGGGTTTACGGCGTCCCCGCGAACCCGCAGTGCCCCGCCCTCCCACGGGATGCTGGCTTTTGACGTTGCCGTTGCCTTCGCCTCGGCGGGTGCAGGGCGCAGCCCTGCAAAGCCCCCTTCCCCATACCCCGCCGAATGGGTATACAGTCGACCCGTACCGGCATCGTGCCGGAATGAACCCTGGGAGGGGACCATGCGCAAGACCTTCAAGACCCTGCTGCTGGCGCTGCCGCTGTGCCTGGCCGCGCTCTCGGCGCAGGCTGCCGACAGTGCCGCTGGCCGCTGGAAGACCATCGACGACAAGACCGGCAAGGTGAAGTCGATCGTCGAGATCAGCCAGGCCGCCAACGGCACGCTGACCGGCAAGGTGGTCGAGATCCTGCACTCGGACAAGGGCCCCAACCCGGTCTGTGATGGCTGCGAAGGCCCCAACAAGAACAAGCCGGTCAAGGGCATGACCATCCTCTGGAATCTGAAGTCCGACGGCGGCAGCAAGTGGTCCGGCGGCACCATTCTCGACCCGGCCAACGGCAAGACCTACAAGTCGAAGATGGAACTGCAGACCGGCGGCACCAAGCTGGACGTGGCCGGCTGCATCGCCTTCATCTGCCGTACCCAGACCTGGGTGCGCGAGTAACCGCCCGGGCCCACGTTGCCCCCCCGTGACCCGGCTCCGGCCGGGTCACGTCGTTGCGGGCATGCGATAATCTGCGGTTCCCCTCGGATCCACCCCGCGACCATGACCCGTACCGCGCTCGTCACCACCGCCCTGCCCTACGCCAACGGCCCGCTGCATCTGGGCCACCTGGTCGGCTACATCCAGGCTGACATCTGGGTGCGCGCGCGGCGAATGAGCGGCGGCAAGGCCTGGTTCGTCTGCGCCGACGACACCCACGGCACGCCGATCATGCTGGCCGCGGAAAAGGCCGGGGTCACCCCGGAAGCCTTCATCGCCAACATCCAGGCAAGCCACGAACGTGACTTCGCCGCGTTCGGCGTGGCCTTCGACCACTACGACTCGACCAACTCGGCCGCCAACCAGGCGCTGACCGAGCAGTTCTACCTCAAGCTGGAAGCGGCCGGGCACATCAGCCGCCGCTCGGTGGCGCAGTTCTACGACCCCGCCAAGGGCATGTTCCTGCCCGACCGCTATGTCAAAGGCATCTGCCCGAACTGCGGCAGCCCCGACCAATACGGCGACAACTGCGAAGTATGTGGCGCCACCTATGCGCCGACCGACCTGAAGGAACCGCGTTCGGTGATCTCCGGTGCCACGCCGGAAATGCGCGATTCGGAGCACTTCTTCTTCGAGGTGGGGCATTTCGATGCGTTCCTGCGCGACTGGCTGGCCGGCGACGTCGCCCTGCCGGGCGTGAAGGCCAAGCTGGGTGAGTGGCTCAATGCCGAAGGTGGCCTGCGCGCTTGGGACATCTCGCGCGATGCGCCGTACTTCGGTTTCCAGATTCCCGGCCAGCCGGGCAAGTACTTCTACGTCTGGCTGGACGCGCCGATCGGCTACCTGTCCAGCTTCCAGACCCTGTGCGGGAAGATCGGCGAGGACTTCGAGGCGCACCTGCGCGCCGGCACCAGCACCGAGCTGCACCACTTCATCGGCAAGGACATCGTCAATTTCCATGGCCTGTTCTGGCCGGCGGTGCTGCACGGCACCGGCCACCGCGCGCCGACCCGCCTGCACGTCAACGGTTACCTGACCGTGGACGGCGCCAAGATGAGCAAGTCGCGCGGCACCTTCGTGATGGCCCGGACCTTCCTCGATGCCGGGCTGGAACCGGAAGCGCTGCGCTACTACTACGCCGCCAAGTCCGGCGGCGGCGTCGACGATCTCGATCTGAACCTGGGTGACTTCATTGCCCGCGTCAACGCCGACCTGGTTGGCAAGTTCGTCAACCTGGCCAGCCGCTGCGCCGGTTTCATCAGCAAGCGCTTCGACGGCCTGCTGGCCGCGCAGCTGCCCGATGCCGCTCAGTACCAGCGCTTCGTCGACGGCCTGGCGCCGATCCGTGAAGCCTACGAGCGCAACGACCCGGCCGCGGCGATCCGCCTGACCATGACCCTGGCCGACGAAGCCAACCGCTACATCGACGACGTCAAGCCGTGGGTGATCGCCAAGCAGGAAGGTGCCGATGCGCAGCTGCAGGCCGTGTGCAGCCAGGGCCTGAACCTGTTCCGCGTGCTGGTCACCGCCCTGAAGCCGGTGCTGCCGTCCACCGCCACGCAGGCCGAGGCGTTCCTGGCAGCGCCGGTGAACGACTGGACCGACCTGGCGCAGCCGCTGCTGGGCCACCGCATCACCGACTACACCCCGCTGTTCACCCGTATCGACCCGAAGAAGATTGACGCCATGATCGACGCCTCCAAGGACACCCTGCAGCCGGCCACCGCTGCCGCCCCCGCCGCCAAGGCCGACGCATCCCCGGTAAAGGCCGCCAAGCCGGCTGCACCCGCACCGGCCAAGGACGAAGCGAACAGCACCGATGCTCCGGCCTACATCGGCATCGACGACTTCGCCAAGCTTGACCTGCGCATCGGCAAGGTGGTGGCGTGCGAGTTCGTGGACGGCTCGGACAAGCTGCTGCGTTTCGAACTGGACGCCGGCGAGCTGGGCAAGCGCCAGATCTTCTCCGGCATCCGCGGCAGCTACGGCGAGCCGGAAACGCTGGTGGGCCGCAGCGTGGTGTTCATCGCCAACCTGGCCCCGCGCAAGATGCGCTTCGGCCTGAGCGAAGGCATGATCCTGTCGGCCGGTTTCGACGGCGGCGCGCTGGCGCTGCTGGACGCCGACAGCGGCGCACAGCCGGGCATGCCGGTCCGCTGATGCCCGCAGCGGGCGTGGCCACGGCCGCGCCCGCCGGCACCACCGGCCGCGGGAGGCAATGCGATGGAAGGCAACGGAATGGAACTGGCGCTGTTCGACTTCGACCACACCGTGACCACCTGCGATACCTATGGCCGTTTCCTGCGCCGCGTGGCCACTGCCGAACAGCTGGCGCAGGCGTGGTGGAAAATCGGCCCGTGGCTGGCCGCGTACAAGTTGAAGCTGATCTCGGCCGAGCGCATCCGCGCCCGCGTCACCCGCCTGACCTTCAGCGACCGCCACAGCGACGATATCGCCACCCTGGCCGCCGGCTTCTCGCGTGAGTTCCTGCCCGACGTGGTACGCCCGGAGATGCTGGAACAGATCCGTTGGCACAAGGAACAGCAGCACACCGTGGTGATCGTGTCCGGTTCGCTGGATCTCTACCTGCGCCCGTGGTGCGAATCACTGGGCCTGCTGCTGATCTGCAACCGGCTGGAAAGCCAGGACGGCCGCCTGACCGGTCGTTATGCCGGCGGCGACTGCGGCCCGCGCAAGGTCGAGCACATCCGCCGCCAGTTCGATCTGTCGCGCTACGTGCGCATCCATGCCTACGGTGACAGTTCCGAGGACCGGCCGATGCTGGCGCTGGCCCACGAACGCTGGTTCCGCGGCAAACCCTTGAAGTAACCCCAACGCGCAGCCTTCGCCACGCATGAGCCTGATTCCGCCCCTGACCGAACGCCTGGACCGCCTGTTGCCGCAGACCCAATGCGGGCAATGCGGCTACGACGGCTGCCGCCCGTACGCACAGGCGATGGCGCGCGGCGAGACGGGCGTGGACCGCTGCCCGCCCGGTGGCGATGCCGGAGCGCGTGCACTGGCGCAGGTACTGGGCGTGCCTGCAGTGCCATTCGATCGTTCGCGCGGCGAGCACAAGCCACCGCAGGTGGCGTTGATCGTGGAAGCCGACTGCATCGGCTGCACCAAATGCATCCAGGCCTGCCCGGTGGATGCCATCGTCGGCGGCGCCAAGTACATGCACACCGTGATTGCCGATCTGTGCACCGGCTGCGAGCTGTGCATTCCACCGTGCCCGGTGGACTGCATCGAGCTGCTGCCCGTGCAACAGGGGTCAGATCCCGTTTCCAACAGAAAAGGGATCTGACCCCGCACGACGGTTACGGTACTGCCGCCGTCACCACGATCTCGACCTTCCACTCGGCGTGGGCCAGCTTGGCTTCGAACGTTGCGCGGGCCGGGGTCGCGCCCTCGACCACCCACTCGTCCCATGCCTTGTTCATGCCGTCGAAGTCGGCGATGTCGGCCAGGAACACTTCGGCGCGCAGCACGTGCTGGCGATCACTGGCCACCAGCGCCAGCAGCTTGTCGATCTCGGCCAGCACCTGCCGGGTCTGTCCGGTGATGTCCTGGCTGGTGTCTTCCGGAATCTGGCCGGAGAGGTAGGCGACCTTGTTGTACACGGTCATTTCGGACATGCGCGGTCCGACGTCGTAACGCTCCATCATGGGCGTGTCTCCTGCGGGTGATCAGACCTGCATTGTCCTCCAAAGCAGTCAACGATGGGTGCAGGGAGCGCCGTCCACGCACCGTCACTACCGGCTTCCGACACCCGTGCTGGTCAAATGCCAGCGACAGGCGCACGATGCGCCACGCCCGCGTTGACACCGCCCTCGCCCCTCCTGACGCACCCTTGCGCCGATGACCGAAGCCACCGACCCCGCCACCGCTCCCTCCACCCCGGCATGGAAGCGGGTCCTCACCATCGTCGTTCCCCTGCTGATCCTCGCGTTGGCCCTGCACGGCCTGGCCAATGAGTTCGATGAGAATGGCTACCGCGCCATTCGCCACGCCTTCCATCAGCTCAGCGGTACGCAGATCGCGCTGACCGTCGTGCTGGGCCTGGCCAGTTATGCCTGCCTGATCGGCTTCGATGCCATCGGCCTGCGCCGCAGCGGCATCCGCGTGCATCCGGCGCGCATCGGCATCACCGCCTTCCTGGCCCATACCCTGGGCCAGACCGTGGGCTTTGCCGCGCTGACCGGTGGCGCCGTGCGCCTGCGCGGTTACCGCACCGCCGGCCTGGATCTGGCGCAGATCGGCCAGGTGGTGCTGATGAGCACGCTCGGCTTCGTGTTCGGTGCGTGGCTGCTGATCAGTGTGGCGCTGTGCATGGAACCGGCGGCGGCGGCACTGGCCTTGCCACTGGATCCTGACGCGGTGCGCGTGGTCGGCATCATCGCCCTGCTCGCCTATGCGGCCACCCTGCTGCTGGTCGGCCGCGACGGGCGCCAGTTCAGCGTGTTCGGCCATGCCCTGTGGCTGCCCGACCGCCGCACCATGATCGGCGTCACCGTGCTCAGCGTCATCGAGCTGGTGCTGGCCAGTGCCGCGTTCTATGTGCTGCTGCCCGACTCCACCCCGACCGGCCTGCCTGGCTTCGTCGGCCTGTACCTGGTCGCAGTGCTGGCCGGGCTGATCTCGACCGTGCCGGCCGGCCTCGGCGTGTTCGAGTGGAGCCTGCTGAAACTGCTGCCGCAGGTCGCACCGGCAGCGGTCCTCGCCGCTGCGCTGATCTACCGCGTCACCTATTACGTGTTGCCGCTGGTGCTGGCCACGCTGCTCGCACTGGCCCCCGCCCTGCGGCAGCCGCTGCAGGCCAGCGCCGGGGCCACCCGCGCCGGCTGGAACGCGCTGCGCCCCTGGCTGCCGCAGATCATCGCGCTGGCAGTGTTCAGCATCGGTGCCGCGCTGGTCATCGACGGCACGCTGCCCACACCACGCCGCCATCTGGTCAACGCCTCGCTGCCGATCCTGGAAACCTCGCACCTGATCGGCAGCCTCAGCGGCGTTGCATTGCTGCTGATCGGCCAAGGCCTGGCCCGTCGCAGCCATGCGGCGTGGATGCTGGCGATGGCGGTGTGCGTGATCACCCCGCTGCCGCTGTGGCTGCGCGGCGGCCAGCCACTGATCGCGGTCTCTGCGGTATTGGTGGCGATGGCGCTGTGGGCAGCACGCCGCGAGTTCTACCGCCAGGGCGCGCTGCTGGATGAGGCGTGGTCGTGGCCGTGGCTGCGTAACCTCGGCCTGGTGCTGGTCGCGGTCACCTGGCTGCTGTTCTTCACCTACAGCCATGTCGAGTACCAGAACGAGTTGTGGTGGGAATTCGCGGTGTCCGGCAACGCCCCACGTGCGCTGCGTGCACTGCTGGTGGTGGCCATCGCGCTGGTGATGTTCGGCCTGGCACGCCTGCTGCACAGCACGCGCAGCCCGCTGCCGGCCGCCGATGAGGCCACGCTGCAAGCGCTGATGCCGGTGCTGGCCAGCGCTACCGACACGCAGGCCTGCCTGGTGCTGACCGCCGACAAGGCGGTGCTGCGCGACGATGCGAAACAGGGCTTCGTGATGATGCAGCGCTATGGCGGCTCGCTGATCGCGATGGGCGATCCGGTCGGCCCACCGGACGTCGCGCGCGCGTTGATCTGGCGTTTCCGCGAAGAAGCCGACCGGTTGGGCCTGCGCCCGGTGTTCTACCAGGTCGGCGAAACCTATTGGCAGACCTATCTCGACCTCGGCCTCGGCCTGGTCAAGCTGGGCGAGGAAGCGATCGTGCCGCTGCACGACTTCGGCCTGGAAGGGCGCGAGCGCGCCGACCTGCGCCAGGCCTGGAACCGCGGCAAGCGCAGCGGACTGTCATTCCGCGTGGCGCCGGTGGAGGACATTCCCAGCCTGCTGCCGCGCCTGCATGCGATCTCCAACGCCTGGCTGGAAGACAAGGCCGGCGACGAGAAAGGCTTCTCGCTGGGCAGCTACGACCCGGATTACCTGGTGCGCTTCCCGGTGGCGCTGGTCGAGGCTGAAGGCCAGATCGTGGCTTTTGCCAACCTGTGGCAGGCACCGGCCGGTGCCGAGCTGTCCGTCGACCTGATGCGCCACGTCAACGAGGCACCGAAGGGCACCATGGACTTCCTCTTCATCGAGCTGTTCCTGTGGGGCCGCGCGCAGGGTTATGCGCGTTTCTCGCTGGGCATGGCGCCGCTGTCGGGCCTGGCCCAGCATCGATTGGCGGGCCGCTGGAACCGCCTGGCCGGCCTGCTGGCACGGCATGGCGAACGCTTCTACGGGTTCAGTGGGCTGCGCCGCTTCAAGTCGAAGTTCGATCCGCAATGGCGGCCGCGTTACCTGGCCGCGCCGGGCGGCATGCACCTGCCAGCTGCACTGCTGGATGCCACGCGATTGATCTCGCTGGACCCGCGGCGGAACTGACGAGCCGCATCTCGCCGGGCATGGCCCGGCGCTACACATCGCCTGGTAGGTGTCGACCTTGGTCGACACGCCGCATCCCATGGTGTTGCAGGCCCCGGCGCCGACCAAGGTCGGCGTCTACCAACGTCCGTCGAGCATGGCTCGACGCTACATGAACGTCAGGCGCCGCCCTTGAGGATCACTTCGGCCAGCCGGTCGTAATCACCATTGAAATGATGGTCGCCCGGCAGCTTCACCTTCTGCACGCCGTCGTTGGCCGGCAGGCCGGGGCACAGCGCGTCGTCGTCGTCCTGGCCATAGACGCACAGGGTCTTGCCCGCCGGCAGCCTGGCCACTTCCGGTGCGATCGGCAGGCCGTCGCCGCCACCGCCCAGCCAGTTGCTGACATGGAATTCGAAGTCGGCCTTCTTGCCCACCGACAGCAGCACGATGCGATCCAGCGCGCTGCGGGTGCTGGCATCGAGCTGGTTGATGGTGGCCGGCAGCACATCGGCGCCCTGCGAGAAGCCGATCAGCATCACCTTGTCGCGGTGCCACTGCTGGCGGTAGTGGTCGATGATCTTCTGCAGGTCGCCGGCAAAGCCCTTCGGCGTGCGCTCGCTCCAGAAGTAGCGCAGCGAATCGATGCCGACCACGGCAACGCCATGTTCGTTGAGCGAAGACGCCACATCCTTGTCCAGGCCGGCCCAGCCGCCGTCGCCGGAAACGAACACCGCCAGCGTATCGCCCGAGCCGGTGGCCGGCATTTCCACGACGGGCAGCCCCTTCAGTGCGGCCGGCGGTGGCGCCAGGCTGACCCCGACCTGCGCGCCCATCACCCGCGCCGCAGCGACCAGGCCCGGTGAGGCATCGCCATGGGCGGTGCGCTTGAACTCGCGCGCCATCGCCACCTGCTGCACGAACTGGCTGGCCTGGCCCACCTTGCAGCCATGATCACCGGCCGCGCTCAACCACGGGAAATTCAGTTCGGCAGGCTGCAGTTTGTTGTGCTTCACGCCATCACCGCAGACCATGCGCTCGTGATTGTGGTCCGGGCAGAAACCAGTGGTCAGCAGGCCGGCGAACACCTGGGTGTCGGCCTGCGCCGCCAGCGAATACGCCAGTTCGGCGCCTTCGCCATCACCGCCCACCAGCGGCAGGTGGTAACCGGGCAGATGCAGGGATGCCTGCAACCAGCGCGAGAAGTTCTCGACGTCGCCGGAACCGAACGAGCAGCTCGGGTCGCCCTCACGCTTGAGTACGCCACGCAGGTGCGCGATGTCCACCGCAGCGACCATGGCGCCGTCGGCGCGCAGGGCCTCGATCGGCAGGCGGCTGGTATCGCCACCGGCGCTCGGCTCATGGAACCAGATCACCACACGCTGCGGCGTTCCTGCCGGCATGTGCACCGGAATCTGCTCGAATCGCCCATGGCTGAACTGCTGTGCGGTCGCCGCCGCCGTTGCCGGCAGCGCGGCCAGCGCCAGCACCACACCCATTGCCCTGCCCAGCCCTGCACGCTTCATATCGCATCCCCGGTGGAATGCGCACACGATACGCTGACGCCGCGTGCACGGCACGTACCGGTCCCGGCCGTTGGGGTTTCAGCAGGCCCGGCCGCGGCGGCTGCGGCGGTACAACGCCAGCGCCAGATACACCAGCCAGCCCACGATCACCGCGATCACCACCTTCTGCCCCACGCCGCGTGGCGGCCCGGCGCGCCACAGCACGTGCAGCCACAGCAGCACGAACGCCAGCCAGGCCCAGCCCCAGAGCAGCCCGGCCGCAGACTGCCAGCCCGGCTCACGACGCAGATACCAGGCCTGCAGCAGCATGCCGACGCTGGCGCACAGGAACGCGGTGTTGGCCGCCAGCCCGTGGATCAACGGTGCCAGCAGCGGTGTCGCCTGGGGCAGCCAGCTGTCACCGATGGCAACCGTGGCCAGGCCCAGCGCCGATACGGTGAACAACAACGGTGCGGCGGCGCTGCGGCGTGGCCCGACGCTGTCACGGTACACGGCGATGCCGAGCACCGCGATCGCCAGTGCCAGCAGGCAGTACGCCGCGCGCAATGCCAGCCCCCAGGGGCCATGCAGGTAAAGGCTGAGCGTGGCCTGCACCCAGTCCAGGTCGGTGCGGGCGAACTGGGTCCACAGCGCGGTCACCACGAACAGCAGCAACGCCGCCCCGGCCAACATTGCCGCCGGACGCGCACGGTTCATTGTGTCGCCTCCGGGTGCCGCGCCTGCCATTCCGCCAATGCCTTGCGGTAGCGCTGCAGCTCGTCGGCATACAGATCCAGCACGCACAGTGGGCAGCCGCTGCCACAGCATTCGTTGGGGCCGGGTTCTTCCGGTGGCAGCGGACGGGGATCGGGATCAGGGACTGACACAGGGGCACGCGCTATCTGGAATACAGGCCCCCAGTGTAACGGGGCGACTCAGCGGCCCAGCTGTCGGCGCAGGTTCTCACGCGCCGCCGCGTCCAGGCGCTGATGGAAGAAATCGCTGAGGAAGATGCGCGGCGCCCGCAACAGGCCCTGCAGGAAACGGCGACGCCCGGCCCGGTACAGGAAGCCCGGTACCACTCCTTTGTACTCTTCGGCCACGCCGCGGTCGTAGGCGGCGAACACCGGCTCCGGCGCGGCCAGGATCGCCATGTCGCAGTCCAGGAACAGCGCAGCCTCGGCATCGACATCCTCCGGGCCGAGCCCCCCATGCTGCGCGGTCAGCAGGATCAACTGCTCCACCCGGCCGGCATCGACGCCCGCCAGTTCCGGCGCCTGCGCGATCGCCTGCACGGCCAGCTGCGCGGAACGCGCCTCGTTGTCCTTGCGTCCGGCCTGGTAGACCGCATCGTGATAGAGCGCGGCCAGGTAGACCTCGGCCGGCTGCTCCCAGCCTGGGCCCTCGGCCACCTCCTGGCAGTGCTGCAGCACCGCGCGCACATGGCCGAAGTGGTGATAGGCCCGTGGCGGCGCTGCGTAGCTGTCCTGTAGTGCCTGCCACTGTGCCGGAGCAAGCGTGAGCGGAGAAAAGTCCATGCGCCGATCATCCCGCCTGCGTCGGCGCCGGGCAAGCTGACGTTTTTTTCACCACGCAATCACAACGCCCACCGCAGTAGGCGGCAACGCGGTTGTCCACAGCTTTGTCGAGCGCTGGTCCACATCGATTGTGGATGAACCCGCGGGCCGACCAACGGTCGCTGCGGCGCTCCGTGCACAGGTCTACACTCGCCTCAGGCGGGAGCGCCCGCCGCCGCCGGGAACCGTCATGCACCGTCCTGCCGCCCGCTCTCTCCTGATTGCGCTGGCCACACTGTCTGCGCCATCGGCGCTCGCCCTGGATGTTGCCGGGCCCGCCCCCACGGCAAGCACCGCCGCGACCGTCGCCCTTCCTTCGCCGCAGCAGGTATTTGCGATTCCACCTGCGATGCGCGACATGCTGCGCACGCAGGTGATCAATCGCGGCTACTCACGCGAGCAACACCTGCAGGCGCTGGTGGAGATGATCTTCGACCGCCATGGCATGGACCTGCAGTACGACGCCGACGCGACCCTGACCGTCAGTGAGATCTGGCAACAGCGGCGCGCCAATTGCCTGGCCTTCACCCTGATGTTCGTCGCACTGGCACGCGAGGCCGGCATCCAGGCGCGCGTGCAGGAAGTCGGCCAGGTGGTGTCCTGGTACCAGGATCAGGACCAGGGGCTGGTCTACACCGTCGGCCACGTCAATGCCGGCGTCGGTTTCGGAGGTCGCTTCGCCACCGTCGATCTGGACCGCAACGTGCTGTACGACCGCCGCGGCCCACAACCGATCAGCCAGGCGCGGGCGCTGGCGCACTTCTACAACAACCGCGGGGCCGAGCGCATGGCCAGCGGCGATCTCGCCGGCGCACGCACGTTCTTCAGCGCCGCGCTGGTGCAGGACAGCAGCTTCGCCGCCACCTGGAACAACCTGGGCGTGCTGGAAAACCGCAGCGGCGATACCGGCGCCGCACGCCGCGCACTGGAAACGGCCCTGCGCCTGGACGGGCGCCAGGACGCTGCACTGAACAATGCCAGCACGCTGTACCGCACGCTGGGCATGACCGCGCAGGCACAGTCGCTGGAACAGCGGTTGCGTTCGGTGCAGCGCGAGGACCCGTTCACCCAGTACATGCTCGGCGCGCAGGCCGAACGCGCCGGCCAGCTGGACGACGCGATCCGCTACTACCGGCAGGCCGTGCGCCTGTACGACACCGCGCACCAGTTCCACTTCGGGCTGGCGCGGGTGTATTTCCTGGCCGGCCAGCTCACCCGTGCCGACCGCGAACTGCTGCGCGCGCAGGAACTGGGCGGTGCATCGCAGCAGGCGCGCTACCAGTCCAAGCTGGACAGCCTGGCACGCTGGCGCGCGCAGCAGCAGGCCCGGCGCTGAAGGCTGCTCAGGCCTTCTTGAGGAAGCAGGTCTTCAGCACCAGCCCCTTGATCTTGTCCGAATTGCCTTCGATGTGTTCGGCGTCATCCTCGACCAGGCGGATGTTGCGGATCACGGTGCCCTGCTTGAGTGGAATCGAAGAGCCCTTCACCTTCAGGTCCTTGATCACGGTGACGGTGTCACCGGCCTGCAGCGTGTTGCCGTTGCTGTCACGCACCACCAGGGTCGAACCGGCACCGTCCTCGGCGGTCCATTCGAAACCGCAGTCGGCGCAGATCCACAGCGCGCCATCGGCATAGGTGTTTTCCAGGGTGCACTGCGGGCAGGCGGGGACAGAAGACATCAGCAAGTACCTCAAAGTGAATCAACAGCGGCCATTGTAACCGCCCGGCCACCCCGCCCCTTTCCCGGGCCGGCACCCGGCTGCCGGCCTGATCCGATCCGGAGCAGGACACCGCTGGAACTTGCAGTCGGCAGCGAACTGCAGCAGAGTGCGCGGCCCCTGATCGCCCCCGGAACTTCCCATGCGCCTCGGCATCGACTTCGGTACCAGCAATTCCGCCGCCGCCATCGTGCATGAAGGGAAACTGCTGCCGATCCGCTTCGGCGACGCCGAGCAGTTCCGCACCAGCGTGTATTTCCCAGGCGTGGTGCCCGACCCGGACGACTTCCAGCTCGATGACGGGCAGGAGCACCAGCTGCAGCAGATGGTCGACAGCGCGGCGCGCGCGGCCCGCGCCGCCGGCCAGGAACGCACGCCGCAGGCCCTGCGCCGCGAAGCCCTGCGCGCGCTGCGCCGCGAATGGATGGAAGCCCGCGCCGGCAAGGAGCGCAGCGCCAGCGACCTGCTGCAGAACGCGGTCTACGGTGACGATGCGCTGGAAGCCTACTTCGAGGAACACGAAGGCAACCTGGTGCAGAGCCCGAAATCGATGCTCGGCTACAACCTGCACCCGCGCGCGAAGCAGACCATCACCGGTATCGCCGCGCACATCCTCGAACACATCCGGCTGACCGCCAGCGCCCAGCTCGGCCAGCCGCTGCGCGCCGCCCTGCTCGGCCGCCCGGTGCAGTTCCGCAGCTCGATCGGCGAGGCCGGCAACGCGCAGGCGCTGGACATCCTGCGCGAGGCCGCCACCCAGGCTGGCTTCGACCACATCGACTTCCTCGAAGAACCGGCCGCCGCCGCGATGCACTACCACGCCGAGAGCCGTGAACGGCACCAGGCGGTGATCGTCGACATCGGCGGCGGCACCACCGACATCGCCCACGCCGAGGTTGGCGGCGAGGCGGCCCCGCGCATCCACCGCGCCTGGGGCATCGCCCGTGGCGGCACCGACATCGACCTGGCGCTGAGCCTGTCCAGCTACATGCCGCTGTTCGGCCGCGGCATCACCCGCGTGCCGGCCCATCACTACGTGGAAGCGGCCACCGTGCAGGACATGACCCGCCAGCGCGACTTCCGCCAGCACAAGTACGACCACGTCGACGAACCGTGGGGCGCGCGCCTGCAGGCCCTGCAGGACACCGGCAATACCGCCCGCCTGTACCGCGACGTCGAACGCGCCAAGATCGCCCTCAGCGCCACCCATGAGCACCGCAGCCACCTGGACTACATCGCGCGCGACCTGCACGCCGACAGCAGTGCCGACGGTCTGGCCGCCGCCGCCCATGGCTATCTGGATCAGATCCGCGAACTGCTGGCCCAGGTCCGCAGCGACATCGGTGGCGACCCGGATGCGGTGTTCCTGACCGGCGGCATGTCCCGCGCCGGCTACCTGCGCCAGGCCGTGGCCGAGGCCTTCCCGGGGGCCCGCATGGTCCACGGCGAGCCCTCGCTGGGCGTGGTCCAGGGCCTGGCACTGGCGGCGGCCAGCCAGGATTAACAAAACGTTACGCGGTCTAAGTTACCCTTGGTCGGCTAGAACCCTGCTGCACCTTCCACCGGCCACGCCGGTGTGTGTCTGCCGTGCAGCCCGGCCCGCACTGCGGGCCTAGCGGCCATGCCTTCCTGGCTCGTTCATGGTCCGCGTACCACCTGAGCCGCCACCGAGACCCGCTTTGGGCACCCGCCAGGCCCCTGAGGCCTTACAACCTGACGCAGCACCTGCACCCATCGACTGCCGCCGTTGTGACGCGGTCTGTTGCCGGCTGCCCGTGCTGCTGCAATCCGGCGACCAGGTGCCCGGCCAGTTCCTCGCGCGCGACACCCACGGCCGTGCCGTGATGGCGCGCAACGAAGAAGGCTGGTGCGCGGCGATCGATCCCTATCACCTGCGCTGCACGATCTATTCGCAGCGCCCGGCGATCTGCCGCCAGTTTGCGATGGGCGGCGATGACTGCCGCCGCGAGCGGCAGGACTACCTGCGCCAGGCTGATGCCTGGGCGCTTTCCTCCCCTTCCACCTGACAGGAGCAACCATGCCCCGCAAGGCAAAGACCCCCGCGAAGGCCAGCAACAGCATCCGCAGCGAACGCAAGGGCGCGGCCGCCAGCACCGTGGTCAGCAGTGATTCGATCGCTTCGGACCTGGCTGCGTTCCGCAAGGCCGGTGGCAAGATCGAAGTCCTCGGTACCACCTGGGCGCTGAAGAAAGCCAGCTGACCCACCTCCGACCGCGGCGGCGCTGCCGCCGCGGCCTGCCGGATCGCGCTCAGCGATCCAGGCGAACCCGCACACTGCCCGAGTGCGACTGGATGCGGATGTCACCGTCGCCACTGCCCAGCCGCGTATCCAGATGGCTGCCCGGCCCGTAGCGCGGACGCTCCACGTCACCGGCATCGCTGTTGATCGAACCACTGAAACTGTTCACCGACAGCTGCGCCGATACCGTGCGCGGCAAGCGCAGGTTGACCGACGCACTCACCGATTCAACGTTGATGCGCCCGCCCGGCGCCAGCCCGGCCGCCGCCAGGTCGATGCTGCCCGATACGGTTTCCACCGCCAGGCGCTGCACCCGTCCGGCATCGACCTCGACCCGGCCGGACACCGTCTGCGCGCCGATGTCGCCGGATGCGCCGCCACCGGCCTCGATCCTGCCACTGACCGTATTCACGTCCAGCTTCGGTGTCTGCAGCCGCGCACTGACGCTGCCGCTGACCGTGTTGAGCTTGGCATCGCCACTGCGCCCGGCCGCGCTCAGGCTGCCGCTGACCGTGTCGGCCTGCAGGCGACGCACGTCGATACCGCTGATGTCCTGGCTGGCACTGACCGTGCTCAGCAGCAGCTCCACCGAACGCGGCACGTTCAGCACCAGGGTGGCGCCGCCGTTGTTGCTGCGACGCGGGTATTCGATCTCCCAGCGCACGCGGTTGGCGCTCTTCTCCTGGCGCAGCTGCAGGCCGTCGCTGAGCGTGCCGCTGAGCTGCACATCGCTGCGGTCCCAGCCACGCACGGTCACCTTGCCGGCGATGTTGCTCAGTTCAATGCGACCGCCCGCCGCCAAGGTGTGGCGTTCGTCGATGCGGGTATCGGCCAGCGCCACAGCGGGGACCAGCAGCAGCGCGACACAGCAGGAAATCAGGGTTCGGGTCATGGGGGGTCTCCTCAGGTCGTCAGGCCGGACTCGGCGGCATAGGCCGCCTGCCGGGTCAATTCCAGCCGCAGCGCATAGGTCCGCCTGAGCTGTCCAAGCAGGTGCGGCGCGCGTGGATCCTGCGCCAGCGCGGCGCGGATCTGTGCCGCACTTTCATCCAGTTCGTGCAGGGCCGGCTGCCACTCCGGCGCCCTGCCATCGGGCAGCGACGCCACGGCCTGCTGGTACTGCTGGGTCATCGCCGCTGCCTGCAGCTGCAAGGCAGAGGGAGCGGGTGCCTCGGGCTGGGCATGGCGCCACGGCGCCACAGCATAGACCGCCAGGCTGGCCGCCAACGCCGCGCCCACTGGCAGCCACCAGCGGCCACGTCGGCGCAATGGCAGGGCCACCACCGTGTCCATGGGGGCTGGCACGGCCTGCGGCTCGCGTGGCGGCAACCGGGCCGACAGGCGTGCCCAGCCATCGTCGGGGACAGCGCGTTCGTTCGGCAACGCGCGCAGGCGCGCCTGCAGGTCATGGTCGGAATCGTGTTCGTGTGTACTCATGTCATGTCTCCCAGCCGTGCGCGCAGCAAGCCACGCGCACGATGCAACTGTGCCTTGGAACTACCGACAGCCATCTGCAGCTGCTCGGCGATTTCCTGGTGTTTCCAGCCTTCGATGTCGTGCAGCACCAGCACCGCGCGTGCCCGCGGCGGCAGGGTCGAAAGCGCTCGTTCCAGATCGCGCTCGGTACCGGCGCAGCGATCATGCACCGCCAGTTCCTGCAACCCGCCATCGACATCCTCGAGGCTGTCGTGGTCATGGCCGGCAGCGCGCCCACGCAGCTCCATCAGCGCTGCGTTCACCCCCAGCCGATGCAGCCAGGTCGACAGGCTGCTTTCAAAACGGAACCCAGGCAGTGCCTTCCAGGCCTGCAGGAAGGCCTCCTGCAGTGCGTCTTCGGCGCGCGCCTGCTGACCACCGCACAACCGCCACAGCACGGCGAACACGCGTGGTGCATGGCGCCGGTATAACTGTTCATAGGCCGCGGTATCGCCGGCCGCCGCTGCCCGCACCAGGGCGGGCTCGTCGATGGCGTCGTTGGCGGCAGGCGCAGCGGGCATGGTGATGTCGAGCATATCGCTTGGATGCGGCGACCCGCGAAAAGGTTTAGAGGCCATCCCCGGCCAATGCGATGCAACCTTTTCGGCGGCCACTGCATCCATGGGAGGTCCTTCGCAAAAACATCCCCCGGGAGCCCCGCCATGTCCAGCCCCACCTGCGCTGCCCTGCTGGTGATCGCCGCCTGCGTCCTGTTGCAGGCGCTGGGCCTGTCGCTGCAGCTGAGGGCCGACAGTGGCCGGGCCTGCCTGCAGCAGCACCGCCAGGCGCTGGTCTGCGTGGCCTGGTCGCCACAGGTCGAAACCCCGGCACGTGCCGGGTAACATCAAGGGCCGTATTCGCCACCTGTTGTCGCCCCATGATGTTGTCGCTGAAGGATCACCTGCCGCCCTGGACCTACCCCTGGCTGAATGACGCGGGTGTTGCCGTGAAGATCCTGCTGACCCTGCTGGCAGCCTGGCTGCTGCGGTTGCTGGCGCGGCGCCTGATCCGCCGCTTCGCCGAGCACTACACGCTGCCGCCGGAAATGGTGATGGGCGCGCGCCGGATCACCAGTTTCGTGGTCTATTTCAGCTCCCTGCTGTACATCCTCAGCCTGCTCGGCGCGAAACCATCGGTATTGTGGACCGCCTTCACCGGCTTCGCCGCCGTGGGCGCGGTAGCGTTCTTCGCCGCGTGGAGTGTGTTGTCCAACATCTTCTGCACGCTGCTGATCTTCACCACCCGCCCCTTCCGCCTGCATGACTACATCGAGGTACTGGAGAACGGCGAGAAGCCTGGCCTGAAAGGCCGGGTGATCGACGTGAACCTGATCTACACCACGCTGCAGGAAACCGGCGATGGCCACGAGGGCACGGTGCTGCAGCTGCCGAACAACCTGTTCTTCCAGCGCACCGTGCGCCGCTGGCGCGATCCGGCGCAGGCACCGGGCGGCATCCAAGGCGACGGCTGAAGGGGTTTTCTTTGCAGGACTGCGTCCTGCACCTGCAGAGGCCGGTAGATCCACGCCATGCGTGGATGCTTTTCGAGTTCAATTCGAAATTGTCGATTCCGACAGAGATTCATCCACGCATGGCGTGGATCTACCCGATCGCGGGAATCTGTCAGAGGTGGGGCGGTGTCCCACGGAATGCCCGCTTCTGACGTTGACGTTGCCTCGGCGGGTGCGGGGCGCAGCCCTGGCGAACCCCTTTACCGCAGCTGGCTGTCCTTGCTGCCGCGCCGGTTGTAGCCGGCATGTGCCTGCGCTTCGTCATCCAGCGCCTGCTGGCACGCCACGCAGAGTCGAACCCCGGGCACGGCCTGGCGCCGCGCCAACGGAATCGGCGCGTCGCATTCTTCACAGTGTTCCAGACCCGGTCCCTCGCGCAGCTGGCGCCGCGCGCGAGCAATCGCATCATCAACGGTGGCGTCGATCTGGTCCTGGACCGCGCCATCTCCCGCCCAACCGGTGGCCATGGCCATCCTCCGCAGGTGTGTCGCCCGATATGGGGACGATACACCCAGGCAAAAAGGAGACCCCTTCCCGTAGAGCCGAACGATGCTCGGCTGCTCTTCAGCAAGCTGAGCAGAACGTGGACGGCTTCAATCAGGTCTATTACGACTTAATCCCCTCCGTCCCCTTTTTGCTTACCAGACCAGGTCGTCGGGCACCTGGAACTGGGCGTAGTAGGCGTCGTCTTCAGCGTTGCCGGTAGAGATCTCGGCGGTCGAGCCCGGCTGGGCGTGGTCGACGATGATGGCCTCCGGGGCGCGTTCACGCACTTTCTCGGCGGCGGCGCGCGGCAACAGGGCATAGCCATCGCCGTTGGCGACAACAACCAGTACGCCCACCGACAGCGCCTTGCGCAGCTTGGGGTCGATCAACAGGGTGCGGATCGCCGCACCATCACTGAACCGATACTCGTCATCACCTTTGTGCGGCACGGCATGGGCACTGATGATCTGTTTGGCCTGCGCCTTCTGTTCAGCCTGCTTGGCCTGGGCGTTGCGCTCCGCGGCCAGCGCGCGATCACGCTCGACCTTTTCGGCGCGGACACGTTCAGCTTCACGCTGGACCCCGCCCGACGTGGATTCCGCCTTGCCCTGGCGGGCCTTGGCCTGCTCGCGCGCGGCGGCGCTGGCCTGCGACTTCTTGGCCAGACCGGCCTTGAGCAATTGTTCCTGCAGCGCGTTGGGCTTTGCCATGGTCGATGCGTACCGCGTGTAATCTTGGATGCCCCATTCTACCGACGCCCCGCCGCCCCTGCATGGCAGTCCTGAAGTACCTCACCGGCTATCCCGAACCCCTGGTCGCCCAGGTCAGCGAACTGCTGGCCCAGGGCAAGCTTGGGCCCTGGCTGCAGCAGCGCTACCCCGACCCGCATGAGGTACGCAGCGACCGCCAGCTGTATGACTACACCCAGGCGCTGAAGGACCGCTACCTGCGCAAGTCGGTGCCGCTCAACAAGGTCTGCTACGACAATACGCTGGAAGTGATCAAGCACGCCCTGGGCACCCACACTGCAATCTCCCGCGTTCACGGCGGCCGCCTCAAGGCCAGCCGCGAGATCCGCATCGCCACCGTGTTCCGCCAGGCCCCGGCGGCGTTCCTGCGCATGATCGTGGTGCATGAGCTGGCGCACCTGAAGGAGGCCGACCACAACAAGGCCTTCTACCAGCTGTGCCAGCACATGGAACCGGATTACCTGCAGCTGGAGTTCGATACCCGCCTGTACCTGACCGAGCTGACCCACCGCGGCCAGCGCTGACCGCGCGCAGCAGCTACACTGCGCGCCCCCTGCCCGACTGCCTGCCATGGAACCGATCCGTCTCGACAAACGCCTGTCCGCCCTGCTCGGCATCCCGCGCGGCGAAGCGCGGCGCTACATCGAAGGTGGCTGGGTCACCGTCAATGGCGAGGTGGTCGAACAGCCGCAGCGCCCGGTCGATGAGACCGCGACGATCGTGGTGGCCGAGCAGGCCAGCGACGAAAAGGCCGAGCGGGTCAGCATGCTGCTGCACAAGCCGGCCGGTGTTGCCGCCGAAGCCCTCTGTGCGCTGGTCAGCAGTGACAGCCGCAGCGAACTCGATGCCAGCAACATCCGGCCGCTGCAGCGTCACTTCCATGGCCTGCAGCTGGCCGCCGCGCTTCCGGCCAGCGACAGCGGCCTGGTGGTGGTCAGCCAGGACCCTGCGATGCTGGCCCACCTGCAGCGCAACCTCGGCCGCACCGAGCAGGAGTATCTGATCGAGGTGGCCGAAGGTGGCCCGGAGCGCGGGCCATGGCTGATGGCACGGCTGCAGCAGGAATCCGGCGGCGCCAAGGTCAGCTGGCAGAGCGAACAGCGCCTGCGTTTCGCCGGCAAGGGCCTGACCGCCAAGGGCCTGCGCGTGGCAGTGACTGCTGCCGGACTGCAGGTCCTGGCCGTGCGCCGCCTGCGCGTGGGCAGCGTGGCGCTGGGACCGCTGCCGCCGGGGCAGTGGCGTTACCTGAGCAGCGACGAGCGGTTCTAACCCCCAGGGTCGGATCCCTTAGGGATCTGACCCCACATTGGATGAAACGTGGGCCGCTGGCTTTCGTCCACGCATGGCGTGGATCTACCATCGGTGGCATGAGCCTGCCCATGCCCCTGTGGCGACGCCTGCTACGCGTCGCTGCGATCATCCTCGCCGCCCTGGTGCTGCTGGTCCTGTCCGGCCTGCTGCTGGCCGACCACCTCACACCACAGGCGCGTGGCACGGTCTCGCATGTGCTGCCGCTGCAGCCGGCACAGACCCGCATCGACCAGCAGATCGTGCCACTGCAGGATGCCCATCCCGGCAAATCCGGCGTGGCCTTCCTCAGCGATGGCATGGATGCATTCGCCGCGCGCGCGTTGATCACCGCGCATGCCGGCCGCAGCCTGGACCTGCAGTACTACATCTGGCACGACGACCTGATCGGCCACCTGATGGCCAAGGCGCTGTATGACGCGGCCGAGCGCGGGGTGCGCGTGCGCATCCTGCTCGACGACATGAACGCCAAGGACAAGGACGCGCTGATGATGGCGCTCGATGCACACCCGAACATCGAGCTGCGCCTGTACAACCCGTTCCGCAACCGCAGCGGCATCGCACGCACGCTGGAGCTGGTGCAGCGCGCCTTCAGCGTGAACCACCGCATGCACAACAAGAGCTGGATCGCCGACGGCCGCATCGCGATCGTCGGTGGCCGCAACATCGGCGAGGAATACTTCAGCGCACGCAACGACGTGAACTTCCAGGACCTGGACCTGGTAGTGGCCGGGCCCGCCGTGCAGCAGGCCAACCAGATCTTCGACGACTACTGGAACAGCAGCGCGGCGATCCCGATTTCCGCGCTGGCGTCATACACCGATGCACAGCTGCAACAGCTGGTGCGGCAATCGGACCTGGACGCGATGCAGGCCAAGGCACAGCCCTACCTGCAGCGCGTGGCAGCATCGCGCCAGCTGCAGCGGCCGAGCCCGGAGCCACTGCACTGGAGCCACAACGTGCGCATCGCCTCGGACCCGCCGATGAAGCACCGCGACGATGATCGCCACACCTGGCTGGTCAGCACGCTCAGCGACACGCTGGGCAGCACCCGCCACAGCGCGCTGCTGATCTCGCCGTACTTCGTTCCGGGCGAAGATGGCGTGCAAGGGTTGTCGGCAATGGCGACTGGTGGCGCACAGGTGGGCGTGGTGACCAATTCGCTGGCCGCCAATGATGTGGCCGCGGTGCACGGTGGCTACATGGGTTACCGCGTGCCGCTGCTGCAGGCCGGTGTGCAGCTGTACGAGCTGAAGGCACATGGCCGGCCAGACACCAGTCTGTTCGGCAGCAGCGGCGCCAGCCTGCATACCAAGGCATTCGTCGTCGATGACCGCCGCGGCTTCGTCGGCTCGTTCAACCTTGATCCGCGCTCGGCCTACCTCAACACCGAGATGGGCGTGTTGTTCGACGACCCGGTGCTGGGTGCGCAGCTGCGCGATGAATACCTGCGCCTGGCCAGCCCGGAACACAGCTGGTGGCTGGCATTGGGCGGCAACGGTGAACTGCGGTGGCTGGAACGGCAACCACCGCCGCACTGGGTGGACGCCGAGCCTGGCGCCAGCCTGGGCAAGCGCTGGACCGCGCGGGTGATCAGTTGGCTGCCGGTGGAATCACAGCTGTAGCGCTCAACCCGCCGGTGCGGCATCGTCCTGCGCCGCTTCATCCAGCGTTTCCACGCTGCGCCCATGCAGGCGCCGCCAGATCCAGCGCAGTGCATGCGGCGGCGCCGAGGGCAACTGTTCAAGCAGGGCCAGCATGCGGCTCTGGCTGGCATGACCATGCCGGCACAGCAGGCTGGCTGCGGCGGCCGCACTGGCCAGACGCAGGCTGTCGGCCAACGGCCCCTGCGCGTCCACCGCCAGTGCCTGATGCACCGGCTCGGGAAGTTCCCATGCTGCCGCTACCCGCTGTGCCAGCGGCAACGACCACTGCTGCAGCAGCTGCAGCGCCACCGCCGGCTCCACCGATTCGTCGCGGGCCTGGGCCTCCAACAGCAGCTGGCGCATCACCAGTGCCGCACCCAACCCCTGCACCAGGCCCAGCCACTGCGCAGCGAAGGCATCGCCGAAGGTGACGGTGCGTGCGTGGTCGGCAGCGGCGCGCGAGGCCAGCAGCGCGTGCTCCCAGATGATCGCGCTGAACTGCGGAAACACGTCGCACTGAACCTGCATCACCGGCTGTACCAGCACCGCGCTGATGATCTGGCGCACGCCTTCGGTGCCGACCAGAGTCACGGCCCGCTGCAGGCTTTCCACCGGGCGTTCATGCACCTTGTAGGCCGGGCTGTTGGCGATGCGCAGCAGGTTGCCGGTCAACACCGGGTCCTGGCCGATGATCGCGGCCATCACCCGTGCCGATGCTGCGTCATCGTTGACGGTCTGGATCAGCTGCGGCAGCAGTTGCGGGCGGCGGGGCAGCTGCCGGGCCGCCCAGTCGCGGTCCTGCAGCGCGCGCGCCACCGCCTCGCCCAGCGCCGACGGCGGCGCCGCTGCCTGCTCGCCGGCCAGCCGCGGGTAAAGGGCCAGCGCATGCAACCCGCGCTGCAGGTGCGCGGCAATTTCCGCCGAGGGCAGCGCCTCCCCCTGCAGGCTGGCCGCGGCTGCCGCCACCGCCTGTCGCGAAACAGCCGCCAGGCGGGACGGTGCCGTTCCGGTCGAACGCGCCAGCCAGCCGCGCAGCGATCGCCACCAGGCCAGCGTCATCGCCGCCTGTCCTGTCGTTGTGGTGCCCTTGCCGTCACTGACCGCCCTGCCTCTTCACGCGAATCCGGCTACCCGCCGTCGTCGCAGCATCGGCCGCACTTTCATCTTCTTTAACCGGATGACCACCGACGTCGACGGCACCGGCCGGGCGAATGGACTAGAATGGCGCCGCGCGACCCGTCCCCCTGCACCGACGACGTCGCTTTTTTTGTTTTGGGACCCTACCGTTCACTGGCCGTTCGCTGCAGTTCGCCGCTGTTCGCGCCATCGGAGACGCCATGCTATTCGAAACCCTCGCCACCACCGGCCACGAACAAGTGGTGTTCTGCCACAACCACGATGCCGGCCTGAAGGCGATCATCGCCATCCACAACACCACCTTGGGCCCGGCCCTGGGCGGCGTGCGCATGCGCCCCTACGCCAGCACCGACGATGCGCTGGCCGACGTGCTGCGCCTGAGCCGGACGATGACCTACAAGAATGCGCTGGCCGGCCTCAATGTCGGTGGTGGCAAGGCAGTGATCATCGGCGACCCCAAGATCGACAAGACCGAGGTGCTGTTCCGTGCCTTCGGCCGCTACGTCGATTCGCTGGGCGGGCGCTACATCACCGCCGAGGACGTCGGCACCGATGTCAATGACATGGAGAACATCTACCTGGAAAGCCAGTTCGTGACCGGCGTGCACCAGGTCCATGGCGGCTCCGGCGATCCGGCCCCGTTCACCGCCTACGGTGCACTGCAGGCGCTGATGGCGGCGATGCGCTTCAAGTTCGGCCATGAAGAAGTGGGCAAGACCAGCATTGCCGTGCAGGGTCTGGGCCACATCGGCATGGAACTGGTGAAGCTGCTGCGTGACCGCGGCGCCAAGCTGTATGTCACCGATCTGGACAGTGCACTGGTCGATCGTGCGGTCAGCGACTACGGCGCCGAGGCGGTCAAGCCAGACGAGATCCACGAAGTGAACGCCGACGTGTTCGCCCCCTGCGCGCTGGAAGGCGCGATCAATGCCGATACCCTGCCGCGGATCAAGGCGAAGATCATCTGCGGCACCGCCAACAACCAGCTGTCGACCCCGGAAATCGGCGACGAACTGCATGCGCGCGGCATCCTGTATGCGCCGGACTATGCGGTCAACGCCGGTGGCGTGATGAACGTGTCGCTGGAGATCGACGGCTACAACCGCGAACGTGCGATGCGCCTGATCCGCAGCATCTATCACAACCTCACCCGTATCTTCGAGCTGTCGCAGCGCGAGAACATCGCGCCGCAGCGGGCCGCCGACCGCATGGCTGAAAGCCGCATCCTGTCGATCGGCAAGCTGAAGATGCCGTTGGGCCGCAGCACGCCGCGCCTGGGCAACCTGCGCGGCGGCTGAGCCTGCCAAGGTCGCGCCAGGCCTGGCCCGGCGCGACCGATTCCTCAGAAGCCGGTGCTGTAACGCAGCGCCGCCTGACGCGCGCCGTCACCACCGACACGCTGGTCGAAGCCCAGGCTCAGGCGGCCATTGCGGCCCCACCACGATTCCAGCGCCAGCCCGAACAGCGCACTGCCGCGCGGCGCCTTCCAGCCCGCCAACGGCGCCCAGGCATCGACGCCGGCAAAACTGGCCTGCCAGTCCGCGTCACCGCCATCCAGCCGCTGCTGCCACTCGGCATGCCCGCGCAGGGTCCAACGCCCCCACCCACGCTCGCCACGCAGGCCGGCCAGCATCTGGCTGCGCTGTGTGCGATTGGCATCGCCCCGCAGCCCGAAGCCGAAACCGCCCAGTTCATTGAAGGCATCGGTATCGACACGGGTGGTGCTGGCCCCCAGGTACGGCGTCAGCGACGCACCCGCACGGCCAAAGCGGTAACCACCTTCGACACTGGCACTGCTGAAGCGACCGCCATAGCGTGCGGAGACGCCGTACGCCCCCGCCCCCAGCAGCAGCTGGCGATCCAGTGCGCGGGTGAACTGGCCACTGCCGACCTGGGCCAACGCGTAACCACGGCCGAGATTCCAGCCGGCGTACAGCTGCGCCTGCGCCTGGCGATCACGCCCGCGATCGCCACCGAAGCTGCTGCCACCGTTGCTGCGGGTCTCGCCGAAGGCCACGCCCACCAGACCATTGCTGCCCATCGGAAGGTCCTGGCCGGCCATCCAGCCACGGCTGTCGGCTGCATTGCCGGCGAAGCTGCCCTGCCCGGCCTCGCCCAGCGCACTCTGCCAGGTCCCGCGCAGGCGCGGTGCGGCCTGCACACGATCGAAGCGCTCTGCAATCGCGCGCCGCGACATGTCGATGCTGTCGAAGGTGGCCGACTCGGCGCGGAGATGCGCCTGCCCGGACAGGCTCTGCAGGCTGGCCGCCAGCCCCTCGCTGCCACCGTCGGTCCACTGCAGCGCGCCGGCCGCCTTGCCGAAGGCCGACCCCTGCAGGCCGCCATCGCCATCGAGTGCGTTGAACGCACCGTCCAGGCGCTGCGCCGCGGCCTGCGCCGAGGCGTTGAGTCCGGAGGCCGCCGCGGTAACGCTGACCCGGGTCAGGTTCAACCAGGCGTTGTTGCTGTCGTAGCCATAGCTGGTCTGCAGCAGCGCCAGGCCCTGCAGGCCGCTGGACGTGGCCGCGCTGCTGAAGGTGCCGCTCAGGCTGCCGGCAGCGTGGATCAGGTCCTGCCGGCTGCCATCCTGCGGCACGTAACCGGCCACGAAGCCATGCACGCGCACACCGCCATCGATCCTTGCGTTGCCGGTGACCTGCAGCGCCTTGGCTCCGAGCGCGATCATCAGCTGCGCACCGGCCTGCTGGGTGTAGTCGCCTTCGATGGTGCCGGTGGTGTTGCCGGTGGTCAGGAACACGCTGCTGCCATTGACCACGTTGCCGATCACGCGCGGCGTGCTGCCGTTGAACTGCAGCCCGCTCGAATCCGGATCGGGCTGCGCCAGGATGGTCACGTTGGAGCGGATCACACCGCTGTCGCGCAGCGACAGGATGCCGCGCTCGATACGGGTGGCGCCGCTGTAGCTGTTGTTGCCGCTCAGCGCCAGTACGCCAGCCCCCTGTTTGACCAGGCCGCCGCTGCCGACAATGCTGTTGCTCCACAGCGAACCGCTGGAGGCCGCATCGACATTGACGACCACGTCGCCCCAGTCGAAGCGGCCAGGACCGTTGACCGCGCGGCCGATGTCGAGCAGGCCGTAGCCGAACACCGCGTCCACGCCAGGCGCACCGATGTCCTTGGCAGTGCCCAGCAGGGTCTGCCGCACCAGGTTGTTGTCGAAGTACGGATAGCGCTGCCAGACCAGCGCGGCGGCGCCGGACACCAGCGGCGCGGCGAACGACGTGCCGTAATTCCAGTAGTAGCTGCCGCCGTTGGCATCGGGATAGACCGCGCTGCCCGGTGCCGCCAGGCAGTAGCGCGCCGCCTGGCCACAGGCATTGGCGTAGCTGGCCAGCGTACCCGGCGCATAAGGGTCCACCGCAGTCGCCACCAGCCAGCCCCGCTCCAGGTCGGCCGCCGGCAGCGAGCCGGCAACGCCCTGCTGGCTGGGCAGGGCGGCCAGGCTGCTCGGCTCGGTGCGGCCATCGTTGCCGGCCGCGAACACCACCAGCCCACCGTGGTTGATAACGAATGGACGGTACTCGGCGGCCACCTGCGCGGTGGTCGGCAGGTCGGTCCAGTACAGGCCGCCCCACGAGTTGTTCATCACCTTGACGTTGTAGCTGATCAGGTCCTGGTGGACCTGGGCAACGCCCAGCGGGCCGCTGAACGCATTGCCCTTGCCGCTGCCATCATCCACCGGCGGCTTGTCGGAAATGATCCGTGCGGACACGATCTGGGCGCCCGCTGCGATGCCACCTGGCCAGGAACCCACCGAGGCGCCCGCGGCGAGGCTGGCCACTGCGGTGCCGTGGCCGACCACGTCGTCAACGCCCAGGTTGTTCCTGGCCGGGTCGATATAGTTGAGATTGCCGATCACCCGCCCGTTCAGGGCAACGGCGGTGCGCTGCACGCCGGAATCGACGATGCCGATGCGCACGCCCTGCCCGGTCAGGCCGGCAGCCTGTGCCGGACGCGCATTGGTCACTGACAGGTGCGCGTCGAAGGCCGGCTCCTGCGGCTTGGCCGGGGGCGGCGGCGTCGGTGTCGGCGTGGTCGGAGGTGTCGGCGTGGTCGGGGGCGGGTCGATGCGGACGTTGCCGCCGCCTCCACCGCCGCCACATGCCGTCAGCGCCATCGCCAGCGCGGTTGCCAGCGCAGTCCTCACCATCGTCGTGCGTTCCATCGATTCCTTCCCATGAACGTTGGCCTGCCTACATCCCGGCAGGCGTGCGGTGCCGCCCAGCGACGGCCCTCCCCGACCCTCTATACTTGGGCCGACCCCCACGCAGTCTGCCGGGAAACCGGGGCGCTTCCAACGCCCACAGTCTCCTTTCCGAACATTGCTCACGCATCAACGAGATTGCCATGTCCAACATCGTCATCGCCGCCGCCAAGCGCACTGCCATCGGCTCCTTCCTCGGCCAGTTCACCGGCGTGCCGACCCCGACCCTCGGCGCGGCCGCCATCGCCGCTGCCCTGGAACAGTCAGGCGTACCGGCCAGCGACGTCTCTGAAGTCCTCATGGGCTGCGTGCTGCCGGCCAACCTCGGCCAGGCGCCCGCCCGCCAGGCCGCAATCGCCGCCGGTATTCCGCTGTCGACCGGTGCCACCACGCTCAACAAGGTGTGCGGCTCGGGCATGAAGACCATCATGCTCGGCCATGACCTGATCAAGGCCGGTTCGGCCAGCATCGTGGTCGCCGGCGGCATGGAGTCGATGTCCAATGCCCCGCACATGCTGCCCAACTCGCGGACCGGCAACCGCTTCGGCAACTTCCAGGCAGTCGACCACATGGCCCACGACGGCCTGGTCAACGCCTACGACGGCAAGGCCATGGGTGAATTCGCCGAATGCGCCGTGGACAAGTACCAGTTCAGCCGCGAAGAGCAGGACGCCTATGCCATCGAGTCGGTCAAGCGCGCCCAGGCCGCACAGGCCAACGGCGCGTTCGCTGACGAGATCGTCGCGGTGAAGGTCGCCACCCGCAAGGGCGAGGTCGAGGTCAGCACCGACGAACAGCCGGGCCGTTCCGACATCGCCAAGATCCCGACGCTGCGACCGGCCTTCAAGAAGGACGGCAGCGTGACCGCCGCCAGTTCCTCCAGCATCTCCGACGGCGCCGCCGCCGTGGTCCTGCTAACCGAAGAGGACGCCGCCGCGCGCGGTGTGACACCGTTGGCCCGCATCGTCGGACATGCCACCCATTCGCAGGAGCCGGAGTGGTTCACCACCGCCCCGATCGGCGCGATCCACACGCTGCTGGCCAAGACCGGCTGGTCGCTGGATCAGATCGACCTGTTCGAGATCAACGAAGCGTTCGCCGTGGTCGCGATGGCGCCGATGCGCGAGCTGGGCATCCCGCACGACAAGCTCAACGTGAATGGTGGCGCCTGCGCCCTGGGCCATCCGATCGGTGCCTCTGGCGCCCGCCTGGTGGTGACCCTGGTCAACGCCCTGCGCACGCGCGGTGGCAAGCGCGGCATTGCCACCCTGTGCATCGGTGGTGGCGAAGCGACGGCAATCGCCATCGAATTGATTTAAAAAGATTTAACGATGATTTCGCAAAAATGAATGCGGGATCGCTTGACACCCAATCTTGGCTTGTCATCATGTTGTCGGCGCGCAGCATGCGCGTTGCCTAATTCTAACGACGAGGATTTACACAATGAGCATCAACAAGCTGCTGGTCGCGATGTCCCTGGCTCTGGCCCTGGCCGCCTGCTCGAAGCAGGAAGCTGCCCAGGACGCCGCTGCTTCGGCCAACGAAGCCGCCACCGAAGCCCAGGCTGCTGCCGACCAGGCCGCCGCTGCTGGCGCCCAGACCGCCGACGCTGCCCAGCAGGCCGCTGACACCGCCGCCACCGCTGCTGACGCTTCGGTCGACGCCGCTGCCCAGGCTGGCGCTGCTGCCACCGACGCTGCTGCCGGCGCTGCTGCCGACGCTGCCAAGGCTGCCGAAGGCACCGCCGAGAAGGCCAAGGACGCTGCTGAAGAAGCCAAGAAGTAATAACTTCTTTCTTCAAGCTGTTCTGAGAAAGCCGCTGGTTCGCCAGCGGCTTTTTCTTTGCGCCGGTGTCGCTACGCCCGGCAAAGATCGCGACCCCGTCTTCACATCGGCATGAATAGGCTGGCGTCCCCATCCATTGCAGCAGTAGAGACCGCCATGAAGATTCGCCCGATCACCACCACCGTGCTGGCCGCCTCCCTGCTGCTGGCCCTGGCCGCCTGCAAGGGCCCGGAAGCGGAACAGGCCAAGCAGGACGCGCAGCAGGCTGCCGACAGTGCCGGCGCTGCCGCCCGTGACGCCGTCGACAAGGCCGCTGACGCCACCCGCGAAGCCGCCGACAAGACCGCTGCCGCTTCCGAACAGGCCGCTGCTGATACCCAGAAGGCGCTGGACAAGGCAGCGGATGCCACCTCCAACGCCGCCGACAAGGCCAAGGACGCAGCGACCGATGCAGCGGCGCACGCCAGCGACGCCACCGCCAACGCCGCGCAGAAGGTGGCCGACAAGGCTCGTGATGTCGCCAACGACGCGAAGGCGAACGCGGCCAAGGAAGAAGCCAAGCACTGAGGACCTCCCGTTCGCCGGGCATGGCCCGGCGCTACCGGCCAGCCGAGCATGGGCTCGGCGCCACTGGAAAAGCCGCGGCAGTGCCGCGGCTTTTCTGCTTCTGCTCTCCGCTTTTCCGTTGATTCCGCAGTGGACGCGCACGGAAACCGTCCAAGGCCGCGCGGGTGGGTTGCGCAGGGGCGTGAGCCGCATGGATGCGGCGACCGAGCCTACAAGGACGTATTCACGGCGCCCCCTGCGCGACCTACCCGCGCGGCCCTCCCATCAGTATCAGCGCCCACCACGAGGGGCTCCGCCGTTGGCCGTCACCTACGGCAGCGCGCGCACCAGCATCGCCGACAGATCCACTCCCACCGGCAGCGTCCCGAACGCCAACCCGTGCTCGCCCTGCAGGCGGCTGCGCACGAACACCTCAGCCATCGGACTGCGCGCGCGCAGCAGCAATGCCGCCTGCAGCAACAGCGCCGTGCGCTCGCAGAACATCCGCGCCTGCGATTCCTCCGGGGGCGGCGCCGCTGCCCAACGCTGCAATGCCGCTGCATAGCGCGCATCCCGATCCGCCACCGCCGCCAGCTCGCCGCGCAACGCCGCCAGCGCCTCCGGCTCGCGAGACAGCGTACGCAGCACGTCCAGGCACTGGATGTTGCCGCTGCCTTCCCAGATCGAATTCAACGGTGCTTGCCGGTACAAGCGCGGCAGCATCGACTCTTCCACATAGCCAGCCCCGCCCAGGCACTCCTGTGCCTCATTGACGAACGCAGCCGCGCGCTTGCACACCCAGTACTTGCCCAACGCCGTGCCCAGCCGAGCCAATGCCGCTTCGTTGTCATCCACACCCGCGCGATCCACCGCGCGTGCGATGCGCATCGACAGCACCGTGGCCGCTTCCGACTCCAGGGCCAGATCGGCCAGCACGTTGGCCATCAACGGGTGCTCCACCAGCAGCTTGCCGAAGGTGCGCCGATGGCGCGCATGGTGCAGCGCCTGCGCCAGCGCCATGCGCATTTCCGCTGCCGCACCCAGCATGCAGTCCAGGCGGGTCATCATCACCATGCCGATGATGGTGGCCACGCCACGTCCCTCGTCGCCCACCCGCCACGCCTGCGCGCCGCAGAACTCGACCTCGCTGGAGGCGTTGGCCCAATCGCCGAGCTTGTCCTTCAGCCGCATCAAGCGGAATGCATTGCGGTCGCCATCTGCGAGCCGGCGTGGCATCAGCAGGCAGGTCAAGCCACCGGGCGCCTGCGCCAGCACCAGGAAGCCATCGCACATCGGTGCGGAAAAGAACCACTTGTGGCCGACCAGTCGATAGCGCTCGCCATCGATCGGTTCAGCACGCGTGCTGTTGGCGCGCACATCCGAGCCGCCCTGCTTCTCGGTCATGCCCATGCCCAGGGTGATGCCGGCCTTGTCCGATACCGGCACATCACGCGGGTCATAGACCGGTGCGGCCGCCTTGCGCGCCCACTCGGCCAGGTGCGACTGCGACTGCAACACCGCCACCGCCGCATGGGTCATGGTCAGCGGGCAGCTGGTACCGGCCTCGGCCTGGTGATGCAGGTAGCTCAATGCAGCACGTGCGACGTGTGCGCCCGGCTGCGGCTCGTGCCAGGACAGCCCGGCGACGCCATGCGATTTCGCCGTACCCAACAACTGGTGATAGGCCGGATGGAATTCCACCGTATCGATGCGATGGCCCTGCGCATCATGCGTGCGCAGCCGCGGGCGATCGCGGTTGGCATCAAAGCCAAGGCGGTAGAGCTCATCGCCGGCCAGTGCGCCATACACCGCCAGCCGCGGCGCCAGGCCGCCCGCACCCTCGCGCTGCACCGCCTCCATCAACGCCACGTCGTCGGTCCACAGCTGGTGGCCGGCGAAGGGCGGCGGCTGGTTCAACACCACATGGGTTTCAAACGGGGCGTTCATCGCGTTGCCTGCTGCGGTCATCGGCGCATCCTGCACGGAGGTATGTCGCCGATTCTGCCGCAGGCCACGACGAAGCCGTGTTCAGCCGCCGCGGGCCAACGCCACCGGCAGCTGGCAGAAGCCGATGTTGCTGGCCGGTGCCGCTGCCACCGGCAGCTCCCGCAGCATCTGCACCGCACACCGACGGATGTAGCCATGATGCTCATCGGCCGCATGACTGATCAGGCTGCCGACATGGAACTCGAACACGTCCTCCAGTACGTCGGGCTGGTCCTCGTGCAACATCTGCAGCAGACCGCGCAGCTTGCAGATTTCCGATTCCAGCTCCTCGACCGCGAACAACATGGCGTCCTCCTCTTCAACATCCGGCGGCACATCCGGGCCGCAACAGGCCGCAACGGCAGCGCCGCCCGGGCCACGCGCGATGTTGATCACGGAAAGGAAAACGGGCGACGCGACTGTCGCGTGCTTCCCTCTTCTCGCATACACGCAGTGAGGCAACCGTTAATTCACGTGACGACCTGCTTCACGCCGCCGCCGCGGATGCAGTCACGCGAGCCGGTTCGGTGGTAGTGGCCAATGCGTCGATGAAGGCCGGTTCCAGCGCCATCGAGCCGAACCAGCCGTGTTGGGTGCCACTGAGCACGCGCAGCATGTGGCCGCGCCCGCCAGGCAGGCGCCCCATCGGCCCCAGCAGCACATCACGCGCCTTCGCCCATGCATCGCGCTCGGACTGGAACAGCGGCGTCAGCCAACGGCTCCAGCGCTGGTACACGGCCACATGTGCCCGCCGCTGCGCCTGGTAGGTCTGCAATGCAGCAGGCGCACTGCCATGCATGCGCACGGCATCGCGCAGCGCCAGCGCATCCAGCAGCGCCATGTTCACGCCCTGCCCCAGCTGCGGACTCATCGCATGCGCGGCATCACCGGCCAGCACCATGCGACCACGATGCCAGCGTGTCATCACCGCATCGCGGTAGACCGCGCGTGCCAGCTGGCCCGCGTCCTGCAGGTGCGCGAAACGCGTGCCGGCCTGCGGCCACAGCGTGTGCAGTTCTTCCAGCCAGGGCGCCATGCCATCGCGCTGCCAACGTTCGAAATCGGCACGCGGCAGGCTCCAGAAGAAGCTCAGCCGCGGCGTGTCATCGCCCGGGCGGGTGCCCACCGGCAGCAGCCCGATCATCTTGCGCGCAGCAACGTAGCGCTGCCGCAGTTCCTGCAGGTGTGGCCAGTCTTCGGCCGGCAGCAGGCACCACAGCGCACCCCACGGATAGACCCGGTCCAGGCCGGCCCCGCCTTCGATCGTGCCGCGCAGCGTCGACGCCGCGCCATCGGCGGCCACCACCAGGTCGAACGGGCCGTGCATGCGCCCGTCGCTGTCGCGCAGACGCCCCTGCGTGGTGTCCACCTCGGTGATGGTGGTACCGGCGTGCAGCTGGCCGGCGCCGGCGCGCGCCTCGTCCAGCAGCGAGAACAGCGCTCCGCGCTGCATGCCCAGCCCGTGCAGGCGCGCATCCAGACCGTCGTAGCGCATGTCCATCACCGCCCGCTCGCAGGGCGTATCGCCATACAGCCGGTGTACCGGCGCGGCATGCGCACGCACGGCGCCGAGCAGGCCCATCTGCCACAGCACCTGCAGGCCACTGGGCTGCGGCAGGAAACCCGCCCCCACCGGCCCTGGCGTAGGCACGCGTTCGAAGATCTCCACCTCGTGGCCGTCGCGGGCGAGCAGGATGGCCGTTGCCTGGCCAGCGGTGCCGTAGCCGATCACGGCGATGCGCAGTCGTTCCGTCATCCACGCATTGTGCCCGAGCCGGAAAGCGAATGGCCGCGGTGGCGGCGCAAAAAAAAACCCCGCCGGAGCGGGGTTTTCAACGCACTGTCGAGTCGATCACTCGGCCGGCGTGATGTTCGAAGCCTGGGCACCCTTCGGGCCCTGGGTCACGTCATAGGTGACACGCTGGCCTTCCTGCAGGCTGCGGAAGCCCTTGGAGTTGATGGCGGAGAAGTGCGCGAACACGTCGGCGCTGCCATCCTCCGGCGAGATGAAGCCAAATCCCTTGGCGTCGTTGAACCACTTGACGGTACCGTTCGGCATGGTGATGCGAGACCTTATGCAATGAATGGGTGGTGTACGCTGAACCCGCGCACAAGCTGAGTATGCAAAGCTTGCTCGGGGAAGACAATCACCCCCGTGCCAATTCGCCCACCAGTTCCGGAAGTCCGTTACTGGCCGCCTGCACGTTGGCCAGCACTTCGGCCATCGTAATCTCCTCGCCATCGCCGCAGCCGGCCGCCCAGTTGGCGATGATCGCCAGGCAGGCGTAATCCAGCCCCAGCTCCCGCGCCAGCGCGGCTTCGGGCATGCCGGTCATGCCCACCAGGTCGCAGCCGTCGCGGCGCATGCGGGCGATTTCGGCGATGGTTTCCAGCCGCGGGCCCTGCGTGGCGCCGTAGCAGCCCCCGTCATGCACCGCGACACCCGTCACCTTCGCCGCCGCCAGGATCTTGCTGCGCAGCATCGGCGTGTAAGGATGACCGAAATCGACGTGGACCACGTCGGTGCCCTCTTCTTCACAGATCGTGCTGATGCGGCCCCAGGTGTAGTCGATGATCTGGTCCGGGCAGGCCAGCACGCGCGGACCGAAGTTCTCGGTGATGCCGCCGACGGTGTTCAACGCCAGCACCCGCTGCGCGCCCAACTGCTGCAGCGCGGCCAGGTTGGCGCGGTAGTTGACCTTGTGCGGCGGCAGCGAATGACCTTCGCCATGGCGCGCCAGGAAGGCCACGCGGTGGCCGAGCAGCATGCCCACGCGCACCGGGCCGGACGGGCGACCGAAGCGGGTGTCGACCTCGTAGGTCTGCACGTCGTCGAGCTTGGCCAGGTTGTAGACACCGGTACCGCCGATCACGGCCAGGGCGATCTGTTGCATTCGAAGCACTCCATGAAAAGACGAACGCCGGCACCCGAGGATGCCGGCGATGGGAAGGACGCGCCGCAGGCGGCTGCGCCGTTATTCCTTCATCGCGTAGATGGCCGGCACGCAGCGCAGGGTTTCGTTGACGTCCATGCCGAAGCCGAACACGTAGCGGTCCGGCAGCTCGATGCCGGCGTAATCAGCGGTCACGTCCGGCAGCGCGCGGTCGTGCTTCTTCACGGTCATCGCAGCGATGCGCACATCGGTTGCACCCTGCTCCAGGCACCAGGTGCGCACGCCCTGCAGGGTGTAACCCTCATCGAGGATGTCGTCGACCAGCAGCACGCGGCGACCGAACAGCGAGGTGGCCGGCTTGTGCTTCCAGACCAGATCGCCGCCGGTGGTTTCACCGCGGTAGCGGGTGGCATGCAGGTAATCGAACTGCACGTCCTGACCGCGCGCGCCCAGCTCCAGCGCCAGCTGGCCGGCGAACGGCAGCGCACCGTGCATGATCGACAGGAACAACGGCACCTCGCCCTTGTAATCGCGCGCGATGGCGTCGGCGATACCGGCGATGGCCTTGTCGATGGTGGGACGGTCGACCAGCAGGTCAGCCTGGGCCAGGGCCTGGGAAATGGTGAGGTTGGGCATCAGACGGTTCTTCCAAGGGTTTCAAGCAGACGGGATTGGGTGTCGCCATGGCGGGCATCGGCCAACAGGCCGTCCCAGCCAAGCGCGCCGCGGCCAAGCAGGCCCAGCAGCGCAGCAGTATTGAGGGAGCGTCCCTGCACCGCGTGCAGGGCTTCATCGACCAGCTCCGGGTGGCAGACCAGCACCACGTCGCAGCCGGCGTCGAGGTGGGCGTGCACGCGCGCCGGCACGCCGCCGGCACTGTGCGAGGCGGCCATGCCGATGTCATCGGAGAACACCACACCGCGGAAGCCGAGCTCGCCGCGCAGAATGTCCTGGATCCAGCGCGGTGAGTAGCCTGCCGGCTCGGGTGCCACCTGCGGGTAGATCACATGCGCCATCATCACGGCGTCGGCACCGGCGGCGATCCCGGCCTGGAATGGCACCAGATCCTGCGCGCGCAGTTCGTCCAGCGCCCGCGGGTCGATTGCGGTATCGACATGGGTGTCTTCCAGCACGGTGCCGTGGCCGGGGAAATGCTTGAGCGTGGCGGCCATGCCGACCGCGTGCATGCCACGCACGTAGGCCGCCGTGAACGCCGCCACCACCTGCGGATCCTCGCTGAAGGCACGGTTGCCGATGGCGCGGTTGCCGCGGCCGAGGTCGACCACCGGCGCGAAGCTCAGGTCCAGCCCGCTGGCCCGCACTTCGCTGGCCATCAGCCAGGCATGCTGCTCAGCCAGGGCCAGCGCCTGCTGCGGGTCGGTCGCATACAACGCGCCAATGTCCTGCAGCGGCGGCAGCTCGCTGTAACCCTCGCGGAAGCGCTGCACGCGGCCGCCTTCCTGGTCCACGCAGATCAGCTGCGGGCGCGGGGCGGCGGCACGGATGGCCGCGCTCAGATCGGTCACCTGCTGGCGCGAGGCGAAGTTGCGCTTGAACAGCACCACCCCGGCCACGGCATCGTGCTGAAGCCAGTCACGTTCCTGGGCGGTCAGTTCGGTGCCGGCAACGCCGATCAGCAGCATGGTCGATCTCCACAACGCGCGCCCGCATGGCGCAGTGCCGCATTGTCGCAGAACCGGCCGACAGGCGCAGTGGCCAAGGCAAAAGGGAAGTGTGGGGTCAGAGCCCCTGTATGGGTCCGACCCCGGGGTCGGATCCCCACAGGAGACCTGACCCCGATCTGCTCAGACCTTGCAGCCGTCCGGGCCGCAGGCCTCGTCGCCATCGGCCGGGGGCTCCAGTGTGCCCTGCTCGGCGGCGATCTGGCGCAGGGCGTTGGCGAACGCTTCCGGTGGCTGCGCGCCGGAAATGGCCCAGCGGCCGTCGATGACGAAGGTCGGCACCGAGGAAATGCCCAGCGCGTGAGCCTGCGCCAGCTTGGCGTCGACTTCAGCCAACCCGCGGTCGGAGGCCAGCATCTGCGCGATCTCGCCCGCATCGAGGCCACCAGCGACGCCGGCCTTGATCAATACCTGCGGGTCGGCCAGGTTCTGGCCCTGCTCGAAGTGGGCGCGGAACAGCGCCTCACCCACCGCGTCCTGCAAGCCATGCTCCCCGGCCAGCCACAGCACCCGGTGTGCCGGCAGGGTAGTCACCCGCACCTGGCCCTGACTGAAATCCATCGGCAGGCCTTCCGCGCGCGCGGTGGTCTGGGTCTGACCGAGGATCTGTTCGGTGCGCTCGGCGCCGCCGAACTTGCGCACGTAAGCCTCGCGCAGCGGCACCGGGGTCGCGTCCGCATCCGGGTCCAGCTGGAACGGTTGCCAATGAATGTCGAGTTCGGGCGCGTTGGCACCCAGCAACTGCACGCCCTGCTGGAAACGATGCTTGCCGATCCAGCACCAGGGGCAGACCACGTCGGAATAGATATCGATTCTCATCCCCCCGACATGGGGCCCGCCACCCTCGATAAAAGGGGACGGAGGGGATTAAGTCGCTTTCCGCACAGGCGGGGTAAAGACGACTTAATCCCCTCCGTCCCCTTTTTCGGGGTTCACCACTGTGAATAGGGGGTGCTGGCCAAGGCGACGTTGTAGTAGCGGGCGTCGTCGGTCACTTCGGAACCGACCCAGGCCGGCAGGTCGATGACCTGGTCCGCGCTGTCCAGCTCGACCTCGGCCACCACCAGCCCGGCGTTGTCGCCGAGGAATTCGTCCACTTCCCAGGTCAGGCCAGCGTGCTCGACCAGATGCCGGCGCTTGTCGATCAGCCCGCCCACGCACAACGCCAGCAGCGCACGCGCATCTTCCACCGGGATCGGGTAGTCGAATTCCTGCCGGGTATGCCCGATGGTGCGCGACTTCAGGTTCAGCGCAGCATGCTCGCCTTCGATGCGGACCCGCACCGACGCGTTCTGGCTGCCGCGGTCGAGCGCCCCCATATCGTTGATGTAACCCTGCGCCATCGGGACAACCCGATGCGCGGCGGCACGCCAGTCATCACTGCTGACGAGGAATTTGCGTTCGATTTCGATGCCCATCGCGCCATTATGCGCGATGGGTGATGACAGGCGGTCAGCGCTTCTCGAACACCGCGATGCTTTCCACGTGCGCGGTGTGCGGGAACATGTCCATGGCACCGGCACTGACCAGGGTGAAGCCCTGCTCATTGACCAGGTAGCCGGCATCGCGTGCCAGCGAGCCCGGGTGGCAGCTGACGTAGACGATGCGCTTGAACTGCTTCAGCGGCAGCTGCTGCAGCACTTCGATCGCACCCGAGCGCGGCGGGTCCAGCAGCAGCTTGTCGAAGCCCTGGCGCATCCACGGGGTGCTGCGCTGGTCCTGGGTCAGGTCGGCACTGAAGAACTGCGCGTTGGCCAGGCCGTTGCGCTCGGCGTTCTCACGGGCACGGGCAACCAGCCCGGCATCGCCTTCCACGCCGACCACTTCGCGCACACGACGGGCCAGCGGCAGGGTGAAATTGCCGAGGCCGCAGAACAGGTCCAGCACACGCTCGTCCTCACCCGGCTCCAGCAGGTCCAGGGCATGGGCGATCATCTTCTCGTTGAGCTTGGCGTTGACCTGGATGAAGTCCAGTGGGCGGAACGCCAACTCCACATCCCACGGCGCCAGCCGGAACGACAGCGGCACGCCCTGCCCGTCCAGCGGCTGTACGGTATCCACGCCGCCGGACTGCAGGTAGATCACAAAACCATGCTGCTGGCCAAAGGCGGCCCAGGCAGCGCGGTCGGCATCGCTGAGCGGCTGCAGATGGCGCACGGTCAGCACCACGGCCTGATCGCCGGCGATGAACTCGATCTGCGGAATGTCGCGCTTGCCATCGAGCGACTCGATGAACAGGGACAGCACCTCGACCTTGGTGCCGATTTCCGGGATCACGGTCAGGCACTGACGCAGATCAGCGACGAAACGCGGGTCCTGTTCACGGAAGCCGACCAGGGTCTTGTCCTTCTTCTCGACCCGGCGCACCGAGAACCGGCCCTTTCGGCGGTAGCCCCAGCTTTCACCCACCAGCGGCGGCAGCACCGCGCCCGGCTTCACATGGCCGATCCGCTCCAGGTTGTCCATCAGCACGCGCTGCTTGGCGACGATCTGCTGGTCTTCGTCCAGGTGCTGCAGCACGCAGCCGGCGCAGGTGCCGAAATGCGGGCATTTCGGCGTGACCCGCTGCGGCGAGGCCTGCAGCACTTCCACCGTGCGCGCCTCGTCGAAGTGGCGGCTGCAGGCGGTCTGTTCAGCCTTCACCACTTCGCCCGGCAGGGCGCCGCTGACGAAGGTGACCTTGCCGCCCTCGCCTTCACGGCGGGCGACGCCGCGACCATCATGGCTGAGGTCGAGGATTTCGGTCTGGAACGGGGTACGGTCGATGCGGGAGCGGGATCGGGCCACGTGGCAACAGGCTGCGGGCAAAAATGGGGGCGTATTGTCGCAGATCCTGAGCGGCGGGGTCCGGACCCGCTTGCGCCCATGGCCGCCGTGCTTGATGATTGGGTCAGCTGACATGGAGGCAGCCCTGATGCAGATGACCCCGCGGGCCGCACGGCCCCGCTTCCTGCTTGTCGAGGACGACATCATCAGCCGCGGTTTTTTCAAAGCGGCGTTGGAAACGTTACCGGCGGATGTGGACACCGCAGATTCCCTGGCCAGTGCGCTGGCCAGTGCCGAACCCGGCGCACACGACCTTTGGCTGATCGACGTCAATCTGCCCGATGGCAATGGCGCGCAACTGCTGCGCGAACTGCGTCGTTCGCACCCGGACACTCCGGCGCTGGCGCATACCGCCGACGGTGATACCTCCATTCACGCCCGCCTGCGCGAAGCCGGCTTCAGCGACACCCTGGTCAAGCCACTGGGCCGCGACCAGCTGCTGAAGGCGGTGCGCCGCGCGCTGGTCAACAGCCCGGCCGGCATCGTCGTGGCGCCGGCGCCAGCGGCCGTCGAGCTGGACGTGCAGGATTGGGACGAGACGGCGGCGCTGGCCGCGCTCAATGGCCAGCGCAACCACCTGATCGCCCTGCGTGAGCTGTTCCTGGCCGAGCTGCCGGGTGTCCGCGATGCGGTCGAGCAGGCGGTTGACCAGCACGACGAGCGCCAGCTGCGCAACCAGCTGCACCGGTTGCAGGCCAGCTGCGGCTTCGTTGGCGCGGCCCGGCTGGCCCGTGCGGTACGCCAGCTGCATTACGCGCCCGAATCCGGTCCGGCCCAGGCCGGTTTCCGCGCAGCGGTGGCTGCCCTGCTGCATTGAGGGTTGCGCCTGCTTCCCGCTACCGTCGGGGGGCCAGCTGCTCGAGCAGTTCCCAGGACTTCAGCCCACGCGGGCCCAGGTGATGGGCCAGCACCCGCCGCATCGGCAGGCGCAGGCTGGCCAGATCGGCCGCCTCCGGCTCTTCGTCCGCCGCCAGGGCCAGCAGCGCAGAACCGGTGGCCGCCGCCCTGCGCTCTCCCCCGCGCTCGCTGAGCAGGCGCTGCGCGCCGTCCTGCGGGTCCAGTTCGTAGCGTGCGGCCGGGTCGATCGGCTGGCCATCGCTGGCATTGTCCAGCTCGAAACCCAGGCCCAGCGCGGACAGCAGTTCGCGCTCGAAACGGCGCAGGGTCCAGGCCAGGCCTGCGCCCACGGCCAAACGTGCGCGCGCCTCGCCATAGGCCAGGTACAGCTCCGGCAGCGGGTCCTGGCGTGGTGCCAGGCGCAGGGTCAGTTCACTCAGGTAGAAGCCGGCCAGCATTGCCTGGCCCACCAGCCGCGGCGCGGCATCCAGTGCCTCGGCACCGCGCAGCTGGGCCAGTTCACCGCGTTGCTGCGCACTGAAGCGGATCCATTGCAATGGTTGCAGCGCAGCGCGCAGCACCTGGCCCTTGGCGGTGGACACGCCACGCGCGAGCAGGCCGATACGGCCATGCTGCGCGCTCAACACCTCGACCAGCAGGCTGGTCTCGCGATAGGCCCGTGCATGCAGCACGAAGCCGGTGTCGTCCTCGATGATCATCGAAGCGACCGCACCCGCTTACTCGTAACCGAAGGCCTTCAGTGCGGCCTCGTCGTCGGACCAGCCTTCACGCACGCGCACCCAGGTTTCCAGGAACACCTTGGCACCAAACAGGCGTTCCATCTGCAGGCGCGACTTGGCCCCGATCTCCTTCAGACGGGCACCGCCCTTGCCGATCACAATGGCCTTCTGGCCTTCGCGCTCGACCCAGATCACCGCGCCGATGCGCAGCAGGTTGCCGTCTTCGGTGAAGCGCTCGATCTCCACGGTGGTGGCGTACGGCAGTTCCTCGCCGAGCTGGCGCATCAACTGCTCACGCACCAGCTCACCGGCCAGGAAGCGCTGGCTACGGTCGGTGATCTCGTCCTCGCCGAACATCGGCGGCGCTTCCGGCAGCAGGGCCAGCACGTCGCGCACCAGTGCTTCCAGGCCGTTGCGCTTCTGCGCCGAGATCGGGTGCACGGATGAGAAATCGCGACCGGCGGTGACTTCCTGCAGGAACGGCAGCAGGGCGCCCTTGTCCTTCAGCCGGTCGATCTTGTTGACCACCAGCACCACCGGGATACCGGCATCACGCAGCACGTTGAAAGCCAGGCTGTCCTCTTCGTCCCAGCGGCCGGCCTCGATCACCAGCAGACCGGCATCGACGCCTTCCAGCGAGCCGCGCGCGGCGCGGTTCATCACCCGGTTCATTGCCCGCTTCTGCACCTTGTGCAGGCCGGGCGTGTCGACCAGCACCAGCTGGCCTTCCGGGTAGGTGGCGATGCCCAGCAGGCGATGACGCGTGGTCTGGGGGCGGTTGGAAACGATGCTGACCTTGGCGCCAACCAGGGCATTGGTCAGGGTCGACTTGCCCACGTTCGGGCGGCCAATGACGGCCACGCTGCCGCAATGATGGGGAGTTTGTTCGCTCACTTGGAATCCAGTTGTTCTAGGACGGCCGCAGCCGCCTGTTGTTCGGCAAGCCGCCGCGAGGCGCCTTCGCCCTCGGTGCTGGCGGCCGGGTCAGCTACGTTGCAGCGTACCCGGAAGTGTTTGGCGTGGTCGTCACCGGATTCTGACACCAGTTCGTACTGCGGCAACGCCTTCTGTCGGGCCTGCAGCCATTCCTGCAGGCGGGTCTTGGGGTCCTTCTCGGGGCGGCCGGAGGCGGGCAGCGCCTCGATCGAAGCGCTGAACCAGGGCAGCACCACCGCCCGGCAGGCCTCGAAGCCCGCATCCAGGTAGATCGCGGCGACCACCGCTTCCATGGCGTCGGCCAGGATCGAGTCGCGGCGATGGCCGCCGGACTTCATTTCACCCGGACCCAGGGTCAGGCGCTCGCCCAGCTCCAGGGTCCTTGCGATCACCGCCAGCGCGCCTTCACGCACCAGCTCGGCGCGGGCACGGGTCATCGCGCCCTCGTCGGCCTTGGGCCAGCGCTGGTACAGCGCCTCGGCCGCCATCATGTTGACGATGCTGTCGCCCAGGAACTCCAGACGTTCGTTGTGGGGCGCGCCGGCACTGCGATGGGTCAGCGCCTGCTTGAGCAGGGCCTCATCGCTGAAGGAGTGACCGATCAGGTCGCCACGTTGGAAAGGTTTATTCGGCACCGCTTCGGGTCAGGTCCTGGGATGAATCGAATTTGCCAACCACATCCAGATTGCCGACCAGCGGACGGCGCACTTCGTAGTTGACCTTGAGGGTCCAGCCATTGTCGCGACGATCGAACTTCACGTTGGCCGGCTTCACATTTTCCGAGTAGTTGATGTACAGGCGCTTGAAGAACAGGTCCTGGATCCGGGCCGGTTCCATGCTGCCCACGCCCGGTTCCTTGGCCAGGCTCTTCATCGCTGAGCGTACCGCGTAGTACTCCTGGTACATCGGGAACAGCTTCATGCCGATGTAGAGGAAGAAACCGACCACGATCAGGACCGCCAGGAACGAGGTCAGGGTCATGCCACGCTGCGTGTTCATCGTCTTCATTGCGTTCTCCCCAGATACGCGTTGGATGTGAAAATACTCAGTTGATGCCCGATCAGTTGATGCTCGAGCCGATCCGGGACGGCTCGAAGCCATCCTTGCAGAACCAGCCCTGGCAGTTCAGCCAGATCAGGAAGGCCTTGCCGCGCAGGTTTTCTTCCGGCAGCAGACCCCAGAATCGGCCATCGTCACTGTTGTCGCGATTGTCGCCCATCACCAGGTACTTGCCAGCCGGCACGGTCCACTGACCCTGGCCACGCGGATAGTCGGTCTCCAGCACGGTATGGGTGCGGCCCGGCAGGTGCTCGACCAGCAGATTGCTGCCCTCGCCCTGGCCCTGGTGGCCGGCATAGATGCCCTTGTTGTCGTACTTCAGCGGCTCACCGTTGAGGATCACGCCGTCGCCTTCGAAGACCACGGTGTCGCCCGGTACGCCGATCACGCGCTTGATGAAGTTCTCGCCCTTGGCCGGGTCGTTGTCGCTGTGGCCGGGGAAGTGGAACACCACCACGTCGCCACGCGACGGCTCGCCGAACGGCACCAGCTTGGTATTGCTGATCGGCAGGCGCAGGCCGTAGGAGAACTTGTTGACCAGAATGAAATCGCCGATCAGCAGGTTCGGCATCATCGAGCTGGACGGGATCTTGTACGGCTCTGCGATGAAGCTGCGCACGATCAGCACGATCGCCAGCACCGGGAAGAACGCACGCGAGTAATCCACCAGCACCGGTTCGGAGTCGAGCAGCCCCGCGCGCTGGGCGCGGCGTTTGGCAAGGTACAGCTTGTCGGCGAGCAGGATCAGGCCCGAGGCCAGGGTCAGCACGACCAGGAGGATCTCAAACAGTTTCATTCAGGGTCCTTTGCAACGTCACCAGACGACCGGCCACGCCGGGCCGGTGCGGGTTTACTTGTTGTCCATCTGCAGCACGGCCAGGAACGCTTCCTGCGGAATCTCCACGCGTCCGACCTGCTTCATGCGCTTCTTGCCTTCCTTCTGCTTTTCCAGAAGCTTCTTCTTGCGCGAAACGTCGCCACCATAGCACTTGGCCAGCACGTTCTTGCGCATGGCCTTGACCGTGGTACGCGAGATGATCTGCGAGCCGACCGCGGCCTGGATGGCGACGTCGAACTGCTGGCGCGGGATCAGGTCCTTCATCTTCTCGCACAGCTCGCGGCCACGGCGATCGGCGTGGCTGCGGTGCACGATCAGCGACAGCGCGTCGACCTTGTCGCCGTTGATCAGCACGTCCACGCGTACGAACGGGCCGGCATCGAAGCGCACGAAGTGGTAGTCCAGCGAGGCATAGCCGCGGCTGACCGACTTCAGCTTGTCGAAGAAGTCCAGCACCACTTCGGCCATCGGCAGCTCGTAGCTGATCTGTACCTGGCTGCCCAGGTAGTTGATGCCGATCTGGCTGCCGCGCTTCTCTTCGCACAGCTTGATGATGTTGCCGATGTACTCCTCGGGGGTGAGCACGTTGGCACGGATGATCGGCTCACGGATCTCTTCGACATGGTTCACCGGCGGCAGCTTGGCCGGGTTGTCCATGTTGATGATGGTGCCGTCGGTCTTCAGGACCTCGTACACCACCGTCGGCGCGGTGCTGATCAGGTCCAGGTTGTATTCGCGCTCCAGGCGCTCCTGCACGATTTCCATGTGCAGCATGCCGAGGAAGCCACAGCGGAAGCCGAAGCCCATCGCCTCGGAGCTTTCCGGCTCGAAGCGCAGCGCGGCATCGTTCAGGCGAAGCTTGTCCAGCGCCTCGCGCAGGTCCGGGTAGTCCTCGGCATCGACCGGGAACAGGCCCGCGAACACGCGCGGCTGCATTTCCTGGAAGCCCGGCAGCGGCTTCGGGGCAGGATCACCCGCCAGGGTCAGGGTGTCGCCGACCGGCGCGCCGTGCACGTCCTTGATGCTGGCAGTGACCCAGCCCACTTCACCGGCACGCAGCACCGGCAGCACCTTGCGCTTGGGCGTGAACACGCCGACGTTGTCGACCTGGTGGTTGCGGCCGGTGGACATCACCTGCAGCTTGTCACCGGCCTTGATCTCGCCCTGCATCACGCGCACCAGCGAGACCACGCCCAGGTAGTTGTCGAACCAGGAGTCGATGATCAGCGCCTGCAGCTTGTCGGTATCACGCGGCACCGGCGCCGGGATGCGATGCACGATTGCTTCCAGCACATCCTGCACGTTCAGGCCGGTCTTGGCGCTGACCGGAACGGCGTCGGTCGCATCGATGCCGATCACGGCCTCGATCTCGGCCTTGGCACGCTCGATGTCGGCGGTGGGCAGGTCGATCTTGTTGATCACCGGCACCACTTCCAGGCCCTGCTCCACGGCGGTGTAGCAGTTGGCCACCGACTGGGCTTCTACGCCCTGGGCCGCATCGACCACCAGCAGCGCGCCTTCGCAGGCGGCCAGCGAGCGGCTGACTTCATAGGAGAAGTCGACGTGGCCGGGGGTATCGATGAAATTCAGATGGTAGGTCTGCCCGTCCTTGGCTACATACGGCAGCGACACCGACTGCGCCTTGATCGTGATGCCACGCTCGCGTTCGATGGGGTTGGAGTCGAGCACCTGCGCTTCCATCTCGCGGGCCTGCAGGCCACCACAAAGCTGGATGATGCGGTCGGCCAGCGTGGACTTGCCGTGGTCGACATGGGCGATGATGGAGAAGTTGCGGATGTTCCGCATCGAATCAGAAGACATAGGTGGCGGCGGCGGCGCGGCGTCGTCAGGGTAACGGTGGATTATCGCATGCCCGGCGCCTCGCCGCGAAAGCGGCCTCATCGGGCCGGCCCGGAACGGCCGAAGCCCCGCCGGGGCGGGGCTTCGGGGGGAGAAGCGAGGGCCGCCGAAGCGACCCCGGCCGGCCTTACTGGCCGGCCTTGACCGCCACGAAGGCGCTGTTGCCGTTGGCGGTGCGGACCAGCAGCATCACCACATCGTCCTTCTTGTAGCCGGACAGCGCCCGGTTCAGGGCCTCCACGCTGCCGACCGCGGTGCGGCCGACCTGCAGGATCACCATGCCCGGCGACAGGCCGGCATCACGCGCCGCCTCGCCCTTGACTCCAGTGATGCGCACGCCCTCGTTGCCAGTGAGCCCGAACTGCTTGCGCTGGGCTGCATTCAGATCGCTGACGTCCAGCCCCAGCAGGGCATTGGCACCGGTCTGCGGCGCCGCGTCGGTGGCGCCGGCCGCCGGCCCGCGGGTCGAGCCCTGGCCGTCTTCGCTCAACGCGGTCAGCGTGGCACTGAGGTCATGCGGCTTGCCGTCGCGGTACACCCCCAGGTTTACCTTGCTGCCCGGTGCCATCGCACCGATAAGCGGCGGCAGGTCGGACCAGCTGTTGACCGGGCTGCCGTTGACCGAACGGATGACATCGCCGATCTGCACGCCGGCCTTGGCGGCGGCGCTGCCGGCCACGATCTGGTTGACCAGTGCGCCACGGCTGTCCGGCAGGCCCAGGCCCTGAGCCTTCAGCGAATCGATCGGCTCGACCACCGCGCCCAACTGGCCACGGGTGACCTTGCCGCTCTTCTTGATCTGCTCGACCGCGCTCATCGCCAGATCGATCGGGATCGCGAAGCTGATGCCCATGTAGCCGCCGGAGGCGGAGAAGATCTGCGAGTTGATGCCGACCACTTCGCCACGGGTGTTCAGCAGCGGGCCGCCGGAGTTGCCCTGGTTGATCGCCACGTCGGTCTGGATGAACGGTACGTAGCGCTGATCGGCGCCACCGGTGCTGCGGCCCAACGCGCTGACGATGCCGGCGGTGACCGAGTGGTCGAGACCGAACGGCGAACCGATCGCCACCACCCACTGGCCCGGCTTGAGGGTGTTGGAATCGCCCACGCGGACGGTCGGCAGGTTCTTGCCGTCGATCTTCAGCAGGGCCACGTCGTACTGCTGGTCACTGCCCACGACCTTGGCCTTGAATTCACGGCTGTCACCCAGCTTGACCTTCACTTCGCTGGCATCGGCCACCACGTGGTAATTGGTCAGCACATAGCCGTCGGGCGAGATGATGAAGCCCGAGCCCATGCCACGGCCCTTGATGCTGGGGCCGCCATCCTGCCCGCCCGGCCCCTGCCCCGGCATCGGGAAGTCGGGACCGAAGAAGCGGCGGAAGAATTCAGGCATGTCATCGTCGCCACCCATCGGGCCGCGCGAGGCCTGGCGGTTGCTGCGGACGATGGTGGTATCGACGTTGACCACGCCCGGCCCGACCTGTTCGACAAGGTTGGTGAAGTCGGGCAGCCCACTGACCAGCGGCTGCGCCGGCACCCGCGGCGCGGCGGCAGGCGCCGCAGACGTCTGGGCGGTGGGAGCCGGGGCCTGGGCGCAGGCCATCAGCGGAAGGGTCAGGGCCAGCAGGCCGACGGCATGCATGCGGAATCGGGGAGTCATCGGACGGCAACCTCCGGATCGGATGGAAAGAGGAATACGGGCCCCGCCGACGGCGGGGCGTGAAAGCGTCCGGCTCAGTTGCGCGGGCGCGGCGGCACCGGCAGGTCATCCTGCAGGCGCGGCTCGAACGGATAGAACGCAGCGCCTCCCGCCTGGGCCGGGAAACTGGCGTTGAGCGCGCCGGCGGCGGGTGCCAGGCTGGAGCGCGGCCACGGCCGGGCCTGCAGGCTGCCTACCTCGCCGAACGGCAGGTTGCGGTTGGCATTGGCTGGAACGGTCGGGGTCAGCGGCGCCTGTGCGGCGGCGATCGCCCGCTGCGGCGCATCATCCCGCTGGGCCGCACGCGCGGCCTGCTGGCTGCGGGTGGCACTGGCACGCCGGCTGTCCTGGCGCCGGCTGGCGGCAGCCATCGCCACCGCCGGTACACCGGCCACGGCCATCGCGGCGGTGTCCACCGACGCTTCGGTCACAGGGGCCGGCTGGGTGGGTGCTGGTGGCAGTTCGGCCTGGCTGGCAATGACCTGCGGTGCCAACGGCTCACCCGGGGTGGCCTCGTTGAGCTTCTCGCCGCCCATGAACAGGGCCACCGCAGCGACCGAGGCCGCCAGCGCGGCGCCGCCGCCCCAGGCCCGCCAGCCACCGCGGCGCACCTGCCGGCGCGGTTCGGCCTGCGGCGCAGGTTCAGCGGCGATGGCCGCAGCGACGGCGGCACTGAAACCGGCCGGCGCCAGCGCCGGGGCCTGCCCGCGCATGACGTCGCCCAGCAGCTGCCAGCGCTCCTGGCACCCGGCCAGTTCGGGGTCGTGCTCCATGCGGCGCAACAGGAAGCGCGCCTCATCGGCACTGAGCTCACCATCGACCAGGGCCGACAGCTGCTCACGGTGGCGCAGGTCAAGGCGCTGCCCGGCCGGTGATTGATGGTTCTGCGATTCGTTGAACGGATTACTGGTCATACGCGGCTCTTCTCACGGGTGGCACTGCCGATGTCCAACAGCGGCCGGAGTTCAGTGTCGATCGCCTCGCGCGCCCGGAAGATCCGTGAACGCACGGTGCCGATCGGGCACCCCATTTTCTGCGCGATATCCTCGTAACTCAGGCCTTCCACCTCGCGCAGGGTGATCGCTGACCGAAGCTCTTCCGGCAGCGCGTTGACGGCCTTCATCACCGTCTGTTCCAGTTCCTGGCGCATCAACTCGCGTTCGGGCGTATCGGTATCACGCAGGCGCGTACCGCTGTCGAACTGTTCGGCGTCACCGATGTCGATGTCATCGGTCGGTGGCCGTCGATTGTGTGAAGCCAGGTAGTTTTTAGCGGTATTCACGGCGATTCGATGCAACCAGGTTGAGAACTGGGCATCGCCACGGAAACTTCCGATCGCGCGATAGGCGCGGATGAAAGTGTCCTGGGCGACGTCCTGACATTCGCTCCAGTCGGCGATGTAGCGACCGACCAGGGCCACGACCCGATGCTGGTACTTGCGCACCAGTACATCGAAAGCCGCGCTCTCGCCGCGCTGCACGCGCCGGACCAGCTCCAGGTCCAGCTCCTGTGGTGTATCAACCTCGGCCATGAGGGGCCGCACTCCTGTCAGCCCAACCGACGTCGGGCAATGAGACTGCCAATCCCGGGAAAAGTTCAGTCGCCGATCATCCGGCGCCGCACCAGCTTTTAACCACCGTTCCGTTAGCGTCCTGGTCCACGGCCATGGATCCAGGTGCGCCACTCCCCTGCTATTGGGATTTGACGCGGGGGAAACAACCTCTGGATCATAGCCGCTTCTCCATACACAACCGGATGGAACGTCCATGCTTTCAGGCTTCGATGGTCTGCGCTTCCGCCACTGGCACCCCGAGATCCGCGACGACGGCGTGGTGGTTCTCTCCCTGGACCGCCAGGACAGCAGCGTCAATGCCATGTCGCAGGACGTGCTGCTGGAACTGGGCGACCTGCTCGAACGCATCGCCATGGATCCGCCCAAGGGCGTGGTGATCCAGTCGGTGAAGAAGGCCGGCTTCATCGCCGGTGCCGATCTGAAGGAATTCCAGGAATTCGACCGTCGCGGCACCGTCAACGATGCCATCCGCCGTGGCCAGGCCACCTATCAGAAGCTTGCCGAGCTGCCCTGCCCCACCGTGGCGGCGATCCACGGCCACTGCCTGGGCGGCGGCACCGAGCTGGCGCTGGCCTGCCGCTATCGCGTGGCCTCCAATGACAGCTCCACCCGCATCGGCCTGCCGGAAACCCAGCTCGGCATCTTCCCGGGCTGGGGTGGCAGCGCCCGCCTGCCACAGCTGGTGGGCGCGCCGGCGGCAATGGACATGATGCTGACCGGGCGCACCCTGTCGGCCTCGGCCGCGCGTGGCATCGGCCTGGTCGACAAGGTGGTTGCACCGGCGGTGGTGCTCGACACCGCCGTGGCGCTGGCGCTGTCCGGCACCACCCGTCCCTTCAAGCAGCGTGCGCTGGCCTGGGCCACCAACACCTGGCCGGCGCGCCAGCTGCTGGCACCGCAGATGGTCAAGCAGGTCGCACGCAAGGCGAAGAAAGACCAGTACCCGGCGCCCTACGCGCTGATCAGCACTTGGCAGCGCAGCGGCGGCAAGCCGGTGCAGGCGCGCCTGGACGCCGAACGCCGTGCAGTGGTCAAGCTGGCCAGCACGCCGACCGCGCGCAACCTGATCCGCATCTTCTTCCTGACCGAGCGCCTGAAGGGGCTGGGCGGCGGCGATTCCGGCATCCGCCACGTGCACGTGGTCGGCGCCGGCGTGATGGGCGGCGACATCGCCGCATGGGCCGCCTACAAGGGCTTCGAGGTGACCCTGCAGGACCGCGAGCAGCGCTTCATCGACCCGGCCATGGAACGTGCGCAGGCCCTGTTCGCCAAGAAGGTGCGCGACGAGAGCAAACGCCCTGCGGTGGCCGCACGCCTGCGTGCCGACCTGGACGGCAACGGCGTGGCGCAGGCCGATCTGGTGATCGAGGCCATCATCGAGAACCCGGAAGCCAAGCGTGCGCTGTACCAGACGCTGGAGCCGACGATGAAGCACGACGCGTTGCTGACCACCAACACCTCGTCGATTCCCCTGGTGGAACTGCGCGACCATATCCAGCGCCCGGCGCAGTTCGCGGGCCTGCATTACTTCAACCCGGTGGCACAGATGCCGTTGGTGGAGATCATCCATCACGACGGCATGGCGCCGGAGACCGAGCGTCGCCTCGCCGCCTTCTGCAAGGCGCTGGGCAAATTCCCGGTGCCGGTGGCCGGCAGCCCGGGCTTCCTGGTCAACCGCGTGCTGTTCCCATACATGCTGGAAGCAGCCACGGCGTATGCCGAGGGCATCCCGGGCCCGGTGATCGACAAGGCGGCGGTGAAGTTCGGCATGCCGATGGGGCCGATCGAGCTGATCGACACGGTCGGTCTGGACGTGGCTGCCGGCGTCGGACGTGAACTGGCGCCGTTCCTGGGCCTGCAGATTCCGGCCGCGCTGCAGACGGTGGAGCCGGACAAGCGCGGCAAGAAGGATGGCCAGGGCATCTACACCTGGGAAAACGGCAAGCCGAAGAAGCCGGACGTGGCCAGCAACTACCAGGCACCGGCCGATCTGGAAGACCGCCTGATCCTGCCGCTGTTGAACGAGGCGGTGGCCTGCCTGCACGAAGGCGTAGTGGCCGATGCCGACCTGCTGGATGCGGGCGTGATCTTCGGCACCGGTTTTGCGCCGTTCCGCGGTGGCCCGATCCAGCACATCCGTGCGGTAGGCGCCGATGCAATCGTCGAGCGGCTGAAGGCGTTGCAGCAGCGCCACGGCGACCGTTTCGCTCCGCGCCCGGGCTGGGACAACCCTGCTCTGCGCGAACCGGTGGTGTGAGTTGATCGGCCGGGCCTGCGGCCCGGCACGCGCAGAGGCAACGTCAAGTTCCACAGCAGAAGCCAGAGCCAAAGCGGCTCTGGCTTTTCTGTTTGTTGGGCGGGGCGGTGTCGGGTTGCGCAGGACCGTTGGCGCCATGGATGGCGCCAACGAGCCCCCATGGATGGGTTTACGGCGTGTCCTGCGCAACCCACCCGCCCGGCCAAGCGCGGCTTTTGATCTTGCTTCTGCCTTCAGCGACCAACCCCACAGCCACGAGGGGCTGCGCCGTTGGCTGGAACAACCTGTTACCCATACGGGGCATGTCCCCGTCACAGCTGCATGCGATGCTGATCACCTGATCCCTGCCAGCGAGAACGCCCGCATGACCACCATCATCGCCCCGCGCGTGCACGACATCGGCGGCCTCGAAGTCCGTCGCGCCGTCCCTACGCTGCAGGCGCGCAGCATCGGTTCGTTCGTGTTCGTCGACCAGATGGGCCCGGCACTCATGCACCCCGGCACGGCCATCGACGTGCGACCGCATCCGCATATCGGCCTGGCCACGGTCACCTATCTGTGGTCGGGCGCCATCGGCCACCGCGACACGCTGGGTTCTGACCAGGTGATCCGTCCCGGTGACGTCAACTGGATGACCGCCGGCCGCGGCATTGCCCATTCCGAGCGGACGCCGCAGCCGGACCGCGATCATGACAACCCGATCCACGGCATGCAGACCTGGGTGGCGCTGCCGAAGTCGCATGAGGAAATCGAGCCGGCGTTCTACCACCATGCCGCCGCTACCCTGCCCGAACAGCGCCGCAACGGCGCGTGGCTGCGGGTGATCGCCGGCCGCGCCTACGGTGAGGAATCGCCGGTGAAGGTGTTCGCCGACACGCTCAACGTGGCCATCGATCTGGACCCGGATGCGGAGATCGATATCGACGACGGCCATCGCGAGCGTGCGCTGTACATCCTCGAAGGCCAGGCACAGCTGGATGGCGTGGATGTGCCCGCCCAGCATCTGATCATTCCCGAAGCCGGCGCAGTGGGCCGCCTGCGGGCCAAGACGCCGGTAAAGGCGATGCTGTTCGGCGGTGAGCCGCTGGATGGTCCGCGCCACCTGTGGTGGAACTTCGTGTCCAGCTCCAAGGAACGCATTGAGCAGGCCAAGCATGACTGGGAGGCCGGCCGTTTCGGCACCATTCCCGGCGACGACAAGGAATTCATCCCGCTGCCGCAGTACTGAACATCGCGTGTTGCACACATCCGAAGGTGTATCCCTGCACCCGGCGTTGACGCTACTGTCACCCGCTGATCATTGAAATGTGACATAAATCACACTTTCGACCGTCAAAGGAGTGCAACACATGAGCATGGGTAAACGCTTGTCCGCCGAATTCCTCGGCACGTTCTGGCTGGTTCTAGGTGGCTGTGGCAGTGCGGTGCTGGCCGCCAAGTTCGGCGGCGACGGCAATCCGCTGGGTATCGGTTTCCTTGGCGTAGCCCTGGCCTTCGGCCTGACCGTGGTGACCGGCGCCTATGCGTTCGGCCATATCTCCGGCGCGCACTTCAACCCGGCGGTCAGCGTTGGGCTGTGGGCCGGTGGCCGTTTCCCGACCAAGGATCTGGTGCCTTACATCATCGCGCAGGTCGCTGGCGGCCTGCTAGCCGGCTTCATCCTGCTGCAGATCGCTTCAGGTGCCAGTGGCTTCGCCATCGATGGCAGCCAGGCCGGTGCGTTCGCCAGCAATGGTTATGGCGCGCTGTCGCCCGGTGGCTACAGTGTGGCGGCAGCCTTCCTGTGCGAAGTCGTGCTGACGGCGGTGTTCCTGATCGTGATCATGGGTTCCACCCACGGCAAGGCACCGGCCGGCTTCGCTCCGCTGGCGATCGGCCTGTCGCTGACCCTGATCCACCTGATCAGCATTCCGGTCACCAACACCTCGGTGAACCCGGCGCGCTCCACCGCCGTGGCCTTCTTCGCCGGCAGTGGTGCGGTCAGCCAGCTGTGGTTGTTCTGGGTTGCCCCGCTGCTGGGCGGCGCGATCGGCGGCATCATCTACAAGTGGATCGGCAGCGACCGCTGATCCCTCGGTGACCATTGCGGTCGACCCTCGGCCGCAATGGTTACGCCTGTAACCGCGAATTGTGCGATTGCTCACGTTCCGTTAAGGTTGAGTTGACCGTCCGTGCACATGCCTGACGGGGTGGCATCCGGGGATGGGATGCCGTGGTCGCCAGGTCTGCTGGCGGAGCCAAACCACTCATCACCTTGGGGGATGCATGAAGTTCGCGCCTGTTTTGTTGTCGAGCCTGCTGTTTGCTGCGGCCCAGGCCGCCGCGCAGGCCCCTTCCGAATGCCCCTCGTTGCCGGCCAGCAGTGGCCTGCAGTGGCAGCAACAGGTGCAGGCGGACTTCCTGATCTGCCGCGCGGCCACCGCAGAGGGTCGCGAAGTACTGAGCCTGCTGCTCAGTTCACGTGATCCGGCGATTCCGTTGAGCCGGTCGCTGCGCCAGGAAAAAGGCAGCTTCGGTGGTGAGTCCCTGTACTGGTACCAGCCCGACCTGGGCGGCCAGCAACCGCCCGGTTACGCCGAACGGCGCATCAGCGTGGTCAAGATCGACAAAGGGCGTTACGCGCAGATTTCGCTGTATCCGGACAGCGCGCAGGAGCTGGGCTCGCTGCAGCAGCTGGCGCAGGGCATGAGCCTGACGCCGTCGGCCGTGGCCGCCGGGCGCTGACGATGATGGGGATGACTGCCTGGCAGCATCCCCGCAGGATCCGAGGCGCGGGACGTACGCCGGGCATGGCCCGGCGGCGTTGCCGGTTTCTTTCGCCGGGCATGGCCCGGCGCTCCCCCTCAGAACCTGCCTTCCTGGAAATCGACGAAGGCCTGCATCAGTTCCTGGCGGGTGTTCATCACGAACGGGCCGTGCCGCATCACCGGTTCGTTCAACGGGCGACCCGCGACCAGGATCAGCCGCGCGCCTTCGCTGCCGGCCGAGACGTGCAGCTGCCCGCCCCCTCCCAGCACCGCCAGTTCCTGGCGGGCCACATCGCGCGCGGCATCCTGCTCGCCCACCGTCAGCGCTCCCTCGAACACGTAGGCAAAGGCGTTGTGGCCTTCCGGCAACGCGTAGGTCCAGGCGCGGTCCGGTGCCAGCGTGATGTCCAGGTAGAGCGGCTCAGTGGCTGGTTGCACGATCGGCCCGCGGGTGCCGTCCACCGTGCCGGCGATCACCTTCACCTGCACACCGTCTTCGGGCTGCACCACCGGAATCCGCTCTGGCGCGAATTCCTGGTATTTCGGGTCGGTCATCTTCTCCTTCGCCGGCAGGTTCACCCACAGCTGGAAACCACGCATCTGCCCGCTTTCCTGCTCGGGCATCTCCGAATGCACCAGGCCACGGCCAGCGGTCATCCACTGCACGCTGCCCGGGGTCAGCAGGCCCTCGTTGCCGTGGTTGTCGCGATGCCTCATGCGGCCGTCGAGCATGTAGGTGACGGTCTCGAAACCGCGATGCGGATGCTCCGGGAAGCCGGCGATGTAGTCCTCGGCGCGGTCGGTACCGAATTCATCGAGCAGCAGGAACGGGTCCAGGTCGGGCAATGTCGGGCCGCCGATGACCCGGGTCAGGCGCACGCCGGCACCGTCGGAGGTGGGCATGCCACGGATGGTCCGCAGTACGCGGACCGGTTCGGGAAAGCTCATGGCGACTCCTGTTGGATGGATGCCACTGAAGATGGACGCCACACGGCCGCACGCCAATGGACGGCGTCGCAACCGATTGTTCCATCCCTGATGTTCGCTGCACGTCAGCACAACGGCTGTACGACCAAAGTACTACCGCCGATTCGTCCTGTGCCAATTGACCCTGTCGAGGGCACGCGGGACTCTTTGACTGTCTTTCCGGGAGAGAGCACCTCATGAAAGGGTTTTCCAAAATAGGCTGGGCAGCACTCGCCCTGCTCGGCGCGTTCTGTCTGGGTACCGTGGCGTTGCGCCGCGGCGAGCACATCAACGCGCTGTGGATCGTCGTCGCTGCGGTTTCGCTGTACCTGGTCGCTTACCGTTTCTACAGCCTGTTCATCGCCAACAAGGTGATGCAGCTGGATCCGACCCGGGCCACCCCCGCGGTGATCAACAACGATGGTCTGGATTACGTGCCGACCAACAAGCACGTGCTGTTCGGCCACCACTTCGCCGCCATCGCCGGCGCCGGCCCGCTGGTCGGCCCGGTGCTGGCCGCGCAGATGGGTTACCTGCCCGGCCTGCTGTGGCTGGTGGTGGGCGTGGTGCTGGCCGGCGCGGTACAGGACTTCGTGGTCCTGTTCCTGTCCAGCCGCCGCAACGGCCGTTCGCTGGGTGACCTGGTGCGCGAGGAAATGGGCCAGGTGCCCGGCACCATCGCGTTGTTCGGTGCGTTCCTGATCATGATCATCATCCTGGCGGTGCTGGCGATGGTGGTGGTCAAGGCGCTGGCGGAAAGCCCGTGGGGCATGTTCACGGTGATCGCGACGATGCCCATCGCGATCCTGATGGGCGTGTACATGCGCTACATCCGGCCCGGCAAGATCGGCGAGATCTCGGTGGTCGGCCTGATCCTGCTGCTGGCCGCGATCTGGTACGGCGGCAGGGTCGCCGCCGATCCGGTGTGGGGCCCGGCATTCACCTTCACCGGCACCCAGATCACCTGGATGCTGATCGGCTACGGCTTCGTCGCTTCGGTGCTGCCGGTGTGGCTGCTGCTGGCACCCCGTGACTACCTGTCGACCTTCCTCAAGATCGGCACCATCATCGCGCTGGCGATCGGCATCCTGGTGGTGATGCCGGAACTGAAGATGCCGGCGCTGACCCAGTTTGCCGCCAGCGGTGATGGCCCGGTGTGGAAGGGCGGGATGTTCCCGTTCCTGTTCATCACCATCGCCTGCGGCGCGGTATCCGGCTTCCACGCGCTGATTTCCTCCGGCACCACGCCGAAGCTGCTGGCCAATGAAGCGCACATGCGCTACATCGGCTACGGCGGCATGCTGATGGAATCGTTCGTGGCGGTCATGGCGCTGGTGGCGGCCTCGATCATCGATCCGGGCATCTACTTCGCGATGAACAGCCCGGCCGCCGTGATCGGTGCCGATGCCGCATCGGCAGCGCACTACATCACCAACACCTGGGGCTTCACCATCACCCCCGAGCAGCTGACTGCGACTGCGGCGGCGATCGGTGAACCGACCATCCTGCATCGTGCAGGTGGCGCGCCGACGCTGGCGGTGGGCATCGCACAGATCCTGCATGAAGCGATTCCCAGTGGCAGCGACGCGATGATGGCGTTCTGGTACCACTTCGCAATCCTGTTCGAAGCGCTGTTCATCCTGACCGCGGTGGACGCCGGCACCCGCGCGGGCCGCTTCATGCTGCAGGACCTGCTCGGCAACTTCGTGCCGGCGCTGAAGAAGACCGAATCGTGGACCGCCAACATCATCGCAACCGCCGGCTGCGTGGCGTTGTGGGGCTACCTGCTGTACACCGGCGTGGTCGATCCGTTCGGCGGCATCCAGACGTTGTGGCCGCTGTTCGGCATCTCCAACCAGATGCTGGCTGGCATCGCGCTGATGCTGGGCACGGTGGTGCTGTTCAAGATGAAGCGTGACCGCTACGCATGGGTGACCGCCGTACCGGCCGTGTGGCTGCTGATCTGCACCACCTATGCCGGCTTCATCAAGATCTTCGACAGCAATCCGGCTCAGGGCTTCCTGGCACAGGCGCACAAGTTCCAGGCCGCCCTTGCCAGCGACACGATCACCGCGCCGGCCAAGTCGGTGGCGCAGATGAAGCAGATCGTGGTCAATGCCTACGTCAACACCGGCCTGACCACGCTGTTCCTGCTGGTGGTGGGTGCGGTACTGGTGTATTCGATCAAGACCATCCTGGCGGCACGCCGCAATCCGCAGCGCAGCGACCGCGAGACCCCCTACGTGGCGCTGAAGCCGCATGAAATGGTGGACCTGTGATGAGCACGCAACTCGTTCCGGCCGGCCAGTACCAGGCACATCGCCGCATCTGGCGGCGCCTGGTGCAGACCGCACGGCTGTGCTGTGGCATTCCTGATTACGACAATTACGTCCGGCACATGCTGGAGAAGCATCCGGACCAGGAGCCGATGGACTACAAGACGTTCTTCCGCGAACGGCAGGAAGCGCGCTATGGCGGTCGCAACGGCGGTCGCTGCTGTTGAGGCGATGGTGCGGGTGCCGGGCTTGCGGCCCGGCGCCCGCAGAAGCAACCGCAACCGCAACCGCAACGGCCAGAGCCTAGGCCCTGGCCTTCTGTCTGCTTGGCGGGGTGGTGTCGGAATGCGGGGACGCCGCGATCCGACCTTTGACAGATTTCTGGTGGCGTTCAGTAGATCCACGCCATGCGTGGATGAAATCTGTCAGGCACCGATGAAATTCATCCACGCATGGCGTGGATCTACCCGGTGGCCATCCACTTCAGGATCAGGCCAGTGACATAGGCCAACCCGGTACCGGTGGCATAGCCCACCGTGCCCAGCAGCACGCCCACCGGCGCCAGCGTCGGGTGGAATGCCGCCGCCACCACCGGTGCTGAAGCGGCTGCACCGATGTTGCCCTGCGAACCGATCGCGAAGAAGAACAGCGGCGCTCGTACCAGCTTGGCGACGATCCACAGCACCAGCACGTGCGTGGCCATCCAGATCGCCCCCAGCAGGAACAGCCACGGCCGATCCAGCAGCGACAGCAGGTTCATCTGCATGCCAATGCAGGCAATCAGGAAGTACAGGAACACCGTACCGAGCCGCGATGCGCCGGCCGCTTCCAGCCGGCGTGCACGGGTGAAGCTCAGGCCCAGGCCCATTGCGGTGGACAGCAGGATCACCCACACGAACTGGCTGTCGAGGCTGAACTGGCTGGCCCAGCTGACGTTGGCCTTGAACCAGCCCGACAGCGGCGCGGCGATGGCGTGGGCCAGGCCGACGCCCCCCAGTGCCACGCCGACAATCACCATCAGGTCGGTCATGCTGGGGATACGGGCGTTCTGTGCCTCGTAGGCACTGATGCGCGCCTTCATCTCGTCGATGGCGCGGGTATCGGCACCGTTGCGGGTGTCGATCTGCTGCGCGCGGTTGGCCAGGAACAGCAGGATCGCCATCCACAGGCTGGCGCAGGCCACGTCGACCACCGCGAACTGGCCGAAGGTGGTGGCATCGGTGCCGAACACCTCGCGCATGGCGACCATGTTGGCGCCGCCGCCGATCCAGCTGCCGGCCAATGCGGCCATGCCGGCCCAGGTATCACCAGCCACGGTTTCCGGGTGGATCAGCTTCATCAGCTGGAACGAGACGATGGCCCCGAGCATGATGCCGGCGGTGCCGGCGCAGAACACGATCAACAGTTTTGGGCCGAGCTTGGCGATGCCTTTCAGGTCGATCGACAGGGTCAGCAGGACCAGCGCGGCCGGCAGCAGCACATCGCGCGCGACCGGGTTGTACAGCGAGGTGTTGTGGCCATCGATGACGCCGGCGGTGTTGTAGATGGCAGGGATGAAGTAGCACAGCAGCAGGGCCGGTACCCAGGCGAAGATCTTCTTCAGCAGCGGGGTCGGACCACTGGCAGCCCAGAAAATCAGGGCCAGGGTGGCGGCGATCAGGCCCAGTCCAACGATGTCGTTGCTGATCAGGGCAGTAGCGGGTTCGGTCGGCATGGGATCCTCTGTCGATCGAATGAACGGGAAAAAAAAGCGCCGCATAAAGCGGCGCAGTTCGAGATTAACATTGTCTTCACGCCGGGTCATGCCGCAGCGCGGAGCCGGTCGGAATACCGGTCAAGCGGGCCGCGAGGCGCCGAAGTCCAGGGTGGCACGCGTTCCGCGGGGTTCGCAGGGCTGCAGCTGCAGGGTCCAGCCCAGGTGTTCGCACAGCCGCGCGATCAGGTCCAGGCCGATGCCGCCACCGCGATCGGCGCGCTCGCCGCGAGCCATGCGCGCATGGATCGCCGCGATTTCCTCCGGACTCATGCCGTGCCCCGGATCCTGCAGGGTCAACACCGCCGACGCGCTCAGCTGCAGCTCGATATGGCCACGCCCACTGTTCTCGATGGCGTTGCGCAGCAGGTTGCCGATCGCCGCCTGCACCACCGCCAACGGCGCGACTATGTCCACCGGTGCGGCCTGGATACCGATGCTCAGGTCCTTGTCGCCCAGCAGGTGGCGATGGTCGTCGACGATCTCGGGCAGCAGCTGATCCAGCGCGATGCGCTCGGCACGGGCGGCCAGCCGCGCCGGATCACGGGCCAGCACCAGGAGCAGTTCGATCAACTGTTCCACGCTCTGTGCCGTGCGCAGCACCCGCTGCATCTGCTGGCGCGCGCGATCGGGCAGACCCGGCTGCTCCAGCGCCAGCTCGGCGGCACCGGTCATCACCGCGATCGGCGTGCGCAGTTCGTGGCTGGCGGTGCTGATGAACACCCGCTCACGCTCGACGAACTGCTCGTTGCGGTCCAGATAGTCGTTCAGTGCATTGGCGATGGTGTGCAGCTCGGAACTGCCACGCGGGTCGACATCGATCCGCTGGCCCTGAACGCCTGGCCGCAGGGCACCGATATGCTGGGCCAGCAGACTCAACGGGCGCACCATGCGCTCCATGCCGAAGGAGGCCATCAGCACGGTGACGAAGATCATGATCACCCCGGCCAGCATCACCCAGCGTGTGGCGAACTGTTCCAGGTCATGGAAATCGGAGATGTCCAGCGCCAGCGCCACCCGCCCCATCGAGCCGGTATCGCGCACCATCACCGCCGTCTGCCGATCTTTGATCGGTATCCCGTCGTGCAGCCCCGGATGCAGCGCGCGCACGCTCTCGGGCATGTTTCCTTCGTCGAAACGGAACAGGCTGAGCGTGTCCGAGTCCTGCCAGCGGTAGTGCGGCTCGTGCTCGGTATGTTCGACGATGCTGTCCAGTTCGGAATTGAGCAGCGCACGCCAGGCCGCATGCTCGGCGTGCTCGTGCACGTAGTTGCCGACGCTGAACACCGCTATCGACAGCAGGGCCAGGTAGCCCAGCAACCACCACACCACGCGCCGGTACAGCGGCCCCGGCTTACGCGCCTTCATCATCATGCTTGCCCGCGTCGCTGGCCGTGGTCACCGCCAGACGGTAGCCCACCCGTGGCAGCGTGTGGATCAATTTGTCGGCGAACGGGCCATCGACGCTGCGCCGCAGCTCGTAGACATGCGAGCGCAGCAGGTCGCCATCCGGCGGCTCGTCGCCCCACAGGGCGAATTCCAGCTGCTGGCGGGTGACCGCGCCGGGGCTGGCGCGCATCAGTACTTCCAGCAGCTTGCGGCAGGCCGGGTACAGATGCAGCACCTGGCTGCCGCGCTGGGCCTCCAGGGTCGCCAGGTCCAGCACCAGGTCACCGACCTGCAGGCGCTTGCGCGGATTACGCCCCTGCGCACGCAGCAGCAGCGCCTCCAGTCGCACTTCCAGCTCGGGCAGGGCAAATGGCTTGGTCAGGTAGTCGTCGGCACCGGCGCGGAAGCCTGCAATCTTGTCCGGCAGCTCGTCACGCGCGGTCAGCATGATCACCGGCACTTCGGAGGCGTGCTCGGCACGCAGGCGGCGCAGTACCTCCGGCCCCTCCATGCGCGGCAGCATCCAGTCCAGGATCACCGCATCGTAGGGGTGGCTGCCGGCCAGGTGCAGGCCGGTGATGCCATCCGGGGCCACGTCGAGCACGTGCCCACGCGACTCGAAATAGTCGAACAGGTTGGCCACCAGCTGGCGGTTGTCCTCGATCACCAACAGACGCATGCACGAAAGATCCACGGAAGTTCGTACCATGGTAGCGCCGACCATGTCGGAATGCGGTCGCCCTGCGGCCGCTCCGACGCCTTTCCTACCGTTGCCGCCTCAGAGTGGCCGTTTTGCTCCCGGAGCCTGCCGTGCCCGTAGCCCTGCCCCACCGCTGGCGCCTGCCCCTGTTGTGGCTGTTGATCATCGCTGCGCTGGCGGCCGGTATCGGCCTGCGCCAGCCGCAACCGCCCGATGAGCCGCGCTTCGTGCTGGCCGCACGCACCATGGTCGAAAGCGGGGAATGGCTGCTGCCACACCGCGGCGTCGAGCTCTACGCGGAAAAGCCGCCGGTCTTCATGTGGCTGCAGGCTGCCGCCTATGAAGTGGTGGGCAGCTGGCAGTGGTCGTTCCTGCTGCCCTCGCTGCTGGGCGCCCTGCTCAGTCTGTGGCTGATCTCGGACCTGGCCCGGCGGCTGTGGTCGCCCCGGCATTCCCTGTACGCCCTGGCCGCGCTGTTCTGCACCCTGCAGTTCGGCCTGATGGCCAAGCGCGCGCAGATCGACATGGTGCTGGTGGGCATGACCACCGTGGCCCTGTGGGGGCTGATGCGCCATCTGTGCGAGCGCCGCAACCTGCCCGCCCTGTGGCTGGCCGGCTTCGCCGCCGGCGTCGGCACGGTGACCAAGGGCGTGGGCTTCCTGCCGCTGCTGATGGTGGTGCCGTGGTTCGGCTGGTGGCTCTATCAGCGCCGTCGTGGGTACACCGTGGACGGTCCGCACCCGGCTACGCTGCTGTGGCTGATCCCGGCCTTCCTGCTGGGCGTGGCCGTGTGGCTGGCGCCGCTGTGCTGGGCGCTGCTGCACGAGCCCAGCGCCGCCCTGCAGTCCTACGCCCACGAACTGCTGTTCAAGCAGACCGGCACCCGCTATGCCAATGCCTGGCACCACCGCCAACCGGTCTGGTACTACCTGCAGGTGATCCTGACCCTCTGGCTGCCGGGCAGCCTGCTGCTGCCGATGCTGTTCAAGCCGTGGTGGCGCCGCCTGCGCCGTGGCGACCGCCGCCAGTGGCTGCTGCTGGGCTGGGCCGTGCTGGTGCTGGTGTTCTTCAGCGCCAGCCCGGGCAAGCGCGAGGTCTACGTGCTGCCGATGCTGCCGGCGATGGCGCTGGCGGTAGCCCCCCTGTTGCCGGGCCTGCTGCGCCGCCTGTGCGTGCGCCGCTACCTGTTCGGCTACAGCGTGGTGCTGATGCTGGCCACCGGCGTGCTCGGCGTGATGCTGATGACCGAGCACCCGTGGGCCGTGGCACAACTGGAACGTCGGGCGATGCCCGATACGCTGCTGCCGGTGCTCGGCGATGGCCTGTTGACCTTTGCCATCGCCCTGGCCACGCTGATCGTGTGGCTGCGGGTACGCCGTGCCGCAACGCTGGTGCTGCTGACCCACGGCATGCTGTGGATGCTCTACGGCCTGGTGCTGATCCCGGCACTGGACCCCTATGCGTCGGCGTCGGCGCTGATGCGCCGGGTGGGGGCACGGATCGGCCCGGATGCGGAGCTGGCGTTGGTCGCCTGGCGCGAACAGAACCTGCTGCAGGCCGACCGCCCGGTGCGCGAGTTCGGCTTCAAGCGGCCCTGGGCCGAGCAATGGCATGACGCCGGCCCGTGGCTGGCAGAGGCGCCGGAAAAGCGCTGGCTGCTGGTGCTGGACGATGCGATGAGCCCGTGCGTGGATCCGGCCAAGGTGATCGACATCGGTGTTGCGAATCGCAATCGTTGGCAACTGCTTCCCGGTACTGCCTGGGACCCGCAGTGCCATGCCGAACGGACTGGCTCGACCGCCGAAGAAGACTGAACGTTGACACGTTCCGGGCAATCATTAACCGGACGCGAACGAGCGTCCGACCCTTCTCCGACATACAGGTGACGAGCATGACTGCGGATTCCCGAACCGCCCTCTTCCAGCATGCCCGTCCGTCCCATTGATTCGGTAGCGCCGCTCGCGACATCGCCATTGGCGTCAAGATTTGCCGTAACTCACCTCTGGCTGCCTGTCGCAATCGGTCTGCCCCTGTTTACGCTGCTGATGGGTTTCGGCGGCGATCAATGGGTTGCCGACCATCTGTTCCGCCTGGAAGGCGGTCATTGGGCGTTGCAGGACGCCTGGATCACCCGCACCGTGGTGCACAAGGCGGGCAAATGGCTGAGCACGGCCGCGGCGTTGATGGTGATCCTGCTGTGCTTCCATCACTGGCGCAAAGGGCGTGACCGCACACTGCGCTGGGCGCTGCTGTATGTCGTGATTGCCATGGCACTGGGCACCGGCGTGATCTCACTGCTGAAGGCGCTGGTGCCGATGGAATGCCCCTGGGACCTGTTGCGCTACGGTGGCGACCAACCCTTCATCGGGCTGTTCACCCTGCGACCTGTCGGCATGCGCGCGCAGGCCTGCTTCCCGGCTGGCCATGCCAGTGCAGGTTATGCATGGCTGTGCCTGTACTTCTTCGCCCTGCTGTGGCGCCCGTCCTGGCGCTGGGCCGGGTTGTGGATCGGCCTCGGCACGGGCCTGGTGTTCGGCATCGGCCAACAGCTGCGGGGCGCGCACTTCGTTTCGCATGACATTGCGACCGCGTTGATATGTTGGTTGCTTTCGCTCGGCCTGTATGTCCTGATCCGCCGTCAGCTGGACCGTCCCAACCGCCAGGAGGCAAACGCATGAGTGCATCGGTCCAACGCCCCGCCCGCCTTCCCGCGTTGGCGAGCCTTCGCCGCTGGCGGCCGCAGCTGTCCACCGAAGCACTGATCGCGCTGACCAGCCTGTTCTTCGCGGTGGCCGGCAATGGCCTGTTCTGGCACAACGCGATGGCCAGCCATCCGGGCAGCCTGCGCTACGCGCTTTCGCTGCTGCTGTTGCTGCTGGGTGCGCATGGCGTACTGCTGGGCATCCTGGTCTGGCGCTGGAACGCCAAGGTGGTGATCAGCCTGCTGTTGCTGGTGACCGCGTTCGCCGCGCATTACATGAGCCGCTACCACATCTATCTGGATGCGGACATGCTGCGCAACGTGCTGGCGACCGACCCCAAGGAAAGCCGCGAGCTGATGACCGTGTCGCTGCTGTGGCCGGTACTGCTGCTGGCGGTGCTGCCGATGGTGGTGCTGTGGCGCGTGCAGCTGCGCCGCCGCAGCTGGGGCCGCAGCCTGCTGTGGCGCTTGGGTTTCCTGGTGGTGGCGGCGGTGACCGCGGTCGGCGGTGCGCTGATCTCGTTCCAGGATGTGTCGGCACTGATGCGCAACCAGCGCGAAGTGCGCTACCTGGCCACCCCGGCCAATGTGCTGCTGGGCCTGCCTCGTGCACTGCGTGGTGACAACCCGGTACAGCGCGCGCCGAAGCTGCCGATCGGTACCGATGCCAAGGCCACCCCGCGCGCGCCGACCAGCAAGCCACGCCTGCTGGTGATCGTCATGGGTGAAACCGTGCGTGCGCAGAACTGGGGTCTCAACGGCGGCCGCAATACCACCCCGGAACTGGCCCAGGCCAGTGTGATCAATTTCCCGGACATGCATTCGTGCGGCACCAGCACCGAGGTTTCGCTGCCGTGCCTGTTCTCGCCGTGGGGCCGTCACGACTACGACGAGAAGAAGATCCGCGCGCACCAGTCGTTGCTGCATGTACTGAACCGCGCCGGCATCGCGCCGCTGTGGCGTGACAACCAGTCCGGCTGCAAAGGCGTGTGCGAAGGCCTGGACTTCCAGTCGCTGTCCGATGCGACCACGCCGGGGCTGTGTGCCGATGGCCGCTGCATGGACGAGATCCTGCTGCAAGACCTGGCCACCCAGGTGCGTGCGAAGCCTGGCGACCGGGTGGTGGTGCTGCACCAGCTGGGCAACCATGGCCCCGCCTATTTCGAGCGCTATCCGCCCGCCTTCCGCCGCTTCACCCCGACCTGCGACACCCGTGACATCGGCCGCTGCACGCGCGAGGAGATCACCAACAGCTACGACAACGCCGTGCTGTACACCGATCACTTCCTGACCAAGACCATCGGCGCGCTGCAGGGGATGCAGGATTACGACACCGCGATGATCTACCTGTCCGACCACGGCGAGTCGCTGGGCGAGAAGGGCCTGTTCCTGCATGGCGTGCCCTACGCCATCGCCCCGGCCGAACAGACCCGGGTGCCGATGACGATGTGGTTCTCGCAGGGCTTCGCCAGCAATCGTGGGCTGGACCTGCAGTGCGTGCGCAAGCGTTCGGCGGCTTATGCCGACCACGACAACCTGTTCCCGTCGGTGCTGGGCCTGATGCAGGTGAAGACGGCGCTGTACGAGCGCGACCGCGACGTGTTCGCCAACTGCGAGGGTTGAGGGTTGTTCAGCAGGGCTTGCAGCCCTGCACCTGCTGCAGGCAACAGCAACAGCCGAAGCAACAGCAAAAGCGGGTTTCCTGTGGGTAGGCGGGGTGGGTCCGGTGGCGGGAGACGCCGTAAACCCCGCTCCGCGGTCCGGCCCAGCCGCTGGCGGCTGTGCGTTCGGGCGCTTGCGAAGCAGTGCTTCGCAAGCAAAGCGCCCTCACCCATGGGGGCTTGGCCGCGGCATCCATGCCGCGGACACTCCCGCCACCGGACCCACCCCGCCTTCGATAGTTCTCCGCGATCTGTTGGAACGAACTTGGGGTCGGATCCGTTTTCCGCAGGAAAACGGATCCGACCCCATTTTGATTGTCGATACCTGGCAGATTTCATCCACGCATGGCGTGGATCTACCGCAGATCGCGGGAAACTGTCAGAGGTGGGGCGGTGTCGGAGTGCGGGGTGTCAGCCGCATGGATGCGGCTGCCAAGCCTACAGGGACGTACTTGCGGCGTCCCCGCACTCCGGCACCGCCCCGCCATCCCACGGATAGCCCGCTGTTGCTGTTGCTTGTGCTCCGGCTTCTGCGGGTGCCGGGCGCCGCCCGGCCGACTTCCGCCACTTGCGGTGACAGCGACTGCCCACTAGCCTTCGGCCGTCGTTCACCACCCAAGGACCGCCCGTGAAACATCGTCATCTCCTGCTGGCCTCGGCAATCGCCGTCGCCACGCTGGCCCTGGCCGCCTGCAAGAAGGAAGCTGCCCCAGGCACCGATACCGCCAGCAGCAGCGCGCCGGCCGGCGAAACCGCCGACCAGTTCGTGGCCCGCATCAATGCCGAATTCAAGGCCGCCTACCCGGAGATGACCTCGGCACAGTGGCTGTCCTCCACCTACATCAACAGTGATTCGGAACGCATCGCGGCCAAGGCCAACGAGCGCTCGCTGACCCAGCTCAACAGCTGGATCGAGCAGGCCGCCAAGTTCGATGGCAAGCCGATGAGCGAGGACAGCAAGCGCGCGATCCACCTGCTGAAGCTGATGTCCTCGATGCCGGCACCGCGCGACCCGGCCAAGCTGGCCCAGCTGACCCAGATCGCCACCCGCATGGAAGGCAGCTACGGTGCCGGCAAGTACTGCACCGATGCCAACGATCCGAACTCCTGCCGCCAGCTGGGCGAACTGGAACAGGTACTGGCGCGCAGCCGCGACTACGACAAGCAGCTTGATGCCTGGCAGGGCTGGCACAGCACCACCAAGAGCATGCGCGGCGACTACCAGACGTTCGTCGGGCTGGTGAACGAAGGCGCCAAGGGCATGGGCTTCACCGATGCCGGGCAGATGTGGCGCAGTGGCTACGACATGCCGCCGGAGCAGATCGGCCCGGAGACCGACCGCCTGTGGGAGCAGGTCAAGCCGATGTACGAGCAGCTGCACTGCTACGCACGCGGCAAGCTGGACAAGACCTACGGCAAGGACAAGGCCGAAGTGGGCAACGGCCTGATCGCCGCGCACCTGCTGGGCAACATGTGGCAACAGGACTGGTCGAACCTGTGGGACCAGCTGGAACCGTACCCGGGTGCCGGCAGCCTGGACATCACCGCCGCGCTTGAAAAGCAGTACCAGACCAACCTGAGCGCCGCGCTGGCCAAGGCCGGCAAGGACGCCAACGTCGCCGCGCAGTACAAGGCGCAGCGCGAGGCCGAACTGCGTACCGCCAAGCAGATGACCGAGCGTGCACAGGACTTCTACGTGTCGCTGGGCATGCCGTCGCTGCCGCAGTCGTACTGGGACAAGACCCAGTTCATCAAGCCCGATGACCGTGACGTGGTCTGCCACGCCAGCGCCTGGGACATGAACATGGAAGGCGATGTGCGCACCAAGATGTGCATCAAGCCGAACGAAGAGAACTTCACCACCATCTACCACGAGCTGGGCCACATCTATTACGACCTGGCCTACAACCCGCTGCCGCCGCTGTTCCAGGGCGGTGCCAACGATGGCTTCCACGAAGCGATCGGCGACACCATCGTGCTGGCGATGACGCCCAAGTACCTCAGCTCGATCGGCCTGGTCGACGCCCCGTCCGAAAGCCGCGAAGCGGTGATCAACAACCAGATGCGCATGGCGCTGTCGGGCGTGTCGTTCCTGCCGTTCGGGCTGATGATCGACCGCTGGCGCTGGGGTGTGTTCGACGGTTCGATCACCGCCGACAACTACAACAAGGCGTGGTGGGACCTGAAGGCCAAGTACCAGGGCGTGGCCCCGGCCAGCACCCGTGGCGAAGAGTTCTTCGATCCGGGCGCCAAGTACCACGTGCCGGGCAACACCCCGTACACCCGCTACTTCCTGGCGCGCATCCTGCAGTTCCAGTTCTACAAGGGCCTGTGCGATGCAGCCGGCTACAAGGGCCCGCTGCACGAGTGCACCTTCTATGGCAACAAGGAAGCCGGCCAGAAGTACTGGGCGATGCTGAGCAAGGGTGCCAGCCAGCCGTGGCAGGCCACGCTGAAGGAGCTGACCGGTACCGACAAGCTCGATGCCGGCCCGATGATCGAGTACTTCACTCCGGTCAACGAATGGCTGAAGCAGCAGAACGAAGGCCAGATGTGCGGCTGGCAGGCCAACGCGGCCCCGACGGCGAAATGAAAAAAGGGGCGGATCCGCGAGGGTCCGCCCCTTTCCGGTAGAGCCGGGGGGGGGGGGGGGCGGGGGGGGGGGGGGGGGGGCGCGGGGGGCGGGGGGGGGGGGGGGGGGGGGGGGGGGGGGGCGCGGCGGAGCGAAAAAACGGAGTGTTTATAGGAT
>NZ_JBNDKU010000006.1:0-274479 GCF_050435725.1 Stenotrophomonas sp. AN71 | reverse complement strand
GGGGGGGGGGGGGGGGGGGCCCCCCCCACCGCCGGGCGGGGGGCCCCCCCCCCACCACCCCCCCCCCCCCCCCCCCCCCCCCCCCCCCCCACCCCGCCTTCGACAGATCACCAGTGCTGTTGGCAGGTGTCGACCTTGGTCGACACGGTAGATCCACGCCATGCGTGGATGACGTACGAATGATCTGGCTCCATTTGTGGCTGGCGATGAATAGACTGCATGCATGTCCATCGAACTCCGCCACCTGCGTTACTTCCTCGCCGTCGCCGATACGCTGCACTTCGGCCAGGCGGCGGAGCGGCTGGGCATGTCGCAGCCGCCACTCAGCCAGCAGATCCGCCAGCTGGAAGAGCTGATCGGTGCACGCCTGTTCGTGCGCAGTCATCGCCGGGTGCAGCTGACCGCCGCCGGTGAGCTGCTGCAGGAACGTGCGCGCGCCATCGTGCAGCAGGTGGAAACAGCAGTGGACGAGGTGCAGCGCGCACAGCGCGGCGAGCAGGGCGAGCTGCATATCGGGCTGACCCGGGCCACGCCGCTGTCGCCGCAGATTCCGCGTTCGATCCTGCACTACCGCCAGCAGTATCCGCAGGTGCGGCTGCAGCTGAGCGAGATGAACACGCTGCAGCAGATCGATGCACTGCTCGACGGCACGCTGGACGTCGGCATCATCCGCAAGCGCGCGCTACCGCCGGAACTGGTGGCGCACAGCCTGTTCGTCGATCCACTGGCGTTGATCGTGCATGCCGACCACCCTGCCCTGCGCCGGCTCTCGAAGCTGGGCACGCTGTCGCTGCGCGATTTCGCGCAGGAACCCTTCGTGGCCTTCCGCCGCAGTGCGGGCGCGGGCATCCATGACCACATGATCGCGCTGTGTGCGGCCGCGGGTTTCACCCCGCGCATCGTGCAGGAGGCGGGTGAAGCCTCGACGCTGATCAGTCTGGCCGCCGCCGGCCTGGGCGCGGCGATCCTGCCGTCGTCGTGCGATCACATCCGAGTGGAAGGGGCACGCTTCGTGGCTCTGGCCGATGCAGGTGCGCATTCGGAAGTGCAGCTGGCCTGGCATCGCGAGCGGGTGACGCCGTTGATCCGCAATTTCGCGGCGCTGCTGCGCGGGGCGTTCGCCGAAGAGTGAACGTGCGATCCACCCGGTAGTGGCCAACCTTGGTTGGCCCCCGGCCACAGCGCCGACCAAGGTCGGCATCCACCAGCGCGGGCGTCAGGCCGTCACCGGCTGCGGAGCACGCTGCTGCAACGCCCACACGATGCCACCACCGATCAGGGTCAGCACGGCGGCGAACGCACACACGCCCCGCCAGTCCCAGGCCGCATAGGCCAGACCGCCGACGCCACCCAGCACGCTCGAACCCAGGTAGTAGGCGAACAGGTACAGCGCCGACGCTTCGGCACGCATCGCACCGGCGCGCGCGCCCACCCAGCTGCTGGCTACCGAGTGCCCACCGAAGAAGCCGAAGGTCACCAGCGCGATGCCCAGGGCCATCGTGCTCAGCCACGGCATCGCCAGCAGCACGATGCCAACGCCGATCAATGCGAACGAGATCGACAGGATGCGGCCGCGGCCATGGCGCGTGGCCTGCTGGCCCATCCACGCCGAACTGAAGGTACCGACCAGGTAGACGCTGAAGATCAGGCCGACCACGGTCTGGCTGAGGCGGTACGGCGGCGCCAGCAGGTGGTAGCCCAGGTAGTTGTAGAGGGTGACGAACACGCCCATCAGCACGAACGAGGTGGCGAACAGCCACGGCAGGCCGGGGTCGGCGAACAACGTGCGCCAGCGCGCGGGCATCTGCCGCAGATCACCACGGCGGGCCTGGAAATGCCGCGACGGCGGCAGCTGCAGCCATAGCAGCACCGTGCTGGCGATGGCGATGATCGACACCACGCCGATGCCCCAGCGCCAGCCCCAGTGGTCGGCGATGATGCCGGCCAGCAGGCGCCCGCTCATGCCGCCGATGGCATTGCCGCCGATGTACAGGCCCATCGCCAGGCCCAGCGCGCGGCTGTCCATTTCCTCGACCAGATAGGTCATCGCTACCGCCGGCACGCCGCTCAGGGCCAGGCCCAGCAGGGTGCGCAGCACCAGCAGCGTGGTCCAGTCATCCACCAGTGCCGTGCACAGCGACAGCACCGCCGAGGCCAGCAGCGCGATGATCATCAGCGGGCGCCGGCCCACGGCATCGGACAGCAGCCCGGCCAGCAGCATCGCCACCGCCAGGGTGCCGGTGGTCAGCGACAACGACATCGCGCTGCCGGCGGCGGAGACGCCGAAGTGGCGGCTGAACTCAGGCAGCAGCGGCTGCACCGTGTACAGCAGGCCGAAGGTGGAGAAGCCGGCCAGGAACAATGCCAGCGCGGTGCGGCGGAACGCCGGCGTGCCCTGCTGGATGCGGGTGTCGGTGCCAGAGTCGGCAGTGGGGGCGCGGCCTGCAACGGCCGCCGCTGTTTCGCCAGTCATGGGATCGATGGGCCGGTGGGGCGGCCGGGCGTGGGAGGGAACGGGCCCAGACTAGGCCCGTCCATCCAGTCGATCCATAACCTGATAAGTCAGGATTGATATGCCTGACGTATCGATTCAGCTTACAGACGCTGCCACTCGAAGCCGTCGCCACGGCGGTAGTACACCGCCACGGCGCGGCCGTAGACCTTGTCGGCGTCGACAAAGCCGAAGAAGCGACCGTCGAAGCTGTTGCCACGGTGGTCACCCAGCACCAGCACCTTGCCGGCGGGTACGACAAGGTCGGCGATGTCGGGGCCGCCGCCGACGTCCAGGTCAAGGCGGGCGCGGCGGTCACCGAAGGCTTCCACGTCCTGCAGATCGGCAATCTGCAGCGGCTGGCCATTGATGCTCAGGTGGCCCTGGTGCAGCTGCACGTGGTCGCCGGCCACCGCAGCGATGCGCTTGATCAGGCGGATACCGTCGGCCGGCGAGTCGAACACCGCCACTTCACCGCGCTGCGGGACACCGGTCGCCATCAGCTCCTTGCCGGTGAACGGCAGGCGCAGGCCATAGGCGCGCATGTCCACCACCACCCGGTCACCGGGCTGCAGGGTCGGCTGCATCGAGCCACTGGGCACCACGTAGTGGTTGGCGAGGGTATCGCGGGCGGCGGCCAGCAGGCCGAGCATCACCAGCAACGGCAGCGCCTCCTTCTTCAGCCAGGCCAGCGCGCGTTCGGAAAAGGGGGGGCGGGCAACAGCATCCATGACAAGCTCCGGGTGAGTGGTATTGGCATTGGACCACAACCACGCGCCGCAGGTTCCCGGTAGCGCCGGGCCACGCCCGGCGAGCGCGCAGCGCGGCCGTTCCAACGCGCCGCCGGGCATGGCCCGGCGCTACCGATGCAGGGTTACGCAGGTTTTACGCTCCAACCCGGCCGCGGGCATCGCACCTTTACGGATATCACGCGCATCGTGTGTCCACCGCGCCGCAGGGCGCATTCCGCAAGGTGTTGTATGACCCTCCTGGTGATCCGCCACGCATCTTCGTCGGCGCCGCGTCCGCAGCTGCCGGCACAGTTGAGCGGCCATCGCGTGCTGTGCAGCGATTGCGCCAGCCTGTCCGAAGTGCGCGACTGCCTGTGCCAGCCGCAGGCACGTTCGGCCGACTGGGTGCTGCTGGATGTCGGCGTGGCCGACGAGGCGCAATGGCGGGCCGAGGGCGGTGCGTTGCAGGCGGCGCTGGAACGGCTGCCGGCACAGTACATCGAGCTGCAGTCGCCCAGCGAACCCGGCCTGGATGCACGCCTGCACCTGCAGCACGGCCCGGCCGCAGTGGTCATCGACCAGCGCAGCCAGCAGGCCGGCTATCCACTGTCGTTGGCCATCGTCGGCCGCCGCCTGGCACAGGAGGGCTGAGCCATGTCGATCTTCATCATCCGTGGCCCGGAAGCGGCCGGTGCGCTGATCCGCACCGCCATGCCACTGCCGGCACCAGTACTGAAATCGCTGGTGCACCGGGCGATCGACGCCGGCACCAGCGTCGCGATCCGCGCCTGTGGTTCGGAACAGGAACTGCTGGACGCCCTGCGCGTGGCCGACCACAGCCGCGGCGAGGTGACGCTGCTCGATCCGGGCGCGTGTGCCAACAGCCTGCGCCTGCAGCGGCTGCTGCCGTACCTGCACAACGCCTACGTGGAAGTGCACGACGATGGCGCGGTGGCCGAGCCCTGCCTGCCGGCCGGTGTCGGCCAGCGCCTGGGCATCGCCGCCGGCTACGGTGCGCAGAGCTATGTGCTGGCGCTGGACATCGCGCTGGATCACCTCGGGTTGGCCGAGCAGGCCAATCGCGTGCACGTAGGAACGTAAGCCGCTTTTGTAGAGTCGAGCCTGCTCGACTGATGCTCCTGGAACGGCAGCCGAGCATGGGCTCGGCTCTACAAGGGCGGAAAAGCCCGTCGAGCAAGCTCGACGCTACACAAAGAAAAACGGCGGGGTTTCCCCCGCCGTTTTCGCTTTCTTATTTCAGCCCACGGAACTTCAGCAGCGGCTCCACCGACGGGTCCTTGCCGCGGAAATCGCGGTACAGGGTCGACAGCTCCACGCTGTTGCCGCGCGAGAGGATCTTGTCGCGGAATTCCTGGCCGTTGGCAGCGGTCAGGCCACCGTGCTCGGTGAACCACTGGTAGGCGTCGTGGTCGAGGACTTCAGCCCAGAAGTAGGCGTAGTAACCGGCCGAGTAACCGCCACCCCAGATGTGGTCGAAGTAGGTGGTGCGGTAACGCGGCGGCACCTGCGGCAGGTCAACCTTGAACTTCTTCAGCGCACTGGCTTCAAAGGCGCCGACATCCTGCAGCGGTGCATCGGCCTTCTGCGTGTGCCAGGCCAGGTCCAGCAGTGCGGCCGACAGGTACTCGGTGGTCGCATAGCCCTGGTTGAAGCTGCGCGCCTTGAGGATCTTGTCGACCAGTTCCTGCGGCATCGCCTCGCCGGTCTTGTAGTGCTTGGCGTAGTTGGCGAACACCTTCGGGTCCAGCGCCCAGTGCTCGTTGAACTGCGACGGGAACTCGACGAAGTCGCGCGAGGTGGCGGTACCGGCGATCGACGGATACTTCACGTTCGAGAACATGCCGTGCAGCGCATGGCCGAACTCATGGAACATGGTGGTGACGTCGTCGAAGCTGATCAGCGCAGGCTGGCCGGCGGCCGGCTTGGTGAAATTGCAGACGTTGTAGACCACCGGCTTGGCACCGGTCAGGCCATCCTGCTCGACGAACACGTCCATCCACGCGCCGCCGGACTTGCTGTCACGCTTGAAGTAATCGGTATAGAACAGGGCCAGCGAGGTGCCGTCCTTGTCGAACACTTCATACACCTTCATGTCCGGGTTGTAGGTCGGAATGTCGGTGCGCGGCTTGAAGGTGATGCCGTACAGCTGGGTGGCGGCATAGAAGACGCCGTTCTGCAGCACGTTGTCCAGCTCGAAGTACGGCTTGATCTGCGACTCATCCAGATCGTACTTGGCCTTGCGCACCTGCTCGGCGTAGAAGTCCCAGTCCGAGGCGGCCACCTGGAAGCCGCCCTTCTGCGCGTCGATCACCTTCTGGATCTCGCCGGCTTCGGCACGGGCCTTGGCGGTCGCGGCCGGTACGGTGTCGGTCAGCAGCTTCAGCGCAGCGGCAGGCGTCTTGGCCATCTGGTCGCCCAGCTGGTAGTCGGCGAAGGTGTCAAAGCCGAGCAGCTTGGCCTTCTGCGCGCGCAGCTGGGCCAGACGCTGCACGGTCTGCCGGGTGTCGTTGGCATCGCCGCGCTCGGCGCGGGTTTCCGAAGCCTTCAGCACGGCGGCACGCTGGTCGCGGTCGCTCAGCGAGCCAAGCACCGGCTGCTGCGTGGTGTTCTGCAGCGGCAGCAGGAACTTGCCATCCAGCTTGCGGTCCTTGGCGGCGGCCGCAGCATTGTTGATCGCGTCCTCGTCCAGGCCGGCCAGCTTGGCCTTGTCGTCAACGACAACGGCGGCAGCGGCGGTGGCGGCCACCAGGCGGGTGTGGAACTGGGTGGAGAGCGTGGTCTCTTCCACGTTGAGCTTGCGCAGGCTCGCCTTGTCGGCGTCGGACAGCTGCGCACCGGCGCGCACCAGGCCATCGTAGTAATGCTCGACCAGGCGCGTCTGCACCGGATCCAGGCCCAGCGTCGCGCGCTGGTCATACAGCGACTTCACGCGGGCGAACAGCTTCGGGTCGAGGTTGATCTCGTCCTGGTGCGCGGCCAGCTTCGGCGCCACCTCTTCCTGGATCTTCTGGCGGGCATCATTGGTATCGGCCTGGACCAGGCCGAAGAAGATGCGCGACACGCGGTTCAGGGTCTCGCCGCTGCGCTCCATCGCCACGATGGTGTTGTCGAAGGTGGCCGGCTCGCTGCTGTCGGCGATCTTGCGCACGTCGGCCAGGTGCTGGCGCATGCCTTCTTCGAACGCCGGCAGGTAGTCGCTGTCCTTGATCTTGTCGAACTGCGGTGCCTGGAACGGCAGCGTGCTGGCACTCAGCAGCGGATTGGTGGAGGCTTCGGCCGGCTGCTGGGCCGGCGTCTTCTGGGCATCGGACACGGGGGTGGACTCCTTGCCGGAACAGGCCGCCAGCGCCAGGCTGATGGCGGCGGCCAGGACTACGGTACGCGACATGTGGAACGCTCCTTGGGCAGACGGTACGGGATATCAGCCGTCAACCCTACTCCTGTCGCGTTCGCCCGGCATGTGCCGGACGTGGCGTCTATGCAGCGGCCTGCGGCCGGCTCAGACAGTGCCGCGGGTCTTGCCGATCCAGGGCCGGTAGAACTCACGGATGGCCGCCATGTCGGCGGCATCATCACCGGTCGGCGTGAACACCGGGCCGATACCGATGGTTTTTTCCGGGTAGTGGAAATACGCGGCCAGGATCGGCACGTCGGCCATCCGCGCGATCTTCAGGAAACCGGCCTTCCAGTCCTTCACGGCCTTGCGGGTGCCTTCAGGGGTGATGGCGAACCACATTTTTTCGTTGTCGCGCAGCAGGTCCACCGCCTGGCCCACCGTGCCCTGCGGCGAGCTGCGATCGAGCGGGATGACACCCAGCTTGTGCAGCAGCGGGCCCAGCGGCCACCAGAACAGCGAGGCCTTGCCCAGCACCTTCACCTTCATGCCCAGCGCGATCTTGGCCGCCATGCCCCACAGGCCGTCCCAGTTGGACGAGTGCGGGGCAATGATGAAGACCAGCCGCGGGATGTCGGGCAGGGTGCCGGTCACCTTCCAGCCGCCCATGCGCAGGGTGCAGCGCGCCAGCCAGCGCAGGAAGGCGTTGGGTTTGACCTGCGGCATGTGCGGCGGAATGGCCGGCAGCAACGGAGTCGGGTTGTTCAAGCAATCACTCCCAGTCACGTGATGAGCGCCCGCGCTTGATCTGCGCGCGCCCGCGTTTGGCGTCCAGACGACGCAGTTTCGACCCGAGGGTCGGCTTGGTGGCCTTGCGCGGTTTGGGCACGCTCAGCCCGGCCTGGATGAAGGCCGCCAGCCGCTCGCGCGCATCCTCGCGATTGCGATCCTGGGTACGGAAACGTTGCGCGTCGATGACCAGCACGCCTTCGCCGGTCATGCGCCGGTCACGCCGCGCCAGCAGGCGCGTACGCAACGGTTCGGGCAACGAGGGCGAGTTGGCCACATCGAAACGCAGTTCCACCGCAGTGGAGACCTTGTTGACGTTCTGACCGCCGGCGCCGCTGGCGCGCACGAACCGCTCGACGATCTCGCCGTCGGGGATTTCAAGCTGCGCGCTGATGGTGACCGGTCCACTGCCCATCCGCGCATTGTAGCGGCAGCCACGCGACGGAGTGCGTATCGCGCACCGTATGCCGCCGATCAGGCGCCGAACACGCCGCCTTCGCCTTGGCTGCGCGTATGCTGGCCGTCCCATGTACCGCAGGAAGCTCCGCATGACCCGCTCCGCACCCGCCCTGCCGTCCCTGCTGCACCGCGCCGCCCTGCTGCTGGCACTGGTGCTGGCTGTGGCCAGCGTCCCGGCCCTGGCCGCCCCGCCGACCGACGCCGACATCAACCGCCTGCTGTCGGCCTCGCGCGCGCAGAGCATGATCGACACCATGCTGCCGCAGATCGAGGCGATGCAGCAGCAGCAGTTCCAGCAGGTGGCCGCCCAGCGCCAGCTCAATGCCCAGCAGCAGGAACAGCTGAAGCGGATCCAGGCACGGACCAGCCAGACCCTGCGCCAGGCATTGTCCTGGCAGCAGCTGCGGCCGATGTACGTGGACCTGTACAAGAAGACCTTCAGCAAGGAAGACGTGCTGGCGATGGCCGAGTTCTATGAGAGCGCGGCCGGCCAGAGCCTGCTGGACAAGACCCCGGCACTGATGCAGAACGTGATGGTAGCGATCCAGGCACGCATGCAGCCGCTGTTCACCGATCTGCAGAAGGATCTGGAAGCGATCGTCAACGAGCCGGAAAAGAAATGACCTCGGCGGGGTCGGATCCCTTTCCCGGCGGGAAAGGGCTCTGACCCCTCGACCGTTTGGGCGTCAAACGGTGTCCACCTGCCAGCCGAACAGGTCCAGCGCCTTCTGGAATTCAACATCGACCGGTGCGCGTACATCCACCGTACCGCCGTCGGGATGCGGGAAGCGCAGGCGCTCAGCGTGCAGCAGCATGCGATGCACGCCCTGCATGCGGAAGATGCGGTTGTGGCGGCCATCACCGTGGCTGGTGTCGCCGATCATGTGGTGCGACAGGTGCTTCAGATGGCGACGGATCTGCCGGAAGCGCCCGGTCAACGGCTGGCAGCGCAGCAGCGCGTAACGCGAATTGGCGAACTCCCCCACCGGCACCGACAGTTCGCCGGTGGCCAGACGCTGGAAATCGGTGATCGCCGGCTTCTTCACCGGCTTGCCGGGGCCGCCGTCCAGATCATGGTCGACCTGCCAGGCGTCCTCGGCCGGCCAGCCGCGGCAGATCGCCAGGTAATCCTTCCTCACCTCGCCGCCCATCAGCGCCTTGCCCAGCACACTGGCGGTCTCGCGGTCGAAGGCCAGCAGCAGGCAGCCGCTCGTCGCCCGGTCCAGACGATGCACGAGGAAAATCGGCCGGCCCAGCTGCTCGCGCAGGCGATCGGCCAGGAAATCGTCTTCGCCGCGGGCCAGCTTGCTGTCATGGACCATCAGCCCGGCAGGCTTGTTGACCACGGCCAGGCGCTCATCCAGGTGCAGCAGCTGCAGGGGCGCGGTATCGGGTGCGGTTTCGGTATCAGTACTCACCGCGGGATTATACGGGCCTGCCTTCTGTAGAGCCGAGCCCACGCTCGGCTGCTCTGCGCGATCAGCAACAGCGTGCCAACCAAGGTTGGCACCTACCCCTGCAGGGCGGTCAAGCGTTGCGCACCGCCAGCAGTTCGCCATTGCCCACCGGCACCAGGCTGGTGCTGAACCCCGCATCGGCTGCCAGCAGGGTTCGCAGCGGTTCCATCTGGTCCGCATGCGAGGTGGCGTTGTCCACCACCAGCAGGGCACCGGCGCGCAGCACCCGGCGCAGCTGCGGCCACCAGCCGGCGTACTGCCCACGGTCCGAATCGAGGAACAGCAGATCGATGCTGGCCTCCGGCGCATCTGCCAGCCACTGGCCTGCATCGGCGTGGATCAGCGTGATGCATGCGTCCAGTCCGCTGCGGGCGAATGTCGCGCGCGCCATCGCCACTTTGTCCTCGGCAGATTCCAGCGTGGTTACGTGACCATCGATGGCAGCAGCGGCCTCGGCCAGCCACAGCGTGGAATAGCCGTTGGAGGTGCCGATCTCCAGGACCCGCCGTGCCCGGCCGAATCGCACCAGCACCGACAGCAGCTCACCGGTGTCCGGCGTGATGTTGAGCATGCGCCGACCGCGCTCGCTTTCGCGCGCATCATTGTCGGCGCCGAAGCGCGCCAGTTCGTCCTTGAGCGCCTGCAGCGTGGTGCTTACTTCCACCACGCGCGCACCAGCGCCGCCGCGCCAACCGCCCCGGACAGCCAGCTCCACATCGGCAGGTCACCCCAGTACCAGCCCGGCGGCTGCAGCACGTACATCAGCGCGGCGATGGCCAGCAGACCGACGCCGGTGATCGCACCGACCGCGCGCTTCTGCAAGCGCTGCACACTGGCATCGAGCGCGACCAGGTCACGCGAGCGCATCGCCAGCTCATGGCGGCCCTCCACCTGCTGGGTCAGCCAGGCGTGCACCAGGCGCGGCATGTCCGGTGCATGGGTCATGATTTCCGGCAAGCGCTTGCCGATCTCGCGCACCACCCGCCGCGGGCTGTAGCGCTCGCGCAGGATCTTCGCCAACACCGGCTTGGCCACCGCCCAGATGTCGATCTGCGGATCGAGCTGGCGGCCCACGCCTTCGATGTTCAGCAGGGTCTTCTGCAGCAGGATCAGCTGCGGCTGCAGCGTCAACTGGTAGCGCTGCGCCACGCGGAACAGCTTCATCAGCACTTCGGCCAGCGAGATCTGCGACAGCGGCCGGGTGAAGTAGGGCTCGCACACCGAACGCACCGCCGCTTCCAGATCGTCGATCCGCACGTTGTCCGGCATCCAGCGCGCCTGCACATGCAGTTCGGCGATGCGGCGGTAATCGCGGTTGAAGATGGCCATGAAGTTCTCGGCCAGGTAGTACTGATCTTCCTGCGAGAGCTGGCCCATGATGCCGAAGTCCAGCGCGATGAAGCGCGGATTGGCGCGACGCGCCGGATCGGTGTCGACCCAGATGTTGCCGGCGTGCGCATCGGCATGGAAGAAGTTGTCGCGGAACACCTGGGTATAGAACACCCGCACGCCCTTGGCGGCCAGCGCCTTGCGATCGATGCCGGCCTTGTCCAGCGCGGCGATGTCGTCGGACGGGATACCCCACACGCGCTCCAGGGTCAGCGCGCGCTCGGCGGTGTGGCTCCAGATCACTTCCGGCACGTACAGGTCGTCGCTGTTTTCCCAGAAGCGGCGCAGCACGCTGGCATTGGCACCTTCGCGCTGCAGGTCCAGCTCGGCGGCGAGGGTATTTTCGACTTCGGCCACCACTTCGCGCGGCCGGATCTTGTCGGCGCGCGGATGGGTACGCTCGACCAGGGCGGCCAGCGAATTGAGCAACGCGATGTCGGCGTCGATCTGTTTCTCGATACCCGGTCGCAGCACCTTGACCACCACCTGGCGGCCATCGGCCAGGGTGGCCGCATGCACCTGCGCGATCGAGGCCGAGGCCAACGGCTCGGTATCGAAACTGGCGAAGGCCTCGCTGACCGGCAGCCCAAGTGCTTCTTCGACGATGCGCCGCGCAGCATCGCCATCGAACGGCTTGACCCGATCCTGCAGCAGGGTCAGTTCGTTGGCCACATCCGGCGGTACCAGGTCACGGCGGGTGGACAGGATCTGGCCGAACTTGACGAAGATCGGGCCGAGGTCCTGCAAGGCCAGGCGCAAGCGTGCACCACGCGACTGCGCGGCGATGTCGGCCGAAGCGCGCGGCACGAACGGCTTGGCCAGGCGCAGCCAGCGTTCGGCCGGCGTGCCCTGCAGCAGGTCATCGAGGCGATAACGCAGGATCACCCGGCCAATGCGGCTGGCCCGCAGCACGGCCTTCATGCGGCACCCCGCAGGCGCTGCACGCGTGCCCCGAGACGCTCGACGTCATCGCGCAGCACGTCCACGTCATCGTGGAAGGCGTCCAGTTCCGCGCGCGGCACCACGTCGCGCGATTCCTCGGTAATGAACTCGGCAGCGCTGTGCGCCAGGTCGATCGCGCCCTGGCGCGCGTGCTGCAGGGCGCTACGCAGGGTATTGGCAACCTGCACCCCCAGCACTTCGCCGAACACACTGACGAACGGCTGCTGCCAGTCCGGGTCGAAGCCCTTGGCCAGCTGCTGCAGGCGGCGTGCCAGCTCGGCATCACCGGCCACGCGCACACGGCCCCTGTCGCTGCCGTCGGCGCGGCGTGCGTTGGCCAGCAGCGGCAACTGCGCCAGTACGCCGGCCAGACTGCTGCGCACGGCCAGGTCGGCTTCCTGCGTGTCCACCGGGCCAACCCGCAACTGGTCGCCATCGACGCTGATGCGCATGGCCAGCGACGGCGCTTCCAGAGTCAGGTCGATATGCCGGCCATCCAGGCTGGCCAACGCATGCCGGGTATCCGGATCCAGCGCCAGCGCGCGGTTCAGGGCGATCTGCAGGGCGCGGCCAGCGACCGGCTTGAGGGACTTGAGCAGGGAAAGAGCCATGTGCGCATTCTACCTGCGTGGGTGGGGAGCTTGGGCCGGGCTGCTGCCCGGCACCCGCGGTAGTGCCGGCCGCTGGCCGGCAACCTCAACACCAACGCCAACAGCAACAGCAGGCATTCCGTGAGATGGCGGGGTCGGAGCCCATTGCTGCGCAACGGGCTCCGACCCCTCTATTGAGGGCCATGGGGCCGGTAGATCCACGCCATGCGTGGATGGATGTCCGGTTCATCCGTGCCTCATCCGCGAGGCGGGGGAAGGTTCATGCTGTACGGCCACGCAACGCACAGGACATCGCATTCCCCATGGCACGGACCCGGGTCGGCATCATCTTCGGTGGCAAATCCTCCGAGCACGAAGTTTCACTGCAGTCGGCGAAGAACATCCTCGACGCCCTCGATCGGGAGCGCTTCGAGCCGGTGCTGGTCGGCATCGACAAGCAGGGCCAGTGGCACCTGAGCCAACCGGAGACGTTCCTGCTCAACGCCGATGACCCGGCGCGCATCGCACTGCATCGTTCCGGTACGTCGCTGTCGGTACGTCCGGGTGCCGAGCAGGCGCAGCTGCAGCCAACCGACACGGCCGGCGCGCTGGGCCAGATTGATGTGGTGTTGCCGATCGTGCACGGCCCACTGGGCGAGGACGGTGCGCTGCAGGGTCTGTTGCGCATGGCCAACCTGCCCTTCGTCGGTTCATCGGTGCTGGGTTCGGCGGTGGCGATGGACAAGGACGTGACCAAGCGCCTGCTGCGCGACGCCGGCCTGCAAGTGGCACCGTGGTTGTGCATCCGGCGCCACCAGGCTGCAACGGTCGATGTCGATGCGGTGATCGCCCAGCTCGGCCTGCCGCTGTTCGTGAAACCGGCCAACCAGGGCTCGTCGGTGGGCGTGAGCAAGGTCAAGGATGCCGCCAGCTTCGCTGCGGCGCTGGAACTTGCGCTGCGTTACGACCACAAGGTACTGGTGGAATCGGCCGTGGTCGGTCGCGAGATCGAGTGCGCAGTGCTGGGCAACGCGCATCCGCAGGCCAGCGTGTGCGGCGAAGTGGTGGTACACGACGAGTTCTACGCTTACGACACCAAGTACATCAATGCTGATGGTGCCGACGTGGTGGTACCGGCCGACATCGACGCCGCTACCCAGGCACGCATCCAGCAGATCGCGCTTCAGGCCTACCAGGTACTGGAATGCGCGGGCATGGCGCGGGTGGATGTGTTCCTCACCGCCAGCGGTGAGATCGTCATCAACGAGATCAACACGCTGCCCGGTTTCACCCGGATCAGCATGTACCCGAAACTGTGGGGCGCCAGTGGCGTGGATTACACCGCGCTGATCACCCGCCTGATCGAGCTGGCGCTGGAAGGCCACGCGGCTGACAGGGCACTTATGTAGCTTCGGGCCATGCTCGACGGCGCTCTGTAGAGTCGAGCACGGCTCGGCTCTACAAAAGGCGTGCCGACCAACGGTCGGCACCCACCACACAGGGCAGAGCCGGCCGCTGGCCGGCATGCCCCGCAGATGCTAGCCGCGCTTGCGGAACATCGAGATCACTGCCAGCACCAGGAAGACCACGAACAGGATCCAGGCGATGTTGCTGGCGGCACCGGCGATGCCGGAGAAACCGAGCACAGCAGCGATGATGGCGATGACAAAGAAAATGACGGCGTAATGCAGCATGGTGCTCCTCGCAGATGTCCGGGCCGTTGGATGGCGTGGGTCCATCCTCCCGATCTGGCGGTGTGCAACCAGTGATGGCGACCTATGCGGCAGATGAAGCCTTCAGCCTGCGCAGCCCTTCTTCGATGCTGACCTGCGGCACGTAACCGAAATCGCGACGCGCAGGCTCCATGCTGTACCAATGTGGCGTGCACAGCTGCTCGGCCAGGAAGCGGGTCAGCGGCGGCTCGCCGCGCAGGCGCAGCAGCGGCCACAGCCGCTCGCACACAGCACCGATGCGATAGGCGGTCTTGAAGCTGATCGCCTTGTCCACGGTCGGCGCACCCACCGCCTGCAGCAGCTTGTTGACCAGTTCGCGCATCGGCAGCGGCTCGCCATTGGAAATGAAGTACGCCTTGCCGGCGCAGGCCGCGCCCGGTGCCAGCGCCTCGAAGGCGAGGAAATGCGCCAGCGCAGCGTTGTCGATATAGGTGGTATCGACCTTGTTGCTACCGTCGCCGACCAGGCGCAGGCGGCCTTGGCGCGCGCGCTCGGCCAGACGCGGCACCAGCTGCTGGTCACCCGGGCCCCAGATCAGCCGCGGACGCAACGCCACGGTCGCCAGGGTCGTGTCATTGGCAGCCAGTACCCGTTGTTCTGCAATCGCCTTGGTCGCCGCATACGGCGCCTGGAAATTTTCGCCATACGGCACGTCGTCCGCACCCAGTCCTTCCACCGGGTGCGTGGCGCGATGGGTCACGCTGGGCGTTGAGGTGTAGACCAGCTTGCCGATGCCATGCGCACGGCAGGCCGCGATGACGTTGTCGGTACCGACCACGTTGGCCTGGTGGTAGCTGTCATAGCTGCCCCACGCGCCGGCCTTGGCACCGTTGTGGAACACCGCATCGACGCCGGCCACCGCATGCAGCACCGCCTGCGGATCGGCCAGGTCGCCGCGGATCTGGCCCACGCCCAGCGCCTGCAGTTCCGGGTAATGGCTGCGGTTGAACGCCAGCACCTGGTGGCCACGTTCAACCAGGCCGCGGCACAGCGCCTGGCCAAGGAAACCACCACCACCGGTGACCAGGATCTTCATGCGCGCTTCTCCAGTTCGGCGCGGGCCCAGACGGCGAGCTTCTCGCGGCCGATCTTGGCGTTGTGACGGATGTCGACGGGGAAGGCCGGATGCATCAGCACGTGTTCCAGCTTCATCTCGGGCAGTCGCGCGGCGGCCGTGGCATGCAGCGCCTCGCGCAAGGCGGGGCTGTCGGACTGGCCACGCTGCAGCTCAACGCACAGCACCGGCGTCTGCGCACCCGCCGCGCCGACGCCGACCAACGCCGTGCGTGCCACCCCGGGCACGGTGTTGAACACCGGCTCGACCTGTTCGGTGTACAGCGGCCCGCGCGCGGTTTCCACGCGATGGGTCTTGCGGCCACAGAACCACAGCCGCCCCTGCGCATCGAAGTAGCCGACATCGCCCATCCGATGCACGATGCGGACACTGCCATCGGCCAGCGTTTCGCTGATCTTCGCCGCCGCCGTCGCCTGCGGACGGTTGAAGTAACTGTCGGTGGCGGTCGGCCCGGCCACGGTGATCTCACCGATCTCGCCCACGGCCAGAACGCGGGCCTGCGACCAGTCCGGTAACGGCGCGTCGTCGATGGCGATGATGCGCACCTCGTTCGGTGCGACCACACTGCCGACGCAGGTACCTGCACCGCCCTCGGTGGCGGCGCGCGTACGCTCCAGCTCGCGCCCCTCGACCACCGCCACCGGCAGGCACTCGGTGGCGCCATACGGTGTCCAGAACTGGGCATCGGCCGGCAGCAGGTTGCGGATGGTGGCGACCACGTCCGGCGGCACCGGTGCACCGGCCGAGGTCACCCGGGTCACCGTCGGCAGCGGCCGCCCATGTCGTGCCAGCACCCGCATCAGCGCCGGCGAGCCAAACAGCTGGGTCACCCCGAAACGCTGGATGGCGTCGTGCAGGCGTGCCGGGTCGGCCTGCGCCGGCCGCGTCGGGTCCATGTCCGGAATCACCGAGGTCAGGCCCAGCGCCGGATCGAACAGCGCGAACGGGGGGAAGGTCGGCAGGTCCACCCCACCCGCTTCCATGCCGAACGCGCTGCCCAGCAGCTGGATCTGGCCGACGAAGTGGCGATGGCGGTAGACCACGCCCTTGGGCACGCCGGTGGAGCCGCTGGTGAACAGGATCGCGGCCATGTCCTCGCCATCGGTGTCGGCCAGCATCGGCCCCGCACCGGCACCGGCACCGGCACCGGCACGCTCCAGCGCGGCCAGGGTGGTACCGCCCCAGCCCACGCGGCGACCGACGGTGACCAAACGGGTCGCCGACGGCGCCCAGCGCAGTACCAGCCGCGCCACATGGGCCAGCGGGATGCCGATGAAGGCCTCCGGCTGCGCCTCGTCCAGGCACTGCTTCAGCGCGCGCCTGTCGATGCCCGGATCGACCAGCACCGGCACCGCGCCCAGCTTGAACAGCGCGAACATCAGCAGGAAGAACTCCGGCGACGGCCGCACCATCACCACCGTGCGCACCCCGCGGCCGATCCCGTAGCCGGCCAAGCCGGCGGCCATGGCATCGCTGCGGGCATCCAGCTGGCGGTAATCCAGGGTCACGTCATAGGCGGCCATGCCGTTGCCGGCGCCGCGGCGACCCGGGCAGCGGATGGCGATCTGATCGGGACGTTCACGCGCCAGTTCAGGCAGCCGGGCAGCAATGTTGCAGGGTCGGTTCATCCGTTCATTGTCGCCGCTTACGGAATTTCTTGCGCGGCGGCCCGCTTCGTGGAAAATCCGCACCCTCGTTCCCGATTCCGACTGCCGCCCGAGGCGGCATGCCCATGCAACATCCCTGCATGACCTGCGGCGCTTGCTGCACCCAATACCGCGTGGCCTTCCACTGGATGGAGTCGGACGAGGTCACCCCCGGCGGCGTGCCGCACCAGCTGACCGAGGTGCTCGACCCGCACCGCCTGTGCATGCGTGGCACCCATTCCAAGCCGGTGCGATGTGTGGCGCTGGATGCGCAGATCGGCGTGTATTCACGCTGCACCATCCACCCCAACCGGCCCAGCGTGTGCCGTGAGGTGGACGCATCGTGGGAGTACGGCAAGGCCAGCCCGCAGTGCGACAAGGCACGTATCGCCTATGGCCTGGATCCGCTGACCCTGGCCGACTGGCGCTGGCGCGATGAAGCCGGCAACGACGACGACCATCCGGACGACAACGGCAACAGCCCCTCCTCGCCACCGCAGGCACCGATCGCGGCGTGACGGGCGGGGTCGGATCCGTTTCCGGCACGGAAACGGCTCTGACCCCATGTACGACTACGCCGGGCATGGCCCGGCGCTACCGAAAGGTTCCGTTGCAGATGGGGTCAGAGCCCTCTCTGCGAGAGGGATCCGACCCCGCATCCGGTTACAGCGCGTTCTTGTCCAGGAACGCGCGGATTTCCGGCACCAGCACCTCATGCTTGTCTTCCAGCACGTAGTGGCCGGCATCCTCGAAGGCATGCACCTGCGCCTGCGGCAGCGCGGCCTGGAAGCCCTTCAGGAAGTGGTGGTCGAACACGAAGTCACGCAGGCCCCAGCCGAGGAAGGCCGGCCGATCCGCGAAGGACGGCAGCGCCTTGCCGGCACGCTCCAGCAGTGACCACGCCTTGTCGGCCGGCGACAGCGGAATGTCCTGCATGAAGCGGATGGTGCTGATGCGGTTGGCGTAGCTGTTGTACGGCGACACATAGGCGCGACGCACGTCCGCCGGCATCTTGCGCTCCACGCCCAGCCACGAGGCACCGGAGGAGAACGCGTTGAAGGTGCGGATGATCCACTCACCGATCTTCCAGTGGCGGCCCAGCGCGATCTGCCACGGCATCTTCTTCGCTGCCGGCATCGGGAACGCGGCAGTATTGAGCACCACCAGGCGCTTGACCTGCTCATGGTGCGACAGCGCCCAGCCGAAGCCGATCATGCCGCCCCAGTCGTGCACGGCCAGGGTCACCGGGCCGGTGATGCCCAGGTGCTTCAGCAGCGCATCGAGATCGTCCACGCGCGACTGCAGGGTGTATTCGTAGCGGTTGTCATCGGGCTTGTCCGACAGGCCCATGCCGATGTGGTCCGGCACGATGCAGCGGTACTTGTCTGACAGGCCAGCCACCAGCGTGCGCCAGTAATAGCTCCACGATGGATTGCCGTGCACCATCACCACCACCTCGCCGTCGCGCGGGCCTTCGTCGAGATAACTCATCGACAGGCCGGGGCGTACCTCGAAGCGCTGCGGGTGGGCGGGGTAACCGGGAAGCTGGGACATCGGATCGCACCTGTAAAAAGGGCCGGTAGAACCGGCCCTTGGACACTTGGAAAAATCATCGCTGTCCGTCGCGAGCGATTGGCTGGTGGGTGCGGACGGCGCGCAGGAACCGGAGTGTACGTGGGTACATGAGGATTCCGAGCACCGGCCGCGCCCGCCAGGCAATCACGCAGCGGGTCAGCGGTGACTTTTTTACCAGACCACTTCGGCCATCGAGCAGTTCAGGCCCGAGCCGATGCCCAGAAGCGCGATGCGGTCGCCCTTCTTCAGCTTGCCCAGCTGCTTGAGCTTGCTCAGCACGATCGGCACCGAGGCCGGCCCGATGTTGCCGTGCTCGCCAAAGATGGTCATGACCTTCTTCGGGTCGATGCCGAAGTTCTTGATGAACGCGGCGGTATGCGGCTGGCTGACCTGGTGGATGACGAACTGGTCCAGCTCTTCCACGGCCCAGCCAAGGGCGATCTTGGCAGCGGAGAAGGTCTTCTGGGCCAGCTTGATGCCCTCGATCAGCAGCAGGCGGGTGTCGGTGACCATGCGGTCCAGGTTGCCCAGGCACAGCTGGTTCCACTCGGTGGCCGAGCGGGTCACGCCGCCCTTGTAGCGCGGCGCGTCCGGCACCAGCTCCGAGCGCGCCATCACCATCGCGGCCGCACCCGAACCGGTGGTCAGGGCCGCCAGCTCGTTGCGGAAGTCGTCGGCGGTGACGTCCGGGGCGGTCATCCGCTCCAGGGTCTTCTCGTACACCAGGTTGGCGGTCTCGCCATCCACCACCAGCGCGTAGTCGATATCACCGCGCTCGATCATGCGCGCGGCGATGTCCATGCCGTTGATGAAGGCCAGGCAGGCATTGGCGACGTCGAAAGTCATGCACTCGTCGCTGACGCCAAGGTTGCCCGAGACGATGGAGGCGGTGGACGGCTCCAGGTAGTCACGGCTGACCGAGGTATTGACCAGCAGGCCCACCTGCGTCGCATTGATGCCTGCGTCTTCCAGCGCCTTGCGGCCAGCCATGGTGGCGGCATCGGAGGCGAGCACGCCGTTGTCCCACAGTCGGCGTGCGTGGATGCCGGCAATATCGCCGAGCACATCGGTGCGGATACCCAGGCGATCCAACGTCGGCTGCAGGCGTTCGTTGATTTCCTTGGTCGTCAGCGTATGCGGCGCATCGACATGGGCCAGGCCGGCGATCGAGACATTCTTGAAGAGCATCGAGGTTAGCGCCAAGGCTCAGGCAAAAGGGGGCGCTATTCTATAACCCCCGGGGCCTTCACCGCATCTTTACGGATTCAGCCTTGGCCGTATGGTGCCCGGTTCAGCGCGGCGGGCACTGGAACGCGGCGAAGCGCTGGCTGCCATCGGCGGGTGCCGCAGCGGCCTGCACGGCGTTGGCGCCGGTGCTGGGGGCCTCGTTGCGGGCCAGGGTTTCCAGCTCTTCCTGCACGCGCAGCGGGTTGCGGTTGTAGAAACCGACCTTGCTCTTCACGGTGACCACCACCTCGCCCTTGGCGATGCAGCCCGCCGGGATCGGGCCTGCCGGCAGCACGCGGGTCGCCTTGCCCGCCGGTTCGATCGGCACCCAGGTACAGGCGGTGACGGTGAGCAGCAGGGAGGAAAGCAGCAGAACGCGCATGGGCAGATCCTGGAAGGGTATGGGGGGATTCTGCCTGAACAGCCTGAATCGGGGGTAGCCGGGGCCGAGGTCAGATCCCTCGCAGAGGGCTCTGACCCCGAATGCACGGTGGGGGTCGGAGCCCTCCCGAGGGGAGGGGTCCGACCCCTGGCCGACGTATTGCCTTACTTCTTGACCGGATTGCCTTCGGCGTCGATCACCGTCACCTCGCCCAGGTTCAGCGCACGCACGGCCGCTTCGGTCTGCTTGAGATCACCCACCACCACCCAGGTCAGGGCCTGCGGCTTGATCTCGGCGGCGGCCTGCTGCACCTGCGCCGGGGTCATCGCCTCGATCTCGGCCTTGCGGCGCAGCACGTAATCGTCCGGACGCTTGAACTGCACGATCGAACCGATGGTCGCCGCCACTGCGCTGGCGGTCTCGTAGGCACCGGGCAGGCTCAGGGTCTGGATGTTGCGGATGCGGTTGACCTCGGCGGCAGTGGCCGGCTTGCTGCCATCGGCGAACGCGGCGATTTCCTTGCGCATTTCCGCCATCGCCGGGCCGGTCTTGTCGATCTGCACCGGCGCGCTGGCCATCCACGGGCGCTGGCCCACCGAATTGACCGCGCTGCTGCGCGCACCGTACGACCAGTGCTTGTCCTCGCGCAGGTTCATGTTCAGGCGTGAGGTGAAGTCGCCGCCGATCACACCATTGGCGATGTCGAAGCGGGTCGAACTGGTCGCGCTGGACGGCGGCACCACCTGGCCGGCGAACAGGTTGGCCTGCACCGCGCCCGGCTGGTCGATCAGGAACACGCGCGGGCCCTTCGGCAGCGCCACGTCGGTGGCCGCCTTGACCTGCGGTGCCTCGCCGGTGGCCTTCCAGTCGGCCAGCTGCTTGTCCAGCAACGGCACGATTTCGGCCAGCGTGGTATCACCCACCACGATCAGGGTGCCGTTCTGCGGACGCAGCCAGTCGTGATGGAAGTCGACCAGGTCCTCACGGGTCAGGCCATTGATCGCCGCCTCGTCACCGCTGCCGGTGAACGGAATGGCATACGGGTGGCCCTTGCCGTACAGCAGCGGCGGCAGCACGCGCATCGCCACCGCACCCGGGTTGACCTTCTCCTGCTGGATGCCGGCGATCCAGGTCGCCTTGACCCGGTCGATCTCGCCCTGCTCGAAGCGCGGCTCGCGCAGCAGGCTGGCATACAACGCCAGTGACGGTGCCAGGTTCTCCTTCAGTGCCGACAGGTCCACGCTCATCGAATCCAGTCCGGCCGAGGCATCCAGGCCGGCGCCCAGCGCATCGGCGGCATCGGCGAAGGCCAGCGAACCGAGCTTGCCGGCGCCTTCGGTCATCAGGCTCATGGTGAAGTTGGCGGTGCCCGGCTTGCGGCCCTGGTCGGCGCTGAAGCCGCCCGGGAACTGGTAGCTGAACTGCACCACCGGAATTTCATGGCGCTCGGCCAGGATCACCTGGGTACCGTTCTTCAGCGTGGCGCGCTGCAACGCCGGGAACTTCAGCTGCGGGAACTCGCGGGTCTGCGGCACACCTGCCTTGCGGTCCACCTGCTCAGGCAGGGTGCTGTACTTGGCGTCCACCGCCGGCACAGTGAACGGCTTCGGGGCCTGGCTCGGGTCTTCCTTCAGCGCCACGCGCTCGCCCGGTGCGATCACCAGGGTGTGGCTGCCCTTGTCCAGCCACTGTGCGCCCAGACGGCTCAGGTCGGCGGCGGAGGCCTTCTCGATGTTGGCCAGCGAGGTGCGGAAGCAGCCCGGGTCGCCGGTGAACACCGCGCACTCGGCCAGTGCGTCGGCCTTGCCGCCGAAGCCACCGATGCGCTCGATGCCGCGGATGAAGCCGGCGCGGGCACCGGTCTTGGCGCGCTCCAGTTCGGCCGCGGTCGGGCCCTGCTTGATCAGGCGGTCCAGTTCTTCGTCGATGATCTTCTCGACCTTGGCCGGGTCCTGGCCCTGCTTGACCGTGGCCATGATCACGAAGTTGGAGCCCAGCTGGGAGGTCGACAGGCCCGAACCGATGCTGTCCACCAGCTTGTCCTGGTGCTGCAGGCGCTGACTCAGCCGCGAGGATTTGGCGCCGCCCAGTACCTGCGCGAACAGCTGCAGCTGATCGACCTCGGCAGTGCCGACCTGCGGCACGTTCCAGGCGCGGTAGATGCGCGCCTGCGGCACCTTGTCGGTCATCGTCTCGCGGGTATCGGCGGTGCGCTTGGCCACGTTCACCGCCGGCTGCGCCATGGTGGGGCCGGCGGGGATGCTGCCGAAGTACTTGGCCACCTTTTCCTTGGCGGTGGCCAGGTCGATGTCACCGGCCAGCACCAGCACCGCGTTGTTCGGGCCGTACCAGGTGCGGAACCAGGTCTTCACGTCGTCCAGCGACGCGGCGTTGAGATCGTTCATCGAGCCGATCACGCCGTGATGGTACGGGTGGCCGGCCGGGTACATCGCCTTGTTGAGCTGATCCCAAGCCTGTCCATAGGGCTGGTTTTCGCCCTGACGCTTCTCGTTCTGCACCACGCCACGCTGCTCGTCCAGCGCCGCCTGGTCGATCGCGCCGACCAGATGGCCCATGCGGTCCGATTCCATCCACAGCGCCATGTCCAGCGCGGTGGTCGGCACGTTCTCGAAGTAGTTGGTGCGGTCAGTGTTGGTGGTGCCGTTCTGGTTGGTGGCGCCCACCTGCTTGAACGGTTCGAAGAATTCGCCGTCGTGGTTTTCGCTGCCCTGGAACATCAGGTGCTCAAACAGGTGCGCGAAGCCGGTGCGGCCGGCCGGCTCGTCCTTGCTGCCCACGTGGTACCAGACATTGACCGCGACGATCGGCGCCTTGCGATCGGTATGCACGATCACCCGCAGGCCGTTGGGCAGGGTGAACTGCTCATACGGAATATCGACCTTGGCCGGTGCCGCCGGCTTGGCCGCCAGGGCAGAGGTGGGCGCAAGCGTGCCCAGGGCGGTGCTGAGGGCAACGGCCAGCAGTGCGGCGCGCGGGCGAAGGGCGAGAGGCATATCCAGATCCTTGGTCACATAGGTGAACCCCGATCCTAGCCTGCGCGTGCAATGGCAGGAATCGGTCGGCAGTCACTGGGGGTGTTTGCCCCGGTGGGTCATCCAGCGCCCCTGCCTGCGGTCCTCAACCGTCACATGTACCGGCAGAAGGCGTCCGGACAGTGTCCGCGGCACATCGAATGGACAGGTGTCCGCCCACCGGACACTTTTTTGACCTACAAAAAGCCTTACAAATCAATGATTAAAAGTTGGCACGCGGATTGCTTGGTACTTCCTGCGCCAGGAAGGGCTTCAGACAAAAGCTGACTGAAGACTGAACAAACGCAGGAAATCGAAAATTTCCCTTGCATCCCCAGAATCGGTGTACTACCTTACTACCACACCACTGCTCACCAACACTAAACAGGCCCCGTCATGAACACCAAGACCATTGCCATCGCCATCGCCCTGATCGCCGGCACCGCGGTTGTTTCGTCGGTGCAGGCCTCCGAATCCATCAAGACCCTGTCCACCGTGCAGGTCCGCCCGGCCGCCGACCAGCTGGCCCAGCAGGCCTGGGAACGCACCAGCGGCATCCCGACCCTGGCCACCGTGGAAGTGCGCCCGAGCGCCGACCAGCTGGCCGAGCGCGCTGGCTACATCGCCGCCCCGGTCGCTGCCGCGATGCCGATCGCCACCCTGGCCTCGGTGGAAGTGCGCCCGAGCCTGGAACAGCGCGTCGCCCTGGCCGCCGAGCAGGAAGCCCAGCGCTACGCCGCCACCCTGGCTGCTGCCGCCACCAGCGTTGCCAACCAGGTGATCGTCAACCTGCCGGCCCTGCAGGTGCGCCCGAGCGCCGCCGACCTGCAGGCCCTGGCCACCGAAACCGCCCAGGTCCTGCTGCGCCCGTAACCGGTGCCGCCCTGCCTCGTGCAGGGCGTGCGCCGTAAAGGCGGCGGCCGTCGCAGGTACACTGCGCCGATGAATGCCGCGCCCCAGTTCCACGTGATCCTGTTCCAACCGGAAATCCCGCCCAACACGGGCAATGTGATCCGGCTCTGCGCCAACACCGGCGCGCAGCTGCACCTGGTCGAGCCGCTCGGCTTCGCACTGGACGACAAGCAGCTCAAGCGCGCCGGACTGGACTACCATGAGTACTCGCGCCTGCAGGTGCACCCCGACCTGGACACCGCGCTGGCGCGGATCGCGCCGAAACGACTGTTCGCCCTGAGTACCCGGGCCAGCGTCCGCTATGACAGCGTGGCCTTTGAAGATGGCGATGCCTTCCTGTTCGGCCCGGAAAGCCGTGGCCTGCCCCAGGACGTGCTCGATGCGTTGCCCGATGGACATCGCCTGCGCCTGCCGATGCGGCCGGACAACCGCAGCCTCAACCTTTCCAACACCGTGGCCGTGGTGATGTACGAGGCGTGGCGCCAGCACGGATTTGCCGGCGGCGCGTGAACCGCCGCATGCCAACCGAGGTTGGCATCTACCCGATGGATCCACCCCGCACGTAGATGCCTTCCACGTAGACCGATGGTTCCACGCCGCACGTGGATGCCTTCCGCGTAGACCGGTAGATCCACGCCATGCGTGGATGCCTTCCGCGCGCGGCCGCAGTGCCAACCAAGGCTGGCACCCACCGGAATCCGGTTTCAGAACGCGCTGATGCCGGTCAGTTCGCGGCCGATCACCAATTGGTGCACGGTCTCGGTGCCTTCATAGGTGATCACCGATTCCAGGTTCAGTGCATGGCGGATCGCCACGTGCTCGGTGGTGATACCCGCGCCTCCCAGCAGATCGCGGCATTCGCGGGCGATGTCGATGGCCATGCGGCAATTGTTCCACTTGGCCAGACTGACCTGCTGCGGTTGCAGCTGGCCGGCTTCCTTCAAGCGGCCCAGCTGCAGTGCCAGCAGCTGGGCGGTGGTGATGCGGCGGGCCATCTCGGCCAGCTTGATCTGCGCGCTCTGGGTGGCCGCCAGCGGACGGCCGAACAGCACGCGTTCCTTGGCATAGCCCAGCGCTTCATCCAGGCAGGCGATGGCGGCGCCGATCGGGCCCCAGCTGATGCCGTAACGGGCCTGGGTCAGGCAACCCAGCGGCCCCTTCAGGCCTTTTACATTCGGCAGGCGATGCGTGTCCGGCACGCGCACGTCATCGAAATACAGCGCACCGGTCAGCGAGGCGCGCAGGCTCATCTTGTGCTTGATTTCCTGCGTGGTGAAACCGGCCATGCCCTTTTCCAGCACGAAGCCCTGGATGCCGTCCTCGGTCTGCGCCCAGATGATGGCCAGGTCGGCCACCGGGCCGCTGGTGATCCACATCTTGCTGCCGTTGATGCGCCAGTCGCTGCCGTCACGCACCGCACGGGTCTTCATGCTGGCCGGATCGGAACCGCCATGCGCCTCGGTCAGGCCGAAGCAGCCGATCAGCTCGCCACGCGCCATCGCTGGCAACCACTGCCGGCGCTGTTCCTCACTGCCGTAGGCGTAGATCGGGTACATGCATAGCGAGCTCTGCACCGAGACGAAACTGCGCAGGCCCGAGTCGCCGCGCTCCAGCTCCTGGCAGATCAGGCCATAGCTGACCGCCCCCAGATCACCCCCGCCGTACTCGGCCGGCAGCGTCGCACCGAGCAGGCCCAGCGAGGCTACTTCCGGCACCAGTTCGGCCGGGAAACGGGCCTGGTCGAAGGCATCGCCGATGATCGGCAGCACGCGTTCGTTGGTGAAACGGGCAACGCTGTCCTGCACCGCGCGCTCTTCCTCGCTGAGCAGGGAACGGACATCGAACAGATCGTACGGATGCAAAGCCATGGCACTCACGCGCAGTCAGGACTGGACCATTGTCGGTCATCCGGGGCCAGGACATTACGCTGCACCGCAACAATCGTGGTGTGAACGTCGGCGATCTAGCTGGATCCGGCGCGGCCCGGTACCCTGACACATTCAAACAACCGTTTCGCCCGTGGCCGCACGCGCGATTCCCAGGCAACCGCCGGTGGCCCCGATGCCGGCACTACCCACGAGTCATGCAATCGATGAGCGCTGAAGCCAACGCCCTGCCCCCGCGTGAAGTAATGGAGTTCGACGTGGTGATCGTCGGCGCCGGCCCCGCCGGCCTGGCCACCGCGATCCGCCTGCGCCAGCGCGCGATCGAAGCCGGCCGCGAGCTGTCGGTGTGCGTGCTGGAAAAGGGCTCCGAACCGGGTGCGCACGTGCTGTCCGGTGCGGTGATGGATCCGCGCGCGCTGACCGAACTGTTCCCGGACTGGGCCGAACGTGGCGCCCCGCTGAAGCAGAAAGTCACCCGCGACGAATTCCTGTTCCTCAGCGAGACAGGCGCGCGCAGCACGCCCAACGCGTTGCTGCCGGAATGCTTCCACAACGAAGGCAACTACATCATCAGCCTGGGGGAAGTGACCCGCTGGCTGGCGCAGCAGGCCGAAGCGCTGGAAGTGGCGATCTTCCCCGGCTTCGCCGCCGCCGAAGTGCTGTACGGCGACAACGGTGAAGTGATCGGCGTGGCCACCGGCGATATGGGCATCGAGAAGGACGGCAGCATCGGCCCGGCGTTCGAGCGCGGCATGGCGCTGCAGGCCAAATACACGATCTTCGCCGAAGGCGCGCGCGGCCACCTCGGCCGCCAGCTGATCGCCCGCTACAAGCTCGACGAAGGCAAGGACCCGCAGGCCTACGGCATCGGCATCAAGGAACTGTGGCAGATCGATCCGGCCAAGCATGAGCCGGGCCTGGTGGTGCACGCCGCCGGCTGGCCGCTGGACAGCGACACCTACGGCGGCGCGTTCCTGTACCACGCCGACGGCGGCAAGGTCGCCATCGGCTACGTGGTCGGCCTGGACTACAGGAACCCGTGGCTGAGCCCGTTCGAGGAATTCCAGCGCTTCAAGACCCATCCGTCGATCCGCAAGCACCTGGAAGGCGGCACCCGCATCGGTTACGGCGCACGTGCCATCACCGCCGGCGGCCTGCTGTCGCTGCCCAGGACGGTGTTCCCCGGTGGCGCCCTGGTCGGCTGCGAGGCCGGCTACCTCAACGCCAGCCGCATCAAGGGCAGCCATGCGGCGATCAAGACCGGCATGCTGTGCGCCGATGCCGCCTTCGACGCGCTGGCCGCCGACCGCCAGCACGACGAACTCAGTGCCTACCCGAAGGCCTTCGAAGCCAGCTGGCTGTTCACCGAACTGCAGCAGGCCAAGAACTTCAAGCAGTGGTTCAAGAAGGGCCAGACCGTGGCCACGCTGATGACCGGCGTGGAGCAGTGGCTGCTGCCGAAGCTGGGCGTGCGCAACCCGCCGTGGACCCTGCACCGCACACTGCCGGACCATGCCTGCCTGGAGCCGGCCTCCAAGCACACCCGCATCACCTATCCGAAGCCGGATGGCGTGCTGACCTTCGATCGTCTCAGTTCGGTGTTCCTGAGCAGCACCAACCACGACGAAAACCAGCCCAGCCACCTGACGCTGAAGGATCCGAGCATTCCGGTGAAGGTCAACCTCGCCGAGTACGCCGGTCCGGAAGCGCGCTATTGCCCGGCCGGCGTGTACGAGTTCGTTGGCGAAGCCGACAACGCGCGGCTGCAGATCAACGCGCAGAACTGCGTGCACTGCAAGACCTGCGACATCAAGGACCCGACCCAGAACATCGTCTGGGTGACCCCGCAGGGCGGCGGCGGCCCGAATTACTCGGGCATGTGATCGCCCCGGGCTGCGACCGCGTGTCGCAGCCCGGTCGCTCCACCACAGCGCTATCCTGCCCGCCCATGCGTGCTTTCCGCTTGCTCATCATCGTTGCCGTCGCGCTGGCCGCCAGCGCCTGCCAGCGCCCACCTGCAGCCCCGGCCACGCCCGAACAGGCGCACCAGCAGGCCATGCAGCGCGCGTTCGAACTGTGTGCCGGTTGCCACACCGTGCAACCCGGCGGCATCCACCGCTTCGGGCCGAACCTGCACGGCGTGATCGGCCGTCGCGCCGGCAGCCTGTCCGACTACGGCTATTCCGAAGGCATGCGGCGCGCCGACCTGACCTGGACCGCGCAGACCCTGGACGCCTTCCTGCAGTCGCCGACCCACCTGGTGCCCGGCACGCGCATGTACAACGCGTTTCCCAGCGCCGAGCGCCGTGCGCTGGTGATCGCCTACCTGCAGCAGCAGTCGGCTCAGTGAGCCAGGCGCTGCAGCTGATGCTGCAGCCGTGCCACGAACGCCGCCACAGCCGCAAACAACGGCGCCGGATCGGGCTCGGCTGCATCCTGCAGGCGTTCCACCAGCGTGTTGGCCTGGCTGGCAAGCGCACGCGCCCCCACCGCGCCGAGGCCACCGGCCTGGCGATGCAGGTGCCGAGCGGCCGTCTCGCGGTCGCCGGCCTGCAGCGCACGCTGCACCGCCGCCAGATCGATTTCACTGGCCTGCAGCAGGCTGTCACGCAGCTGCTCGGCAACCTCGCGTGAGCCATAGCGCTGCTGCAGGGAGGCGAAGTCGGGTAGCCCTTCACCGTCATCGGCGGCAGCATCGTGCAACGGCGCATCGAACGATTGGCCTTGTGCCTGCGGCAACCAGCGCAGCAACGCGGCGCGCAGCGTCGCCAGCGACAGCGGCTTGGCCAGCACTTCGTCCATGCCGGCTTCACGGCAGCGACGCGCGTCGTCATCCAGCACGCTGGCGGTCAATGCCAGCACCGTCAGCCGCGCCTGACCATTGCGATCCTCGCGTTCGCGCAGCAGGCGGGTGAAGCCGAATCCATCGAGTACCGGCATCCGGCAGTCGGTGATGACCAGGTCGAAGGACTCCACCAACAGCCGGTCCAGCGCCTGCTGGCCATCGCCCAGCAATACATACGGCACACCCAGCTGTTGCAGGCGCCAGGCCATCATCGCCTGGTTGGTCGGGTGGTCCTCGATCACCAGCACCCGTGCCTGGCGCAACGCGGCCGGCAGCAGCGCAGCCTGGTCCTGCTCGGCCACCAGCGCCGCCGCGTCGTCGCTGCCGGCTTCCACCAGCGATACCCGCACTTCGGCGCGGGTGCCTTCACCCAATGTGCTGTGCAGGGCCAGCTCGCCGTCCATCATCTGCACCAGGCGCTGGCAGATGCTCAGGCCCAGGCCGGTACCGCCATGGTCACGCTGGATGTAGGCGCCAGCCTGGGTGAAGGGTGCAAACAGGTGCTGCAGCTGATCCGGCGCGATGCCCATGCCGGTGTCGGTCACGCTCAGGCACAGTGGCTGCAGGCCATCCTCCGTGGTCGTCCCCAGCACCTCCAGTTGCAGGCGCACTTCCCCCTGTGCGGTGAACTTGATGGCATTGCTGAGCAGGTTGAACACGATCTGGCGCAACCGCACGCCGTCGACCTCATGCGCCGGCGCCAGCTGCGGATCGATCTGCACGTGCAGCGCCAGGCCACGCGCACTGGCCTGCGCGGACAACAGCCGGCACACGCTCTCCAGCAGCGGACGCAGAGGTTGCGGTACCGGCTCCAGACGCAACGCGCCCGCTTCCAGCCGCGAGTAGTCGAGGATGTCATCGAGGATCTGCCGCAGCATCTGCGCCGAATCCTCGATCACGCCAAGGATGCGTTGCTGTTCGGCGTCCAGCGGCGAATGCGCCAGCACTTCCAGCATGCCCAGCACGCCACTCATCGGCGTGCGGATCTCGTGGCTCATGGTCGCCAGGAAGCGCGATTTTGCCTCGGTCGCCTGCTCCGCTTCGGCCTTCGCCGCCGTCAGCGCCTCGGCCTGCAGCCGCGCCTCGCTCACATCCACCCAGTAGCCGCTCCAGGTGACGGCCCCTTCCTCGGCAGCATAGGGATGGGCCTGGCTGCGCACCCAGCGCGCGGCTCCTTCATCACCGCGCAGGCGGAACTCCAGGATCAGTGGAGCGAACTGGCGCGCAGCCTGTTCGATGCACTGGAGGATATGCGCACGATCGTTCTCCTCGATGCGCTCCAGCAGCATCCGTGCATCCTGTTCGGCCTGCTGCCGGGTGATGCCGAACAGCGCCTGCAGGTCGCCGGCAATGAACGGGAAACTGAGCGTGCCGTCGGCATCGCGGCGTGCCTGATAGACCACCGCCGGCAGGTTGTCGGTGACTTCGGCCAGGCGCTGCTCCAGCTGCCGGCGTCCGGCCACCTCACGACGCAGGCGCCAATGGCCCACGCCATGCACCAGCATCGCGGTCAGCAGGACCAGCAGCACCGGCACGCCCCAGCGCAGCGCATTGTTCCAGTCGATGCCGTTGCGGTACTCCACCGCCAGCCAGGCACTGCGCAGCGCTTCGCGCTGGCGTGGAGTCATCTGCAGCAGCAGGCGGTCGAAGGTGGTGGCCAGGGCCGCATGGCGTCGCTCCACCGCCAGCACCAGCTGGTCGTTGAAGCCTGCCGGGGCCGCCACCTGCAGCCGCCCCGGGAAGCGGCTGCGCAGCTGATGATCGACCAGCGCAAGATTGCCGACATAGGCATCGGCCTCGCCATCCAGCAGGCGCTGCAGCGCCTGTTCCGCGCTGCGCGCAGCGATGATCCGGGCCTGCGGCGCCTGCTGCAGCACATAGCCCCGCACCCGCTCCGGATCGGACAGCAGCACGCGCTTGCCCTGCAGATCCGCCAGGCCCAGCAGCGGTGCAGCATCACTCCTGCTGACGATCACGTTCGGCACACTGATGAAGGGCTGGCTGAACACCCAGTCCGGCCCCAGGTAGCGCGAATCGGCGGGAATCCCCATCACCGCCTGCAGTTCACCGCGACGGGCCTTCTCGCGTACCTCGTACCAGTCATGGCTGTTCTCGATCTGCAGGTTGGCGCCGGCCTGCATCAAGCGGTGCAGGTACTCGCTGGCCAGGCCACTGGCCTTGCCATCCTCGCCGGTGAACGACAGCGGCGCCGCATTCGGTGCGAAGCCGATCTTCAACGGCTGCTCCAGCACCCGCTTTTCGGCCTGGCTCAACGCCAGCTGTGCCGATGCCGACCACTTTGGCGGAGACAGCCAGCGCCGCTCCAGCGCGTCGCGCTCTGCCTGGCTGGTGGCGGCCAGTGCCAGATCCAGCGCTTCGGCCAGGGGCTGCTTGCCGTTGGGCACGCCGAAGTGCAGGCGCTCGGGCGGCAGGTCGCTGGGGCGCAGCAGCGCCACGCCCTGCAGGCGCCGGCTCGCGATCAGCTCGGTGGCGACATGGGCATTGCCCAGATAGACGTCGGCCTTGTCGTCTCTGACCATCTCCAACGCCGTCAACGTGTTGTTTGCGACAAGCTGACGGGCACGAGGAAAACGGGCGCGCACCTGTGGCGCGGTCAGGAAATCCTGCTCGATCACCACCCGCAGACCATCCAGGTCGGGTTTTTCCGAGGCACGCAGATCACCAGGTCGGCCCACCAGGGCCAGCGGTGCTTCGGCGTAGGGGGCGGTATAGACCATGCAGCGAGTGCGGTCGGCACTGAGCCCGACATTCATCACCACGTCGATCTCGCCTCGGCACGCCGCGTCCAGCACGGACGTCCAGTCCGGATAGCGTCGTGCGGTAATCTTCACACCGAGCTGGCGTGCAAGATGCGACAGGTAGTCCGGCCCCATGCCGACCTGCTGGCCATCACGGAGGGATTCGAAGGGGGGCCAGCCACTGTCATACTGACCGACAACGATGGTTGGATGCGCCACCAGGTACTCGCGCTGCACCGTGCTGAGCGGCAGCAGGCCGTCGGCCGGCTGTGCCGGCGCCACAGGCACGGCCAGCACGGCCAGCAGCAGGAGCAGCCCGCGAACAGCCCACCTACGCATCTGCGTCGATCTCCTAGAATCCTGCCAGGGACCGCGATGGTCGCGGCCCGGCGTGCCCGATGGTCATACTAGAGCATGAGCTTGCGCATCATCATCGCAGACGACCACCCGGTGGTCCGTATCGGCACCCGCGCCGTCATCGAGTCGAGCGGCGTCGGCCGCGTGGTCGGCGAGGCCGACAGTGCGCAGGCCCTGATGGTCCTTCTCGCCAGCCAGCCCTGCGACCTGCTGGTCACCGACTATTCCATGCCCGGCAGCCCGCAGGCTGACGGCTTCGCCATGATCGGAATGATCCGCCGCCGCCACCCCGACCTGCCGGTGCTGATGCTCAGCGTCTCCAGCAACCTGGCGATCCTGCGCATGGTGCTCGACAGTGGCGTGCTCGGCCTGGTCGACAAGAGTTCGTCGATGGACGAGCTGCCGCAGGCCATCCAGTCGGTCTATCGCGGCCAGCTCTACATCAGCCGCAGCCTGCGCGAGCGGGTCGAGGCGGCCGGCAGCTGGCGCATGCGCGAGGGCGATGGCAAACCGCTGTCACCGCGCGAGGTGGAGGTGCTGCGGCTGCTCGGCACCGGTATGACGGTGAAGGAGATTTCCCTGCAGCTGCACAAGAGCGTCAGCACCATCAGCCGGCAGAAGGGCGACGCCATGCTCAAGCTGGGCCTGAAGGGTGACGCCGAGCTGTTCGACTATCTGCGCGACGGCAAGATCTGATAACCAGATCACATAAATAGCCCGCCTCTTTGACGACCTGCGGATCTGTGCCAAGATGGTCCGGCATGAGTTCTCAATGCGAGGTCGAAGGAATCGACCGGCTCATGTCCTCGCTCCCGTCCCTGATGGATGGGGTGCGGTTTCCTGCCGGCCGTCTGGCCCGGCAACGCTGACCATGGAGAGGCGCATGTACTACCCCCCCGAGCTGCGTTGGACCCTGCCGTTGCGGCCCTTGCGCGCATTCGCGGCGTGCCTGCTCGTCTCTCTTTCCGCTGCCGCCTGCAGCGCCGCCGATCCGGCCCCCTCGTCCTCCCAGCCTGCGCCTGCGCAGGCTGCCAACGCGCCCCGACAGGATGTTGCCCCGATGCAGAAGCCCTCCCCCGACGACGCCGTCACCCCGCCCAACGCACCGACCGTGATGTATTTCACCTACCAGGTGGACGGCGACGGCGCGACCTCCTACGAGGTCCAGAACGGCAGCGTGGCGACCTTCTGGTTCGGCCACACCTTCACCCTGGATGGCGCCACCTACTACACCGGTTTTTCCTGGGATACCCGCGAGCACTACGGCAAGCCGGGCGAGCAGCAGCCGGCCGGCCCGGACGATCGCGCCAACCTGGCCGAAGCCACCTTCGTGCTGGCCGGTGGCGATGCGAAGAAGCCGTGGAAGTTCCGTGGCCAGGAATGGACCATCGGCGCGCTTGGTGCCTATGACAAGGCCGACGACGTCGATACCCGGCGTACGCCGATCGAACACCACACCGCGGACGGCCGCCTGCTGCTGGCGGTGCCGACCCGCAGTTTCGACCGTGGCATCAGCAGCAGCGGCTACGCCCTGCTGCTGTTCAACCCCAAGCGCAGCGAAGACGATCTGGACAGCAAGGTGTGGCGCTATGTCGGTTCGGTGCGCACCGGCGAGGACAACAGTGCCGCCTGCGACGACGGCAACGTAATGCCATGCACCGACAGCAAGGGCGAACTCGCCTTCATTGCCGACGGCAACGGCCTGCCGCAGCTGAGCGTGACCTTCAAGGGCACCACCATCGAAAGCCCTGGCACGACCCGCGCACTGGGTGCCGGCGATGCCGTGCGCTACCGCTTCGACAGCAAGACCCAGCAGTACATCGCGCCCTGATTTCCACCCCCTGCGGTGGATTACCTGTTGACCGACATGTTCTTGACTCACGGATGAGTCCGGTTGGCGATTCGCGGCATCGGCCGCTCCATCAACCCCGAGGAAAACGTCATGGCACAGCATGACTACAGCAGAAAGGAAGTTCTGGACATCGTCGAGCAGGTCGCCAGACAGAAGCACATCCCCGTCGATGACTTCATGCGCTTCGCGCACATCGAGACCGGTGGCACCTTCAACGAGCGCGCCCACAACACCTCGAGCGGGGCCAAGGGCCTGTTCCAGTTCGTGCCCGGCTCGGCCCGCCAGTACCATCTGACGGGCCACGAATTCGACCCGACCCGCAACACCGAAGCGGCCGCGCAGATGTACCAGGACAACCTGGACTCGATGGCGCGCCGCAACGAGCGCACCGGCCATCCGTACCTGTCCGGCAATACCTCCCCGACCGGCCTGGATCTGTACCTGGCCCACCAGCAGGGCAGCGCCGGTTACGGTTCGGTGCAGACCGCGATCGCCACCGGCACCTTCGGCGTGGTGCGCAACGGCGACGGCGAAGAAATCAACATGCGCCGCAACGTGCTCAACCAGATCGGTTCGGATGCCAAGGCGCTGACTGGCCACACGTTGGCCGAGATGCGCGGCATGAACGACGGCGACCTGGCGCGCACGTTCTCCAGCTACTACGTCCACAAGTACGCGGCGATCAGCATCCCGGAAAAGCACATCGCACCGCAGACAGTTGCTTCGGGCCAGACCCCGGCTCCGGCGACGCCGGCGCAGACCGCTGCGGTCGGTGCCGGTGCTGCCACGCTCGCGGCGACGGCGACGGCCGCCACCACGCCGAAGCCGGGCATCACGCTGCAGGCGGCCTACGCGGCGGGCGTGGAGTACGACGACGTCAAGTACGCCATCAACATCCCGGGCCACGCCCTGTATGTGCCAGGCAAGACCGGCAAGAATGTAGACCAGGGCTACATCGATTGTTCCGGCTGGGTGGGCACCCTGCAGAACCGGACCATGGACGAGATCAACCAGAAGGCCGGGCACGCTGTCTTCAGCAAGGCCGACCGCATCGACCTGGGCAACCTCGGTTCCGGCGGCATCGTGCACAAGGCCGTCGAACAATCCGGCGTACTGCTCGAGCGCGACGCCATTCTCAAGCCCGGTGCGCTGAAGGAGGGCATGGTCATCGGCCTGGATACGGCCCAGACCCGCCATGAGCACTGGAAGGGCATCGACCACATCGTGATGGTGGTGCGCGACCCGAACACCGACAAATTGCTGATCAGCCAGTCCACCGGCAGCAAGGGCGTGCACACGATGCCGATCGAGGACTACCTCAAGCAGGTGAAGGACCACCCGAACTGGAAGCTGTTCGCGTCGGACCCGTTGTCCAAGGCCCGTGACCTGCTGGAGAACCGCACGCCGGCGCACGAGCAGACCCAGGGCAAGACCGCCGAGCACAAGGCCGCCGCCACTCCTCACGCCGGGCCGTACAAGCAGGGCGCGCACAGCGAAGGCGTGCGCACGGTGCAGGAACAGCTGGGCCACCTGGGCTACGTCGGTGCCGACGGCAAGCCGCTGGTCGAGGACGGCCGCTTCGGCCGCAACACCGACGCGGCGGTGCGCCAGCTGCAGAAGGACAACGGCCTGGTCGCCGACGGCATCGTCGGCGCAAAGACGCTGGAAGCCATCAAGGAGGCCCGCGAGCGCCCGCTGCTGAACGATGAGCGGCATCCGCGCAACCCGATGTACCTGCAGGCCACCGAAGGCCTGGAGCGGCTGCCGGCCGGCACCTTCAAGGACCGCCACGCACTGGAAAGCGCCGCTGCCGCCCTGACCCGGGATGCCCACGCCGCCGGCCTTCAGCGCATCGACTCGGTGGTGCCCAGCCCGAACGGAGAGCGCCTGTTCGCCGTGCAGGGCACGATCGGTGACCCGGCTGCGGCCCGCGTGGCGGTCGAGACCCGGGCGGCCACTGAGCAGAGCATGGCGCTCAGCAGCGGCGCGGTGCAGGGCGCGCCGAACGTGCTGCAACCGCAGCAGGACGCGCAACAGGAGCAGGCGCGCCAGGCGCAGAAGGCGATGGGCGTCTGAGCCCACAGCGCCTTGCAGCGCCGGGAGGGGCCGCGCCACGCGCGGCCCTTTCCCTTTCTGGCAGCTGAGCGGCCGGGGCCGCTTTCAGCCTTGCTTCATGCCGCCTGCCGCTAGATGAATGCGCAAGCCGCCCGGTAGGCCAGGCAATGTTCCGGCAATGTTGGAACGCCAGCGTGGTCTCCACGGCAGCCGGGGCGCCGTGCGCCCTCCCTGCCCAGCGTGGCATGCACCTCACAGGAGAACCGAACATGCTCAGTACTTCCGCACTCAGCTTCCGTGGTCTGGCGATGGCACTGGCCCTGGTGGCCGGTGTCGCTGTGGTCAGCGATGCCAGCGCGATGTCGAGGAAGGACAAGCGCACCCTGGTTGGCGCCGTGGTCGGTGGCGTGGCCGGCAACCTGCTCTCCAACGGCGATCCAGCAGCGACCGTCGGTGGCGCTGTGGCCGGCGGTGCGATCGGCAACCTGACCACGTCCGACCGTCGCGACCGCCGCTATTACGACAATCGGTACTACGACAACCGCTACGACCGCCGCTACGATCGTGGCTACTACCGCAGCGGCTACTACGATCGCGGTGACGACCGTCGCTGGCAGCGTGAGCGCTACTACGACAATCGCTACTACAACGACCGCGGCCGCCATCGCGGCTGGTAAGCCGGCGGGGCGCAGCGCCACTGACGGCGTAACGACGGGCGGGTCGATGACCCGCCCGTTTGCGTTGGCGGCAGCCATGACGTTGAATGCGCAGCCTTGGACGTGATTCTTTCCTCATGGGCTGCGGCATGACTTCCTCTACCCACCGCGTGCAGGGCCTCAACAACGACGAGGTCGCTGCCGACTGGCCACCGATCAGCACAGCGGACATCGCCTGGCTGCGCCAGCGCTACCCGCAGCTGGATGCACGCAGCCAACCGCGTTGGCACAGCCCGCGCCCGCTGTCGGCCGCCGCGATCGTCAGTGGCACGCACGGACCGGTGTTCATCAAGCGCCACCATCACAGCGTTCGCAGTGGCCCCTGTCTTGAAGAAGAGCACCGCTTCATCGCCCATCTCGCCACGGGCGGCGTGCCGGTGGTGCAGGTGCTTCCGGCGACCGATGGGCACACCGCTGTCGAGCACGGCGAATGGACGTTTGAACTGCACGCGCTGGGCGTGGGCGATGACCTGTACCGCGATGCGGTGTCGTGGACGCTGCTGACCGATGTCGCTGCGGCGCGTGAAGCCGGGCGCACGCTTGCGCAGCTGCACCGCGCCGCCTCCAGCTACCGGGCGCCGCAGCGCAGTACCCATCTGCTGGTCGCACGCGATGATCTGATCCGCGCCGAAGATCCGACCGCGGCGATCAAGGCCAGTCTGCACGAACGCCCGGGACTGGCCCGCTACCTCGCACGCATCCCCTGGGAAGCGCAGCTGCGCCGCGACGTACTGCCCTGGCACGGCAACCTGGCCGAGCGCCTGCGCGACGAGCCACGGCTATGGGCGCACAACGATTGGCATGTCTCCAACCTGTTGTGGCGCGACGGCCAGGTCAGCACCGTACTGGATTTCGGGCTGGCCTCGCCCACCAGCGCACTGTTCGACCTGGCCACCGCGATCGAGCGCAACGCGGTGGCGTGGCTGGAACTGGAACGCGGCACGGAGGCGGTACGCATCGATATCGCCCTGGCCCTGCTCGACGGCTACCGGCAGGTGCTGCCGCTGTCGCCCGCGCGCGTTCAGCTGCTGGCCGATCTGCTGCCGATGGTCCATTTCGACTTCGCACTGTCCGAAGTGGAGTACTTCGAAGGCATCACCGGCTCGACCGTCAACGCCGACGTGGCCTGGCAGCCCTTCATGCTGGGCCATGCGGCCTGGTTCAACACCGCACCCGGACAGGCGCTGTTGCAGGCGCTGCGCGCCGCCGCGTGAGCCCTGGCCCCCGGGACCACGCACCTCCCCGGTAGATCGAGGCCATGCGTCGATGAGATGGCCGATTGGGGGTCGGATCCCTTTCCTGGGGAAAGGGATCCGACCCCGGGTGGCGCTCGCAAATCCGTACCATTTGTAGTGAAATGGTCACCTGAAGCGGGGGTGCCTGGATCTGCCAGGCTGAGAGAGTCCCTTGGAACCTGATCCGGTTTGCACCGGCGTAGGGAGCTTTGAGCCGCAGCCACACCCCCGTCATGGGCCGGTGCACCTGCGCGCCGTCGCTTCGTCTCCCTTGTTGTCCGAAGACGAATCGAATGAACCGCTGCCTGCGCCCCACCCTGCTCTCCCTCGCCCTCTGCGCCGCGTTGCCACTGCACGCCAGCGAGGCCGATGCGTCCCCCGATGCGGCCGCCACCGGCACCGAACGCTCGCCGACCGAGCTGGCCGCCGTGCGCGTGCAAGCTGGCAAACCGGCCGCCGATACCTCGCGCGTCAACGCCTTCGGTGGCGGCAGCTGGAAGGACACGCCGGCCTCGGTAAACGTGCTCGAGCGCGACTACCTCGACCGCCGCCAGGTGCGTTCGCTGTCCGAACTGGCCAGCAACGACGCTTCGCTGGGCGATGCCTACGCGCCGGTGGGCTATTACCAGAACATCGCCATCCGTGGCTTCGCGCTGGATGCGGCCACTGGCTACCGTTTCAACGGGCTGTCCATCGCCGGCGAACAGCGCCTGGCGCTGGAGAACGTGCAGTCTGTGGAGATCCTCAAAGGCGAAGCCGGCCTGGCTGCCGGCGTGATGGCGCCGGGCGGCATCATCAACTACATCGGCAAGCGCCCTGCCGAAGTACGCACCGCTACGCTCGGCACCGATTCGGAAGGCTCGCGCTACGTCGCCGTCGACGTCGGCCACTGGATCACCCCGCGCTTCGGCCTGCGCCTGAACGCCGCTTGGGATTCCAGCGATTCCTACGTGGAACATGCCGATGGCCGCCGCAACTTCTATTCGCTGGCGGCGGACTGGCTGATCGGCGAGCGCGGCAAGCTGGAAGTGGATGCCAACTACCAGACCAGTTCGCAGCGCTCGGTATCCGGCTATCAGCTGCTGGGCGCCCGTGAGCTGCCGCGCGGCATCGACCGCGAGCATCTGCTTGGCTACCAGCCGTGGCAGCGCCCGGTGGACATCGCCAGCACCAACATCACCGCGCTGCACACCTACGACTTCAACGAGGCCTGGCAGTCGCGCGTTTCGGTGGGCCACAGCCGTTCGGTGATCGATGACAACGTCGCCTTCGCCTACGGCTGCTACTACGCCGCGCAGTGCGCCGATGGCAGCGTGCCGGGCAACTACTTCGCGCCCAACGGCGACTACGACATCTACGACTACCGCAGCCCGGACGACACCCGCCGCAACCAGCAGGCCCGTGCCGAACTGCGTGGTCGCTTCGAAACCGGCAGCGTCGGCCATCAGCTGAGCATCGGTGCCGACTACTTCCGCCGCACCGTGGACAAGCGCCCCAGCGTCAACGAGTACGTGGGCACCAGCAACATCCACGACGCGCAGGTGCCGGTGTTCGAACCATCGCCGAAGATGCCCGGCCCGTCCGCACGTCGCCTGGACAGCCGCCAGACCGCGTTCTTCGCACTGGACCGGATGAGCTTCGGCGATGACTGGCAGTGGCTGGCCGGTGGCCGCTTCGTGCGCCTGGACGAGCGCGCCTATGACAAGCGCGGCACGCCGCAGCGCCACAGCCGCCTGTCGCGCTTCCTGCCGCAGACCGCGCTGGTGTGGAAGGCCACCGACCAGCTCAACGCCTACGCCAGTTACGTGCGCGGCATTTCGCTGGGCCAGGAAGCACCGTTCTGGACCTCCAACGCCGATACCTTCCTGCCGTCGATGCAGTCGCGGCAGCTGGAAGTGGGTGTGAAGTACGTGCCGGTCGAAGCACTGACCCTGGGCGCGGCAGTGTTCCGCATTTCGCAGCCGTACCAGTACGCCAGGCCCGACAACAGCGACGTCGGCTACACCTTCGTCGAGCAAGGTACCCAGACCCATACCGGCCTGGAGCTGACCGCCAATGGCCAGCTGACCGACGCACTGCAGATCGTAGCCAGCGCCAGCGTGCTGCAGGCGCGCGCGCGCGATACCGGCACGCCGGCCTACGAAGGTCATCAGCTGGTGAACGTGCCCAAGGTGCGCGCCAGCGTGCACCTCGCCTACGCGCTGCCATTCGTGCAGGGCCTGGATGTGACCGGTGGCTGGCGCTACGCCGGTGCCAACGTCGCACGTGCCGACGGCGGCGTGCGTGCACCGGACTACTCGGTGTTCGATGCCGGCCTGCGCTTCCAGCATCGCCTGCACGAACGTGCGGTCACCTGGAACCTGTCGGTGGACAACGTGTTCAACCGCTTCTACTGGCGCGATACCGGCAGCAGCGGCGGTGACTACTACCTGTTCCCCGGCGCACCGCGACAGGCACGCCTGTCGGTGACGTTCGCGCTGTGAGCGGCGTCATGCTGGAGTGGACCGCAGCACTGTGCAGCATTCTCGGTGTCTGGCTGATGGCCCGGCGCCGGCTGGCGGCGTGGCCGGTGGGCCTGCTGTCGGTGGCGCTGTACGGTTTGGTGTTCGCCGAGGCCAAGCTGTACTCGGACACGCTGCTGCAGGTGATCTTCGGCGGCTTCCTGGTCTATGGCTGGATCAACTGGCGCAAGCATGCTGCCGATGAAGGCAGCATCCGCATCGTGCCACTGGCACGCGGCAAACTGCTGCGCGACCTGGCCATCGGCGTGTGCGGAGGCGTGGCGCTGGGTGCGGTCATGCACAGCTTCACCGACGCCGCCCTGCCGTGGCTGGATGCCCTGCTGACCGGTCTGAGCCTGGTCGGGCAGTGGTGGCAGGCGCGCCGCCACGTCGCCTGCTGGTGGGTATGGATTGCGGTGGACGTGGTCTATGTGGGCGCCTACCTGTTCAAATCGCTGCATGTGACTGCGGCGCTGTACGTGTTCTTCCTGGGTCTGGCCGTGTTTGGCCTGCGCGCGTGGAGCGCAGCCGCGCGCGAACCACAGGTGGCAACGCAGTAGAGCCACGCCATGCGTGGCTGTGATGGGCAACCGTGCGCTTCATCCACGCGTGGCGTGGATCTACTGGGTAGTCGCCAACCTTGGTTGGCACGCGCCTGCGACCAAGGTCGGCATCTACCAGGCAACGCAGTAGAGCCACGCCATGCGTGGCTGTGATGGGCAACGGTGCGCTTCATCCACGCGTGGCGTGGATCTACTGGTAGTCGCCAACCTTGGTTGGCGCGCGCCTGCGACCAAGGCCGACATCTACGAGGCAACGCAGTAGAGCCACGCCATGCGTGGCTGTGATGGGCAACCGTGCGCTTCATCCACGCGTGGCGTGGATCTACTGGGTGAGGGCCACGCCGAGGCGCAGCGGCTGGCGCATGTCTGCCGGTGGTGCGGACTGCAACGGCGCGGACTGCAGCGTCGCGCGCAGATCCGCATCCACCTGGCGGTCACCGAGACTGTCGAATTCCAATCTCGAGATACGGCCGTCCGCCGCGATCCACAGGCTCACCGGCAGCGGCGTCGGCGTCTCCGGATGCGCCTGCAGCCACTCCAGCACACGCTGCGCCTGCGGATCCTGCTCCTGTTGCAGGCGCTGCTGCAGCTGGTCACCCACGGCGGCGGCATAGGCCATCCAATGCGCAGGCGCTTCCTGCGCGGACACGCTGGCGCTCCCCAGTGCCAGCGCGCCGAACAAGGTGGCCAGCCGCCACCACCCGCGGCGTGCGCCGCGCCTGTTTCCGGTCATGGTCATCGCCCGCCTCCTGCATTTCCATCCAGCACGACATGGTCGGCGCGGTAGATGACAGGCAGATGGCGGGCAAGCTCGACGCTACGGCTACGAACCGGGGACGATCAGTCGCCCAGGTCGGCCAGCACCTTGCGCGCCGGCGCGAAGAAAGTCACACCGGTGGTGGCGGTGGAAAAGTCGAGGATGCGGTCATGCAGTGGTGCGGGATTGCCGATGAACATGCGCTCCAGCATCGTCTCGATCACCCACAGGCGCCGCGTATAGCCGATGAAGTAGGTACCGTACTCGCCACGGCCCGGGTTGGCGAACGGCATGTTGTCACGCAGGATCTCGTGCTCGCCATCGGCGTCCTCGATGGTGCATAGCGTCTTGTGCGACTTCTGTGCGTCGGCCGGTGCATCATCCAGCTCGATGTTGTCGTGCTTGGTGCGGCCGATGATCGCCTCCTGCGCTTCGGTCTTCTGCGCGCGCCAGGCATCGAGGTTGTGCAGGTACTTCTGCACCACCACGTAGCTGCCGCCCGCGTGTTCCGGGTCTTCATCACCCACGAGGGTGGCCTCCGGCAGCGACAGCCCTTCCGGATTGGCGGTGCCGTCGACGAAATCGAGCAGATCGCGGCCATCGAAATAGCGGAACCCTGCCACATCGTCGACCGTTTCCACCGCATCGCCGAAGGCCATCAGCAGGTTGCGCTCGAACGCCACGATCAGATCCATGGTACGCGCGCGGATGTGGTACAGCAGGTCACCCGGAGTAGATACGGCGGTGTGGGTGGCACCCTTGATCTCACGGAACGGCTTCAGTTCGCGTGGCGGCGTGCTGCCCACCAGCGATTGCCATACGCGGTGGCCAATGGCCACGTTGCAGGTGAAGGTACGCTCGATCTCGCGGATGGCGGTGTTCTTGATCAGGTCGTCGGTGCTGGCCAGCACCTCGCGTGCCTTTGCGATCGAGGCCTCGTCATCCTTCACTTTCAGCACCAGGAACGCGGCCGAGTGGGTCAGCGGCGCCGTGATCTGCTGCGGCTCGTTGTCGAGCGTGTGGTTGAGGGCGGTGATCGGTGCGGGCTGGGAGTTCACGGCGGTTCCTGCGGGCTTGAGGCGGACGCATCGCGCGTGGCGATGTGCGGGCGATCATAGCCGAACCCCCTGATCGGCGACGGAGCGGTTCTCAGTACGCGGTCGATGTCACTTCCGTTTGAGCATCCTGCCGGAAACGTATCGCACGCCGGTCCGCCACGGCCGCATCACCCAGGACGCATCACGGGTCGCTGCAGACAACGTACTGTTGTGGATCGGTCCAGGCGATACGCAGACACGGACCCTCAAGCAGGCCGCGGTCGCGAAGCCAGGAAAATACCTCGGCAGGGCTCCATTCGCGACCGGCCGAGAACGCTACACCAAGATCACGCAGGGCGGCGAACAGCCGTGCTTTGCCGGCGTCGTCGCCCACTTCGGCGCGCAGGGTTGGCGCCTCCCCCTCGAAGCCGAGTGCATGCAGCGCCACACGCACGCCTGCGTGCAGCAGCACCACCTGTACGGTACTGCCGTCGGCCTGCTGCACATAAGCGGAGAGGGGGGTCAGCATGCGGTGGACTCTGCCTGGCTCGACCCCAGTATGCCCCCTCCACGGCGTGCTTCAGCACGTTTCAGCCCACATCACTCCAGACCGCCAGCTCGTAGCCATCCAGATCGCGGAAGTGGAAACGACGACCGCCCGGGAACGCGAACGCCGGCTGCAGCACCTCGCCACCGGCGGCGACCACGCGGTGCTCGGCATCGGCCAGGTCCGCACAGTAGACGATCACCAGCGCACCACCGGGTGCACGCACCGGCGCATCCGCCGCGAAGCCGCCCTTCAGGCGGCCATCGTTGAACTCGGTGTAGGCCGGACCATAGTCGGTAAAGCGCCAGCCGAACACCTCCGCGTAGAAGCGCTTGCTGCGGGCGATATCGGCGACGTTGAACTCGATGTTGTCGATGCGGCGTTCGGCATCGGGGTTGGCAGTGTGGCTCATGGCGTAACTCCGTGGATGGAGCCCGCAGCATTGATCACCGCAGCCTGCGGGTCTTGAACAAAACGGCCATCACTGCCCCCATTCCAACCGCAGCTCGGCTGCGGTCATGCCGGCAAGCTCGCGCGCCTCACGGCTGAGATGCGACTGGTCGGCGTAACCCGCATCGGCGGCCAGCATCGCCAGCGAATGCAACGGTGCAGCGCGGCCGTGGCGCAGGAAACGCTGCAGCCGCAGGATCCGCTCCAGCGTCTTGGCCCCGTAGCCGAACTGGGCCTGGCTGAAACGCCGCAAGCTGCGCGGGCTGAGGTTCAAGCGTGCGGCCAACGCGTCCAGGCTTGCCTGGCCAGAGGCCAGTTGCTGGAACAGGACGTTCGCCCGCTGCGCCTGGGCGTCGATCGGTGCTGCGCCCATGTGCTGCTGCAGGCACTGCGCCATGCGCTGCAGGCGTTCGGCCGGTGCGGTATCACCAATGGAGCCGGCAGCTTGCACAGCCCACCCAGCCTTCAGCTCAACCAGCGGCACGGCCTGGCCAACGATATCGGCCAGCGGCAGGCCCAGTGCGGCCAAGGCCTGGCCTGGGCGGAAACGCGCACCCAGCACCTGCGCGCCGGGCGCCAGCGCCGGATGCGCGGCCACCCGGTCCGGGCCGACCACGAGCAGCGTGCCGTCGCGCCAGAGGATGTCCACGCAGCCATCGGGCAGCACGGTGATGTGGCCACCGGCATCGGCAGCCAGCTGGCTCTGCCAGAGCTGGCCGAAGTGGCCGCGCAGCGGCGCGGGCGCCAGATGTTCCTGGTAGGCCGTGCCGGCACCTGCGAGAGAGAAGGGGTCGCCCATGGCGCATTGTGGCGCCACGCGGCCCAAAAAAGTGAAGCCCGGCGCGAGGCCGGGCTTCGGTTGGCGTGTGGGAGAGAGAGAGAGAGTCACACGCCAGCAAAACACGCACTAACGACAGGCGTTTGTTACCAAGTGAAGCGCGGGCCCACGAACCACTCGCGGTCGCCGGCCTTGGCCAGCTTCACTTCGCCACTCAGGCCCCAGTTCTGGTTGAACTTGGCGGTGGCGCCGACGCGACCGTAGAACTCGCCGTCCGGGTTCACGCCGTTCTTCTTGAAGTAATCCTCGTAACCGGCCATCACGTAGCCTTCCAGGTACGGGTTGAACGCGGTGCGCACGCCGACTTCAGTGGAGTAGCCGTTGAAATCCAGGCCACGCTTCATGTCGAACTTCTGGTACGCAACACGAGCCACCAGGTCGGTGTTCGGTGCGATGCCGTAGTTGTAGCCGGCGCCGATGCGCCACTGGTCGACGTCATTCTTGAACTTGTCGGTCTCCTGCGCGCTGTAGTCGCCGAAGATGTGGAAGTTCGGGTGCACCGCCACGGAACCCTTCACCTTCCAGCCGTCGGCGTCGCCGCCCTTGGCATCGGTGTTCACGTAGCCGCCTTCAACGTAGTTGTACGACAGGCCATCGGTTGCCGATGCAGCGAACGGCAGGGCAGCCAGAAGACCCAGGGCGAGCAGCGAATTCTTGTTCATCGGGACACACCTTTAATTATTTTGGTTTCGTCGACCGCCTCCCGGGAGGGGGAGAGAGAAGAGGCGGTCGACAGGTGTGAATTATCCGTTAGAGGGTCTAATCAACCCTGAATATTGAACTGACTGGTGTATAAATATGGGTCCCGTTCAGGGAACTCTGTCTGCGCCGCGTGCGCGTCATTCCAACCGGGGTTGCATGATGAAGAAACTGGCCTGCCTGCTTCTACTGCTGCTCACGACGTTGATGCTTGCCCAAGGAGCGAATGCGGGCCCTTCTGCAGTTGAGGTCAATGCAGGCGCGCTGGATGACTTCCTCGATCAGGTCGAAAAAAGCAATGCGGGCGTCGGCAGCGTGTCCATCTTCAGGAGCGGGCACGAGGTCTACACGAGAAGTTTCGGGCAGAGGAACCTGCCACCTGTCGTGCATGACGAGAACACCCGCTACCAGATCGCCTCCGTCACCAAGATGATCACCGCCATCCTGGCGTTCAAGCTGATCGAAGATGGGCGGTTGAGCCTGGACGATCATCTATCGGATGTCTTCCCCGACATGCCGTCGGCGCAGCAGATCACCATCGGCCATCTGTTGGGACATTCCAGTGGCCTGGGCAACTTCGCGATAAGGGATGGCTCGGTCTGGGTGGTGGACGAGGTGAGCCAGGCGCGGATTCTCGAAGAGATCCGAAAGCAGGGCACTGCGTTCGAGCCGGGTACGCGCGTGGCCTACTCCAACTCTGCCTACCTGCTGTTGCGGATGATCCTGGAACAGCGTTATGGAACGAACTACCAGACGATCGTCGAGCAGCAGATTGCAGGGCCGCTGGGGTTGAAGCACTTCGCTGCAGCGCCGTCGCACGCCGCCAGCACCTTCAAGTCCTATGCATACACAGGGCAGTGGAACGAGATCAAGGACATTGCGTACACCAACGTGATCGGTGTGGGCGACATCGCCAGCACCACGCAGGATCTGAATGTCCTGATCAACGCCCTGTTCCACAACCGGTTGCTGCGCAGGGAAAGCGTCGACCAGATGACGCCCGCTACCGGCGCGGGGTGGGGAAAAGGACTGGCCGAGTTCGCGTTCGGAGAGCAGCGCTTCCTTGGCCACGGTGGCGACGTACTGGGCTCTCATTCGCGGGTCATCTACAACCCCGCCGATGATCTGGCGATCGCATACGCCACCAATGGCGAGCGCATTCCGACGTCTGATTTCCTGCAGATCCTCGTCGGCATTGTCTACGGTGACGGCTTCACTCTGCCGGCGTTGAAATAGCCGCACCGGCCAATCCACCGGGCAATGGCAACCCACGTTTCCACCGCGCATGAACACGCAGAAGCCTCGCACTGTGACATCGGCTTCATACTGATGAATTGGCAGTTCTGAACGGGCGCAAGGCGATCCGCCGGCGCGCATCAGCTTGCCTGGCCCCGCTTGTTAATCCTGGGTCAGAAGCAGACTTCACAGCTCATCCACGTATTCAAATTCCAGCTGAAAGCGCTTCATCGCGCCGGGAACAAACGCCGCTATATTCCAGCTTCCCCAGACGAAGGAGGGAGTGCAATGAACCTGAACCCGCAACACATGAAGACGGCCCGCGCACTTGCCGTAGCGCTTATCGCCACCGTGAGCCTTGGTGCTTGCGCCTCTTACAAGACCGAATTTGCAACGATCAACTCACGTCTCGATCAGCTCGACGTCAAGGTCCAGGGCGCTGCTCAAAGCGCTGAATCGGCCAACCAGTCCGCACAGCAGGCCAACCAGCGTCTGGACCAGATCGAAGGTCGCGTACAGCAGCTGGAAAGGGCGCCCGCCGGCCGCAAGCCGCGCGGGTAATCACTCCCTCATCGTTTGACGAATACCTGAAACCGGACACCCGTGGCCAATGCGGGTCACGGGTGTCCTTCAACTTCAGGGCCTCATTGCAAGGAGCCATCCCATTCGCACCTCCCCCTCCCCTGCACGCCGCGCCCTCCATGCCGCACTGGCCATGGCGCTGGCCCTTGCGTGCAGCGGCGTAGCCAACGCCAGGGACAAGGATGCACCTGCACAACCGTCGGCTGCCGTTGATGAACTTCCGCCTGACCAGAGCGTGTCCGAGACGGTGATTGCACTGGCCGGCTGGGTGGTCGCAAGCAAGGACAACCAGGGCTATCCGTTCGCGGTGATGGACAAGGCGGCGGCACAGGTTCTGGTCTTCGGCGGCGACGGCAAGCTGCGTGGCGCTGCGCCGGCGCTGTTCGGCTCGGCCATCGGCGATCATTCCGCACCGGGCGTGGCCAAGCTCGCGCTCAGCGCGATTCCTGGCCACGACCGCACCACGCCTGCAGGCCGCTTCATTGGCGGCTACGGTCCCTCCGACGATGCCGGGCGCGTGCTGTGGGTGGACTACGATTCGGCCGTCTCGCTGCACCCACTGCCGCCGGGCAGCCCGAAGGAAAAACGCGCCGAGCGGTTGGCATCGCCGACGCCGGACGACAACCGCGTCACCCACGGCTGCATCAATGTCTCGCCCGCGTTCTATGAGCAGATCGTGCAGTCCACGTTCGAGAAGGGCGGTGTGTTCTACATCCTGCCGGACAAGGATTCGATCGCGAAAACGTTCCCGGAGTTCGCGCAGAGTCGCGCAGAAGCACAGGGCGATGCCGCAGTGGACGCGCAGCACGCTGCCAAGTGAGGGTGGGCGTACACTCCACTGCGTGGGAACTGCGCATCGCGGTTCTGCCCAGCGCCCGTATCAGGTGCCCATGCCCGTTTTCGAGTTCAAAGCCCGCTGGAAGGAAGAGCTGGTCTGCACAAGTCCAGACGGCGCATTCGTTCTTGAGCTGTCGATGGGAACGTTGACCGCCTACCTGCCCTGCAACCTTTCGTAGTTCCGCTCACCGCGGTGGTCTATCAGGTGGTCCGGCCGGACGCATCGCAGTCACTCACCCATCCCGTTGACGTTCGTTCGCCCGAGCATGGTCAACGGCACGTTGCAGTGAATCGAAGTGAAGCTCGTCAACGGCGAAGTACTCGCCGTTGCTTGATATGCCGTACCTTCGCATGAGCTTTCGGTCTGCTACGGAAAGGCGCAACGGCCAGTTGGGACTGGCAAGCGTCAACAGGCCGAAACGATGAACGATCACTTCACCGATGATGAGCGCGGGGAAGATGTGTGCCGCCATGATCGCGAAGTTGGTCAGGCTCCCCCTGTCGAGGCGGCCCGCTTCGTTGTAGGCGGCGTAGGGTGCCCACAGCGGTTGGAGAAGAACGACCAACAGGACCATCAGCGCAATGCTGATGACAGTGGTCACCGCGCGAAGCGGCCAGCGGAATCTGACCGGGGCCCGGCAATGCATGCAATGGAACTGCCGATCACCCAGCCAATGGCGGGGGATGGGCTTCGTGCAATGAGGGCATGCCAGTGTTCTTCCCACGTCCACCTCGCCAGACAGCTGATCCTTGTGGAAACCCCGGAGTGCGTCGCCTGCCTGCCCTCTCGTCGGCGGAGCTTAGGGCCGGGCCACCAGGCAGACAAGCGGGGCTACCCTCGTGCTGAAGCAACCTGATCGCACCCCGTGCGCCGCACCGGCTCGGCCGGTACAGGTACGACTCCGCCGATCCGGACGCTTTTTCCGCAGGTCGCACCCACGCTCGAACCTCCGCCAACACCGAGGTTCCAAGATGCCACACCGCTTTCCCAAGGTCGCCCGCTGGACGGCCGGGCTGGTCTTCGCCCTGCTCTGCGCCGCCGTGGCGGCCTACGCCTTCACCGTGCTGTACGGCCAGCCACACGTGGACAACCCGCTGCAGATGAAGTTTGCGGCGTCGGGCCTGGACGTCCCCGCCCACCTCTTCGGCGGCGGGCTGGCCTTGTTGCTGGCGCCGTTGCAGATGAACGGATGGATCCAACGGCATGTCCCCCGCCTGCACCGGTTGAGTGGCGGCCTGTACACGGGTGGGGTGCTGATTGCCGGGCTGGCCGGCTTCTCCCTGGCATTCCATGCCGAAGGGGGCGCTCCCACCGGCATCGCCTTTGGCCTGCTCGCGTTGGCGTGGCTGGCCACAACCGGTATCGGCGTCGGCCACGCGCTGACCGGCAACCTTGCCAGGCACCGGCGGTGGATGTGGCGCAGCATCGCCCTCACTGCGTCGGCGGTGACATTCCGGCTGATCCTGGGTATCGGCCTGGGCGTGCTGCATCTGCCCTTCGCCCCGGTCTATCTGGTCGCCGCCTGGGGATGCTGGCTCTTCAACCTGGCGGTCTGCGAACTGGTGTTGCGATGGCCGCGGCGGTCAAACGCCGGAGTGTTCTCCAGCGTTCGATGACGCCGCAGCACCCTCGCGCACCGGATGCTTGCGGAAGGCACTGGGCGTCTCACCCAGCTGGCGCTTGAACGCAGCGTTGAACGTCGATTTCGACGTAAAGCCGCAGGCATAGGCGATATCGAGAATGGTCCGGGTGTCCGCACCATCGGCCAGATGGGCCACGGCGGCTTCAATCCGCTGGCGGTTGATGTATTCCCAGAAATTCTCGCCAAAGCGGCGGTTGATGACCGCCGACACCAGATACTCCGGATAGCCACTACGCTTGGCCAGCTGGCCGATCGTGAGCGCCGGTTCGCGGTACAGCTGGTGCTCGGTCATCAACTGCGACAGGCGCGCCTCGACATCGGCGAAGCGTGCGTCGTCGCCTGCCGGTGCCACGTCAGGACTTGCAGGCGCAGATTCCGGAACGGACTCCACCACCACAGCCCCTTGGGTAAGACTGAAGTACCCCATCAGGAAAACCCACGCCGCAACCAGGCCATAGATCAGCGGATAGTCGATCCAGGGAATCCTGACCAGCCACTGCAGGGTGGCAATGAACCAGATGGCGATCTGCGAGAGCGCCATCGCGTCGATCCAGTGCAGCGACATCCGATCCGCATCCGAACGTCGTTGCAGCAGCCCACGCCGGTAACGCCAGACCCACAGCAGACCGGCAATCACATAGGAAAGGCTGTACGCGTACAGCACGATGTTCAACCGCATCCATTCCAGTTCTCCAATGCCCGTCAGCAGGCGCGCGTGGATGCCCTCGGCCGGCACCAGCCCACGCAGGAAGAAGCCGGCATGCAGGGCCAGCACGATGATGAATCCGGAAAGATGCACAGCATCGCGCCAGCGTGCGGCCCTCGCCTCGGTCAGGACCCTGACATAGACATAGAACAGGCTGCCGTACAGGAACGGGAACAGGCCGACGAAACGGAGCGCCTTGCCGGCCGTGGGGTACGACGGGTCCCAGTAGACCGACTTCACCGCCAGATCGATGCCGATCAGCGCGATCCACACCGCCAGCACCCGGTTGGCGCCGGCGTTGACCGGCCTTCGCCAGAGGGCCAACGCCAGCAGCGCGGCCTGTGCGGCGCCGATGGCGAAGACGAGGGTCCAGAAAGCCATCGAGGGGGCCAGTCGGCAGGGCGATGAGCGGGAGCTTAGCAGCCCGTTTCCCGATGGAAGAACAGGACGAACGGCACAGGCCGCGCCTTCGATGAGCTCACTCTGTCGCATTCACCCCATTGCTTGCACCGCGCGCCAGGATGCCAAGTTCGACCCGTGTCGCAGATTGCTCGAACGGCTGAGGCCATTGCGCCGCCTCGATCTGCAGTACCTCAACAGCATGCAAGAATGCTGAAAGCGTCTTGGATCAAACGCTGTTTTCAACTCTTCTGATTGGCGTTGCGCAGTAACGGCAGTACAGATGGCGGGCCACCGGAAAAGGGTGGCCGGGCCTCGAAAACCCGTTAGATCACGAACGTTTGCGGACTGTGCGTTGGCGGGCCTGCGCGTGGCGCTGGAACTGCTGCTGGCTGCCGAGCGCGTGCGCCAGAACGGCCCGGCAGAGGATTACGTGGGCGCCCGCGTGATGGAAGGCCTGATGATGGCCAGCCTGTCGCTGACCGCGCAGGTCAGCGCGCGCATGCGGCCAGAAGAGTGATACGGGCAATTTTGCCGACTGTTCCGCCGGGCGTGGCCCGGCGCTACCGCGGGCCCCACTTTACTCGCAGGAATCGCCTTCTTCCTTCAGCATCGCTTCGTCCAGTGGCCGCTCACTCTCGATCAGCGCACGCTGCTCATCGTTCGGTTCACCCAGCCACCACACTTTGCAGCGCGCGGTAAGGCGGCCGACCATCTTCGACTGCGTGGGCGAGTACAGCATCGCCAGCGCGGTGCCGGGGCAGTCGTGCGCCTGGCAGGCGGTGTAGAACCACCATGGTTCGCCCTGCAGCACCCGCAGCTCGCCCGGACCGCTGGGACCACTCAACAGGCGTTCGCGCAGCGAGGGGATGTCCTTGTCGGCGGATTCTGCCGCCGCCGTGTTCTTCATCAAGGCGTTGAACGCGGCCAGCACCTTCGGGTCCTTGGCGCCGCAGTCATCCACGGTGTTGCCGCCCACCAGGGTGAAGAAATGGGTCGCAAGGGGGTTGTCCTTGCAGGTGAGTTCCGCACCGGCGCCGGGGTCTTCCGGCTCGCCTTCGTTGTCCCACACCGACGGGTCCACGCCGTCTTCGATGGACGGCTCCTTTTCGACCACCGTGGCCGTGGCGGCCGGTGCTTCAGTGGCCGGTGCCGGGGCCACCGGTGCTGCGTCCGGTGCCGGCCCCTGGCCGCAGGCCGCCAGCAGCGCGACCATCGATGACAATGCAATCGTTTGAATCTTCATTCCCTGTCCTGTTCCATCCATTCGATGCCCGGCGCAGGCGCGCTCGTCGCACCTGCCGGAGACACGATTGTACGGATACAGGCCGCCTGCGGCGGCGACCGGCAGGCCGCCGCCGCTGCATCGATCACGGCGGCAGCGTCTTCTGCACGCTGATCTGGATGCCCTGGTTGTCGCGGCTGCTGCTGTCGAGCTGGTTCTGGTACTCGGCACGCAGCGTCCAGCCCTTCAGCGTCTGCAGGCCGATACCGGCACCCAGCAGCGTGTGGTTGCGCGATTGGCGGTCGAGCGTGGCGCGATAGACCGGCCCGGACATCAGGTCCACGTAGCGCATGAAGGCCTGGCTGGAGCCCTGCATGTCGTGGCCAAACTCGGCGCGCAGCTGCGGCGTCCACATGCCGTAGTCACGCTTCACCAGCCACTGCGCCAGCACGCCGGCGGTGGCGGTGCTGGTGTTGACGGTCTGCCGCTGGTAATCGAGTGCGTACACATCATCGTCGTGCTCTCGATAACCATCCAGCGTGGCCCGCGCCAGATCCAGGCGGCCATACGGGGTCAGCAGCAGGTTGTCGTTGCGGTGCTGGTAGCCGGTAGACAGCGAGGCGAACCACTGCGTGCCATCGCGGCTGCCGTAGGCCGTCTTGCCGTTGTCGGTGATGAAGCGGCGCGCATCGAACGTCAGCCACTGGTAGCCCAGCAGGCCATCCACGTAGAACCCGCCTTCGGGATGGAAGCTGCCGTAGGTGGCCACGCTGTAGCCATCCACTGTGCTGCGGCTGCCGTTACGCCCGATATCCGAGGCGTCATGGCCGTAGCCCAGGCCGGCACCCAGCGTCAGCGACGGGCCAAGCTGGCGGTCAGCGCCCACGCTGACGCCGGACGTGGTGAAGTCGATGCCGTTGCTGCCGGCACCCGGCTTGAGCGTGCCGAAGTTCACCGCACCACCGGTCCAGAAGGCGAAGCCATCGGACGATGCTGCAGCGGGCGCCACGGTCGACTGCAAGGCGGGTTCGTCGATCATCGACAACGCTTCACCGCTGGCGCCGATGCCCTTGCGCAGCAGATCGTCCTGCTGCGCACGGCGCTGGCTGCTGGCCGAACCGAAGGTGATGCCGTTGCTGAAGCCGGCACCGCCGCCTCCGGCGCGCAGGCTTTCCAGGCGGCGCTGGAAGTTGGTGATCTGGCCAATCGCCATGCGCCGCGCCCCCTCCACCTGCGCTTCCAGCACGCCCAGCACTTCGGCATCGCGCGAGGGGTCGCTGCGTGGCTTGACCATCACGTCGACCGTACCCGGCGCAGAAGTGGCGTATGCATTGCTGAGCGTATAGGTGATGCGCACCGCGCCACCAAACGTCGCTGCCGAGGTGAAGGCGAGCGTGTAGCCAGCGCCGCTGGCGGCGATGGTGGCGGTGCCGGCATCGGCCGGCGATACCGAGACCACGTTGGCGGCAGTGAACGGCCCACCGCGCGCGGTCGAGGTGAGATCGACGTTGACCACGCGCCCGGCGATTGCGGTGGCGGTCAGCGCCGGCGCCACCGGCCGCGGATTGACGGTCACGCTGATCCGCGCCGGTGCCGAGACGCCGAACGGGTTGCTGAGCGTGTAGTCGAAATCGACGGCGCCGGAGGCATCGGCCGCAGCGGTGTAGACGATGCTCGCACCCTGTACCACCGCCGTGCCGGATGATGGTGCACGGCTGATCGCGACCGCAGTGAAGGGGCCATTGATCGCCCCGGCCTCGGCCTGCACGGTCACCGACTGGCCGGCCAGCACGGTGGCGCTCTGCGCGGCGGCCACTGGCACCGCCAGCGGCGTGACGGTGACGCTGACGGTCGCCGCGGTGGACGTTCCGCCTGGACCGGTGGCGATATAGGTGAAGCTGTCGTTGCCGAAGAAGTTGCTGGCCGGCGTATACGCCACGTCGAGCCCATTGACCGAGGCCGTGCCATGCACCGGTGCCTGCGCGATGGCGATGCTGGTGATCGGTCCGGTGTCGTTGGCGGTGACGTTGATGGTGACCGGTGCATTGGCTGGTGTGGTCGCCGCATCGTTCACCACGACCGGCACCGGCTGGTTGACGCCAACAGTGAACGCCTGGCTGCCGGTGAACCCGAACGTGTCGGTGGCGGTTACGGTGAAGCTGAAGCTGCCCGCGGCGGTGGGCGTGCCGCTGAGGGCACCGGCGCCGCTGAGCGCGATGCCCGGCGGCAGCGCGCCGGACGTCACGCTGTAGGTGAAGCTGCCACTGCCACCGCCGGCACTGAGCGTCTGGTTGTAGGTGGCGGCGACCTGCCCACCGGGCAACGTGGTCTGCACGAACACGATGGCTGGTGCGTTCACGGCCACCGTATAGGTCTGGCTGCCAGTGAAGCTGAAGCCATCGGTGGCGGTGACAGTGAAGGCATAGCTGCCGGTGGTGGTCGGCGTGCCGCTGACCACGCCGGCGCTGCTCAGGGTGATACCGGGCGGTAGCGTTCCGGTGGCCAGGCTGTAGGTATAGCCGCCATTGCCACCGCTGGCGGTCAGCGTCTGGCTGTAGGCGATGCTGCCGGTGGCCGCTGGCAGCGTGGCCGGTGTGATGGCGATGGTCGGTGCCGCCACGGTGAACGTAAACGCCTGGCTGCCGGTGAAGCCGACGCTGTCGGTGGCGGTGACGGTGAAGTTGAAGCTGCCGGTGTTGGTCGGTATGCCACTGATCACGCCGCTGCTGCTCAGGCCGATACCCGGAGGCAGTGCGCCCGCCGACAGGCTGAAGGTATAGCTGCCGACACCGGCGGACGCGGTGAGGGTCTGGCTGTAGGCCACACCGCCCGAGCCCGCTGGCAATGTGGCCGGTGCCAGGGTGATGGCCGGCGCGTTGACCACCAGGGAATAGGCCCGGCTACCGGTGAAGTTGTTGCCGTCGGTGGCCTGCACGGTGAAGTTGAAAGTGCCGGCCACGGTGGGTGTGCCCGACAATACGCCCGCACTGCTCAGCGTGATACCGGACGGCAGCCCACCACCGGTCACGCTGAAGCTGTAGGTTCCGTTGCCGCCGCTGGCAGTCAGTGTCTGAGCGTAGGCCGCGCCACCGGTCGCCGCTGGCACGGTGGTCGGGTCGACCACGATCGTCGGTGCCGAGACGGCCAACGTGTAACTGGTGGTGATGGAGAACGGCGCGCCGGTACCGGTGGTGCTGTCGGTCGCCCTTACGCTGATGTTGAAGTTGCCCGCCTGTGTGGGCGTACCGCTGAGCACGCCGGACGACGGCGAGAACGACAGGCCGCTCGGCAGGGCGCCCGTGAGCTGGTAGGTGTAGCCCGCCGTGCCACCGCTGGCGACGAAGGTGGTGCTGTAGGCGACGCCGGCCGAAGCGGCCGCCAGGGTGCCCGGCGTCAGCGACAGCGTCGGTGCGCCGACCGTGCCGCCGTAGTTGCTGCTGCCGGTGAACCCACCGGCATCGGTGGCGGTGACGGTGAAGTTGTAGCCGCCGACCTGGGTGGGCGTGCCACTCAGCTCACCGGTAGCGGTGTTGAGGCTCAGGCCGACCGGCACCTGCCCCGTAGTGATGGCATAGGTGAAGGTCGTCGGCTGGCCGGAGCTGGCGGTGATGATCTGGCTGTAGGCAACACCTGCGGTCGGAGCCGGCAGCACACCAGGTGACAGGGTAATGGTCGGTGCGGCGACGGTGAGGATGTAGTTCTGGGTCCTTCTGAAGGGCGCACCGGTACCGGTGGTGCTGTCGGTGACGCGCACCGAGAAGGTGAAGGTACCGGAAACCGTCGGCGAGCCAGACAGCGTACCCGTGGGCGACAGGGTCACACCGCTGGGCAATGCACCCGCGCTGATATCGTAGGCATACGGCGCATTGCCATTGCCCGCGCTGAAGGTGACGGTCAATGGAGCGCCGGCCGTGCCGGAGAGGCTGCCCGCGGGCGGCGTCAGCGTCAGCGACGGCGCACTCACGTTGAAGGTGTAGGCGCGGTTGCCGGTGTAGGGGCCGCCGCCGGTACTGCTGTCGGTGACGGTGATCGTCGAAGTGAAGCTACCGGCAGCGGTCGGCGTACCGCTGAGCACACCTGCACTGGACAGGGTGATGCCAGGCGGCAACGTGCCTGCGGCAAGCGCATACGTATAGGTGCCAGTCCCACCGGTGGCCGTCAGGTTCTGGTTGTAGGCGGTGCCGGCACTCGCATTGGGCAGCGTGGTTGGGTTGATCGTGATCGTCGGTGCATTCACCGTCAGCTGCACGGAGCCACTGGTGGTGCTGACCGGTCCGCTGCCGCCGCTGCTGTCGGTCACGGTGACCGTGAAGTTGAAGCTGCCGCCTGCGGTCGGCGTACCGGACAGGGTGCCGTTGCTGGCCAGGGTGACGCCCGGCGGCAGGCTGCCGGATGCGATTGCGTAGGAATATGGCGCGACGCCACCACTGGCGCTGGCCAGTGACTGGCTGTAGGCCACGCCGACCGTCGCCGCCGGCGGGGTGGCCGGTGCATAGGTGAGCGTTGCGGCGGCAATGGTCAGCGTCAGCGAGCCACTGGTGGCACCGAACGGACCCGTGCCGGTGCTGCTGTCGGTGGCACGCGCAGTGAAGGTGAAGATGCCGTTGGCGGTAGGCGTGCCGGACAACGTGCCATTGCCGGCCAGGGTGATGCCCGGCGGCAGGCTGCCGCTGGCGATCGCGTAGGTGTACGGCGCAGTACCGCCGCTGGCGCCGGTCAGTGGCTGGCTGTAGGCCAGTCCGACCGTGCCTGCTGCCGGGCTGGACAGCGCGTAGCTGATGGTGGCCGCCGACACGGTGACCGTGACGGTGGCCGGCGCCGAGGTGCCGCCGGCATTGGTGGCGGTGTAGGTGAAGCTGTCCGTGCCGGAATAGCTGGCCGCAGGCGTGTAGAGGATGGTGGTGCCGCTGGCGGTGGCCACGCCGTGCGTGGCCGAGGTAGCAACCGCGACCGAGGTGGCCGTGCCGCCGGAGAGACTCAGGGTGATGAGGTTGTTGCTGCTGCCATGGCCCACGGTGGCGCTGACCGCATTGGCCACCGGCGGAACAACGTTCTGCACGTTGATCGACAGGTTGGACGCCGAGAAGAACGGCGTCGGCGCGCTGCTGTCAGTGATGCGCACGGTGAAGTTCGTCAGGCCCAGCGCGGTCGGCGTGCCACTGATGGTGCCGTTGGTGGCCAACGACAGACCCGCAGGCAGCAGGGTGCCGGCGTCGAGAATGTAGGTGTAGGGGGCAGTGCCGCCGGCACCGGTCAATGTGAAGGAATAAGGGGTATTGATCGCCGCAGCGCTGGGCGTGTTGGTCACGCTGATGGTCGGTGCCGCAATGCTGATCGAGTAGCTTGCCGTGCCGGTCAGCGGCGTGCCCGCATTGTCAGTGGCTGTGACCGAGAACGGGAACGTCCCCTGCGTGGTCGGCGTGCCGGACAGGACGCCACCGGTGCTCAATGTCATTCCGGCCGGCAATGCACCGGATGTGACTGCATAGCTGTAAGGCGCGGTACCACCGCTGGCACTGAGCGTGACACCGGCATAGGGCGTGCCCACCGTTCCGCTGGGCACGGTGGCCGGCGAAATCGTGATCGGCGAAGCAGCGGCCTGGATGTACACGGTGACCAGAACGTTGTGCGAGCCGGTACCGTCATCGAAGGCGAAGGTGTCGGTGGTCGATCCGTTGCCGCTGTGGGCGTAGGAGATCTTCGAGGCAGCATGGCTGGTGATGGTGGCCGTACCATTGCTGGCCGGCGTGGTCACGTTACCGATGCCGAAGCCTGCAACGCCCTGGCAGCTCGAGGCGTCGATGATGATCGTGCCGCCCGCGGCCATCGGCGAACCTGCGCTGGCATTGACCGGCGTGAAGGTCGGGCATGCCGCATGTGAAACCGCAGGCAGGGCAAGCGTGGTGCCCAGTAGCAGGATTGCCCCGAGGCGGCCCCAAAAACGACGGCCGAGCCCATGGCGCATCGCGTCGCGATGCATCGACTCTGCGTGCCACATGTTGTGCCCCCTGCTTGCCCGCCTTCCCGACGGACGCTGCGCCGTGTGGCGCGAGTGAGAAAACCGCCGTGGCCCCCGAACGGGCGCCGCGGTTCCTGACCTCCCCACCCTGCAGACTCCCTGGCCCTGCCTGGCGGTCCTGCCCCCCTTGAATCCCTGCATCCCTTGGGCTGGCAGCGCGATATTCTTGCCCATAGGGCCAGGCACTTGTCAAGGATAATGATAATGCGCCAGAGTTATGTCGCCGGCCGGGGGCTGAGTGCCGGCGCCTATCCCAGGGGGAATATCGTATGTCGGAACCCTTTCTCGGGCAGATAATGCCCGTGGCGTTCAACTTCGCGCCCAGGTCATTCGCATTCTGCAATGGGCAATTGCTTCCCATCCAACAGAACGCCGCACTGTTTGCGCTGCTTGGCATCAACTACGGCGGCAACGGCACAACCAACTTCCAGCTTCCCGACCTGCGCAGCCGTACGCCCAGGGGATCCACCTTCGGCAGCAACATGGGCGAACGCCAGGGCGTGGAGAACGTAACCCTGCTGGCCACGCAGATCCCCCCGCACACGCACGTATTCGGCGGCACCACCGCCGACGGTACAACGCGCATTCCGCAGGGCAACGTGCTGCTCGGAAAGACCGGGACGCAGAATGTCTATGGCGCGTCCGGCGGTACCCAGGTACCCCTGAATGTGCTCGATAACAGCGGCCAGACCCAGCCGCACGCAAACCTGCAACCGTATCTGGTCCTCAACTTCTGCATTGCACTTTCCGGACTCTTCCCTTCGCGCAACTGACCGGAGTTTCTTCCATGTCTCAACCTTTTGTTGGCGAAGTCCGTCTGTTTCCCTACAACTTCGCGCCAGTAGGATGGTTCGATTGTGCTGGCCAACTGCTGCCGATCTCGGAATACGAAGTACTGTTCATGCTGATCGGTACCACCTACGGCGGCGATGGCGTGACCACCTTCGGCCTGCCCAACCTGTGCGGCCGCGTGCCGATCCACCAGGGCACCGGCAACCAGCTGGGCACTTATGTACTGGGCCAGATGAGCGGCACCGAGACGGTCACCCTTACCACCGCCCAGCTGCCCGCACATACCCATACGTTCAATGCGGTGAGTTCGGCAGCCAGCTCCCCGGCACCCGGGCCTGCGTTGCAGCTCGGCGCGGTCAGCGGCGACACGCTGTACACCGACAGCACCACCGGCCTTGGCAGCGGCAATCTGGCGGCAGCATCGGTGAGCGCCGTCGGCGGCAGCCAGCCGCACGACAACACCATGCCTTCGTTGGTTGCGCGCTACTGCATCGCGTGGGCGGGCGTTTTCCCGTCGCAAGGCTGACGATCATCGGCCGGCCATCAGGACCCACATCATGAGCGATCCCTACCTCGGCGAAATCCAGATCTACGGCTTCAACTACGCCCCTTACAACTGGGCGATGTGCCAGGGCCAGGTGATGCCGATCCAGCAGAACACGGCCTTGTTCTCGCTGTTGGGCACGACCTTCGGCGGCAATGGCACCAGCACCTACCAGTTGCCGAACTACGCCAACAACATCGCCTGCGGCCAGGGCAGCGGCCCGGGGCTGTCGCCCCGCGTCATGGGCGAGACCTTCGGCAGCGACACGGTCACGGTGCTGACCAACCAGATGCCCAACCACACCCATGGCGCGCGCATCTACAACCAGCCCGATTCCGCACATCGCAGCGGCGTGCCGGCCACCGGCAATGCCCTGATCACGCCCGAGTCGAGCCCGATCCTGGCCGCGACGCCGACAGTCACCAGCACCTTCCCGCCCATCACGGTGCTCCCGGCTGGCAGCGGTCAGCCGCACGAGAACCGGCAGCCCTATCTCACCTTGAATTTCTGCATCTGCCTGGCCGGCGTCTTCCCCGCCCGGCCGTGATCGCCAACGTGGCACTGGCCTTTCCCCCGATGCGCGCAGCCTGGCTGCCGGTGACGGGGAATGGCCTTCCTGCAGGTGTCAGCGTGCGTGAAGCACAGGACGACGACCTGCCTTTCCTGCAACGGCTCTATGCAGAGTCACGTGCGGCCGAGTTGGCGAACGTGCCGTGGCCGGACGCGCTGCGCCACGCGTTCCTCGACAACCAGTTCGCGATGCAGCACCTGCACTACACCCGGCACTACCAGCCCGCGCATTATCTTCTGGTCGAGCAGGACGGTCGGCCGATCGGGCGCCTGTACCTGCATTGCGATGAGCATGAGGCCACCCTCATCGATATCGCGTTGCTCGATGCCGTGCGTGGCCGCGGCATCGGCTCAGCCCTGGTGCGCTGGGTACAGTGCGCAGCACATGCCGTGCAGCTGCACAGTGTCGTCCTGCATGTCGCCTGGGAGAATCTGGCCGCGCGCAGGCTCTACGAACGGCTCGCGTTCCACACCGAAGGCGATACCGGCAGCCACCTGCGGATGCGCTGGGTGGCCAGGGCAATCAGTTGAACAGCGCCTGGTAGATGAAGCCGGTCCGATCGCGCGCGATCGGCACCAGGAAAATGCCGAACTCACCGAGACCATGATGGCGCATGGTGTAGGTGCGCTGCGGAAACAGCACCGCCGACTCGTTGCGGAACAGCAACGAGAACGGCGCACGCATCTGGCCGGCCAACCGCTGGTCAGGCAGTGGTGCGGCCTCGACGAGCACGAAAGGTACGCCGGTATTCTCGATGTCGGCGCTGAAGGTTTCGTTGAGATGACCTGCGAACTGGTCCAGCTGGAAAAAATGCATGTGTCCCCTCCCCCGGTTGTCACCGAGCATGCCGAAGCGGCCGCATGCTTTCAATGGGGCCTGAGCCAACGCCTGCCGGGCGCGGATGGGGGATACTCGCCGTTCCATTGCCCGGCGCGCGAAAGGACTGAGCCCATGCGTATCTGCCTGATGCTTTTCGCCCTGTCCGGCCCCCTGCTGGCAACCGCAAGCCCACCCTCCGCGCCTGCCACCACCCGGCTGCCGGACGCGCCACTGCCCCCTTCATTGGATCGCGTGCTGCGCGACTACGAGCAGGCGTGGCGCGCGGGTGATGCCAAGGCACTGGCCGCGCTCTTCGCCGAGGATGGCTTTGTACTGCAGAGCAACCGGCCACCGGTGCGCGGGCGCAGCGCGATCGAGGCCGCGTATGCCGGCCAGGGCAGCAGTTCGTTGCGGTTGCGTGCGCTGGCCTTCGCCGTGGAGGAAAACACGGGACACATCATCGGTGCGTACACCTACGGCAACAACGTGGGCGATACCGGCAAGTTCACGCTCACGCTGAAACGCGTGGGCGATGGGCCGTGGTTGATTTTCTCGGACATGGACAACGGCAACGCACCGGCGCGGGCGCGGTGATGGATGCCGCGGGTTCCGTAGTAGATCCACGCCATGCGTGGATGGGCCGCGCACATAAAAAAACCCCGGCGCCCGGCCGGGGTTTTCGATTTACTTGAAAAGCGTGTCCGGATATTCCGGTTTCTGTTCCCGCGCCAGCAATGCGCGCAGGCCTTCTTCCGGCGTCTGCTCGCCGTGCAGCACGGCACGCACGCGGTCGGAGATCGGCAGGTCGATACCATGGCGGCGCGCCTGTCGCATCACTTCGTCGGCCGTCTGCACCGACTCGACCACCTGGCCGATTTCGCGCACAGCGTCCTGCAGCGTCTGGCCACGGCCCAGGGCCAGGCCCAGGCGGCGGTTACGCGACAGGTCGCCGGTGCAGGTCAGCACCAGATCGCCCAGGCCTGCCAGGCCCATCAGCGTTTCCGGCTTGGCACCAATCGCAGCGGCCAGGCGCAGCATCTCGTTGAGACCACGGGTGATCAGGCCGGCACGGGCATTGAGGCCCAGCTGCATGCCATCGGCCACGCCGGTGGCCACAGCCAGCACGTTCTTCATCGCCCCGCCCAGCTCGGCACCGACCATGTCGTCACCGGTGTAGGCGCGGAACGCCGGGCCATGCATGGCCTCGGCCACGGTCTGCGCGAACTCGGGCACGTCACCGTGCACGGTGATCGCCGTCGGCAGGCCCTGGGTCACTTCCTTGGCGAACGACGGCCCGGTGACGACGGCCAACGGCACGTCCTCACCCAGCACTTCGCGCGCCACTTCATGCAGGAAGCGGCCAGAACCGGGCTCAAAGCCCTTGGTCGCCCACGCCACGCCGGCACCGGCCGGACGCAGCGGTGCCAGCGCACGCACCGTTTCGCTGAAGGCATGCGACGGCGTCACCACCAGGATCCAGGCGGCGCCCTCCACCGCCGACGCCAGGTCGGTGGTGGCACGCAGACTGTCCGGCAGTGGGATGCCCGGCAGGTAACGCGGATTCTCGTGGCGCTGGTCGATGGCTTCGACCACGGCCGCATCGCGCCCCCACAGCACGGTCGGGTGACCGTGCCGTGCGAGCAGACTGGCCAGCGCGGTTCCCCAGGAACCGGCGCCGAGCACGGCGATCTTGTCAGCGGTAGCGCTCATCCGTGACGTCGCGGCAGGGGTCAGGCGTTGCCGACCGGCTCGGAGTCAGCCAGCGACGGTGCGTCGCCCTGCTCCTGGCGCTGGCGCAGGGTTTCTGCGTACAGGCCTTCGAAGTTGATCGGCTGCAGGAAGAACGGCGGGAAGCCACCGGCCTGGATCAGGTCGCTGATCAGCTGGCGCACGTACGGGAACAGGATGTTCGGGCACTGGGTGCCGAGCAGCACGTCGATCGACTGCGGGTCCAGGCCAACCAGGCCGAACACGCCGGCCTGCTTCACTTCGGCCACATAAGCGGTGCGCTCACCGGCCTGGCAGGTCAGGGTCACGGCCAGCACGACTTCGAAGGCGTTCTCACCCAGGCGCTGCACCTGCTGGTTCAGGTTCAGCTGCAGCTCGGGCTGCACCTGGTCATTGAAGATGGTCGGTGCGTTCGGCGACTCGAAGGAAACGTCCTTGACGTAGATCTTCTCGACGGTGAAAGCGGGGCCGGTGGCGGCATCGACCGGCGCAGCGGCGCCGTTGGTGATCTCTTCGGACATTTCCAGTAACTCCAGGTGAATGCAATGAAAACGATGGTCGAACTACTGCGATGGGGGCGGCATCAGGCCCATACAAGGCCGGATCCGCCACCTGCGACGATCAGTTGCGGCCCTTGACCAACGGCAATTCGGCCTGCTGCCAGGCGGGAATGCCGCCGTCGAGCACGTAGACCTTCTCGAAGCCGGCCTTCTTCAGCGCCTTGGCGGCGGTTTCCGAGGCGTTGCCGCTGCGGCACACCAGTACCACCGGCGACTGTTTGGCATTGGCCACCAGCTTGTTGTCCGGCCCGAAAGCACTGGCCTGGGCATTGCGGCTGCCGGCAATGTGGCCCTTCTCGAAGTCACCGCTGGCCGACAGGTCGACCACCACCGTGCCACCCGCGTTGATCAGCTGGGTCAGTTCGGCGGGCTTGATGCCCTTGAAGCCTCGGAACAGGCGGCGGATTTCGGTGACGATGATGGCCACGGTCAGGCCGACCAGGGCCGCGGACAGCATCGGGTTTCGGCCTGCAAAGGCCAGCAACTCTTCGTAATTCACTCAGGTCACGGGTCGATTAAGCGGGCGCCGATTGTCGCACAAGCCGGACGCGGCCCGTCACTGCCCCTTCCACAGGTCCGGCAGACCGGCGGCCTGCCACCAGCGCTTGGCCTCCGGGTCCCAGCGCCAGCGCTCGACCACGACCACGGTGCGCTCGGCCTGGGTGTTCTGGTTGATCACCCCGATCTCGACCCTGCGCTCGACCAGGCCGCCTTCCAGCGCGGCGCTGCTGCGCTCGCGGTAGGACGACACGCGCAGCTGCGCGTAGCGGTTGAGCTCGAATTCGGTAGGCGGCTTTTCCTTGCGCAGCTTGGGGTCGAGGTAGCCGATGGCATCGTCCATGCTGCCCCAGCGGATGGTGGCGCCATAGGCAACCTGGGTCTCTTCCAGCAGCTTGCGCTGCTTGCGGCTCAGATCGTCGGCCGAGGCCACGGCGCTGACCAGCAGCAGGGAACACATCAGGAACTGGATGAGGCGGCGCATCGGTGGTTTCCCCAGAACGTCAGCCTGCCATCCTACCCTTTGGCGAAGGCAACAAAGCGACCACTGAATTCGGCCGCAGCCCGCCCGTCGGCGCCGGGCTGGGTGGCGATGATGCTGATGCGGGCCTTGCGGCGCTGGCGGAAGGTATTCAGGAAGGCATCCCAGCCAGTGGCTTCGGCGGCCTCGGCGTGGGCATGCAGGTCTTCGTAGACCGGTGCCAGGTAGCGCAGGTTGCTGTCGGCCACGTAGACCTCGGCGTCATGGCCGGCCAGGCGCAGGCGCAGACTCACCAGCGCCCAGCCGGACAGGGTCAGCACCGAGGCCAGGCTGCCGCCGAAGGCGTTGCCCTTGTCGTTGACGTTGGCAGCCAGCGGCGCGGTGATGCGCAGCACGCCGTCGGCATAGCCATCCAGGCGGATCTGCATGGCGCGGACGGCCGGCATGCAGTCCAGCACGTCCTGCAGGGCGGCCAACGAGGAAGTCAGGGCATCAACGGACATCGGAGCAGCGACCACGACAACGAAGGGCCCGCATAATGCAGGCAATGGCCGACCATACGATACCCACTGGCGCCACCCGTTCCGGCGCGGGCTGGACCCTGATCTCGCTGCGCCCTCAGGGCCAGCATGCGGCGCTGCGCCGCGCCGTTGCTGGGCTGGACGGGCATCTGCTGGCCCTGTCGCCTTGGCGCCTGCAGCGCGTGCACGGCACCGCGGTGGTGCGCCAGCTGCAACGCGCGCTGAACTGCGATCGGGTGGTGTTCACCAGCCCCGCCGCCGTCACCGCCGCCGCGTCCCTGCTGCCGCTGGCAGACGCCCAGCGCAGCCCGTGGCTGACAGTGGGTGAAGGCACTGCGCGTGCGCTGCAGGCACAAGGCATCACCGAGGTGCACGCACCGCAGCGGATGGACAGCGAAGGCCTGCTGGCGCTGCCGGTGCTGGCCGACGTGCAGGGCCTGCGGATCGGGCTGGTGACCGCCCCCGGCGGCCGCGGCCTGATTGCCACCCAACTGCAGGCGGCGGGCGCCACGATCGAACGCGCCAATGTCTACCAGCGCCGCCGGCTGCGCCTGCCACAACGCGCGTTGGCACGGCTGGCGCATTCGGCACAGCCGTGGGTGCTGGCGGTAAGCAGCGGCGAAGCGCTGCAGCATTTCTGGCAACAACTTCCGGTGGCCTGGCAGCAGCGCCTGCGGGCGCACGCGCATGTGGTGGTCGCCAGTGACCGGCTCGGTGAACAAGCGCAGGCGCTGGGCCTGCAGCGCATCACGCGCAGTGCCGGTCCCACCAGCGCGCAGCTGGTGGCTGCTGCACACACCACGCTCACCGGCCCGGCAGCGACCTGAACAGGGACGTGGGTCACGCTTGCCGCTGCCGTCGGCAGCGGTGATGCTGTGCACAACGCGGCCAGCCGGATTCCAACCGGCGACACTGCCGACAAGGAAGCCCCATGAACGACACTCCGCCCATGACTCCACCCCGTCGACCCGTGCGTTGGCTGCTGCCGCTGGCCGGTGTGGTCGTGCTTGGCGCGGGCGGCTATGCCGGCTGGTACGTGTGGCAGCAGCAACAGGAAGAGCAGCACGCGCAGGCGCAGACCACCGCCGTGCAGCTGCAGGGCCTGCAGGCCACGCTGGAGGCACTGCGCCGCGACCAGCGCGCGACCAGCCAGCGCCTGCAGGATGCGGCCAGCACCAACCGTGTGCTGCGCGACGAGATGCTGGGCCTTTCGCAGCGCAGCGCGCTGCTGGAAGAAAACCTGGCCAAGCTGGCCGACAGCGCCAACCAGGGCCGCCAGGCGGTACAGCGCGATGAGGCCGAGCTGCTGCTGACCCAGGCCGCGCAGCGCCTGAACTACGCCGATGACGTGGACGGCGCGCGCCGCCTGTATGCGCAGGCCGCCACCGCGCTGGCCGATCTTCCCGACAGTAATGGCCTGAACCTGCGCCAGGCACTGGTGCAGGAACGCGAAGCGCTGGATGCGCTTGGCGCAGGACCGCGCGTGCAGTCGCTGCAGCGCCTGGATGCCTTGGCCAAAGCGCTGCAGGGCCTGCCCTCGCAGGTTGCGGGCGCAACCGGCAGCGGCACGGCCGGCAAGCCGTGGTGGCAGGCCACGCTGGCGCCGTTCGTGGACATCACCCCCAGCCGCCAGAACGGGCCGCTGACCGCCGCCGAGCGCCGCAGCGCCGACGACGCACTGCAGCTGGAGCTGACCCTGGCGCGCGCGGCGATCGAGCGTGGCGACCGCACCGGCCGCGATACCGCATTGGACCGCGTGGCGCACTGGGCACAGCGGCGTTGGCCGGATTCACCGGCCCTGCGCGCACAACGTGCTGAACTGAAGGCCTTGCGCGAACTTCCGCTGCAGGCCAGCGACGCTGTTCTTGGCAGCACCCTGCAGCAACTGCGCACCCAGACCGACCGGAGGTAACCCCGCATGAAACCCCTGCAATCTCTGGTCGTGCTGTTGTTGGCCGTGGCCATCGGCGTGGTGGCCGCGCAATGGCTCGGCACCGATGACCTCAACCGCTACGGCGAAGTAACCCTGCGTTACGGCGGCTATGACTACCACAGCAACCTGCCGAAAGTGGCGCTGCTGACGGTGATCGCGGTGCTGGTGCTGTGGCTGCTGTGGAGCCTGATCGCCGCGCCCTTCCGTGCCTGGGGGCGCTACCGCCGCAAGCAGGGCCGGGTGCGCCTGATCGATGGCCTGCAGGCCTATGAGCACGGCCAGTGGCAGCGCGCGGAAAAGCTGCTCGACGGTGCCGCCAAGGACCCGGAAGTAAGTGGCGTGGCACTGGCCAATGCCGTGCGCAGCGCGCAGGCGCGCGCCGATGGCCCTGCCGGCGAGGCACTGCTGCAACGCCTTGGTGAAAGCGATGCCACCCTGCAGGCACTGTTGCGTGCCGAGCAGCTGCTGGCGCGTGACCTGCCGGTGGATGCGATCAATGCGCTGGATGTGGCGGCGATCCAACCGCTGCCGCCGCGTGGGCTGTGGTTGCGTACCGAAGCGCTGGCGCGCGCTGGCCGTGCCCACGAGGCCTATGGCCAGCTCGGCGCGCTGCGCCAGAGCAAGGTGCTGCCGGCCGACGCGAACAGCGAACTGGAAGCGCGCCTGGCCGCGCAGGCGTTGCTGGAGGCAGCCGACGTCAACGCCTTGGCCGCCCAGTGGGAAGCCACGCCGAAGGCGCTGCGGCCAACGCCGGACGTGGTGGGTGCCTATGCCAGCCGCGCGGTGGCCCTGAACTGGGATGAGCCGGCACTGCTGGCCCTGGAGCAGGCGCTGGACCAGCGCTGGGACGACGCGCTGGTGACGTTGTATGGCCACCTGCCGGCCGAGCGCCTGGCGACCCGCCAGGCCAATCTGGCGCGCTGGCGTAATGTGCACGAAGACTCGTCCGCGCTGCGCCTGGCGCAGGGCCGGGTCGCACTGGCCCAGCAGCAGTGGGATGCCGCCGATGCGTTCCTGCACGAGGCGATCGCCGCCGGCGCGGGTGCGCCGGCCTGGGAAGCCTTGGGCGAACTGTTCGCACAGCGCGGCGACCACGCGCTGGCCGCGCAGTGCCTGGCCAATGCACTGCGCCTGCAGCGCGGCGAGGTCAGCGTGGAACTGGTGCGCGGCACGGATGCCCCGCTGCACGCCACGGTGGAAGAGCAGCCCACTGCTGCGCAGCCGCCGGTGTACAACGCCAACGAAGAGCGCGACGAATTCGGCAACCCGACGTTGCCGTGACCGGGAGTACCGGCCGCCGGCCGGCACCTGCCCAGGACGGGCCGGCCCGGTAGATCCACGCCATGCGTGGATGTTTTGAGCGCAGGCCAGACACGCCTGGCAGCTGCCTGCGTGTGGATTTGCAACTCGTTGCATGGTGCATTGCACGTACGCCGGACAGGCTGCGGGTCCATCCATCACCCTGCGCGCCCGTCCATGATCGATCTGGCCATCCGCCCCTTCCACCTTTACGCCCGTTTCACCGGGCGCGCGTCACGGCGCGAATTCTGGCTCTTCTTTCTTTTCCAGCTTCTGGTGAATGTGCTGCTTGTTGGCGCACTTTCCTACGGAGCCCACCATCGCCCGCCTGGCCATATGGCCGGCGACATGTCGCTGGAAACCGTGGCCGGCTATGTGTGGATCGGCTACCTGCTGTTGAGCGTGGTGCCGTTCTACGCTGTCGTGGCTCGCCGGTTCCGCGATCTTGGCCAGTCCGGTTGGATGTGCCTGGTTCTCCTGGTTCCCATGGCAGGCCCTGCGTTCGTGATGCTGAACATGCTTCGCCCTGGCCAACCAGGCGACAACCTGTACGGGCCTGCGCCGCTGCGTTGACGACGCACACGGTATCCACGCATGGCGTGGATCGACGCGGGAAGCATCAACAAAAACGCCGCCCATCGGGCGGCGTTTTCGTGCCAGCGTTGCCGGCCAGCGGCCGGCACTACCGTGATGCTCAGCGTTCGACGATCGCCACCACGCCCATGCCGCCGGCGGTGCAGATCGACACCAGCGCGCGGCCACCGCCGCGCTCGGCCAGCTGCTTGGCCGCCGTGGCGATCACGCGTGCGCCGGTGGCGGCGAACGGGTGACCGGTGGCCAGCGACGAGCCCAGCAGGTTGATCTTGTCCGGGTCGATGCGGCCCATCGGCGCATCCAGGCCGAGGCGGTTGCGGCAGTAGTCCTCGCTCTCCCACGCACGCAGCGTGCACAGCACCTGCGCGGCGAAGGCTTCGTGGATCTCGTAGATGTCGAAGTCCTGCAGGGTCAGGCCGTTGCGCTTGAGCATCTCCGGCACGGCCACGGTCGGGGCCATCAACAGGCCTTCGCCATGCACGAAGTCGACGGCGGACACATGCGCATCGCGCAGGTAGGCCTGTGGCTCGTGGCCGTGTGCACGCGCCCACTCCTCACTGGCCAGCAGCACGGCGGCGGCGCCGTCGGTCAGCGGGGTGGAGTTGGCGGCCGTCAGGGTGCCGCGGCCGGAGACCTTGTCAAAGGCCGGCTTCAGCGTGGCCAGCTTTTCCAGCGAGGTATCCGCGCGCAGGATATTGTCGCGCTCGACGCCGCGGAACGGGGCGATCAGGTCGTTGAAGAAACCGCGCTCATAGGCGGCAGCGAGCTTCTTGTGCGAGGACACCGCCCACTCGTCCTGCGAGTCGCGCGAGATGTTCCATTCCTTGGCCATGTCTTCGCAGTGGTCGCCCATGCTCTTGCCGGTACGCGGCTCGGCCACGCCCGGGAACTCGGGCTTGAGCTCGGAGAACTTGAAGCCGGAGGTCAGCGCGCGGATCTTGTCGCCGGTGCTCTTGGCGCGGTTGGCGGCCAGCAGGCGCGCGCGCAGCTTCTTGCCGTACACGATCGGCACGTCGGACGTGGTATCCGAACCACCGCCGATGCCCGACTCGATCTGGCCCAGCGCGATCTTGTTGGCAACGGTGATGATGCTGTCCAGCGAGGTGCCGCAGGCGCGCTGCAGGGTGATGCCGGGGGTCAGAGGCGACAGGCCGGAGGACAACGTGGCTTCGCGGCCCAGGTTCCAGTCGCTGGAATGCTTGATCACCGCACCCATCGCCACTTCACCCAGCTGCTGGCCGTGCAGGCCGAAACGTTCGACCAGCGCGCCCAGCGTACGGACCGACATGCCGAGGTTGCCGACATCCGAATACGCGGTGTTCTGGCGGCAGAACGGAATGCGGACGCCACCGAGGATGGCGACGGGACGAGCGTTGGGCATGGAGATACCTGGCATGGATGAGGGTGTCTGCAACATGGCCTGCACGACGGAGCAGGCATAATGGAGCCAAGTGTAGCTGCCGCCCTGTGATGGGCCAACCGTGGAACCATGAGCAAACCCGACCCTGCGATGAATGCCCTTGGCGTGCTGGCCCTGGAGCTGGCCGGCGGCGAAATCCCCCGCCAGGCGGTACTCAGCGCCGAACAGGCCGGTGAACTGGCCGAGCGCATCGGCCGAGACCTGTCCAAGCTGGTGCCACAGGTGGCCGAGCTGGACCTGGTATTCGCCGGCGCCCATTTCGACCCGGCCGAAGTACTGCGCCCGGGCTGGCCGATCCACCGCCGCCTGGAAGAACTGCAGATGCGCGCCCCGGGCCGCAACCAGGGCGCGCGCCTGCTGGCCTTCGGCACCGATGCCAACGGCGATGTGCCGCTGCCGTTCCAGGCCGATGCCACCCTGGTGGGTGGTGGACTGCGCGTGGTGCCGTTCCTGCTGACCGGCAGCGACGTGGCCACCACCGATGCCGTTGCCAACGCACTGGAAGAGACGCTGCTGGCCAATGGCATGGCCCATGCCGATACCGCGCTGATGGCGCAGAACACCTTCGGTGCCCGCATCGAGCATGCGCGCTACTTCACGGTGAACGACCTGGCCGCAATGATGTCGATGCAGTACGACAATCAGGGCCTGGCCGCGCTGTGGCCACTGATCGAGACCGCGATCATGGCACCGGGCGAGGACGAGTGGCTCAACGCCGCACCCGAGCCGCTGCTGCGCTATACCCATGGCGAGGCACGCATGGCGCTGTTCGACCCGGCGGGCTGGTGTGCGCACTACCACCATGGCAAGAACGATTGCGAACGCCTGCAGGGCATCTACGAGCAGTTCCTGATGCGCCAGCGGCAGATGGCCGCGGTGCTGGAAGCGCATGGCGTGCCGGTGCTGTTCGTGCACTGCGAGGCCGGACAGGACGCGCGCGAACTGCTGGCGCGCTGATCGGGGTGATCTGTTGGTAGTGCCGGCCGCTGGCCGGCAACCTGCGGCGGATCTGCGATTGCCGGCCAGCGGCCGGCACTACCGATAAAGAAAACGCCGGCTTTCGCCGGCGTTCTTTGTTTCTTACGGGGCCTTCTTGATCACCGCACACGCCAGGCGTGCACCGGCATTGCCGGTCGGCTGGGTCTTGTAGTCGTCGGCATCGGCGTGGACGATCAGGCCACGGCCGATGATGTCGAAGTCATCGCCCTTGCCGATGTTGACGTTGCTCGAGACCGGGCCGTCGATGGTGGCCACGCCCTTGTCGTCGGCCTTGATGTTGGGCATGTCGCCGCCGTGATGCGGATCGGTGGCGACGTTGCCGTGATCCTGGTGGCCCGGGTTGAAGTGGCCACCGGCGCTCATGCCGTCCGGCGCGCTGCAGTCGCCCTTCTCGTGGATATGGAAGCCGTGCTCGCTGCCCGGCTTCAGACCGGTGAGCTGGCCGGTCACGTGGACCTTGCCGTCGACCACCTTGAAGGTGACGCTGCCCTTGGCTTCGTTGCCTTGGGTCGGTGCGAGCTCGGCGGTGGCCGAGGCATCGCCAGCCGGTGCAGCCGCCGGTGCCGGCGCAGCAGCCGGATCGGTGGTGGCGCCGTCAGCCGGTGCCACTGGCGGAGTTTCAGTCTGCGGAGCGGCCGGCTGCTGGCTACAGGCCGCCAGGCCCAGTGCGGCGATGGCCGCAAACAGCGAAGTGTGGATCAGACGCATGGAATCTCTCCCTGGATGATGCCTGCAGTGATCAGCGGACGACCCGGATCAGGCCACAGGCGATGCGGACGCCGGCATTGCCGGCGGGCTGGCTGCGATAGTCATCGGCATTGGCGTGCACGACCAGTGCACGTCCGGCGATATCGGTGGCGGCGCCTCCACCAAGGGTAACGCCCTTGAGGTGGATATCGACGTTGGCGCGGCCCTGGGCATCGGCACGCAGGTTGTCCATGTCGCCCAGATGGTGTTTGCCGGTGCCGGCGCGGCCATGCGCAGCGCCACCGGGATTGAAGTGGTTGCCGGCGCTGCTGGCATCCACTGCGCTGCAGTCGCCGCGTTCGTGGATGTGGAAACCGGCCTGCTGCAACGGCTGCAGGCCACCGATCAGGCCGGTGATATGGAGGCCACCGGGTTCGGCCATCAGCGCGATGCGGCCGCTGACGATGCTGGCCGAGGCCGGCGCGAGATTGGCCTCGGCCTGGCGAGCGGCACTGACCACGGTTGGCGGCGGTGGCGTGGGTTCAGCCTTCTTCGGCGCACTGCCACAGGCAGACAGCAGCACGGCGGCGGACAACGGCAGGATGGCAAAGGACAGGCGCATCAAAGACTCCTTGCAGGCAACACTAAGGACGGCATCGTCCATGACGGATCAACAATTCGGCAAGCGGGCGCGAGGATCACGTGCAGGGACCGTTCAATGGCCCCCGCGGCGGCGCCCGGCGCCGAGCTTGCGGGTAAGGGTATTGCGGCCAAGGCCCAGGCGGGCGGCGGCCTCAGCGCGGCGACCATGGGTGATCTGCAGCGCGGCCTCCAGCAGGGCGTGGTCGACCCGCTCGCGCACCTGCGCGTGCAGGCCTTCGGCGCCTTCGGCCAGCTGCCGGCGCGCCCATTCGGCCAGCAGCGTTTCCCACTGCCCAGGATCGGCCCCGGCCGCGTGGCTGCGGCGGCCCCGCTTGCGGTTGAGTGCGGTATCGACGTCGGCTACGCCGATGGTGTCGGCGGCGGCCAGCGCGGACATCCGCCAGCACACGTTTTCCAGTTCGCGCACGTTGCCCGGCCAGTCATGCTCGCGCAGCGCCTGCAGGGCCGCGGCGGTGAGCCGCTTCGGCGGTGTATCCAGCTTGCGTGCGGCAGCGGCCAGAAAGGTGCTGGCCAACTGCGCGATGTCCTCGCGGCGCTCGCGCAGTGGCGGCAGCTGCAGGCGCACCACGTCCAGGCGATGCAGCAGGTCGGCGCGGAACTTCCCCTGTGCGACCAGCCCTTCCAGATCCTGGTGGGTGGCGGCGACCACGCGCACATCGACCCGGATCAGCTCGCGGCCACCCACGCGGAAGAACTCGCCCTGCGCAAGCACGCGCAGCAGGCGGGTCTGCAGCGGCAACGGCATGTCGCCGATCTCGTCGAGGAACAGCGTGCCACCGTTGGCCTGCTCGAAACGGCCGATATGGCGGCGCTGGGCACCGGTAAAGGCACCGGCCTCGTGGCCGAACAACTCGCTTTCCAGCAGCTCGGCGGGGATGGCGGCGGTGTTGAGCGCGACGAATGGCCCCTGCGCACGCGGTGATTCGCGATGCAGGGCATTGGCCACCAGCTCCTTGCCGGTGCCGGTCTCGCCGGTGATCAGTACCGCCAGCGGCGCCTGTGCCAGGCGGCCGATGGCACGGAACAGCGCGCGCATCGGCGGTGTATCGCCGACCAGCTGCGGCGGCTGGTCGCTGGACATTTCGGCAGCCGCTGCGGGTGCCGCCATGGCCGGTGCCACGGCTGGCAGCACGCGCTGCGCCAGCGCCACGGCATCGTCCAGGTCGAACGGCTTGGACAGGAATTCATGCGCGCCACCGCGGAACGCGCCGGCAGTACTGGCCACATCGGTATAAGCCGACATCACCACCACCGGCAGCTGCGGCAGCGTTGCCTTGAGCTTGTCGAGCAGCACCAGGCCATCGTCGCCGGGCATGCGCACATCGGTGAACAGCAGGGCCGGCGGCGGACCTTCCTGCAGCGCCTGCAGCGCGGGCGCGGCGCTGTCGAAGTCGACGACCTGATAGCCCGCCTCACGCAACGCAGTGCACAGCACGAAGCGCACGGCGCGATCGTCGTCGACCACCCAGATGCGCTGCGGAGAGGGGGATGACTCAGACATCGCGCGGGGCCTCCTCGGCCGGGGCGGCGCCGTTGCCGATCGGCAGCAGCAGGGTGAACACGGTATGGCCCGGGCGCGAGCGGTAGGTGAGCGTGCCGCGATGCTCGCGCGCCACCTGCTGGGCCAGCGCCAGGCCCAGCCCGGTGCCTTCGGCGCGGCCACTGACCAGCGGCAGGAACAGGTGTTCGGCCAATTCCTCGGGCACGCCACGGCCGTCGTCGGCGATCTCCAGGCGCAGCGCCAGCGTGTGCAGCTGCTCGGCGATGCGCACGCCATGCTCCACGCGGGTGCGCAGGGTGATGCTGCCGGCGCCGGCCTGGATCGCGTTGCGTACCAGGTTCCACACCGCCTGGGTGAGGCGATCAGCGTCGCCATGGAATTCGGGAATACTCGGGTCGTAGTCGCGCTGCAGGCGCACCGCCCAGCCGGCCTCGTTCTCGGCCAGGCGCAGCACGCGCTCCAGCGCAGCGTGGATGTTCAGTTCGGTGTGCGGCGCCGCCGGCGCCGGCGACAGCAGCTGGTCGAGCAGGCCGTTGAGGCGCTCGATCTCCGAGCCGATCAGCTCGATCAGTTCGCGTTCGCTGGCATCGCGCTGGGCGGCACGGCGGGCCAGCAGCTGGGCGGCGCCCTTCAGCCCGGCCAGCGGATTGCGTAGCTCATGGGCCAGCCCCTTCAGCGCCGCACTGAGCGCGCTGGGCAGGGCCTGGGTGGGGTCGAGCCCGGGGAATTCATCGACCGGATGCGCCTCCAGCAGCCAACCTCCATCGTCGCGGCGGCTCATCCAGCCCTCGGCGAAGCGCGGGGCTTCGCCGGGCACCGCCAGCGCCAGCCGGTTCAGGCGCAGGCTGTCGCGCTCATCGCGGGCCAGGAAATGGGCCAGCGCCTCGCCCTGCACTTCCAGTGCGGCCAGCGGCCGACCCAGCAGGCGCCGGACACTGACGCCCAGCCAGCGGGCGAAGGCCGGATTGCAGCCGGCAATGCAGCCATCGGCCCCGGCCCAGGCCAGCGGCGTGCCCAGGGCATCGAGGGACGGCGGGGGTGCGGGATCGGACATTGCACCAATGTAGTGCAAAACCTGGCTATGGGGTCAGAGCCCTTTCCGTTTGGAAAGGGATCCGACCCCAGGTCGGGCGGCGTTAGACGGGGTAGCCGGTCGCCAGACGCGCCTTCTTCCAGGCCATTTCAAATTCGCGCGCGGTGATTTCGTCGTCTTCGTCGAAATCCAGGAACGACACCGGCTGGTCGGCCAGCGGGAAGCGGTCATCACTGTGGCCGTGTTCGTCGGCCCAGACCGCCGTCGTGCCGTAGGTCTCCACCTGGCGCACGATCTTCTCGCCGCGGGCTTCCATCAGCACATTGCCCTTGCCCAGGCCCGATTCGGCCCAGTGCTTGTAGTATTTCTTGGTGGTGTTGCTTTTGACGTTCTTCATGGCGCCATTATCAGGCATTTGGGGCCGGAACCCTTTCTGCGGAAAGGGATCTGACCCCCGCCAACCTACTTCGGCAGCGGGCTGCCCTTCGGCCACAGCATCCAGAGATTGCCCTTCTGCTTCATGTCACCGGCCAGCTTGCCGGCGGCATCGCCGCTGCCCCAGTAGAGGTCCGCGCGCACTTCGCCGGCAATGGCACCGCCGGTGTCCTGCGCGGCCACCGGTCGCACCACCGGGGTGCCATCCGGGCGCGTGGTGGACAGCCACAGCAGGCTGCCCAGCGGCACCACGGTGCGATCCACTGCCACGCTGTAGCCGGCGGTGAGTGGCACGTTCAGTGAACCACGCGGGCCCTCAGGGCTGTCCGGGTTGCGCACGAAGAACACGTAGCTGGGGTTGCTGCGCAGCAGTTCCGGCACGCGCGCGGGATTAGCCCGCGCCCAGGCGCGGATGGCGTCCATGGTGACGTCTTCTTTCTTCAGCTGGCCCTGGTCCACCAGCCAGCGACCGATGGCGCGGTACGGATGGCCATTCTGCTCGGCATAGGCCAGCCGCACCTGCGTGCCATCAGCCAGGCGTACCCGGCCCGAACCCTGGATCTGCAACAGCTGCAGGTCCATCGGGTCGGTCAGCCAGGCCAGCACCGGGGCCTTGGCGCCCTTGGATGCGATGGTGCCGGCGTCGTCATACGGCTTGAGCACCTTGCCGTCGAGGCGGCCGCGCAGGCGCTTGCCCTTCAGTTCCGGGTAGAGGCTGTCCAGCTGCACCACGATCAGATCATCGGGCGTGGCATAGACCGGCACCGTGGCAGCGGCCGTGCGGGTGAGGCTGCCGGCGTAGATCGGCTCGTAGTAGCCGGTAATCAGCCCGTCGGCCTGGTGGCCGCCGGCACGCAGTGCATAGACATCGAGGTCGCGCTGCAGGAACTGGCGGATCGCCGCCGGGTCCTTGTCTGACACCGCTGCGGCGGTGGCGCAGGGCCGGGCCCAGACCGCATCGTTCTTCAGCCGCGTACAGCTGCTGCGCCAGGCAACGAAGCCGGCCTGCAGGTCGCTGTCGGAGACCGGCGGCAACGCGCTCCATGCGACCTTGGCGTAGGTGGCCGCTGGCGGGGCTGGTTTGGATGCCGGCGCTTCGGGGCGGGTACCGGGCGTGGAGCAGCCAGCGAGCAGGGCTGCGGCCAGCAGGAAGAGGGATGCGCGGGGGGACGACAGAACAGTGATCATCGTCGCAATGTAGTGGGGCCAGCGGTGGGCGGGCAACCGTCGGGTATAGCGCCGGGCCATGCCCGGCGAAAAGCAGATCCCGCGCGGCGCGCTCGCCGGGGATGGCCCGGCGCTACCGATCACGGCGTCTGCAGCAGCAGCGAATGCAGGATGCGGGCGTCTTCGGCATCCAGCGTCTTCGGCAGGTCGTCGCGACCACGGAAACGGCGGTGGAACGCGGCGACGGTGGCCTCGCGGTTGTCCAACGGATAGCCGAAGTGGGCCAGCGCATTCCACGCGTCGAAGCCTTCCGGGGCGACACCATCGGCGGCGCGCGGCCATACGCCGAACCCGGCTTCGGCCAACTGCTGCCAGGGGAAGAAACGGCTCGGGTCCTGCTTGCGGGTCGGCGCCAGGTCGGCATGGGCGATGACCTGACGTGGCGGGATGTTCAGGCGGGTGCTGAGGTCGCGCAGCAGCACGATCAGCGACTCGATCTGCGCCGCACTGAACGGGCTGCGGCCATCGTTGTCGAGCTCGATGCCGATCGAGGCGGAGTTGACGTCGGTGATGGTGCCCCAACGCCCGGCGCCGGCATGCCAGGCGCGGCGCTCATCGGCCACCAGCTGGTAAAGATGGCCGTCGGCACCGACCAGGTAGTGCGCACTGACCGGCCCACCGCTGTTGGCGGTACGCAGCGTATGCAGGCTCTGCTGGACCGATTTCTGTTCGGTGTGGTGGATGACGATGATGACCGGCGTACGCGCGTTCTGATTCGGCGACGGCACCCAGGTGGCGAGCGGGTTGTGCTGCACGGGCACCGTGGTGGTGCAGGCCGCCAGGGCCAGTGCCAGCAGTGCGGAAACCAGAAGGCGGGGGCTGATCATGGGCAGATTGTAACCATGGACCGGTGATGTCGTTCGACGCAGCGTGTCGAAGGACATCACTGATGGCCCCGCAGTCCGCGTGCTGATGGCAATGCCTGATCATGAAGATGTAGCGAATCACATGAAAAGAGCGAAGCAGCACTATGGGACAGGAGGGCCCGGAAAGATCAGATCCTTCCCCAATCTTGCGGCATAGATGCTCTCGAACTGGAAGGAAAGCACGAAGCGCGATTCACATCCCGCGGCATAGCGCTTGATGAAACGGCAGATTTCTTCCCAAGCGCATTCAAATCCGCTTGCGCGGAAATGGAACGAACCCAGCAGCCCCACGCGCCACTCGGCCTCCAGCCCTTCCGCGACGACAGCCTCCGGCGGCTCAACGATGCGGAACCCGAAGCCTGTGTTGGAGGCAGTGAGATGCCCTTGCAGATTGTCCAGACCATCGGAGTACTCGGCCTGGATCGAATCCAGGGCTTGTAGCACGACCTCGAGGCTGGAACCGACCTCAACCTCGAGAAACAGCGAAATACTCATCGTCGAACCTTTACATCGGCGCCATCGTCAAAGGTCTTGTGCTACGGCAGAGCGTTCTCATCCGCGTACAGGGCATTGGGACGTAATGATCCCTTTACCCTCTGACCCTACCCATGAACTCCGCAATCAACACCCGATCCGAATCACTCTTTCCCACTCGATCCAGAACTGGAACAAGATGGTAGGCGAGAAGGTCACGATAGGCACCGGCCTCTGGAATAAAAGCATCAGGACAACTCAAGAAGGACCTTACCGACATGAACGAAAGAAAGACCTCGTAGGGATATGAACTCGCATAAGGGACAGCCTGCAAATAGTAGTTGGCCAACTTCGTCTGCTCTGCCCTGGGCCAAGAACGGCACTTCATCAGAACAAATGCATCCCGATAATTGTCCGACCTCAAGGCGGCGTAGTTCATCAGCCACTCCGACGCGGCCGCAGCGTCCATTGCAGACATCTCACCGCAGAGCTTTCTAATTCTTTCATCCATGGATCTGCAGCCCGACCTGATGATTGCCTCGTTGTAGATTGCTTCATTCGCCGACTTCGGCATCAACTGCTATTTGTGCCCCCTCCTTTGCGAGGGCGCCCAGCAGCGCATGCGGATAGTAATCATCCCTCGACAGTAGATACATATATCACCCGGCGACTTCGATCACTGCGCTGTTGCGATCCGGAATCTTGAAAAATTGCTCACGAGAGGGGACTTCAGCTTCAAAAAACTATCCCCGCTTTTGTTCGCACAAAGCGAATTTACTCAAGAGACTAATCCGATGAAGTCCACGCTCAAATCAGGTCCAGACGTCTCCCTCAGGCGCGGTCCAAACCAATCCAAACGGCGCATCTGTAAGAAACCAAAATCCATCCTCATCGAGATCTTCCTGATCTCTTGTGGCAGGCCAAGCGTGACGCAGAACACCTAACTGCGCATCGATATCGCCATCGGCAAAGACGCCATCCGAGGCAAGCCTCAGCTTCCCTTCCTCCATCAGCATCCTAAGCATCGAGAAGAACTCTTCAGTCTGCTGCTCAAAAGCAACACTTCCCGCATCAAACTCCATATCCATATTTCTCCATAGAACTCCCATGGAGTATCCATATGAGTAATGAAGAACATTACTGATCGCATCAGACATCACTTGAACTTGACCCCCACAAACCTACCGTTTTCAATCTGAGGAAGCATGATTTCAACATTCCTCACTTCGCCTGTCTACTGGGCTGATGAGGAGAAGCTTTGCAGATTAACCTTAAAATCACTTCTACTGGCGGGCACTAACAAATCGCGCCATGCAGGAACTCTTGAAGGTCATACTCAGGAATCGTCTTCAAGCCTGGAGACATCTCCGCCCGCATCCCTGAATCGGCGGACAGCCTCTTCACCTTCAGCCTCATACTCGAACTCGAACGCTGCTGGCGGGCGATCCTTCTTTCGCGGGCTGACTCTTCGGAAAGAAGAGTACATATCCAGAACATTGACAATCTGCGTCTGCTTCAACAATGCAACATTGCTCTTGTTCCACCTGGAGAAGACCAGGAACAGATTCCCCACGCGCAGAACTGCATGACCCTCTCCATAGTGAACGCACTCTCCTCCACTGGCAGTAGGCGCCGCAGCTTCGAATGACTTCCGAACGCGCTGCTCACTGCCTGCGCCAAGAAAACCGAAGTCACCATCCAACCACGCAGCAATCTCCCCGACCCCGGCCCCCTGACCATACGAAACAGGCTCTGAATCACCGATTTTCTCATCCGACGAGAGAACGTACTCATCCCCATTCCAATACGGAAAAACAATCGCATTCATGACCATTCTATTTAGCCCCATAAACCGGATATGCCGTAGCTGCCCCGCCATCCGGGCGTTGGTAGTAGCCTTCAATCTTAACACCACTGGAAGAAGTGCCCTCCCAGTATGGCTGACCATTCCTATACTTCGTTGACGAATTCGCAAATGCGCTTTCGATCTCCATTTCCACTCTGCGACGAGTCCATTCCTTCGGAAAGAACGTTGTTTCGGCTTTCTTGGCCACCCATTTACCAGTTGCGGGATCGCGAATTTCGACCATACCCTGCGTGATGCCATTTCGATCCGGCCCCTTGGTCACTTCAACAACCCTTACATTGTCCGATCGAAGATAATGACCACCGACACCATCACCACGCTTATTCAGGTTCCCATCTAGAATGTGGTCATAATCCACCGGAGCAGTTCTTCCAGCCGTTCCCTTTTGCTGCTCGATCAGTTCGGCCGGCGTTCTTGACCCCTCTACTTCCTTCAGGTAGTCGTTCTTGGGCCGCCCTTCGCCCATATCCACAGACGGTTTTGGATTTCCAGCACCAGATGCGGCCTCACGCTCCAACGCCACCAGCTTCCTGGCCTTCGCGGCCGCCCGCATCGCGGTGACATCACCCAGGCTGACCACAGCCAATGCGACGTCCAGCCCCATGTCACCCTTGATGAAGCCGTTTGCTGCCACATCTGCCAGATTCCACTTCTGGTTCAGGCCCAGCTCGTAGCTCGCCGCATCCCAACCGTTCCCGAAGTAGCCTGAAATGGACGACCAGGCGCCGGCACCCTTCTCCTTGATGACACCCCAGCCGCCAATTTCGCCGATGCGCTGGAAGTCATTCCAGGCCTGCTTGCTGCTCTCGATAGACATGTAGATGGCATTCATCTTCGCCATGTCCATGACCATGCCACCCGCGTTGGTCGCAACACCTGCGCCGGTGCCAGCCTTGTCAAACAGCAGATTCAGCGCCGCGTTGGTTGCCGCCTCCTGTCCTTTGCCATTCAATGCAAGCATGCCTGCGGTGAATGGATCGCACCGCCCTGCCGCTGCGCAGGTGACCTTGTAGCGAGCGTCCAGCGAAGACGTATGCGTCAGCAGATCGGAGGCGACCTGGCCACCATTGCCCTTCGTCAGTGCCGCCTGGGCCAGATCAAGGCCATTGTCCTTGATCCATCGCAGATAGGTGGAATCATTCTGGGTAAGTGACCAATAGGCGTCACCCAGCTTCGTCTGCTCTGCGCGGCAGGCAGGCGAATCGGCAGCCGCGGTACATGCAGCAATCAAAGCAGCATTGCGCGCATCCGACAGCGCCGCCAGCTCCTTCTGTTCGCCGCAACGCTCCCCGCTCTTCATGCAGCTCAGCATGGCGTCCAGGAACTGCATGCGCTCGGCATGATTCAGGTAGTTGTTCTCGACGGAGTTCTTGGCGATGGTGGCTCCCAGCGCCGCACCCATGGCTCCGTCTCCACCAATCCCACCTGCCATCGCGCCGACCGCCTGGCCCAATGCCTTGATCTGCTGTTCCTGCTCAGGAGTCAGCTGTCCGCCATTCTGACGCGCGTAGTAGTCGCCCAGGAATTTGGCTGCCAGTTCACCGCCTCCGGCAGCAACGGCTCCGGTACCGGCCGAACCTCCATTCGCCTCCGCAAGCAGCGCGCCGAGAAGCGCGTGCGAGAGCATCTGCATCGCCTCACTGGGAACCGCGCTCTGCTTGTTGGGATCGAATGTCTTTCCAATCAGCTCAGCAGCGTAGGGCGCGAGTGTGTTCGAGATGACCTGACCACCTGCCTGCCCTGCCACGCCGCCGACCAGCGCGGTGGAGACCGCGTTGAGCGCACGGCCGTAGGTACCGTCGGGTGCCCACTTCTGCTGCGTGACAAGTGCATCAGAGTAGGAGCTGTCAAACCCGGAAAGGGCAGTGTACTGGTCCTTGGGACTGAGCTTGGCAAAGGCCTCCTTCTCTGCGGCGCTCTTCCCCTCCAGGTAGGCATCGGTGATCTTGTTGATCCCGTAGCTGCCAATGTCCGATGCGATCTGCTTGCTGGTGGCCAATACCGTGCTTGCCGCATTCGCCATCGCCTGCTGGTCGGCCAGCATCTTGTTGGCATCCGGCATCGCCTCCAACGCACGGTGTGCTGCAGCGGCATCGGTATTGACACCGAGTTCGGCCGCCGTGGTCTTCCTGCCACCGATGGTGATGTTGCCCTCGGTCAGCGTCGCACGCGTGCTTGAGCTGTCGCTGCCGCTTTCATGCATCGGCAGTCCACCGCCGAACCCGACACCATCCACGCTGCCGAACGTTCCGGATTTGATGCTGCTGCCGATACCCTTCAGCTGCTCAACCGCTCCCACACCCTTATCCGTCGGGCCCTTGCCGCTGCTGCCAAAGCCACCACTGATGCTCCCCGACGTGGCCTTGTAGTCCATGTGGTTCTGCAGGTCAGTGAACGTCAGCGAATCGGCAGTCAGTTCGCTGTTGCCTGCATTGGTGCTGGCGATCGCGCCGCCCACCAGGTTCACGTGGCCGGCATCGACGTGATAGCCGCCATCACCGGCGAACAGGCCGCTCTGCTGCCCGACGCCCTGATAGCTGCCGTTGGCCTTGCCTGCACTGGCATAACCGTCAGCGTTCCAGGCCGTGCCGAACGACACCTGCACACGGCCACCCACCTGGCTGTTCTTGGACATGCTCTCGGCGATGTCCTGCAGCGATTCAATGGTCAGCGTGCCACCGGTCTTGACGTCGATGCGGTCGGCGGTCGCCGTGGCACCACGCAAGGTGGTATCACCGTCGGCCTTCATCGAGATGTTCTTGCCGGCCAGCGTGGTGTTCTGCCAGGTGCTGCTTTCGGCATTGGACTTGCTGCTGCCCACACTCGCTTCGGCATAGACATACACACCGGTCTGCGCACCCACCGCAACACCCACGCCGACTTCAGCGCCGGCATTGCTGCTCTTGCTACGGTCGGCCACATGCGCCTTGCCGGCTTCCAGCAGGATGTCACCGGCCGAATCCAGACTGAGCGTGTTGCCCGCGCTCAGATTGCCCTGCACCACGTGGATGTCGCCCTGGGTGCTGGTCAGGTTGACGTTGCCGCCGCCCTGGATGGTGGAGCCACGCGAGACCTGGCTGCTGCCGTCGGCACTGCTGCTGGAGGTCTTGAAGCCAACGCCGGCCTCGGCACTGAGCAGCGCCCCACCTCCGGCCTTGCCGGCCATGCTGGAGATGGCACTGGCGGCCTGATAGGCATTGGCACCGGCGGCAAGCCCCTGCATCTTCTGCAGGCGGTCGTCGGACTTGCGTGCGGCATCGACGTTGTTGAGCAGATCGATCAACGGCGACTTCACCCGCGCGAAGGCACCGATCTTCAGGTCCTTGTCGCTCTGCGAGTAATGACCACTTTCGTCGGCGGTCAGCAGCTCGATCTCAGCGGCGGTGATGTTCACGTCCTTGGCCGCCACCACATTGCTGGCACTCTGCGTGTATTTGCCACCGGCGGTGAGGTTGACGTTGCCGCCGAGGCTGCCAACGGTACTGGCCACCTGCGAGACCTGCGCGCTGTCATCGCGATGCTGTTCGCGATGCCAGCCGGAGAACTTCTCGGTATCGGAGATCTGCACCGTGCCGATCGCCTTGCTGTCCGAGCGGTTGGCATTGCTGACCGTGTCCTGCCCGCTGCGGATCGTCAGGTCGCCCGCAGCGCGGATGCTGACGTCCTTTTCCGCCGCGATGTTGGCGGCGGTCAGGCTGATATCGCCCTCCGTGGTGGCCATGCGTACGCCGCCACCCACCGACAGCTGCGTGCCGGTGATGGTGTCGCTCTGGCCGGCGCCCTCGCTGCGCGAGTTGTTGGTGCCAAACGGCAGCCCGGCGGAGTTGGTGGCGATACCCCAGCCCTTGCCACGGCTGTCGCTGTCACTGCGCTCGGTGTTGTGCGCGACATCGAACACGATGTCCTTGGTGGCCAGCAGGACAGCATTGCCCTCGGCCGTCATCTGCGCACCCTGGCTGGTGATCGAGCCGCCATTGGCGATCAGCGAGAGATTGCCGCCTGCATTGAGGTTGCTGACCCGGGCGTCACTGGTGGAGTGGCTCTGGTTGCTGTTCGAGCGCTGGCTGCCGGCCGTGATCGCCGGCAGCACGGCCGCCGACACGCCGGCCGCTACGCCTTCAGCGGTGCGCGTGATACGGCCCATCATCGTGCCGCTGTCGGCCATGCCTTCGGTCGCGTTGTCGCGTGCAGTGCGGTACGCCTTGGCCGGGTCGTAGGTGACGCCCACCGAGAACCCGCTGGACTTGCTCGACTGGCTGGCCTGGGTGTCCACCGTGTCCTGGCGGGCAATCAGATTGATGTCCTTGCCGACCAGGGTCAGGTCCTTGCCTGCCGCCACGTCGGACGCGGCGATCGTCAGCTGGTTGCCCGCGTTGATCAGCACGCTGCCTTCGCGCGAGGCAATGGCCGAGCCGACCTGGGTGGTCGACTGCTCGGCGGAACTGCTGCTGTTCTTCGAGCTGCCATAGCCGATCGAGGCGGTTCCATTGGAGAAGCCGCCGGTGAAGCCGGACTTCTTCCTGCTCTCGCTGGACTCGCTGCTGTGATGGTCTTCGGCGGAGGTGATCAGCACATTGTTGCCAGCGCCGAGAACCACCGTCCCGGTGGCATCAACCACCGCGCCTACCGCCGTCAGATCACGGCCGGCGGTGACGCTCACGCTCTCGCCCATCAAGCCGGTGCCAATGGCGTAGCTGTCGCTGCTCTCGGCATGACGCGTGGTGGTGGTGCTCGACAGGGTCTTCTTTTTCTTGTCGTAGCTGTCCAGACTGAAGTCATGCGTCTCGTTGGCCGAGAGCAGGTTGACGTCGCGACCGGCCGCCACACTCAGCGTGCCATCCGAGCTGGCGACCTGGGTGGCGGTCAGATTGATATCGCGGTTCGCCCTCAGCACGACGTTGTCGCCAGCCTGCAACTGGCTGCCGCGCACGGTCTCGTCGCTCTGGCTGATCTGCAGCGAACTGCGCTTGCCACCGGCATTGAAGTCGCTGCTGCGGCTGTCCACCAGCACCTGGCTGTTGATATCGCCACCGGCCTGTAGGGCCATGCCGCCATCGGCCTTGATGCGGGTTGCGGCGAGGTTGATGTCCTTGCCCGCTGCCAGCACCACATCGCCTGCGCCTTCAATCGACGTCACCGCGTGCGTGGTCTGGCCGTTGCTGGTGTGGTTGCGGCTGTCGTGGTTCAGCGCACTGCTCTGGCCCAGCGTCTGCGCGCCCAGGTCCAGGTTGCCACCGGCAGCTATCTGGGTGATGCCATGAGTGCCGGCATTGCGGATCTCCGCTGCCTTGAGGCCGATGTCACCGCCAGCCACCACCGACAGCACGCCATCGCCACCGGGATTGGTGACATACAGGCCGGCCACACGATCCAGCGTGGTCTTCTGCTGCGACAGGCGATCGCCCTGGTCCTTCCACTCGGAAGTGGTCGAGGCCACGGTGATGTTGCCGCCCGCCTTCAATGCAATGGCGTCGGTGGCGTTGACGGTACTGCCGATGATGTCGATGTCCTGCCGCGCCGACAGGCCCACCTGGGCACCGCTGATCTGGCCGCCGGACAGGTTGCGGATGTTGCCGGCATCGATGCTGACCAGCTGGCGGCCGGCAATCGTGCCGCTGTTGACCAGGTCGCCGCGCAGCTTGACGTCCACCTCTGCGCCGGCCAGCAATGCGCCGTCGTTGCCGAGATCACCCGGCATCACCCGCAGGTAGACCTGCGGGACCAGCGCGCGGACCACCGAGCCATCGGCCAGGGTGACATCCTGCTCCACCAGCCAGACGATGTCGCTGGTCAGCCGTGCCATCTGCTCGGCCGTCAGCGCCACACCCGGGCGCAGGCCCCATTCGCTGGCAACCGTGGCGCCAGCCTCCAGCAGCGCGCGGTACTGTTCCTCATCACTGGCGTGGCCGGTAAGGAAGCGGCGGCCGGTGAGTTCACCGATCTGCTCGCGCACCAGCTTCTGTTCGTAGAAGCCGTCGCCCAGGCGCTTCTGCGTCTGCGAGGGCTCGAAGCCTGCGCGCTGCAGCAGATAGTCCGAGCTGAGCCAATCACGATGGCTGGCAAAGCGCGGGTCGGTTTCCACGATGTGGTTGCCACGGTTGGCATCCACATTGAACAGGCTGGCTGTGGGTGCACTCGCATTCGGGGTGGTGGTGACCACCACCCGCGGATCGGCACCGGTTGTCGTTGTGGCCTGCTTGCCATCCACCGCAGCGTTACCACCACTGCCGGCATGCGCTCCGGCGTGGACTGCCGCCGGACCGTTGGCATTGGCCTGCCCTGCCTGGGCGGCGCTGATGTCCTGCGCCGTGCCGGCGCCGGTGCCGGCGTTGCCGGCCTGGCCGGGGCCCTGAGCTGAGGCTGTGTCTGCACGCGTACCATCGGCCTGCGCTACCGCCTGCTGATGACCACCATTGGCCCCTTGCGCCGCGCCGGCCGTACCTGGCCCCTGCGCGTCCACACTGCCCGCGCCCTGGCCCGTGCTCTGGCCAGGCCCCTGCACGCTGCCCGCGCCCGGACCGACCGCACCTGCACCGCGGCCGCCGGTATCCAGCTGCGCCGTGCCCTTGCCACCACCGGCGTTGGGGTTGCTGCCACCGTTGTTGTCGTTGCGCAGGTTGCCGACATCGATGGTGAGCTTGCCACCGGCGGTTATCGATGAACCCAGCGCGCCGGTCTTCTCGGTGATGGGTGCCGCCTTCCAGCGGCTGGAGGAACCACCGTAGGTGATGGACTGGTTGTCGAAGGTACTGGTGCGGGTCAGCTGCTCGGCTGCGTTGATCACCTCGGACTGATCACGGTTCAGTCCGACAATGGCCAGGTCGCGGCCGGCGGCGATGTTGGCGAAACGGTTCTCCAGCCGATCGGTGCTGATCCGCATGTTGCCGCCCGCATTGATCACGGCGTTGTTGCCTGCCGAGACCACCACGTCTTCCACGGTGGTGCGGGTGGCAATGCGGGTCTTCTCGTTACCGCTGGTCTCCTGCGGGTGACGCTGCATGTTGATCAGCGTCGCATCCGGATTGTCGTAGTCCGGATAGGTGATGATCTGCACACAGGTCGTGGTGCAGGTGCCGTAGGCACTGTTGTAGTTGAGGGTGTCGGTCACGTACTCGATCGGCGGCGAACCGGGACCACGCGTGGCCAGATCGCGGAACGGGTCTTCTGCGCCCGCGCCAAGCTGATCGGGGTTGTTACGGTTGTCGGCACGACCGATGTAGTAGATCGTGACGGTACCGTCCTGCACGTTCAGGCGCTCACGCGACGCACGTGCACCGTGCACGCCACCACGAGCGAAGGCGTAGGCGCTGGTGTTGCCGGTCAGCCGCACCACTGCCTTGCGGATCTGCTGGCCATCCGGGGTGACGTAGGGCGTGTCTTCGAGGATATCCGCCGGATTGAGATAGTAGATCTCATACGGCTGGTAGTTGGAGGTGGCGCGGAAATCCCGGTTGCTGTTGTTGGCGTTCTTGAACCAGCCCGGCTGCTCCAGCCGGACCGGCGCATGCACGGTGGTGACCTTCTCCACGACCACGTTCTCGCGGATGTTGTTCACCGCCAGCGCGGACAGGTCCAGATTGCCGCTGACCTCGATGGTGGAGCCGATGTTGTCGACCTTCTGGGCGCTGCCTACCGCACCCAGGCCGTTCAGGGCGCCGCCGATGGCGGCGTCGCCATCGCTGAAGATCAGGCTCTTGCCACTGTTGGTCAGCGTGCCGACGCCGAGGTCCAGGCGCTGGCGCGCAGCGATGGTCCCTGAACGGTCCACGCCGCCGATATTGGCTGCCACGTTGTTGAGCGAACCGGCCTGGATGGCGACGCGGTCACCGTAGATGCGGCCGCTGCCGATGTTGTCGACGGTTGCAGCGGTGATATGGGTGACGTTGCCGTCCAGCAGGCCGTAGTTGATCAGCGCGCCGCCCGCTGCAAGGCGGGTCAGGCCGATGCTGCTGATCTCGCCGGTGGATGCGTTGGTGATGTTGCCGGCAGTGATGTTGACGTTGGCACCGGCCAGCTTGCCGGTGTTGTCCAGGTTGCCCTGGATGGACAGGCTCAGCGTGCCGTTGGCCACCATCTCACCACGGTTGGTGTGGCTCTGGCCCAGCTCGAGGGTCATGTCACCCTGCGACATCAGCCGGCCATCACCGATGATCTCGCGGGTCCGGAGGGTCTGCTGCCTGCCGGCCACCAGGGTGCCGCCGCTGTTGACCAGGGTATCGGCCCGGACGTCGGAGCTCAGCGCCGCCGAGACCTGGCCACCACTGTTGTCCAGGCGCTGGTTCACCTGCAGCAGCAGGTTGTCGGCAATCACTTGGCCGTTCTGGTTGTCCAGATTGCTGGTGGTCACCTGCAGGGTCTTGCCCTGCAGCCCCAGTGCAGGCCCATTGCCCGGGCTGAGCGTATTGCGGTTGTCGACATGGCCGGCCTGCAGGTCGAGGCGACCGGTCGTGGCGACCAGGCCGCCACTGTTGAGCAGCGCGCCCTGCAGCCCGATATCGGCATTGCCACCGGCGGTGACGCTGCCACCGGTGTTGGCCAGCTGCTGTGCGCGCAGCAGCAGATCGGCAGCACTCACCAGCGAACCACCGCCACTGTTGTCGATATTGATGGCCTGCACATCGGCGCCGGCATTGGCGAACACCGCGCCGCCACGGTTGTCGAGATCGCCGCTGCGGATCTGCAGCGTGCCAGTGCTGACGATGCCGTTGCCATTGGAACCGGCATTGGTCAGCCGCTGCCCGGCGGTGTCGATGCTGAGTGCCGCTGCCGACTGCAGCAACCCGCTGGTGTTGTCCAGGGCACCACTGCGCAGCTCGGCATTTCCGGCAAGGCTGGCAATGATCCCGCTGCGATTGTCCAGCGCCTGACCGCGGGTATCGAGCTGCAACGCGTCGGCGACGATCCGGCCACTGTTGTTGCTCAGCCCGCCGGCAGTGAGTTGCAGTTGCTTGCCGGCCTGGACCAGGCCGCCCTGGTTGCGCAACGCGTCGGCACTGGTCAGCTGCATGCCCTGGCCCGCGGCGACGGTACCGCCATCGTTGTTGATGGCCTGTGCGTTGGCCGACAGTGCACCTCCGGCCGACAGCGTGCCCTTGTCGCTGTTGTCGAGCAGGCCGTCAACGCGCACGCTCAGGGCGCTGCCGCCATCGCTGTGCACGATGCCGCCGCGATTGTCGAACGCACCTGCGGTGAGGCTGGCGTCTCCGGTGGTCAGGATGCGACCGCCACGATTCTCCAGCGCCTGGGTGATCGCCAGGGTGCTGCTGCCGTTGCCGGCGGCCTGGATCGTGCCCCGGTTGTTGAGCAGTTGCGCGCTGCGCAGATCCAGCGTGCCGTTGCCGGCAAGCGTGCCACCGGTGTTGTTCAGCCGGTCGCGCGCGGTCAGGCTCAACGTGTTGGTGCCGGAGGCGATGATCGAACCGCCCGCGTTGAGCAGCGTGCCGGTATCGACCGCGATGCGGGCAGCGGACAGCGTGCCATCGCGCAGATCGGTGGTTTCGCCGGTCAGCTGCAGGGCACCGTTGCTGAGCAGCTTGCCGCCTTGGCCATTCAAGGTGTGCGCGGTGATGACCAGCGCGCCCGTACCGGCCTGCTGAACGGTGCCACCGGCATTGCCGAACAGCGCGCTGTTCAGGGTCAGGTCGCCATTACTGGCTACCAGGCCGTTGCTGCCGTTGTCCAGAGACGTGGTGGCCTGCACGGTGCTGGCCTGCGTGCCCGTCGCCAGGATCCTGCCGTTCTGGTTGTCGAAACGGTCGGCATTGAGGGTGAAGTGATCGGCGGTGAGCGTGGCACCACGATGATCCACGGTCGCCGCATCCAACTGCAGTGCGCCTGCGGTGGCGATGCTGCCGCCGGCGCCGTCCAGCTGGGTGGCCTGCACGGTCAGTACGCCCTTCCCTGCATGGACGATGCTGCCCGCGGCATTGACCAGTTGCCCGGCATCGATGCGCAGGTTGCCGGCATTGCTGGCGAGGGTGCCGCCACCGTTGTTGAAGCGGCCGGTGACGATGATCCGGCTGTCGGACGTACCTGCCGAACTCAAGGTACCGCCCGCGTTCGACAGCGAACCGGCGCTGATCTGCTGCGCGCCGTTGGCGGCGATCGTGCCGCCGTCGTTGCCCAGCGTGCCGCGCACCTGCAGCGACATCGCCTGGTTGCCGGTGGCGTTCAGCGTGCCCGCCGTGTTGTCCAGCTGGCCGGCTTCGATGCTGACCTGCTGCGCGGCCGTGGTGCCTGCGCTCAGATCGATGGTCTCGCCCTTCAGTTGCAGTTCGCCGTTGCTGACGATGCGGCCGGCATGGCCCTGCAGCGTGGCGGCATCGATCTGCAGCAGGCCATCGCCCGCCTGCTCGATGCTGCCGGTGCGGTTGTCCAGCGAAGCCGCGGCCAGCTGCATGCCCGCGCCGCTGGCGATGACGCCCTTGTTGCTGTTGTCGAGCAGGCCATCGGCGTTTACCACCAGGCGTGCAGCGCTGTGCAGTGTGCCGCCCTGGTTGTCGATGCTGCCGGCGGTGATGCCCAAGCCGCCGTTGGCCAGAATGCGGCCACCGCGGTTGTCGAGGTCCTGGCCGATGTTCAGCTGGCTGGCCGCCGTGCCTGCTGACTGCAGCGTGCCGCCGGCGTTGACCAGCACGGCGCTGCGCAGGTCCAGCGCGGCGTTGCTGGACACGGTACCGCCGCTGTTGTCGATGCGTTCGCGCGCGCTCAGCCGCAGTGCGTCGTTGCCGGTCGCGGTGAGCGTGCCTCCGGCGGTGATCAGGGTGCCCGTATCCACCTCGATCCGCTTGGCCGAGGTGATACCCGCGCGCAGGTCGGTGGTGGTGCCCTTGAGCAACAGGCTGCCATTGCTGACCAGCGTGCCGCCGGTGCCGATGAGCGTTCCGGCGTTGATCGACAGCACGCCTTCGCCGGCGTGCTGCACGGTGCCGCCGGCATTGCCGAACCGCGCCGCCTGGATGCCCAGGTCGCCATTGCTGGCCAGCAGGCCACCCTCACCGTTGTCCAGGCTGCCGACCACGTCGATCCGGCTGCCCTCCGTACCGGTTGCAATGACCTTGCCGGCGCGGTTGTCGAAGGACTGCGCGTCCAGCGCGATGCGCTCGGCCTGCAGCGTGGCGCCGCGATGGTCCACACTGCCCGCCTGCAGGGTGATGCCCCCTGCGCTCACGATACTGCCGCCCTGGCCATCCAGTTGCCCGCTGCGCAGCAGCAGGCCCTGGGTACCGGCATGGCTGAGCGTGCCCTTCACGTTGGCCATATGGCCCGCGTCGATCTTCAGCGTGACAGCGTTGCTGGCCAGCACGCCGTTGCTGTTGTCGAACAGGCCATCCACGCGCAGCTCGGTGGAGCCGCTGCCTGCCGAACTGAGCGTGCCACCGCGGTTGGAAAGCTCACCGGCTTCAATATGCTGGGCGCCGTTGCTGGCAATGGTGCCAGCGTCGTTGGCCAACCGGCCGCTTACCTGCAGCGCCAGCGTTCCGCTGCCGGTCGCGCGCAGCGCGCCCGCACTGTTGTCCAGGCTGCCGGCCACGATGTCGAGCTGCTCGGCCGCCACGGTACCGCCGCGCAGGTCCAATGACCCGCCCTGCAGTGACAGCGCGCGGGCAGCACCAATGCTGCCTGCCTGGCCCGACAGTGTTTCCGCTTCGATGTACAGGTTGCCGTTGGCGGAGATCGAGCCGCTGCGGTTCTCCAGCTGTGCGGCCCGGATCGCAGACGCCGCATCACCGGCGGCAATGAGCTTGCCATGGTCGTTGACGAAGCGCCCTGCGCGCACATCGATGGCGCCATTGCTGCCCAGCGTTCCGCCGGTATTGTCGAGCAGGCTGCGGGCCTGCAGCAGAAGGGGCTGGGTGCCAAGTGCACTCAGCTGGCCGCCTGCCGTGATCACGCTGTCACCGTCAATGGTGATGCGTTGCGCCGTCGTGGTGCCGTCGCGCAGATCGATGCTGTCGCCCTGCAGGTCCAGCGAACCATTGCTGAGCAGGGTTCCACCGGCGCCGGTCAGGTCCCGCGTGGTGATGGCCAGGCTGCCGGAACCGGCCTGCTGGACGGTTCCTCCGGCATTGCCGAAGGTGCGCGCGTGGAGGTCCAGGTTGCCATTGCTGGCGAGGACGCCGCCATTGCCGTTGTCCAGCGTGCCCTGCACGCGCAGCGTGTTGCCGCCGGTTCCGGTGGCGACGATGCGCCCGCCCCGGTTGTCCAGCGCGGTGGCCGCGATGTCCAGTTGCGTCGCGGTAAGCGACGCGCCCTGATGGTCGACCTCGGCCGCAGTGAGCTGCAGTGCGCCGGCGGTGGCGATCTGCCCCTTCGCCCCGTCCAGGTGCCCGGTGGCGATGACCAGACCAGCGGTACCCGCATGGCTGATGGTGCCGCCTGTGTTGATCAGGGCACCGCTCTCCACCTGCAGGTTGCCGGCGTTGCTGGCGATGCTGCCGCCGCTGTTGTCCAGCGTGCCGCCGACCCGGATCTGCGATGCCGCAGTACCCGCCGAGTTGAGCGCACCGCCGCGGTTGGAAAGCGCTCCCGCATGGATCTGCTGGGCGCCATTGGCACTGATGCTGCCGCCGTCGTTGCGCAGCAGGCCCTGCACCTGCAGCTGCATCGCATTTTCGCCCAGCGACAGCAGGCTGCCGCCAGAAGTATCCAGCCCGGCAGCGGTGATCTTCACGTCGCGCGCGCGGGTGCTGCCCTTCTGCAGGTCCAGCTGTTGTCCACTCAGCTGCAGCTCGCCGTTGCTGGCGATGTTGCCTCCGGCCCCCTGCACCGTGGTCGCGTCGATCTTCAGCGTGCCGGTACCGGCGTGGTCGATGTTGCCGCTCTCGTTCAGCAGGTCATCGGCGGTGATGTCCAGATCACCATTGCCGGACAGCAGCCCACGCTGGTTCTGCAACCGTTGGCTGGCATGGATGCGGCTGGTACCGGTGCCTGCGGCGATCAGCTTGCCGCCATCGTTGATGAGGACGCTGCTGCTGATGTCCAGCGCACCGTTCGCGCCCAGAGTGCCACTGCTGTTGTCCAGCGTGCGCGTTACCTGCAGGCGCAACGCATCATTGCCCGTCGAGGTCAGCGTGCCGCCAGCGGTGATCAGGTCGCCGGCGCGCACATCGATGCGCTGCGCGGCGGTGATGCCATTGCGCAGGTTGAGGCTATCGCCGTGCAGCTGCAGGGTGCCGTTGCTGAGGACCGTGCCGCCCTGGCCCTGCAGGTTGGCGGTGGTGATGCTCAGGTTGCCGGTGCCCGCCTGCTGCACGGTACCTGCGGCATTGGCGAATGACGCTGCGTCGATCTGCAGATCGGCATTGCTCGCCAGCAGGCCACCGTCGCTGTTGTCCAGGTGATTGCTGATGTTGAGCGTGCTCGCCTGCTGGCCCGTGGACAGCACGCGGCCGCCACGGTTGTCGAAGTCCCGTGCAGCCAGGTCGAGCTGGCGGGCGACCAGCTGCGCACCGCGGTGGTCGGCACGGCCCAGCAGCAGGTCTGCCGCACCTGCGGTGGCGATGCTGCCCTGCACACCCTCCAGTACCTCCGCACGCAGCAGCAGCCCCTCGCTGCCAGCGTGGTTGATGCTGCCTCGCGTGTTGACCAGGGTGCCGATGCCCAGTCCCAGGCGCGTGGCATTGCTGGAGAGGCTGCCCTCCCTGTTGTCGAGCTGGCCGATCGTCCAGGTCGTCCCGGCGCTGCCACCGTGGTCAAGGCTGCCACCGCGATTGATTGCCGACTGCGCCGTCAACTCGAAGCCACGGGCGAAGGTCATGCGGCCGCCGCTGTTGTCCAGCTGCTGCACCTGCGCGCTGGCCGCGCCCTGTACCTGCAGGGTGCCACGCGTATTGCGCAACGCCTGGCCCTGCACCTGCAGGGTACTTGCGCCCAGCGTACCGTCGCTGTTGTCCAGGCTGTTGCGGGCGCTGAGCTGCAGGTCGCCGCTGGCTTCAATGCGGCCGCCATCGTTGCTCAGGGTGCCGGCGATGGTGAGCAGGCCGGTTGCCAGGGGCGGGAGCGGCGTGACCGGCGGGATGCCATTGCCGGTGCCGGGCGTGCCGGTGCCCGGGGTACCCGTGCCAGGCGTGCCGGTGCCAGGGTTGCCTGTGCCCGGCGTCCCGGTTCCCGGCGTACCTGTGCCGGTGCCCGGCGACACACTGGCCACGTTGCCGATGCGGCCCTGCAGGTTGCTGACGTCGGCCGCATGCAGCTGCAGCGCCTGCGTTCCCAGCTGTTCGATGCTGCCGCCACGGTTGCGCAGCGCATCGGCATTCACATCGATGCGTCGCGCGTTGAGGGTACCGCCACTGTTGTCGACATCTGCAGGGGTGCGCAGGCGCAGTTCACGCTCGGCACTGAGCGTCCCGGCATTGGCAATCCCGCCACTGGCGTCGATGCGGGTGTCCTGCTGCGCGTGCATCGCGCCGATGTTCTCCAGCCGGCCATCGGCGGTGACCACCAGTTCACCGGCCTGCGCACCGATCTTGCCGGCATTGCGCACGCCGACGCCGTGCTCGTTGCCGACCAGCCAGATGCGATTGGCGTACATGCCGCCCAGCGCGCCCACATCCAGCGCGAAGACAGGCGCCGCCGACGCGGGTTTCTGTGCCTGGACACTGCTGTGATCGGCGCTGACTACGTTGCTGCCCAGGCTGGCCTGCAGCTGGTTGGCCCAGATGCCAGCGTTGACCTGCAGCGAACGGGTGATGATGTCGGTGTAGTCGGCGCGGCTGGTATCCAGGCCTGCACCACCGACACCGATGCTGCCGCCTTCCACGCGATAGCCGTCCAGTACGCCATTGGTGACGATCGGCGTGCCGGTGGTGAGGGTCACCCGGCTGGCGTTGAGGAAGCCGGCACCATTGACCTGGATTCCGGCGGGATTGGCGATGACCACCTGCGCCCGTGCACCAGCGACCTCCACATAGCCATTGAGGTGGCTGGGATTGCTGCTGTTGACCTCGTTGAGGATGACGCGCGCGGTGCCCGTGGCCAACCACGGATTGCCCTGCACCCAGCCGCCCAGCTGGGTCTGCACGTCGCCGCGCGAGTTGTTGAGGATGACGCCCTGCGAGCCGACGTCGAACTGCTGGTAGTTGTTGCGCGACACGCCGCCCGCGCTGGGCGTGGTGATGTTCACCTGTGGCGTGCCGTTGGCCGAGGTGATCACCGTCGGGCGCTGGTTTGCCGGTGCGCCGGGGTCGGCGGCAATACGGCCCGGATCGGCCGGGGCCTGCTGCGCGGACAATGGCTGCACCATCCCCACCCAGCCCAGCACCAGCCACAGCGCGAAACTGATCGGGCGCAGGGTACCGACGGCATTGCCGCCACGATGGTCTGCGCCACCGTGTGCAGCGCTGACCAGTTCGGAGGCGACCTGCATGACGCCGAGCGTACGGTTGAAGACCAGACGGTAGACTTTGTTCACGGCGCTGATTCCTTTCGGTGCTGTTGGGTCGCATGCGCAGCGGGCTGCGCGGTACCGCATCGTGTTGGCCGCGCAGCAGACCGCGCAGGCCGTTCATGTGCAGGCGTCAGAACGAGACGCCCAGGTTCATGCCAAACGTGGTGTAGGCGGTCTGGAATCCGCGTGGCTTGGACAATGGGCTGCCGACGAACGCATCCCAGTTGATGTGGCGGGTGCCGCCGCGAAGGCCGAGTGCGGTACCGGTGAGCCTGTCGCCCAGCAATCGGGCCGTAGACGGGCCGGCGACACGTCCATGATCGATGGCGACGTAGGCCTCCACGCCACCGCCCAGGGGTGCGCCCAGCTCATTGCGCAGCAACCAGCCACGCTCGCCGGTCAGCGACATTTCGCCGTCGAAGCCACGCACGGTGTAGCGGCCACCAATGGAGAACCGGTCCTGCGGCACCAGTGGCGAACGGTTCCACTGCGCACGCCAGCTGCCGATATAGCGCAGGCTCTGCTTGCCCCACTGCAGGGGCACGACCCACTGCGCGTCCGCGGTGTAGATGCGGCCACGTGCCGTTCCTTCACCGAACGCCTCTTCCGGTGCACGCAGCGCGTTGAAGGCACCGGTGCCCTGGCGGTACGCCAGGTTCACATCCAGTGTCGCCTTGCCGATGAAGTGGCGGTGGCCCAGGCCCAGCTCCCAGCCGGCCATGCGGCGGCGCTGCACTTCGATCTCGGTATCGTTGATGAAGTTGTCCGATTCGCGGTACCAACCGCGCGCGTACATGCTGGTTTTGGCATGTGCGTTGCGGAACAGCATGCGGGTCAGCCGCAGCTCGGCATTGCGGCTGGAGCCGCTGTAGACATAGTTCTCGAACGCACCGGCAACCGTCTGCTCATAGTCGTACTTGCTGGCGTTGGCACCCAGCAGCCAACTGCCCAGCGGCACGCTGTAGTGCGCCGCCCAGCTGTCGGTACCGCGCTCACTGCCGTTGAACACCGATCTGCCTACGTTGACGTAGAACAGATCGCTCAGACCGGCAGGGTTGTCCACCGACACGGTGGCACCGGCCTGCATCTTGCCCGTGGTCTGGCTGCCGGCATCGTCCAGGGTCAGGTTGACCCGTACCGGGCGCGCCTGTTTCCAGCTGATCACCAGGTCGCTCTCGCCGGGTTTGGCTGCTGCGCCATCGGCCGGCGGTGCGATCTTTATGTCCACCGAGGCGGTCGGTACGCGCTGCAGATTTTCCAGCGCCTGCTCGATATCACGCAGGTTCAGGACCTCACCACGCGCCACCGGCATCGCGTTCCAGAGGGCGGGGGTACGGCCCTGCCCGTCGGCGAAGCGGATGGCGTTGACGCGCCCTGGCACGACCGTGAGTGTCAGCACGCCGGTCTTGAGGTCCTGCGGTGCGGCAAGGATGCGGGTGGTGACGTAGCCGCGCTCGATGATCGCGTTCTGCACGCGCTTCATCACGATGTCCACACCCGCCGTGCCCAGGCAGCGCCCCGTGGCGCGGTCACTGCGTGGATCAGCGGCCACCAGCGCCCAATGGAAGCGGTCGGCAAGATCGCCCTGCAGCACGATGGTGTTGATGGTGAAGCAGGGCGACTCGTCAACCGGCAGGCGGCCGAGGTCTTCGGTGGCCGGTTGCAGGCGCACATCCGGCGTGGATTCCTGCTGTTCGCGCAGCGCGCGCTCGCGCTCCTGCTGACGCAGCAGTTCCTGTTCCGGTGATACTGCCTGCGCCCAGGCCGGTGTCTGGACGCCGGCGATGGCCAATGCCACACCCACGGACAACCGCCACTGCAGCGCGCGGCTGCGTACATTACGTCCTTGTTCCACGATGCTTTTTCCCTACGGATGGCTGCCAGGCCGGCGAACACCCGGCTGGAAGAGGCAGCACTTTAAGGGAATCGTGTTGCAGGAAACAGGGCTGGCGAACAACGCCGGATCTGCCTTTCCAGGCAAAGTGTGATGCTCGACGGACGGCATTGCGCCGCGCTGCAGCTCCTGGATTTCCATGCCGGACCAGCCTGCGCGCCGACGACCGCTGGCGACACTAGGCGCTCCGCTGCCGCCGCCTCGTCACTGCCTGTATCACAGCAGTGACGAGGGGCCATTGAAACCGTGAAGCCGGTCAGGCCTCGTAGGCCGACTCACCGTGCGAGGTGACGTCCAGGCCAGTGCGTTCTGCTTCTTCGGTCACGCGCAGACCGACCACACTGCGCACCACCAGCAGGATCAGCGTGGTCACCACCGCCGACCACAGCACGGTCAGGCCAACGCTGACCACCTGCACCCACACCTGGTGCGCGATATCCAGATCGGCCTTGGTGCCACCCAGCGACTGCGCGCTGAACACGCCGGTGAGGATCGCGCCGACGATGCCGCCGACGCCGTGCACACCGAACACGTCGGCGGTGTCGTCCACCTTCAGCAGGCGCTTGAGTCCGGTCACGCCCCATACGCAGACCACGCCGGCCACAAAACCAATCACGATCGCGCCGAGCGGGCCGACCGTGCCACAGGCCGGGGTGATGCCGACCAGGCCGGCCACCGCACCCGAGGCCGCGCCCAGCGCCGACGGCTTGCCCTTGGTGATCGCTTCCACCAGCGTCCAGCCGAGCACAGCGGCGGCGGTGGCCAGCACGGTATTGAGGAAGGCCAGCGAGGCCACGGTATCGGCCGCCGCGGCGGAGCCGGCATTGAAGCCGAACCAACCGACCCACAACAGCATCGCGCCGATATAGGTGAACGGCAGGTTGTGCGGCTTCAATGCGGTCTGGCCGTAGCCCAGACGCTTGCCGACGAACCACGCGGCAACGAGGCCGGCCACACCTGCATTGATGTGGACCACGGTGCCTCCGGCGAAATCGATCGCGCCCAGCTCGCCCAGGTAACCACCACCCCAGACGATGTGCGCCATCGGGATGTAGCTGAGGGTAAACCACAGTGCCGAGAACAGCAGCACGGCGCGGAACTTGATGCGTTCGGCGAAGGCACCGACGATCAGTGCGGTGGTGATGCCAGCGAAGGTCGACTGGAAGGCGACGAACAGATAGTCCGGCAGGCCCTTGATCGGCGTGTTGCCCACCGATTCGGGGGTGAAGCCCTTGAGGAAGGCGAATTCGGTGAACGAGCCGAAGAACGGATTGCCCGTGCTGAACACTGCGCTGTAGCCGTAGGCCACCCACAGCAGCAGCACCAGCGAGAACACCACCAGGATCTGGCTGAGGATCGACAGCACGTTCTTCGAACGCACCAGGCCGCCATAGAACAACGCCAGGCCCGGCACCACCATCAGCAACACCAGCAGGGTGGAGGTGAGCATCCAGGCCACGTCGCCGTGGTCGAAGGTTGGAACGGCCGCTTCGGCGGCGGCGGGTGCCGCGGCGAGCGGGGCCTGCAGCGGCTCGACCGCTACGGTTTCGCTCGGCAGCGGCGAGACCTGGGCCTGGGCGTGGGCACTGCCCGGCCAGGCACCGGCGACCAGCGCGCTGAGCAGCATCAACAGCCACACGACATGGAACCGGGCTTGCCACCCGGTGAGAAGGCGCATCTTCATGGGGGAGTCTCCGGAAGGGGGTTACAGCGCGTCGGCACCGATTTCGCCGGTGCGGATGCGGATGACCTGTTCGACGGCAGTGACGAAGATCTTGCCGTCACCGATCTTGCCGGTGCCTGCCGACGACTGGATCGCTTCGATCACCGCATCGGCGCGTTCGTCGGTGACCACGGTTTCGATCTTGATCTTGGGCAGGAAGTCGACGACGTACTCGGCGCCGCGATACAGCTCGGTGTGGCCCTTCTGGCGGCCGAAGCCTTTCACTTCGGTCACGGTGATGCCCGACACGCCAGCGTCGGACAGGGCCTCGCGGACCTCGTCGAGCTTGAACGGCCGGATGATGGCGGAGATCAGTTTCATGCGCATGTCCCGAGGGTGGATGGGGCCAGCGCGCCAGCGCGCGTTGGCATCAGGCAACCTGCGGCCATCAGGTGATGGCCCAGGCTGTTGCACCGGACACGTACAGGGCCGGGACGGCCGTGCCTCTCTCCTTGCACGACCGACGCGGGAGGGAGGGCGGCCCTGGTCGCGTATCCGGTCTCTCTCTTGCCCCTGGATCAGGGGTCAGCGCCCATTCGTAGATGAAAGGGATCCGACCCCGATCTGACCGCGGCTCCCCAGCCGCGAAAACGGAAGCGATGGCGGCGGGTGGGAGGGGGAAGCCCACCGCCATCGCCACCGGTCAGCTGGCGTAGTACAGCTGGTATTCCAGCGGGTGGGTGGCCGCGCGGAACTTGGTCACTTCCTGCATCTTCAGTGCGATGTAGCCGTCGATGAAGTCATCGCTCATCACGCCGCCGGCCTTGAGGAACTCACGGTCCTTGTCCAGCGCTTCCAGCGCCTGGTCCAGCGAAGAGCAGACCTGCGGGATCAGCTTCTCTTCTTCCGGCGGCAGGTCGTACAGATCCTTGTCGCTCGGTGCGCCCGGGTCGATCTGGTTCTTGATGCCGTCCAGGCCGGCCATCATCAGCGCGGTGAAGGTCAGGTAGCCGGACTGGATCGGATCCGGGAAGCGCATTTCGATGCGGCGCGCCTTCGGGTTGGACACCCACGGAATGCGGCACGAGGCCGAACGGTTGCGCGCCGAGTAGGCCAGCATCACCGGTGCTTCGTAGCCCGGCACCAGGCGCTTGTAGCTGTTGGTGCCCGAGTTGGCGAAGGCGTTGATGGCCTTGGCGTGCTTGAAGATGCCGCCGATGTACCACAGTGCCAGCTGGCTCAGGCCGCCGTAGCCGTCACCGGAGAACAGGTTGGCGCCGCCCTTGGACAGCGACTGGTGCACGTGCATGCCGCTGCCGTTGTCGCCGACGATCGGCTTGGGCATGAAGGTGACGGTCTTGCCGTTGCGATGGGCGACATTCTTGATGACGTACTTCATCCGCAGCAGTTCGTCGGCCTTCTGCACCAGGGTGCTGAACTTGGTGCCGATCTCGCACTGGCCAGCGGTGGCCACTTCGTGGTGCTGCACTTCCACTTCGATGCCGACCTGTTCCAGCGTCTTGCACATTTCGGCGCGCAGATCGTGCAGGGTGTCGGTCGGCGGCACCGGGAAGTAACCACCCTTGACGCCCGGACGGTAGCCGCTGTTGGCGCCGTCGTACTTGGCACCGCTGTTCCAGGCGGCTTCTTCGGAGTCGACCTGGAAGAAGGTGTGGCCCATTTCATTGGCGAAGCGGACCGAGTCGAAGATGAAGAATTCCGGCTCCGGGCCGAAGAAGGCGGTTTCGGCGATGCCCGAGGACTTCAGGTAGGCCTCGGCGCGCTTGGCGATGCCGCGCGGGCAGCGGCCGTACGGCTGCATGGTGGCCGGATCGAGGATGTCGCAGCTGATCACGATGGTCGGATCGGCGTAGAACGGATCCACGTAGGCGCTGGCCGGGTCCGGCAGCAGCACCATGTCCGACTCGTTGATGCCCTTCCAGCCGGCGATCGAGCTGCCATCGAACATCTTGCCTTCTTCGAACAGCGACGGCTCGATGATGCTGACCGGGAAGGTCACGTGCTGCTCGACGCCACGCATGTCGACGAAACGCAGATCGACGAACTCGATCTGGTTGTCCTTGATCAGCTTCTCAACGTTTTCCACGGACATCGGTACGACCTCGGATGGGGATGAATGCCTGCTGAGGTACAGCAACGACCGTGCCAACTTTTGCGTAGCCGCAAGTCATTGATTTCAAAAAGACCGCCCCGGAGCGGTGCGAACCGACGCGCACCAAACGGGTGCGCCAGGCAGCAGACGCACCCGTTTGGTGCAGTGCGGATCGTCTATCCTCTCGACCTTCTTCCTTCCGCCGCGCGTGCACGCACTGTCCATGTCCGACCTGCTCTCCGCCCTGCTGCTGGGCATCCTCGAAGGCTTGACCGAATTCCTGCCGATCTCCAGCACCGGCCACCTGCTCATCGCCCAACACTGGCTGGGTGCCCGCTCGGACTTCTTCAACATCGTCATCCAGGCCGGCGCGATCGTGGCCGTGGTGCTGGTGTTCCGCCAGCGCCTGCTGCAGCTGGCCACCGGCTTCAACCAGCGCGAAAACCGCGACTACGTGTTCAAGCTGGGTGCGGCGTTCCTGGTCACCGCCGTGGTTGGACTGGTGGTGCGCAAGGCCGGCTGGTCGTTGCCGGAAACAGTCAGCCCGGTCGCCTGTGCACTGATCATCGGTGGCGTCTGGATGCTGCTGGTGGAGGCCTACACCGCGCGCCTGCCTGACCGTGACCAGGTGACCTGGACGGTGGCGATCGGCGTTGGCCTGGCGCAGGTGGTGGCCGGTGTATTCCCCGGCACCTCGCGCTCGGCCTCGGCGATCTTCCTGGCCATGCTGCTGGGTCTGAGCCGCCGCGCGGCCGCCGCCGAGTTCGTGTTCCTGGTCGGCATCCCCACCATGTTCGCCGCCAGCGCGTACACCTTCCTGGAAATGGCCAAGGCCGGAAAGCTGGGCAGCGAGAACTGGACCGACGTGGGCGTGGCCTTCGTTGCCGCGGCCATCACCGGCTTCGTCGTAGTGAAGTGGCTGATGGGCTACATCAAGTCGCACAGGTTCACCGCCTTCGCCGTTTACCGCATCGCGCTGGGCGCGGCGCTGCTGCTGTGGTTGCCATCCGGCAGCTGAACAGCGCCGGGGTGCGGCAACCCCGTTGCCGGCCCCACCCCGTTTCCCCCACGGTTCCCCAAGGAGAATCACCATGAACCGCAAGCTCACCCTGCTCCTCCCGCTGGCCCTGATGGCCGCCTGCAGCCAGACTCCGGCACCGGCCGGCACCGGTGGCGACGACGTGGCCCCGGCCGCGGCCAAGGCAGCGGACCAGCAGACGCTGGCGCACCTGGATGCGCAGCGCCTGCAGAGCCAGCACTGGCTGCTGCAGCAGGCCACCGGCGCCGACGGCAAGCGCATCGACGCGCTGTTCGCCCGCGAAGACAAGCCGGTCACCCTGGACTTCGCCGATGGCCGCCTGTCGGTCAGCAACGCCTGCAACCACATGGGCGGCAGCTACAGCCTGGCCGACGGCAAGCTCACCGTGGGCGCGATGGCCTCGACCATGATGGCCTGCACCGACAAGGCGCTGATGGCGCTGGACGAGGCCGTGTCCAGCCGCCTGCAGGGCGAGCTGAAAGCCGAGCAGGATGCCGACGGCAAGCTGACCCTGACCACCGCCAAGGGCGACGTGCTGGTGTTCACCCCGGAACCGACCGCTGAAACCCGCTACGGCGGCGCCGGCGAAACCGTGTTCCTGGAAGTGGCCGCCAGGACCGAGAAGTGCTCGCACCCGCTGATCCCCAACTACCAGTGCCTGCAGGTGCGTGAAGTGAAGTTCGACGACAAGGGCCTGAAGCAGGGCGAGCCGGGCAAGTTCGAGAACTTCTACGGCAACATCGAGGGTTACACCCACGAAGACGGCGTGCGCAACGTGGTGCGCGTGAAGCGCTACGAAGTGAAGAACCCGCCGGCCGATGCGCCGTCGCAGGCGTACGTGCTGGACATGGTGGTCGAGTCGGCCATCGAGAAGAAGTAAAACGATGGAAGGGCGGCCGGAAGGCCGCCCTTCTTCGTTATGCAGCGTCGAACCATGCTCGACGCTGCAAAGGGCGTCAGCCCAGTGCCGGGTTCAACGTGTAGGTGCCGTGCAATGCGGCTTCGGCCAGCACGTGGCCATGCATGGCGCGGTAGGCGTCAGCGGCAGTGAAGCGCTCAGGCAGTTCCAACGACGCCACGTCCAGTGCGAACACGCGGAAGAAGTAGCGGTGCAGGCGTTCGTCGTTGAACGGCGGATACGGGCCGTCATAGCCCAGGTAATCGCCGGCCATGTCCGGGTTGCCGGCGAACCAGCCGGTGAAGTCGTTCAGGCCCTGGCGGCTGCCGGCCGGACCGGCCGGAGCGGTCTTGCCCTTCACCACGAAGCCATCGCTGCAGCTGCCTGCGGCGATCTCGTGCACAGACGCCGGGATATCGGCCATCACCCAATGCACAAAGTCGCAGCGCGGCTGGTCGCGCGGCACGCTGATGTCGCTGCGGCCGACCGTTTCCGGCACGGTCGGCACGTCCGGATCGACGCATACCAGCAGGAACGAACGGGTGCCCTCCGGCACGTCGCGCCAGGCCAGGTGCGGATTGCGGTCCGGTGCGAAGCCCGCGGCATCACCGGCAGCGAATTCGCGGTTGATCGGTGCAGCGTTGGTCAGGCTGTGGCTGCTCAGTTGCATCGGCGTCTCCTCACTCTTCCGGGTAACCCAGGCGCACCGCGATCGGGGTGAGCTTGGCGAAGGCGGCGCTCATCACGTCGCGGTAGTTGCGCCAGTGGCCCGGCGGGAAACGCGGTGCGCCCAGCTGCGCCGCCGGCGGCATCGGCCGCTCGAACAGGCGCCCCAGCAGCTCGGCCATCGCCTGCGGATCATTGCCGATCTGGTCGATGCGCAGCAGCACCTGCGGGTACAGGTCCTCCTCGTGCAGGGTAGCGACCTGGGCCAACGCACGCGCAAGCCATTCGCTGGCGTCGGCCAGCGAGGTCATCGCCAGCGGTGCGGCGGCACCGTAGGCGACCCAGTCCAGCAGCATGTCGCGCGGATCGCGCAGCACCACCAGCAGGCGGCCCTGGGGCAGCTGCGGACGCAGCGCCCACAGCAGGGCGTTGTCCCACCACAGCAGCCAGTCGATGACCGCATCGTCCTGCACGCCACGCGACGGCAGCTGCTCGCGCCAGCGCTGCACCAGCCGTTCCGGGGTCAGTACGCCGGACGCCAGGTCCTGCAGCGTGTGGTAGTTCTGGAAAGCATCGTCGGGCGCGTTGGAGGTATAGCGGTCGCTGCGCAGTACCGGGCTGGCGGCCGCCAGACCTGTCGCCACGCGCTCCACGCCCGAACCCGGCGCGCCCCACAGGAAGATCGGCGCGGAGCTCGCATCACCATCGATCTCACCCTTGTCCGGCCAGCTCGGCGGCGCCTTGGCCTGCGGCGGCAGCGGCAGACGCTGCGGCGCCTGCTCGGCCTGCAGTGCCAGCCAGGTCTGCAACGCGGCGTCGTGCTGCCCGGCGCGATCCTGGATTTCGCCCAGCCAGGTGCGCAGATCGGCACGGTGACCTTCGGCGGCCTGTTCGATCAGCGCCTGCACGCGGGCGACCGCGGCAGCCGGATCGCGTTGCAGCAGGCCTTCGACCAGGCGGGTTTCGCCGCTGACACGGCCCGGTTCAAGGCTGACGATGCGCTCGGCGATCGCTTCGGCCTGCGCGTGTTCGCCCACCATGTCGTGCAGGCGCAGGCGCGCTTCCAGCGCCGGCAGGTGGCCCGGCATCGCGTCCATCCAGCGCTCGACAGTGGCGGCGGCGGTGGCACTGCCGACCTCTTCCACCGCCAGTCGTGCCAGCCACAGGTCGTGCAGCTGCGGGTGCTGCTCCAGGGCGGCATCCAAGCGCGCGCGCGCCTCGTCTTCGCGGCCCAGACGCTGCCAGGACATCAGCAGCAGCTGCAGCACCTCGCGGTCGTCAGGCAGCGATTCCAGCAGCGGCAGCAGGTGCTCCAGCGCCTGCAGCGGCTGTCCGCCGCGCAGCGCCAGCTCACCGGCCAGACGGCGCATCGACGGTGTATCCTGGCCCTGCTGCTGCAGGGCAATCTGCATCGCTTCGGCGGCCGCCTCCAGGTTGCCCTGGCGCATGGCCAGCTGTACCACCAGGCCATGCAGCGAGGAGATGGCCGGGTTCAGTTCCAGCACGCGGCGGAACGCCTGCTCGGCGAAGGCCAGCATGTTCTTGCCCAGGTAGGCGAAGCCCAGTGCGTAGAGCACGCGGGTGTCGTTGGGCTGGGCCTGGTTGGCGGCCGACAGCAGCGTCAGCGCGCGGTCGGCATCGTCACGGCGCAGCGCGATCATGCCGTCGATGGTCAGCAGCTCCGGGTGGTCCGGTTCGACGCGCGAGGCCAGGGTGGACAGGCGCTGCGCTTCATCGAAATCGTTGCGACCGATCGCCAGGTGGGCCTGCATCAGGTATGCCGCAAAGGCGTTCGGGTCGAGCCCCGTGGTGCGGGTCAGCGCTTCACCGGCGCCATCGAACTGGCGCAGGGCGAGCAGCAGGCCGGCGTGCTGCAGGTGCAGCTGGGCATCGTCGGGGGCCAGCTGCAGCGCCTGCTGCAGGGCCTCCATCGCGTCCTCGGCGTTGCCCTGCTGCTGCAGCGCAAGCGCCAGCCAGCGGTGGGCCTCTGCCTGGCCGGGTTCATCATGGGTCCACGCCTGGGCCAGCTGCACGGCCTGGCCGGCCTCGTTCTGGCGCAACGCTTGGATGATCTGGTCTTGCATGGCGGTCCGGTTCAAGGGCAAACCCGCATTGTAGCGGCCTGCGCGCCCGTGCCGGTTCAGCCTTTCAGCACCCGCTGCAGGCGTTGTGCCACCCAGCGCTCGGAGAAGCCATCGCCGCGCCAGTTTTCCAGGAAGCCGCAGTGGCCTCCCCAGCAGGCGGTTTCCAGATGTGCCTGGCGCGGCAGCTGCCAGTCGCTGAAGGTCGCATACGGGATCACCGGATCGTCCTGCGCCATCAGGATATCGGCCGGTACCTGCAGGCTGGCCAGGCGATCGCCGGCAATCGAGTAGCCATCGAAATAGGCCTGCAGCGAGCCGAAGCTGGTGTGGCGCTCGACCAGCCACGCGGTCAGCGCGCGGATGTCCAGCCTCAGGACATGGTCGTCGCAGTCGCTCAGTTCCGGGAACAGGTCGCGCTTGCGACGCAGCGAGCCGGCCCACTTGCGGCGGAAGTACCAGTCATACATCGCCGGACCGTTCTCGATGCTGTCCATGGTCAGCGCCGGATCCAGCACCGGGCACACTGACGCAACGCGCAGCAGCGGCACGCCGGCCGCCGGCGCGCGCAGCGCCAGACGCAGCACGAAGTTGCCCCCCAGCGAGTAGCCGGCCGCCACCAGCGGCAGCTGCGGCCAGCGCTGGGCGATATCGCCGGTGGCATGCACCACTTCGTCGATCAGATTGGAGTGGAAGATGCCGGGATTGAGGTGGTGGGTGTTGCCGTGGTCGCGGAAGTTCAACCGCACCACGTCGAAGCCCTGCTCGATCATGCGCGCGGCGGCCATGCGCATGTAGCTCGATTCGGCACTGCCTTCCCAGCCATGCAGCAGCAGCGCGATGCCCTTGGGCTCGCGGCCTTCGACATGGCTGTGCCAGCCCTGCAGGCGCACACCATCGCCACCGTCGAGTATCAGCTCTTCGCTGACCGCGCCGGTGGCGGCCAGCAGCAGCAGGCCGCGTTGCAGGCGCATGCGGCTGGAGCTGAGCATCGACTGCAGATGCGGATTGCGCAGCCAGCGCGGCGGCTGGTAATCCGACGCATGCAGCGTCGGCGTGCCGGCGTCCAGGACAGGTGGCGGGATCAGGGCCACCGCACTCTCACTCGGAACTCATGGCCGCCACGATGCGCGCGCGCGAAGTCTCCGCGATGCGCCGACGGCCTTCCAGGTCCTGGGCACCGATCGGCGCCAGGAAGTGCACTTCCGCACGTCGCGCCGGCTCACCGAGCAGGCGCAGGAAATTGGCGAAGAAGCTCTCGCCCGGGCCGAACGCGACAATGGTCTGCGCATCGCCCTTCACACCGTACACCAGCGCCACCGGCTGCACCGGCACGCCGGTTTCAACCGCCGCCTGGAAGATACGGGCATGGAACGGGCCGACCTCGTGGCCGCCACGGGTGCGCCCTTCCGGGAACACACCGACGGCCTTGCCTTCGCGCAGGCGATCGGCCATCACCTGCATCACACCACCCAGCGATTCGGTGTTGCCGCGCTGGTGGAAAATGGTCTGGCCGCGCGCGGCCAGCCAACCGACCAGCGGCCAGCTGGCGATCTCGCGCTTGGCGACGAAGCCCATCATGCGCTGGCTGTGCAGGATGGAGATGTCGACCCAGCTGACGTGGTTGGCGACGAACAGCACGGCACCCGGCAGCGGCTGGCCAACCCGTGACAGGCGGAAGCCGAAGATCCACATGAGCCCGCCCTGCCACCCGTTGACCACTTTGGCGCCGAAGGTTGCCTCGCCCACACGCAGTTCGCCCCACGGCGGAAGCATGCCGATCAGGATGAGCGGCAGGAACACGATGATGTGGACCAACAGCAGCGGTACGCGGTACAGGTAACGGCACACACGCGCCACGCCGCCGCGGTGGGCCGGAGTGGGGGAAGTCATCCGCGCACGATACCGGAGGGCCGTCATCGCTGCCAGCCGATTTAGGCCATAACACCGATCGGCCGGGGCAATCGGCGGGGAACGCTGGGTTCCGCTGCCGTCGCCGGTCCAGCCAGGGCTCAGCCGTGGCCGGCCGCCACCACCGCCAGGGTCAGCCGCGAGATGCACACCAGGCGGCCCTGTTCGTCCTCGATGCGGATTTCCCACAGCTGGGTGCTGCGGCCCACGTGCAGCGCGCGGGCGGTGCCGGTGACCGTGCCCGAACGCACTGCACGCACATGGTTGGCGTTGATTTCCAGGCCCACGCAGATCTGCTTGGCGGTATCCACGCACAGGTTGCCGGCGCTGCTGCCCAGGGTCTCGGCCAGCACGACCGAGGCGCCGCCATGCAGGATGCCGTACGGCTGGCGGGTACGCTCGTCCACCGGCATGGTGGCCTGCAGCCAGTCGTCGCCGGCACCGCTGAAGACGATGCCCAGCGATTCGATCGCGGTGTTGCGGCTGAGCGTGTTGAGCTGCTCGAGGGAAACGGCTTCGCGGAACACCTGGGTCATGCGGGCACCTTCAGAGAATAGGGACGAGGCCGGCGCCGAATGCGGTGAGCATGCGTACCAGCAGCCACTTCGGGCCGACGTTGACCTCGGGGAAGTCACCCACGGCGACGTAGCAGCGATGGAAATCCGGGTCCTGCCGCGGCAGTGGCTGCACGCAGTCCGGGCCGGGCTTGAACTCGTAGTCGGTGGCGTAGCGCCATGGCCAGAAATCAAGGATCGGCAACGCCTCGGAGGCCTTGCCGACGCTGTAGTTCAACCCCGACAGCACGGGCGGCTTGGCCCGCGGCGCCACCGTCCACGAGTTCTGCGGATGGGTATCGCGCAGGATGCTCTCGGCCAGCTGCTCGGCAAAGACCGGGTCGTCGATGATCACCGCGCCTTCGGTGTTGTAGTTCTCGCTGCGCGGATCGAAGTTGTGGGTACCGACCACGCCGATGCGACGGTCGACCACCAGCGACTTGGCATGCAGGCCCATGCGCGCGCCCTTGCGGGTGACCGGCAGCGGCTTGTTGACTGCCTTGCTGCCCAGGAACGAGGGCCGGGTCTCGGTGCGCAGCAGGCGGGTCTCGACCTCACTGCCGACGGCGCGGCGGCGTTCGCGCGCGTTCTGGTAGGCGCTGCCGGTACGCGGATGGTTGACCGGGCCCTGCGTGGCGACCGGCGGCGGGGCATCGTTGCCGCCGCCCGCGTTGCTGCCCGCGGCGCTGCCGCCCAGCAACGGGTTGCGTCCATCGTCCTCGTCGCCACCCGGCGCGGCGATCGGGTCGGGCAGCAGGTTGCGGTAGTCGACCGGCGCATCCAGCGGGAACGGCTTGTATTCGAAGATGTTGAAGCCCAGTTCGCGCATGTTGCGCCGCTTGTACTTGTACGACAGCGCATACACGATCGGATTGTCGGTGGCCGCCAGGCTGTTGCTGGACACCACCACGCGCGGTGGCTGCGGACGCTTGCGCAGCTCGCGGAACAGCTTCTGCGCCGGCTTGGACAGCACCAGGTACGGCGTCTGCAGGATCACTTCCTTCTGCGCGCCGGCGATCAGCGCGTCCAGCTGCGGCTCGGTCACGTGCTGGCCGGCCAGCGGTGCATCGGCCTTCTCCCGGCGGTGCTTGCGTGGCAGGTCGGCCACATAGCGCACCGACGCCACCGGCAAGGCCGTATCGACGAAGGCACGGGTGACGAAGTCCATGTCGTTGGCTTCGGCACTGACCCGCTGCACCCGTTCGGGGCGCCGGAAGCTGGCCGGCGGCAGCGTGGGCACGCCCTCGCGCAGCAGCGTGCGGCCGACATCGTTCAGGCGCTCGGCCGGCACACTGCGGTGAGCGCGCCAGAACGCATCGAAGTTGGCGGCCATCGCCCGTGCCTCCGGCCCGGCGATCAGCACGTCGCGGTCGCGGAAGTTGTATTCGCGGTCCCAGTCGTAATAGTCGTCCTGGTAGTTGCGGCCACCCACCACGCCGATCGCATCGTCGATCACCAGCAGCTTGTTGTGCATGCGCTGGTTGAAGCGGCGGAAGCAGCACAGCACGCTGCCGGCGTAGTCGAAGTAGTTCAACCGGGCCTTGCCGAAGGTCGGGTTGTAGACCCGCAGCTGGAAGTTCTGGTGGGCGCCGGACAGCGCGCCGAGGATCTGCAGGTCGGAGATCGCCGAAAGCTGGTCGATCAGCACCCGCACCTTCACCCCGCGCCGCGAGGCGGCCAGCAGTTCGTCGATGACCAGCCGGGCACTGTCGTCCTTGTCGAAGATGTAGGTTTGCAGGTCGATGCTGCGGGTGGCGCTGCGCAGCAGGTTCAGGCGCGCCACCAGCGCGCCCTCGCCCTCGTCCAGCAGGGTGGCGTAGTGGCGCGGCTGTTCCGGGGTGGATTCGGTGAAGGCCCGCCCGGCCAGTGCGCGCAGCGGCGAATCCTGCGCGCAACGGTCCGCGCGCGTGCAGTCGACCACGGTCGAGCGCCCCTGCACGGCGATGGCCTCGGCACGGTCGCGCTCGGCATGCGACAGCGATGCGCAGCCGCTGCCCAGCAACACGGTTGCCAGCGCCAGTACACGCAGCAGGAAGTTCACGGTTTCGGCGCCTCGCTCAGGCGCGCACGCAATACGAAGGTCACTCGGTCACTCAAGGCAAGCTGCCAGCTGTCCATTCCATACCGGCCTCGCTGCACGGTACCGCGGCTGACGACATCGCAATCATAGCCGGGTCGGGCGCACTCCGCCTTCTCGACCTGCAGCGACTCGGGGTGGCTGATGCCGCGCAGGGTCAGCCGACCATTGATGTCGCCGCCCTGTTCCACCGTCTCCGGCCAGTATGGCAGCGAGTCGAACTCGACCACCGGGTGACGCCCGGCGTCGAAGAACTCCTCGCCGCGCATCCAACCGGTATAGCGCGCCTTGCCGGGGATCTCGACCGACCGGGTGAACATCTTCAGGTGCACCTGGTGACGGCCGTCGGAGAGGATCTCGATGCGCCCCTCGAAGTGCGGGAACACCCCTTCGATGCGCTGGCCGAAACGGGTGCGCACCTCGAAGCCGATCCGCGAGCGCAGCAGATCCAGGTGCAGCACCCGTGGCGCTTCGGCAACCACCGGCGGCAGCGGGGTGGGGGGAGGTGCCACGGCCCAGGCCGGGCCGAACGCCAGCAATGCGGGCAGCAGGAAGCGGCTGCGCCGCGCCAGGCTCATTGGATCACGGCCACCAGAACGCGTTCAGGCTGGCCACACCCGGCTCGATCGACGCCTCGCGCGGGAAGCCGAGCACGGCGATGCCGGCCGGCGGCATGCCGCGGTAATCGCTACTGGTGCCTTCGGTCATCAGCGCCACCAGGCGTTCCAGGCCGGGGTTGTGGCCGACGATCAGCACGCGGTCGAGGTCGCGGCGGTCATCCACCAGCGCCGCCAGGGTGCCCGGGGTCGCCTCGTAGATCCGGTCTTCCAGGCGCTTTTCCACGTAACCGATGGTGGACAGCACGGCTTCCAGGGTCTCGCGGGTGCGCCGCGCCGGCGAACACAGCACGCAGTCCGGCAGCAGCTTGTTTTCCTTCAGCCACTTGCCAGCGGCTTCGGCTTCGGCCAGCCCCACCGGCGACAACGGCCGGTCGAGGTCGGCCTGGCCGGGGGTGGCCGGTTCGGCATGGGCATGGCGCAGCAGGATCAATTCACGCATCGCGGGATTCCATGGGTAGAGGGTGCAGCAGACAGAGTGATGCAGCGTTACAGCTTCAGCCAGGACAGCAGCGGCTCCCAGTCGGCCTGGTGCTCACGCACCTGGGCCGAACGGTAGTCGAACAGGCTGCGGCCCAGGCCGGTCATGACCACGTAGCTCTGGCTGTCGCGCAGCTGTGCGACCACCGGGTACGGCCAGTCAGCCAGCATCTGCAGCGCCTGCTGCGAGGTCTGGGTCCAGGGTTTGGTACGGTTGAGGACCAGGCCGACCGGCAGCTTGCGGCTGTGCACGCGCGGGTTCTGGGCCAGGCTGTTGAGGAAGCCGACAATGGCTTCGATGTCCAACGCCGAGGGCAGCACCGGCACCACCACGGCGTCGGCCGCGTCCAGGAAATGGGGGATATCGTCGGCCAGCGCACCGGCCGGTGCGTCGATGATGACGGTATCGGTACCGTCGGGCAGCTTCTGCGCCCACTGCTTCTTCCGATACACGTCGATCGGCAGCACCGCGCTTTCCAGCCCGGCACGGCGCTGTGCCCAGCGGGTGCTGGAGCCCTGCGGGTCGGCATCGGCGATCACCGTGGCCTTGCCCTGCAATGCCGCGTACGCGGCCAGGTGGGTGGCGACGGTGGTCTTGCCCACCCCGCCCTTGGAACCGGCCACCAGGATCGTCTTCATGCCAGCCTCGCTTCCGGGTACGTGCCCCGAGCGTACACCGGCGGTGGTGACGGGAGGTAGCACCGTGCTGAACCAGCCGCCATCGCCTTTGCTATCGTGGCGCCCCCGAAGGATCGAACCGGCATGAGCGAACTGCAGGACCTGAGCGCACTGATCCGCGCCAATACCCCCCTGATCGTGATCGAGACCCAGGATGAGGGCCGCATCGTCGAGCTGTTCCGGCAGACGCTGATGCATGTGTGGCGGGCCCTGCACCGCTGGTCCATCACCGAGGGCCTGCGCCGTATCGACCTGGACCGCGAGGACGCACCGGTCGGCCCCCCCGATGCCAGCGCCGCCTTGCAGATGATCCGCCAGGCCGACCAGCGTGGCGTCTACCTGCTGCTGGATTTCCACCCCTACCTGGGCTATGCCAGCCACCAGCGCGCCCTGCGCGACCTGATCCAGCGCCGCCACAGCGAGCCACACGTGCTGGTGCTGATCGGCGCCAAGGTCGAGCTGCCGGCCGAGCTGGAAGCCCTGGCGGTGCGCTTCAACCCGCGCCTGCCCGATGCCAACGCCCTGCTGAAGATGCTGCGCGAGGAGGCCGACGCCTATGCGCGCGAGCACGGCGGCCGCCGCGTCGAGGTCGACAGCGAGGCGGTGAAGAAGATCCTGAAGAACCTGCAGGGCCTGAGCCTGGTCGACGCCCGGCGCATCGCCCGCCAGCTGATCTACGCCGACGGCGCGCTGCGCGACGACGACCTGCCGCAGCTGGCGCGGCTGAAGTTCGAGCTGCTCAACCGCAGCGGCCACCTGTTCTTCGAGCATGACAGCGCGCGCTTCGGCGACGTGGCCGGCGCCAACCGCCTCAAGCGCTGGATCAGCCAGCGCCGGGTGGCCTTCATCGCCGGCTCGGCACCGGCCGGGCTGGACCCGCCGCGCGGCATGCTGCTGCTGGGCGTGCAGGGCTGTGGCAAGTCGATGCTGGCCAAGGCCACTGCTGCCGGCTTCGGCGTACCATTGCTGCGCCTGGATGTGGGCGCGCTGTACAACAAGTACCACGGCGAGACCGAAGCCAACCTGCGCCAGGCATTGGCCTCGGCCGAACAGCTGGCGCCCTGCGTGCTGTGGATGGACGAGATCGAGAAGGGCCTGGCCAGTGGTGGCGAGGATGGCGGCGTGTCACGCCGCGTGCTCGGCTACCTGCTGACCTGGATGGCCGAGCGCAAGGCACCGGTGTTCATCGTCGCCACCGCCAACCAGGTGCACGAGCTGCCCGCCGAACTGCTGCGCAAGGGCCGTTTCGACGAGATTTTCTTCGTCGACCTGCCCAGCCCCGAAGTGCGCGTGGAACTGCTGCGGCTGCACCTGGGGCGACGCCAGCTCAATGCCGATGACTTCGCGCTGCCGGCACTGGCGGCCGCCGCCAACGGCTTCTCTGGTGCCGAAATCGAGCAGGCGATCGTGGCTGGCCTGTATGCGGCACATGCCGAGGGCCGGCCGCTGGATACCGAGCTGCTGATGAACGAGATCCGCGCGACGCGGCCGCTGTCGGTGCTGATGGCCGAACAGGTCGAGGCGCTGCGTACGTGGGCGTCGGGGCGCACGGTGTCCGCGGACGACTGAGGGTTCCTGCGAACGGCGCAGCCCCTCGTGGCTGGTCGCTCAAAGCAACAGCCGTGGTTGGCCGGGCGGGGTGGGTTCGCGGGGGACGCCGTAAACCCGTCCTTGGGGGCTTGGCCGCGGCATCCATGCCGCGGACACCCCCGCGAACCCACCCCGCCCGTCCTCTGACAGTTTCCGGGGGCAATCAGCCACGTAGAAGAAATAAGAAGAGCAAAAGCAGAAGCGGTTGGCTGGCTGCTCTTGATGGCGTGGGGTCAGATCCGTTTTCCACAGGAAAACGGATCTGACCCCAGCTCAATTTCGATCCTTGGCAGAGATTCATCCACGCATGGCGTGGATCTACCGTGTCGACCAAGGTCGACACCTACCAACAGCCGCCTGAACCTGTCGAAGGCGGGGTACTGTGGGTTTGCGGGGTGTGAGCCGCATGGATGCGGCGACCAAGCCCCCATGGACGGGTTTACGGCGGCCCCGCAAATCCACAGTGCCCCGCCATCCCTCAGGAAACTCGCTTTGGCTTTGGCTTTGGCTTTGGCTTCGGCCGTTGCCTCTGCGGGTGCCGGGTGCAACCCGGCCGAACCCCTCCCTCAGGGCCAGGCCGGCGGTGCGGCCGCCCAGGCCTGCTGCACCTCCGCCAGCGACGCGCGCTCGTCATCGCGCCACAACGGCAGCAGCTGCGCATAGCGGCTGTTGTCGCTCCATTGCGTCGGCTCGGTGCGCACGGCGGCGGCGTACCACTGCACCGCCTCCTGTTTCTGACCCGCCCGCCACAGCGCCAGCGCGTAGGTAGGTGGCAACCAGGCCGGCTTGCTCAGCGAGCCGCCCGCGGCAGCCTGCCATTGTTCCAGGGCGGCCTCGGCCTGGCCCTGCCGCAGCAGGTCCCAGCCGTAGTTCCAGCGCACGCCACGGCCCAGACTGCCCTGCACCGGTGCGTCCTTCAGTGCCTCGCGGTACAGCTGCTCGCCGAGCTCGGTACGGCCCTGGGCGATCGCGACGGAGGCCAGCTGTACGGTGGCCTCCACGGTGCGCCGGCCGCGCTCGCGCTGCTTGAGCAGCTGCGCCACCAGCGCATCCCCCTCTGACTGCACCACGACCATCGGCATCGCCGCCGCATCGCTGTCGAAGTAGAACTCCTGTGGTGCCGGCACCACCGGCGCCGCCCATACAGAAGCGGTTCCCGAGACCAGCAACACGCTGCCCAGGATCTTTCCTGCAACTGACATCCCTTCTCTCCAGGCCGCAACCGCAGCCTCCCTCTCTCTCCCCGATCCTAACCGCAGCGCGGCCAGCGGCGCGAGTGCCGGGGGCCGCAGGGCCCCGCTGCTACAATTCGCGCCTTTCCCGCCGCGTGCCCGCACGCGGCCGGTGCCAGCCGATCCTACCGGGCCAGCCATGACCAGTACCGCGCAACTCACTTCGCCCTCTTCCGCCGATCTGATCGACCGTGATTACACGCTCGACCACAAGTACACCCGCAACGAGGGGCGGATCTATCTGAGTGGTGTGCAGGCGCTGGTGCGGCTGCCGCTGATGCAGCGCCTGCGCGACGAGCACGAAGGCATCGACAGCGCCGGCTTCGTCAGCGGCTACCGCGGCAGCCCGCTGGGTGGCTTTGACCTGGAACTGTGGCGCGCACGCAAGCACCTGGAAGCGGCCAAGGTGAAGTTCACCCCGGGCCTGAACGAAGACCTCGGTGCCACCATGGTGTGGGGCACGCAGCAGACCAACCTGTTCCCCGGCGCCAACGTGCAGGGCGTGTTCGGCATGTGGTACGGCAAGGGCCCGGGCGTGGACCGCTGCGGCGACGTGTTCAAGCACGCCAATGCCGCCGGCACTTCGCGTTATGGCGGCGTGCTGGCGCTGGCCGCCGATGACCATGCCTGCCGCAGTTCGACCCTGCCGCATGGCAGCGAGGACGAATTCGTCAGCGCGATGATGCCGGTGCTGAACCCGGCCGGTGTCCAGGACATCCTCGACATGGGCCTGCTGGGCTGGGCGATGAGCCGGTACACCGGACGTTGGGTCGGCTTCAAGACGATCGCCGAAACGGTGGAATCGTCGGCCTCGGTGGAGGTCGATCCGATGGCGCGCCGCATCGTGCTGCCGGATGACTTCGAGATGCCGTCGGGCGGCCTCAACATCCGTTGGCCGGACCCGCCGATGGACCAGGAAATGCGCCTGCATCGCTATGCGGTGAAGGCCGCTCAGGCGTTCGCCCGTGCCAACGGCATCGACAAGGTGGTGATGGACGCGCCGCGCGCGCGGCTGGGCATCGTCACCACCGGCAAGAGCTACCTGGACGTGCTGCAGGCGCTGGAATACCTGGGCCTGGACGAAGCAGCATGCGCCGCCATCGGCATCCGCGTGTACAAGGTCGGCATGACCTGGCCGCTGGAGCCGGAGGGCATCGCCCGCTTCGCGCAGGGCCTGGAAGACATCATCGTGGTGGAGGAGAAGCGTGCCTTCATCGAGCGCCAGATGAAGGAGCAGTTCTTCAACTGGCCGGCCAGCTGGGGCCAGCGCCCGTCCATCGTCGGCAAGTACGACGAGAGCGGCGAATGGATCCTGCCGTCCACCGGCGAACTCACCCCGGCCACCATCGCCGGCGTGATCGGCCGCCGCATCCAGAAGTTCTTCAACAACGAATCGATCGAGCAGCGCCTGCAATGGATGCAGGAGAAGGAAGCCGAGCTTGCCTTGCCGCGCGCCAGCTTCCCGCGCGTGCCGCATTACTGCTCGGGCTGCCCGCACAACACCTCCACCCAGGTGCCGGAAGGCTCGCGTGCGCTGGCCGGCATCGGTTGCCATTACATGGTGACCTGGATGGACCGCAGCACCGACACCTTCACCCACATGGGCGGTGAAGGCGTGACCTGGGCCGGGCAGGCGCCGTTCACCGATACCCCGCACGTGTTCCAGAACCTCGGCGATGGCACGTACTTCCACAGTGGCTCGCTGGCGATCCGCCAGGCAGTCGCGGCCGGCGTCAACATCACCTACAAGATCCTCTACAACGATGCGGTGGCGATGACCGGCGGCCAGCCGGTGGACGGCCCGCTGAGCGTGCCGGACATCGCCCGGCAGATGCGCGCCGAAGGCATCCACACCATCGTGGTGCTGTCGGACAACATCAGCAAGTGGACCGGCCAGCGCGAGCACTTCCCCAGCGATGTCGAGTTCCACGACCGCAGCGAACTGGACGCGGTGCAGAAGCACCTGCGCGAGGTGAAGGGTGTTTCGATCCTGATCTACGAACAGACCTGCGCCACCGAGAAGCGCCGCCGCCGCAAGCGCGGCAAGCTGGAAGATCCGCAGAAGCGGGTGATGATCAATTCGCTGGTCTGCGAAGGCTGCGGCGACTGCGGCAAGAAGAGCTTCTGCGTGTCGGTGCTGCCGAAGGAGACCGAGTTCGGGCGCAAGCGCGAGATCGACCAGTCCAACTGCAACAAGGACTATTCGTGCGTGAACGGCTTCTGCCCGAGCTTCGTCACCGTGCATGGCGGCCAGCCGCGCAAGGGCAGCAAGCGCGACGCGTCCACGCTGTTGGACAACCTGCCGGCGCCGACCGTGCGCGGCACGCTGGAACAGCCCTGGAACATCCTGATCACCGGCGTCGGCGGCACCGGCGTGGTGACCGTCGGTGCGCTGCTGGGCATGGCCGGCCACCTGGAAGGCAAGGGCGCGACTGTGCTCGACCAGACCGGCCTGGCGCAGAAGGGTGGCGCGGTGACCACGCACATCCGCATCGCGCGCCGCCCGGACGACATCCACGCCGTACGTATCGCCGCCGGTGAGGCCGATCTGGTGCTGGGCTGCGACATGGTGGTGGTCAACGACTACTGGGCGCTGTCGAAGGTGCGCGCCGGCCGTTCGCAGGTGGTACTGAACACCTATGAAGCGATGCCGGGCACCTTCACCACCCGGCCGGACATGCAGTTCCCGGCCGCCGACATCGTGGCTGGCGTGCGCGTGGCGCTGGGCGGCCAGGAGCCGCTGCTGCTCGATGCCACCCAGCTGGCCACCGCGCTGCTGGGCGATGCCATCGCCGCCAACCTGTTCATTCTGGGCTACGCCTGGCAGCAGGGCCTGGTGCCGCTGTCGTTCGAATCGCTGATGCGCGCCATCGAACTCAACGGCGCCGCCGTGGCGATGAACCAGCTGGCCTTCGCCTGGGGCCGCCTGGCCGTGGTCGATCCGCAGGCCGTGCAGCAGGCCGCCGGCCTGGTGCGCAACCGCCACACCGATACCGAATCCACCCCGGGCCCGCTGCACCCGCTGCCGCCGGGCGAATGGGAAGGCAACGAGTGGGGCGCCACCGCGGCACCGCGCAACACCGGCGACGAACGTGAACTGCGTGGCCTGCCCTCGCACGGTGGCGACGTAGCGTTCCTGCCGCTGGACGACGCGCGCCTGTCGCGTTCGCTGGATGAAATGATCGAGCGCCGTGCGGCCTTCCTGGTCGACTATCAGGACGCTGCCTACGCCAATCGCTACCGCGACCTGGTGGCGCGTGTGCGTGCCGCCGAGGCAGACCGCATCGGTGGTTCAACCGCGCTGACCGAGACCGTGGCGCGCTACCTGTTCAAGCTGATGGCCTACAAGGACGAGTACGAAGTTGCGCGCCTGTATACCAGCGGTGACTTCCAGCGCCGCCTGCAGCAGCAGTTCGAGGGCGACTACCAGCTGCGCTTCCACCTGGCACCGCCGCTGTTTGCCAAGAAGGATGAGCAGGGCCGGCTGCTGAAGAAGGAATACGGCCCGTGGATGTTCAAGGCGTTCGGCCTGCTGGCGAAGCTGAAGTTCCTGCGTGGCGGCCGCTTCGATGTGTTCGGCCGCACCGAGGAGCGCCGCATGGAGCGCCAGCTGATCGGCGACTACGAGGCCACCGTGCAGGTGTTGCTGGACGGTCTGGAGGATGATCGGCTGTCACTGGCGGTGGAGATCGCCAGCATTCCCGAGCACATCCGCGGCTTTGGCCACATCAAGGAAGCGCATTTCGCGCAGGCCAAGGCCCGTGAAGCGGCGCTGCTGGCGCAGTGGCGCAATCCGAAGGCGCTGCACATCGTGCAGGTGGCTTGAAGGTAGTGCCGGCCGCTGGCCGGCATCCCTCCTGGCAATCGGCTGCCGGCCAGCGGCCGGCGCTACCGGCGGTTCAGCCCAACCGCCATAACAGCAGCCGGTTGTTGGCCGGCATCGTTGCATCGCCCAGGCGGGTGAACCCGTTGTCCGCCGCCAGCGCCTGCACCGCTTCGCTATCGCGCAGGCCGCTACGCGGATCACGCGCCTTCAGCCACGCATCGAATTGCGCGTTGCTGTCGCTGGTGTAGCGACCGCCGTAATTGAACGGGCCGTACACCGCCAGCAGCGCGCCATGGCGCAGCACCAACGGCAGCGCGGCGAACAGCGCCTGCACGTGTTCCCAGCTCATGATGTGCAGCGTGTTGGCGCTGAATGCAGCATCGAACGTGCTGCCTTCCGGCAGGCACAGGCCGGTTGCCGGCGGCAACTCCACCTGCAGCGCCACCGGCGGCAGCAGGTTCAGCAGCGCCGCTTCGGCCCGCCATGCCTCGATGCCCGGCAGGTGGTCCGGGTGATCACTGGGTTGCCAGCGCAGCCACGGCCAGCGTTCGGCGAGGAAGGCCGCATGCTGGCCGGTGCCACTGCCGATTTCCAGAACCCGGTGGCGGTCACCCATCCACGGGTCGAGTGCGGCGGCGATGGGTTCGCGGTTGCGCTCGCAGGCTTCTGAATACGGCTTGCTCGACATCGAGACGGCGTCCAGGCGGGGTCGCCCCCATTGTGCACGAGGGGGGGTGGGCAGTAGATCCACGCCATGCGTGGATGCTTTTCAAATTCAATGTGAGATATCCGAGTCCGTTTGAGACTCATCCACGCATGGCGTGGATCTACCAGATCGTGGGGGCCCCCCTGCTCAAACCGGCCCCAACCATGACTGCAGTCACTTGTCCCCACGCCCCGCGCTGGCGAAAGTCAGGGAGTTGACGTGATCGGCTCGGCCTGTTGCCGGCCGCACGCAAGCGAGAGAGAGAAACGCTGTGCAACGACGTGAGTTCCTGGCTTTTTCCGGTCTGGGCCTGGCGGGCCTGCTGCTGCCGCATTCCCGTGCCATCGCCGCCGAGCAACTGCTCGCCCCGGTCGACACCGCCCTTCGCCGACGCCTGGCCGAGGTCGCTCTGGCGGCCGCGCGCAGCGCCAAGGCCAGCTACTGCGATGTGCGCATCGGCCGCTACCTCAACCAGTCAGTCATCACCCGCGAACACCAGGTGGGCAATGTGACCAACCGCGAGTCGTCCGGCGTGGGCGTGCGCGTGATCGTCAATGGCGCCTGGGGCTTCGCGGCCACCCATCAACAGACCGAGGCTGCGGTACGTGCTGCGGTCGAGCAGGCCACGGCCATCGCGCGCGCGAATGCCGGTATCCAGACCCGGCCGGTGCAGCTGGCACCGACCCCATCGGTCGGCGAGGTGCGCTGGCAGACGCCGGTGCGCAGGAACGCGATGGCGGTGCCGATCCAGGACAAGGTCGACCTGCTGCTGGCACTCAACGCCGCCGCGCTGAATGCGGGGGCCGACTACATCAATTCCACCCTGTTCCTGGTCAACGAGCAGAAGTACTTCGCCTCCAGCGACGGCTCATTCATTGACCAGGACATCCACCGCATCTGGCTGCCGTTCACCGCCACCGCCATCGACAAGGCCAGCGGCAAGTTCCGCACCCGCGCCGGCCTGTCCTCGCCGATGGGCATGGGCTACGAGTTCCTCGATGGCGATGCGCGCGGCAAGGTGCAGCTGCCCGGGGGCATCACTGCCTACCGCGATTCCTACGATCCGGTCGAGGACGCAATCGCCGCCGCCCGCCACGCCCGTGAGAAGCTGAAGGCGCCGTCGGTGAAGCCCGGAAAGTACGACCTGGTGCTGGACCCGTCCAACCTGTTCCTGACCATCCACGAGAACGTCGGCCACCCGCTGGAGCTGGACCGCGTGCTCGGCTATGAAGCCAACTACGCCGGCACCAGCTTCGCCACGCTGGACAAGCGCGACGCCGGCTTCCGCTGGGGCAGCGACATCGTCACCTTCTTCGCCGACAAGACCCAGCCGGGCAGCCTTGGCGCGGTCGGTTACGACGATGAAGGGGTGAAGACGCAGCGCTGGGATCTGGTGCGCGACGGCATCCTGGTCGACTACCAGGCCACCCGTGATGAGGCCCATATCCTCGGCCGCGACGCCTCGCATGGCTGCAGCTATGCCGATTCCTGGTCCAGCGTGCAGTTCCAGCGCATGGCCAATGTCTCGCTGGCACCGGGCAGGAAGCCGCTCAGTGTCGAGGACATGATCAAGGACGTGGAGAACGGCATCTACATCCATGGCCGGGGCTCGTACTCCATCGACCAGCAGCGCTACAACGCGCAGTTCGGCGGCCAGCTGTACTACCAGATCAAGGACGGAAAGATCGCCGGCATGGTCGAGGATGCGGCCTACCAGATCCGCACGCCGGAGTTCTGGAATGCCTGCAGCGCCATCTGCGATGAGCGCGATTTCCGCCTCGGCGGTTCGTTCTTCGACGGCAAGGGCCAGCCCGGCCAGGTTTCGGCGGTCTCGCACGGCTCGTCCACCACCCGCTTCAACGGCATCAACATCATCAACACCGCGCGCAGTCTCGGCGCTTGAGCCACCCATCCTTCGACATGGAGAGCAGCCTTGCAAAGACGTGACTTCCTGGCCCTGACCGGGCTTACCGCGGGCGGGCTGATCGTGCCCTCCTTCTTCGGCAAGGTGATCGCCGCCGAACAGCTGCAGTCCAGCCTCGACCCGGCGTTGAAGAAGCGCCTGGCCGACGCCGCGCTGCAGGCGGCGCGCAGTGCCGGCGCCACCTACTGCGACGTGCGCATCGGCCGCTACCTGCGGCAGTTCGTGATCACCCGCGAAGACAAGGTGCAGAACGTGGTGAACACCGAGTCCACCGGTGTGGGCATCCGCGTGATCGTCAACGGCGCCTGGGGCTTCGCCGCCACCAACGCGCTGGGCACCGCCGACGTGGCCAAGGCCGCGCAACAGGCGGCGGCGATCGCCAAGGCCAATGCCGGCGTGCAGACTGCCCCGGTGCAGCTGGCCAAGGCACCGGGCGTAGGCGAGGTGAGCTGGCGCACGCCGATCCGCAAGAACGCGATGGAGGTGCCGATCAAGGACAAGGTCGGCCTGCTGCTGGACGTCAATGCCGCCGCAATGGGTGCCGGTGCCAGCTTCGTCAATTCGATGCTGTTCCTGGTCAACGAGCAGAAGTACTTTGCTTCCACCGATGGCTCCTACATCGACCAGGACGTGCACCGCATCTGGGCGCCGATGCAGGTCACCGCCATCGACAAGTCCAGCGGCAAGTTCCGCACCCGTTCGGGGCTGTCCTCGCCGATGGGCCTGGGCTACGAGTACCTCGATGGCGCCGCCGCCGGCAAGGTGGTCGGCCCCAATGGCGTGGTCAACTACAGCTCGTCCTACGACATGAAGGAGGACGCCATCGCGGCGGCCAAGCAGGCGCAGGAGAAGCTGAAGGCACCGTCGGTGAAGCCCGGCAAGTACGATCTGGTGCTCGACCCGTCGCATACCTGGCTGACCATCCACGAGTCGATCGGCCACCCGCTGGAGCTGGATCGCGTGCTCGGCTACGAAGCCAACTACGCCGGTACCAGCTTCGCCACCCTGGACAAGCGCGAGCAGCACTTCCAGTACGGCAGCGAGCTGGTCAACATCTTCGCCGACAAGACCCAGCAGGGCAGCCTGGGCGCGGTGGCGTACGACGATGAAGGCGTGAAATGCAAGCGCTGGGACCTGATCAGCAGCGGCAAGCTGGTGGACTACCAGACCATCCGCGACCAGGCCCACATCCTCGGCAAGACCGAATCCGACGGCTGCTGCTATGCCGACTCGTGGTCCAGCGTGCAGTTCCAGCGCATGGCCAACGTGTCGATGGCGCCCGGCAAGAAGCCGCTGAGCGTGCCGGACCTGATCAAGGACGTGGAGAACGGCATCTACATCATCGGTGATGGCTCGTTCTCCATCGACCAGCAGCGCTACAACGCGCAGTTCGGCGGCCAGCTGTTCTACGAGATCAAGAACGGCCAGATCACCCGCATGCTGGAAGACGTGGCCTACCAGATCCGCACGCCGGAGTTCTGGAACGCCTGCACCGCCGTGGCCGACGAACGCGACTACCGCCTGGGCGGTTCGTTCTTCGACGGCAAGGGCCAGCCGGGCCAGGTCTCGGCGGTCTCGCACGGTTCGTCGACCGCGCGCTTCAACGGCATCAACGTCATCAACACCGCACGCAGCCTCGGCTGACCGGTCAGGAGCCCTTACACCATGAGTATCTTCACCGAAGCCCAGGCCAAGACCATCCTCGACAAGGTCATCGCCCTGTCCAAGGCCGACGAGTGCACCGCCGTTCTGGCCGGCGCGATCAGCGGCAACATCCGTTTCGCGCTGAACAACGTCTCCACCAGCGGCATCGTCGACAACACCGAACTGGCCGTCACCGTCGCCTTCGGCAAGCGCGTCGGTACCGCCTCGATCAACGAGTTCGACGATGCGGCGCTGGAGCGCGTGGTGCGTCGTGCCGAAGACCTGGCACGCCTGGCCCCGGAAAACCCGGAGTTCATGCCGGCCATCGGCAAGCAGAGCTACCGCCCCAGCCCGACCTTCAGCGAGTCCACCGCTGCGATCGACCCGGCCTTCCGTGCCAAGGTCGCCGCCGAATCGATCGCGCCGTGCCGCGGCCACGGCCTGATCGCCGCCGGCTTCCTCGAGGACGGCCAGGGCTTCCAGGCCACCGCCAACAGCAATGGCAACTTCGCCTACCAGCGCACCACCAACTTCGACTACACCTGCACCGTGCGTACCGAAGATGGCCGCGGTTCGGGCTGGGTCGGCCGCAACCTGAAGGAGGCGGCGGACTTCAAGGCCGACCAGGACATCCGCATCGCCATGCGCAAGGCCACCGAATCGGCCGAGGCCAAGGCGCTGGAACCGGGCAAGTACACGGTAATCCTGGAGCCGGCCGCCGCCGCAGGCCTGATCAGCTTCATGATGAACTTCTTCAGCGCGCGCTCGGCCGATGAAGGCCGCAGCTTCCTGTCGAAGAAAGGCGGCGGCAACAAGCTGGGCGAACAGGTCTACGACCCGCGCGTGACCATGATCGCCGACCCGTGGCACGCCGACGCACCGGTGCTGCCGTGGGACAACGACGGCCTGCCGCGCGAGCGCATGGCCATCATCGAGAACGGCAAGATCGCCAACCTGGATTACTCGCGCTTCTGGGCGCAGAAGCAGGGCAAGACCGCCAAGGCCTCGCCGGGCAACCTGCTGATGAGCGGCGGCGACAAGAGTACCGCCGAGCTGGTGCGTGGCACCCAGAAGGGCATCCTGGTCACCCGTACCTGGTACATCCGCATGGTCGATCCGCAGACCGTCCTGCTGACCGGCCTGACCCGCGACGGCACCTTCTACATCGAGAACGGCCAGATCAAGCACCCGGTGAAGAACTTCCGCTTCAACGAGTCGCCGGTGATCATGCTCAACAACATCGAAGAGCTGGGCAAGCCGGTACGCGTGGCCGGTGATGAATCCAGCTACGTGATGATGATCCCGCCGATGAAGCTGCGCGATTTCACCTTCACTTCGCTGTCCGACGCCGTCTGATGGATCGCCGGGCCTGCCTGCGCTGGTTGGCCGCTGCCGCTTCGGCGGCGGCGCTGCCCGCCTGGGCGCAGGTGGGCCCGCGCAGTTCGCGCTACGACTTCTGGTTCACCCGCCTGCAGTACGACTCCGGTGACTGGGACGTGGACGCGCGCATGCCGTCCAACCTGATCACCTCGCTGATCGACTACACCTCGCTGCGCGTGGACCCGCAGGAACACGTGGTGGCGCTGGCCGATCCGCGCATGCTGGAAGCACCGTTCTGCTACCTGGCCGGGCACACGCTGGTGGAGTTCAACGCGGCCGAGCGGCAGAACTTCGTGCGCTACGTGCGCAATGGCGGCTTCGTCTTCGTCGACGACTGCAACCATGATATCGACGGCCTGTTCGCCACTTCGTTCGAGGCGCAGATGGGCCGCCTGTTCGGCCCCAGGGCATTGCAGAAGCTGCCCAACAGCCACGCGCTGTACCGCAGCTTCTTCCGCTTCCCCGACGGCCCGCCGGCCACCAGCTTCGAACTCAACGGCTGGGGCGACGATCTGGTGCATGACTACCTGAAGGGCATCGACGTCGATGGCCGCCTGGGCCTGCTCTACAGCAACAAGGACTATGGCTGCGAGTGGGACTACGACTGGCGCAACAAGCGTTTCCTGGCCGAAGACAACACCCGCTTCGGCGTCAACATCGTGATGTACGCATTGAACAATTGACCGGACCGCCGCCATGACCTCCCCCGATCTCGATTCCCTGCTGCCGCGTCTGCACGAGCTGCGCAGCGCCCTGGCCCGTGCCGTTGTCGGCCAGCACACGGTGGTCGAGCAGCTGCTGATCGGCCTGCTGGCCGGCGGCCACTGCCTGCTGGAAGGTGCACCCGGGCTCGGCAAGACCCTGCTGGTGCGCTCGCTCGGCCAGGCGCTGGAGCTGCAGTTCCGGCGCGTGCAGTTCACCCCGGACCTGATGCCCAGCGACATCCTCGGCACCGAGCTGCTGGAGGAAGACCACGGCACCGGTCACCGTCATTTCCGCTTCCAGCAGGGCCCGATTTTCACGAACCTGCTGCTGGCCGACGAGCTCAACCGCACCCCGCCCAAGACCCAGGCCGCGCTGCTGGAGGCGATGCAGGAACGCACGGTCAGCTACGCCGGCACCACCTATACGCTGCCCGCGCCGTTCTTCGTGCTGGCCACGCAGAATCCGATCGAACAGGCTGGCACCTACCCGCTGCCGGAAGCCCAGCTGGACCGCTTCCTGCTGCACGTGCTGGTGGATTACCCCAGCGAGGACGAGGAACGGCAGATCCTGGAACAGACCACCGGCGGCGCCACCGACGCGGTACCGAAGGTGATGGATGCCGAGGCGGTGATCGCACTGCAGGCCGCGGTGCGCCAGGTGCATGTCAGCCCCGATGTGCTGGCCTGGATCACCCGGTTGGTGCGTGCCAGCCGGCCAGGTGAAGGCGCGCCGGCGGCGATCAACCAGTGGGTGAAATGGGGCGCGGGCCCACGCGCCGGGCAGTCGCTGGTGCTGGCGGCCAAAGCACGCGCCCTGCTGCAGGGCCGCTTCGCCGCCACCCGCGAGGATGTGCAGGCACTGGCTGCACCGGTGATGCGCCATCGCCTGCTGCTGTCGTTCGCCGCCGAGGCCGAGCAGAAGCGTGCCGACGATGTGGTCGCCGCTCTGCTGCAGGCCGTGCCGTTCCCGGGTTGATCCAGGCGTGAACGCAGGTACCCCGCTGACCCTGCCACCGGAACTGCGTGCGCGCCTGCGCGCGCTGCGGCTGCGGCCGCGCTTGGCCAACGGGGCGAGCGGCATCGGCCAGCATGCCAGCCGCAGCCGCGGTGCCGGCCTCGAGTTCGCCCAGTACCGTGCCTACGAGCCCGGTGACGAACTGCGCCAGATCGACTGGAAGCTGTATGCACGCTCGGACCGCTTCTTCGTGCGCGAATCCGAGCGCGAAAGCCCGATCACGGTGTGGCTGCTGCTCGATGCCACCGCTTCGGCCGGCCAGGCTGATCGCGCGGCACCGCAGTGCACGCGCCTGGATCATATGCGCGGCGTGGCCGCATGCCTGGTCGAACTGGCGCTGCAGCAGGGTGACCGCTTCGGCCTGCTGGCGATCGACGGTGATGGACTGCAGCTGGTGCCGGCCGCGAACGGCGCACGCCAGCGTGATCGCGTGCATCTGCAACTGCAGGCGCTGCAGGCGCGCGGCGGTTGGCCGGCGGCGGATCGGCTGCGTCCGGTGTGGGAACGCGTGCGCCCGGGCGACCTGCTGCTGGCGATCGGCGACGGCTTCGACGAAGCCGGCATCGTCCTGCTGGAACAGCTGGCCAGCACACGCCGCGAGGTGGCGTTGCTGCAGATCCTGACCGCTGACGAACGTGACTTCCCGTTCGACGCCGGCCATCGCTTCCGCGATCCTGAGACCGGCGAAGAACTGCTGGGCGACGGTGCGGCGATCCGCACCGACTATCTGCAGCGCTTCGCCGGCGCACGCAGCGCGCTGCAGTCGCGGCTGCAGGCCAGCGGCATCGCCAGCGCCACCGGCTGGATCGATCAACCGCTGGACCAGCCACTGCAGGTGCTGTTCGGCCGTGGGGGCAGCGCATGACCCTGCTGTTCCCGTTGGGCCTGGCTGCGCTCGCCGCAGTGTTGCTACCGCTGCTGATCCATCTGGCCCGCCGCCATCCGTATACGCCGCTGGATTTCGCCGCGCTGCGCTGGCTGCGTGCGCAGATCCGGCCGCGCCAGCGCATCCGTTTCGATGATTGGCCCTTGCTGCTGGTGCGTCTGGTGCTGCTGGCCGCACTGGCATTGCTGCTGGCACGGCCTGCGTTCACCGGCCCTGCTCCAGCGCCCGGTGCGTGGACAGTGGTGGCCCCGGGGCTGGACGCCACCGGCCTGCGCGGCAGCGCCGACGATGGCAACTGGCACTGGCTGGCTCCCGGCTTTCCCGGCATCGATCAAGCGCCTCCGGCGCCCGGCGCATCCCTGCCCAGCCTGCTGCGCGAACTGGACGCGCAGTTGCCCGCGGGCACCGCGTTGACCGTACACGTTCCCGACCCACTGCCCGGCCTGGACGGCGCACGCCTGCAGCTGTCGCGCGAGGTGCAATGGCGGCCGCAGCCGTTGCCGGTCCCCCCGCAGCAGCGAGCGGCGACGCCGCCGCCGCGCCTGCGCGTGCTCAGCGATGCATCGGCGGCGGCCCAGCACTGGCTGGGTGCGCTGCAGCGCGCGTGGGGCACGCAGGCGCCCCTCGCGCCACTGGCGGCAGATGCACTACCCGAACGCGGCGAGATCGGCGTATGGAGCCGCGGCGAGCCGCTGCCGAGCCACTGGCAGGCGTGGCTGCGCGACGGTGGCCACGTGTTGGCCGCCGCCAAACCCACCACGGAGGCGAGCGTGCTGCTGCGCAGTGCCGACGGCGCACCGCTGCTGTGGCAGCAACCCATCGGCCACGGTTATCTGCTGTCGCTGCCCGGCGACTGGAACACCGCCAGCAACGCAGCGCTGCGCGATCCGCAGTTGCCGCGTACCTTGCTGCTGGCGCTGCAACCGCCCCCGTCGCCGCGTCTGGGCGACGCACAGGACCAGGCCCCCCAACAGACCACCTTGCCTGCTGCGACACCACCGGTACGTGAGCCGACCACCTGGCTACTGCTGGCCATCGTGCTGCTGTTCGCACTGGAACGCTGGATGGCCAGCAGCGCGCGCCGCAGGGTGGCTGCATGAACAACCTGCAGCACATCTGGCAGCGTGCGCGACGCCGCCGCGCGCTCATCATCCTGCTGCTGGGCCTGCCGTGGGCGCTGGCCGCCGCGGTACTGGCCCTGCGACTGGTGGGCTTCGACGTCGCCTGCGTGGTCGGCACGGTCGGCCTGCTCGCCTGCGCCGCCCTCGCCACTGCACGCGCCCGCCAGCTGGACCGACAGTGGCTGCAGCGGCAGCTTGATGCCAGCGGAGCCAGCGAAGACAGCGCCGACCTGCTGTTCGCCGATGCCAGTACGCTCAATCCACTGCAGCAACGGCAGCGCATGCATGTGCTGGCGCAGCTGGAACGTGCGATGCCGGAACTGCGTCCGCGCTGGCCGCGCAGGGCATTGGTCCTGTGCTGGCTCGCAGGCCTGGCCATTGCGCTGCTGGCACTCGGTTGGCCACGTTCGACCCCCGACGGCGCTTCCACCCACGGGTCGGCACCGGGCGGCACTGCCGTCGCAGGCCCGCTGCACCTGCAGTCGGCCCGCCTGCGCATCGACGCGCCGGCCTATACCGGCCAAGCCACGCTGACCCAGAACGCGCTGGATGCCAAGGTCGCCGCCGACAGTCGGCTGTCGTGGTCGTTGCGCTTTGACCGCGCACCGGACAGGGCATGGCTGCAGTTCCATGATGGCAGGCGACTGCCGTTGAGCGAGCACGAGGGACAATGGCAGGCGCAGGATGTGGCGCGCACACCTGTGCTGTACCGCGTGGTCAGCGAGCCTGCACTGGCTGAAACCCGCCTGCATCGGCTGGATGTGGTGGCCGACCGCGCGCCCAGCGTGCGCGTGCTGGAACCCGCCGCCAGCCTGGTGCTGGGTACGCCCGGGCAACGTCAGTGGTCGCTGCGCTTCGAGGCCAGTGACGACTACGGCGTCGCCGCACAGGCAACGCTGTCGATCACCACCACCCAGGGCAGCGGCGAGAACATCACCTTCGTCAAGCGCAGCGTCAGCCTTGCCGGCAGCGGCGAGCCGACCGCGCGGCGCTTCACCCATACCCTCGACCTGGCCGCACTCGGTGCACAGCCCGGCAACGATGTGATCGCCCAGCTGGAAGTGCGCGACAACCACGCGCCGACGGCGCAGACCGGACGCAGCAGCAGCGTGATCCTGCGCCTGCCGAGCGCTGAAGTCGCGCTGGGTGCCGAGCTGGAAGGTCGCATCAAGAAGACCCTGCCGGCCTACTTCCGCAGCCAGCGGCAGATCATCATCGATGCCGAAGCGCTGATCCGGCAGCGACGCAACCTTGCCGCTGAGGACTTCGTGAAGCGCAGTGATGCCATCGGCGTCGATCAGCGCATCCTGCGCCTGCGCTACGGCCAGTTCCTGGGCGAAGAAAGCGAAGGTGCACCGAAGCCGCCGCCGACCAGCGACCTGCCCACCAGCGATGCACCGGCCGCAGGCGACCACGAAGATCATGATCACGAGCATGGCGCCGAGGCCGGTGCGCATGACGACCACGGCCACGGTCACGGCGGCAAAGCCGCCAACGCCGATACGCCACCGGTGTTCGGCAGCGCCACCGACGTGCTCTCCGAATACGGTCACACCCATGACCATGCCGAGGCCGCGACCCTGCTCGACCCCCAGACCCGTGCCACGCTGAAGGCCGCGCTGGACCAGATGTGGTCGGCCGAAGGTGAGCTGCGGCAGGGGCGTCCGGAACAGGCGCTGCCGTTTGCCTACAAGGCACTGGGCTTCATCAAGCAGGTGCAGCAGGCCGAGCGCATTTATCTGGCCCGGGTCGGACCCGAGCTGCCGCCGATCGATGAAGGCCGCCGGCTGGGCGGTGATCGCACCGGGCTGGCCAGCCGTGAACTACCGTTGACCGCACGTACCCCGCCGGACCCGGCCATCGTCGAAGCCTGGCAGCGCCTCGGCGATGACACCGGCACGCCCGATCTCGATGCGCTCGCCAGCTGGCAGCAGCGCAACGCCGCCTACCTGCCCGATGCGCTGGATCTGGCTGCGGCCATCGAGCAGCTGCGCATCGAACCGGAGTGCGCCGACTGCCGCCAGCGACTGCGCGCGCAGGTGTGGCGTGCGCTGCAGCGACCGTTGCCACAGGCGATGCGGCGCGGTGCCGCCGATGCGATGGGGCAGCGATATCTGGATGCGCTGGAGGCACAGCCATGAGTGTCACTGCGTTGAATCTCTGGGTAGCGCTCGCACTGGTCCTGGTGGTGGCAATGGCCAGCGTGCGCCAGCTGCGTGGCAGCACCCTGCGCCGCGGCCGCCAGTGGCTCGTGATCGGGCTGCAGGCCATCACCGCCGCCCTGCTGTACTTCTGCCTGCTGCCGCCCAGCCATCAGCAACCCGCCGCTGGACTGGTCGTGCTCGCCGGTGATGCCGGCAAAGCCGGCGCGCTGCCGGTCAGCAATGGTCCGCTGCTGCTGTTGCCGGAAGCGGGCGATGTCCCCGGTGGCCAGCGCGTGCCCGATCTGGCCACTGCACTGCGCCAACATCCAGCCTCGACGCTGACCCTGGTCGGAGCCGGTCTGGTCGCGCGCGATCGTGATGCAGTAATGCCGCAGGACGTGCGCTGGCAGCCGGCGCCAGCACCGCGCGGCTGGGTCGCGTTGCAGCCACCGGCCGACGTCGCCCCGGGTGCGCGCTTCGACGTGCAGGCACAGGCGCACGGCGCAACGCGTGCGAAGGCAGAACTGCTCGACCCCGCCGACAGCGTGGTCGATCGCGCGGACGTTGCCGAAGACGGCCGCGTGCGGCTCAGCGGCATCGCCCGCGCCGAAGGCCGCAGCGTCTTCCGACTGCGCCTGCTCGATGCCGACGGTCATGTGGTGGACAGCGTGCCGGTGCCGCAGCAGACCCTGCCGGCGGCACCGTTGCGCCTGCTGGTACGTGCCAGCGCGCCGGGCCCGGAACTGAAGTACCTGCGCCGCTGGGCGGCCGATGCCGGCATCCGCGTGCAGGTGCAGGCCGACACCGGCGCAGGCCTCAGCGTGGGCGATGGTGCGGTCCCGCTCGATGCAGCATCGCTGGCGCGCAGCGACCTGCTGCTGCTGGACGAGCGCAGCCTGGGGGCATTGAGTGCTGGGCAGCTGGCCGCCGTGCGCCAAGCGCTGCACGAGGGACTGGGCGTGCTGGTACGCAGTGCGGGCGCACCTTCAGCCAGCGCGCGCCAACGTCTGCGTGATCTGGGACTGACGCTGCAGGGCGATGGCAGCAGCCACAGCCTCGACCTGCCTGCCGACGGCGAAAGCGCGATCCTCGCCGCACGCCGTGGCCCGGTCGCGGCCGGCACGCTGCCGACCCGTGACGGCGAAGAGGCCGACCGCAGCTCGCACAGTGCCGCGTTGCCTTCGCTGGAGGCACTGGCGCTGCAGACACCGGGCAGCAACGCCCTGCTGCAGGACCGTGACGGCAAGGCCGTCGGCGGCTGGCGCGCGGCCGGCAAGGGCCGCATCGGCCTGTTGCCGCTGACTGACAGCTGGCGCTGGGTGCTGGCCGGTCGCGATGACCGCCACGGTGAACTGTGGAGCGGCGTGGTCGCCTCACTGGCGCGTGCGCAGGATGGCAATGAGGCCCTGTGGTCGCCGCAGACGATCACCTGGGCAGGCGAACGACAGGTACTGTGCGGCGTACGGGCGCCACTGCAGGCCTTCAACCCGCGCGGCGATGGCGTGCCGCTGATCGTCGATGGCGCCGGCGCGTCCGACCGCTGTGTGGGCTGGTGGCCTCGCCAGGGCGGCTGGCAACGCCTGCAGCACGGCGACCGCATGGCCTGGCGCTATGTGTTCGACCCGAAGGATGCGCCTTCGCTGCACCGCCAGGCGATCATCGATGCGACCCGCCAGGCCCTCGCCGGCACGACAGTCAGTGGCTCACAGGCCACGCAGCACGTACCTGGGCCGCGTTGGCCGTGGTGGCTGGCCTTCGTGCTCTGTGCCGCGCTGCTGTGGTGGTTGGAGCGGCGGCGCTGATCCCGGGTTCGGATCCCTTTCGCCCGCGAAAGGGCTCTGACCCCACCGGATGACCTCAACGCTTGCCTGCGCGCCGATATACTCCGTTGAAGCGCACGTTCATGCCGCCGCACTCGCTGTTGTCGGACACGATCAGTACTTCACCCAGCGAATGCACCCGCACCCTGCAGGTGTCCTCGGCAAATTCCACATCGGCACCACGCGGCGTCGCGCGTGCTTCCACCTGGCCCATGTTCGGTCCATACGGACGCTCCTCCGGCGTGGGGTTGGCGGACGGCCAGTAGGCATCGCCTTCCACGTGAAGCTGTCCGCCCTGCACATGGATCTTCAGGCCGTTGTCACCATCCTTCCAATCACCCACCCAGTCCTGCAGCGTCGGCATGCGGACAGGCAAGGGCTGCAGCGTGCTGCGGTCGACCCAACCGGCGCTGCCGCCCACCTTGTTCGGGAAGAACGCGCAGCGGTAGCGGCCCAGGTCGCGCCCGGTCACCACTGTATCGCCGTTGACCACATAGCTGCGCTGGCGGCAGACCGGTTCGCCCTTGGCCGGGCAGCCGTCCATGTCGCCGAGCAGATACAGGCGCGGTGCACCAACCACCCGCGCCAGGGCGAACTGACCCTGTTCGGACGGGAACGCGCCATTGCGGCACGTGCCATCACCCGCGATGTCGGCAGCGAAGGCAGAGACCGGCAGCAACGCGGCCAGCAGGAGCAATGAACGCAGGAACATGGCAGCGACCCCATGGAGGAGCCGGCAGGATATACCGGGCTAGTTACCCGGGGGGACGCCACAGTCATCCTGCGCCTGGCAGAACTGCGATGCGCGGCGCCGCTGTTCGGCGCTGAGCTCCGGTGGTGGTCGGGCGATGGCCGACTGGATCTGGTCCGGCCCACCGGTGAGCTTGTTCAACCCCCTGCCGGCCGCCAGCACGCCCTTGACCACACCCATCATGATGTAGCCACCGCCCATGCTGACCTGCTCCGGCGATGGCGGCTCGCTCCAGTCGCGGCTGAAGCGGTTGTCGCCGAACTTCACCGGGTTCTTGAAGCGGTACAGGTCCAGCGCTTGTTCGTCTTCGGGCTTGAGCGCACGCACTTCGCCGAGGGTGGTCACGTTGTCCTGCGGCGGGGCGACAGTGGCAGGCGGCGTCTGCGCCGGCGGTGCAGGGGCAGGCGAGGTCTGCGGCGCAATCTGCTGCGCCTGCGCGATGCCCGCCAGCAACAGGCCGGCCAGGAGTGCTCCCTGCGTTCCACGTCGTGCCACAGCCATCCGCCCTGTCGGTTGCGTCCAGCGGTTGAGGATACGGATACGGGCTTCAGATTTTGTTGGTGTGCCGCCGCTTGTTCAGCGGGGGGAGATGTCGCGATGCCCATAGCGGCCGCCGCCATCGCACTGAACGGTTCACGCCCTCCATGTGCGGTGTCTCACACCTTGAGACCCATCTGTGGTGCCATGTGACCCCTCGCAAGACGTCTCGACCCCACCTTCCATGGCCTACGAACTCGCCAAGCGCACTGCCGATGCCGAGCAGAAGCTTGCCACCCGCGACGGCCTGCCCGCCCGCGACGGTGCCCTGCTCAGTGCGCGCCTGCAGCGCCGCTACCAGGACCGCATCACCGGCAGCTTTGCCATTCCCGGCCGCGAGGGCCGCTACGCCCCCATTCCCGACTCGGTGCCACCGGCGCTGGTCGCGGCGCTGAAGGCACGTGGCATCGAGCAGCTCTACAGCCATCAGGCCGAGGCCTGGGACGCCAGCCAGCGTGGCGAACACGTGGCCATCGTCACCCCCACCGCCAGCGGCAAGTCGCTGTGCTACACCCTGCCGGTGGTCAGCGCGGCGATGCAGGACAAGGCCAAGGCGCTGTACCTGTTCCCGACCAAGGCGCTGGCCCAGGACCAGGTGGCCGAACTGCTGGAGCTCAACCGTGCCGGCGACCTCGGGGTCAAGGCCTTCACCTTCGATGGCGACACCCCCGGCGATGCACGCCAGGCAATCCGCCTGCATGGCGACATCGTGGTCTCCAATCCGGACATGCTGCACCAGGCGATCCTGCCGCATCACACCAAGTGGGCGCAGTTCTTCGAGAACCTGCGCTACATCGTCATCGACGAAGTGCACACCTACCGCGGCGTGTTCGGCAGCCACGTCACCAACGTGCTGCGCCGGCTCAAGCGCATCTGCGCGTTCTACGGGGTGCAACCACAGTTCATCCTGTGCTCGGCCACCATCGGCAACCCGCAGGCGCATGCCGAGGCTCTGATCGAAGCGCCGGTCACCGCCATCACCGAATCCGGCGCGCCCAGCGGACCCAAGCAGGTGCTGCTGTGGAACCCACCGGTGATCAATGCGGACCTGGGCCTGCGCGCGTCTGCGCGTTCGCAGAGCAACCGCATCGCCCGCATCGCGATCAAGTCCGGGCTGAAGACCCTGGTGTTCGCGCAGACCCGGCTGATGGTCGAGGTGCTGACCAAGTACCTGAAGGACATCTTCGACCACGACCCGCGCAAGCCGCCCCGCATCCGCGCCTACCGCGGTGGCTACCTGCCTACCGAACGCCGCGAGACCGAGCGTGCGATGCGTGCCGGCAACATCGACGGCATCGTCAGCACCTCGGCGCTTGAACTGGGCGTGGACATCGGCAGCCTGGACGTGGTCATCCTCAATGGCTACCCCGGCAGCGTGGCCGCCACCTGGCAGCGTTTCGGACGCGCCGGTCGCCGCCAGCAGCCCGCGCTGGGGGTGATGGTGGCCAGCTCGCAGCCGCTGGACCAGTACGTGGTGCGCCATCCGGACTTCTTCGCTGAAGCTTCGCCCGAACATGCGCGCATCGCCCCGGACCAGCCGCTGATCCTGTTCGATCACATCCGCTGCGCCGCGTTCGAACTGCCGTTCCGGGTCGGCGATGGCTTCGGCCCGATCGATCCGGAAGTGTTCCTGGAAGCGCTGGCCGAGACCGAGGTGATCCACCGCGAAGGCGAGCGCTGGGAATGGATCGCCGACAGCTACCCGGCCAACGCGGTCAGCCTGCGTGCCGTGGCCGACGGTAACTTCGTGGTGGTCGACCGCAGCGATGGCCGCCAGCAGATCATCGCCGAGGTCGATTACTCCGCTGCCGCGCTGACCCTGTACGAGGGCGCCATCCACATGGTGCAGTCCACGCCGTACCAGGTCGAGACGCTCGACTGGGACGGTCGCAAGGCCTACGTCACCCGCACCCATGTGGACTACTACACCGACAGCATCGACTTCACCAGGCTCAAGGTGCTGGACCGATTCGATGGTGGCGCAGCCGGCCGTGGCGATTCGCACCACGGCGAAGTGCATGTGGTGCGGCGCGTGGCCGGCTACAAGAAGATCCGCTACTACACCCACGAGAACATCGGCTACGGCCCGGTGAACCTGCCCGACCAGGAACTGCATACCACGGCGGTGTGGTGGCAGCTGCCGCAGGCCCTGCTGCTGCGCGCGTTCGCCAGCAAGCAGGACGCGCTCGATGGCTTCCTCGGCGCGGCGTATGCGCTGCACATCGTCGCCACCGTGGCGGTGATGGCCGACGCACGCGACCTGCAGAAGTCGGTCGGCAATGGCGACGGCGCGTGGTTCGCGATCGCCGACCAGAGCGGCCGCGGCCAGCTGCGTGGCAGCAGTGGCGACCCGGGTGCGGTGGAGCTGCTGCAGGAGTTCGTGCCCACCGTCTACCTGTACGACAACTTCCCCGGTGGCGTAGGCCTGAGCGAGCCACTGTGGCAGCGTCAGGCAGAACTGGTGCAGCGCGCGCGCGAGCTGGTGCAGCGCTGCGACTGCAAGGCAGGCTGCCCGGCCTGCGTCGGCCCGGTGCTGGCTGCGCAGGAAGAAGATGAAGCCTCACCGCGAGCACTGGCGCTGCGCGTGCTCGACCTGTTCGATGCACAGGCCTGCCAGCACGTCGCCGACGTGGTGGTGACCACGCGCGACCCGGTGGAGCTGCTGGCACCGTGAGCCTGAGCCTGGACAAGCTGCGCCTGCTGCGGAAGCAGGCCGGCGACCCGAAGGCAGTTGCCCCGGCCGCGCCAGAGGTGCCACCTGCACCGCCGGTGGCGGCCAACGATGCGCGGCAACCGCCAGCCGAGCGTTCGGTGTTCGCCTGGGTCGAACAGGAAATCCGCCACAAGCCGACCGGCGCGGCAGCGCCTGCACCGGCACCGGCACCGGCAACGCTGCGGCGGCCGGAGGTGGGCAGCCTGCATCGCCTGCTCGGCCTGCGCTCGCGTGCTGGCACTGCGCCGGTACGGGCCAGCGCACAGGATCGCCAGCTGCCCGGCGAGGAAATCGCACCCGGCCTGTCCCTGATCGAATCACTGCAACCGCAGCCGATACCCACAGGTGCACTGTCGCTGGCCTTTGCCAGGCGCGAAGGCGAGCAGGTGGACCCACGCGATTTTCTGTTCTTCGATACCGAGACCACCGGCCTGGCCGGCGGCACCGGCACCCGCGCCTTCATGATCGGTGCCGCCGACTGGCATGTGTGCCCGCAACGCGGCGAAGGCCTGCGTATCCGCCAACTGCTGATATCAACGATGGCGGCCGAAGACGCGATGCTGGCCACCTTCGCCGGCTGGCTGCAGCCATCCACCGTGTTCTGCAGTTACAACGGCCGCAGCTACGATGCGCCGCTGCTGAAGACGCGTTATCGGCTGGCCCGCCAACGCGATCCGATCACCGCGCTGGACCACGTCGACCTGCTCTACCCCACGCGCCGCCGCTATCGCGGCAGCTGGGAGAACTGCAAGCTGTCCACCATCGAGCGCCAGCTGCTGCGCGTGGTGCGCGAGGATGATCTCCCAGGCTCGGAAGCACCGGGCGCGTGGCTGCGCTTCCTGCGCGGCGGCGACGCGGTGAACCTGCGCCGGGTGGCCGATCACAACCACCAGGACGTGGTCACCCTGGCCCTGCTGCTGCAACGGTTGGTGCGCGAGGAGCAGCGCGAGCGCGAGACGCTGGCGCTGGTCGGCCAGTGACCGCCGAGCGGCGCGTTGACATGCCCTGACGGTTGCCGCGGTGACACTGGCGTCATCATCCCTGCCTGGAGTCCAACGATGCGCCTGAATGCCCTGGTCCTGCTCGCCGTGTTGCCGCTGGCCGCCTGCAGCCATGCCGGTGGCAGCAGCACCGCCGATGCCGGCCCCCTGCCGGCCAAGGGTGCCGACGCCGCGCATGAGTGCAGGCCGGACACGCTCGAGGCCTTCACCGGCAAGACCGCCGACGAGACAACGGTGAAGCAGCTGGTGGCTGCCAGCGGTGCGCGCAATGCACGGGTGGTCAAGCCAGGCATGGCGGTGACCATGGACTTCCGCCAGGACCGGGTAACCGTGCAGGTGGACGCGCAGAACAAGATCGAGCGCGCCAGCTGCGGCTGATCCGGGTCCCTTCGGGTAGCGCCGGGCCATGCCCGGCGACTTCCCTTGCCAGAAGCACCGCTGCCGCTCGCCGGGCGTGGCCCGGCGCTACCGCACGATCAGAGACGTTCGGCCTTGCCGCTGGCCAGCGCGCGGGCGATCACCTGCTGGGCCTGCTGGGCCGCCTGCACTTGCACACGCGCCTGGCGCTCGCCCAACGCGGCCTGCTGGCTGCCCAGCGCGGCCTGGCGGCTGGCCAGTTCGGAATGCTGGCCGGCCAAGCGCTGCATGTCGCGGGTGCGGCTGGACCGCGCGACTTCGTTGTCCATTTCCTGCATCGCACGGCGTGCCTCGGCCGCGGCCTCACGTGCGGCCTCACGCGCAACCGCCGCATCGTTGGTTGCACCCCGCGCGGCCTTCGCCGCTTCCGCCGCCGCTTCGCGATTGATGTCGTGGGCGGCCATCGCGCTGCGCTCGGCCTTTGCCGCAGCAAATGCCATGCGGCGCGCCTCCTCGCCCTGCAGACGCCCCATCTCGCCCATCTGCTTGCCGAGCTCGCTCTGCTGGCGACCCAGCGCACTCTGCTGGCGTCCCAGTTCGCTCTGCTGCCGGCCCAGGTCAACCGCACCGCTGTAGGCGCGCTGCAGCGTCTGGATCAGCATTGGATCGCGCACCACGTAGCGCTTATCACCTTGGCGGAACCACAGCGCCGGGCCCTTGCCGAGTTGGCTGCGGGCCAGCTTCACGTCGTCGATGCCGCCATTGGCGAAGGTCGATTCGCCGTCCACCAGCACGAATGCCTCCCGCGGCGACTTGCCCAGGTCGAGCTGGCCATAGGTGGTGATGGACGTAGTGGTGGAGGTCGTGTGGTGGCTGTCTACATCAGGATCGACATCGACATCGAGGTCGACCGCCACATCCGCGTCGTCGGGACCGGCCAGCTCCTCGGCATCGGCCGGTGGCGCCGGCGGTACAGGCGCAACCGGCGCGGCAGGCACACGTACCGACGCTGGCGGTGCCGGCGGGGCCTTCGGCGGCAGCGGCGGAGCGGCCTTCGGTGCAGCGGGAGGGGCAGGCGGCGCAGGCGGCACCGGGGCTGCGACCAACCGCATCGGCGCCACGCCCACCACCAGCACAGCTGCGGTCAACACCATCGCCAGCAGGCGCGGGCAGGCCTGACGCGGCTGCAGCGAGAGCAGGCGACGCTTGAGGCTGGAGGAACTCGGCGCAGCACTGGCCACACCCAGATGCGGCTGCGGTGCCACGCCCAGCTGCAGCAGCAGACGGCCATAGGCCTGGCGGCTGGCGCCGTGCTGTCCAACCACCGCCGCATCCACGGCTTCTTCGCGGGCCTGTGCGTATTCGCGCACAGACAGGCGCAGCAGCGGGTGGAAGAAGAACAGGTGCTGGGCCAATGCGGGCAGCAGGCCCCACTGCAGATCACGCCGCTGCAGGTGCTGCAGTTCATGAGTGAGTGCCAGGTCCAGCGCATCACCCTGCAGGGCATTGTCGCCGGCCGGCAGCAACAGCACCGGACGGAACGGCCCGACCAGCTGCGGCGAGTCCACCTGCGTGCTCATCCACAGCCGTGGTACGCGGCGTACGCCGTGCGCATCGGAAGCCAGTTGCAGGGCCTGCACCAGCGCCTCGTCTTCGCAGGGATAGGCTGCGGCCAGCAGCGCGCGGCAGCGCCGCCACTCAGCGACGGTGCGCAGGGCCATCAGCAACACACCAGACAGCCACAGCGCGGCCAGGGCCACGGCCCACCACGCCACCGTGGGTACGTCCGCCGTCGTCATCGGCATCGCGGCCAACAGCTGCGCCGAGGCTTCCGGGGCCAGCGGATGCAGCGTCTCGGTCATCACTTCGGTCGCGGTCATCGCCACCGCCTGCGGCGCCGGCAACCAGGCCAGCTGCAGCGGCTGGCTCCAGAACAGGCCGAGCACCGCCTGCAGCGAGACCAGCCACCACAGGCGGCAGCGCGTGGCCGCCGACAGCGACGGCAGCACACGGCACACGCCGTACACCAGCGCCACCAGCAGCACGGTCTGCAGGCTGGTCCAGCCCAGTCGTTCCAACAACGGCATCAGCATCGTGGTGTCCATGGCTCAGCCCTCGTGGCGACGCGATTGGAGTTGGGCAACCAGCGCTTCCAGCTCGGCCAGCTCGTTGTCGCTGACCTGCTGGCGTTGCGACAGGTAGGCCACGAACGGCGACACCGAGCCCTGCAGGGTGTTGTCGACGAACTGGGCCACCGCCCCCTGCAGCACGCTCTGCGGGCCTCGGGTGGCCTGGTAGCGGTAGACACCATCCTGCTGCTGGCGCTGAAGATACCCCTTCGCCCGCAGCCGCTCCATCATCGTCAGCACGGTGGAGCGGGCCAGGCCGCGGGCCTCGCCGTAACCACTGGCGACCTCGCCGACGCTGGCCGGCGCATGTTCATCGATGTACTGCAGCAGGGCCAGTTCCTGGTCCCCGATCGTCTTGCCACGCATGACACCGCTCCATTGACTACACGTGTAGCCACTGTCGGCGTGACGACACCTGTAGTCAACCCCCCGGAAGTCATGGACCGACGAACGGTAGGGCGACGACGCTGTTAAACCCTTCGCGCCCTGCCCGCATCCGATCCTCGACGCCCCAACGGGAATCCGGATGTTCCGCCCAACGTTTCGAGTCGTGCTCATGCTCGTCAGCGCCCTGCCGTTCGCCGCGATCGCCAACAGCGAGGACGCCGCCAACGATCAGACCCGTCGCCTGATCCATCAGGCCATGCTGGACCAGCGCATCCCCGGACTGCAGATCGCCGTGGTCAAGGAGGGCCGGATCGTACTGTCCGAAGCCTTTGGCCTGGCCAACGTCGAGAACGGCACGCCGGCCACGCGCGATACCCGCTTCCCGCTCAACTCGGCCACCAAGGCGTTCACCGGCGTGGCCGCTGCCCAGCTGGCGCAGCAGGGACAACTGGATCTGGATGCACCCGCTTCGCACTACCTGCGGGATCTTCCGATCGGCTGGAAGGATGTGCGCGTGCGCCAGCTGCTTGCACATGCCTCGGGGCTGCCCGATATCCTCGATGCGAATGGGCTGCTGGGCGGCGGTTCGGAAGCCCAGGCCTGGACGGCGGTCAGCGCACGACCGCTGGAGGCCGCGCCCGGGCAGCGTTTCGCCTACAACCAGACCAACTATGTGCTGCTGGCGCGGATCATCGCACAGCAGTCGGGCATGCCCTACGCGCGCTTCCTGGCCACCGCCCAGTTCGGTCCCGCAGGCATGTCGCGCACCACGTTCGGCGACAGCTACGACCTGGTGCCCGCAATGGCCACGATGTACAGCCTCACCCCGCGTGCCACCGACGCCGCCGATGCGCCCCCGCGCCTGTCGCACTGGTTCTACGACATCCCTCCCTCACTGTGGGCCGGTGGCGGCATCCTCACCACCGCCGACGACACCGCACGCTGGCTGGTCGCGTTGACCACCGGCCAGCTGATGCCGGATGCGGCGCGGCAACGGATGTGGAGTGCGGAGCGCCTCAACGATGGACGCATGGGTTCCTGGGCGGCCGGCTGGCCGGTGCTGCAGGCCGCACCTGACCTGCAGGTGGCCGGCATCGGCGGCGCGCGCTCGGCGTTCGTGGTCTATCCCGAACGTGGCGTGGCAGTGGTGGTGCTGACCAACCTGGTCGGTGCCAACCCCCAACAGTTCATTCCGCGCATCGCTGATTTCTACGCGCTGGCCGCTGGAGGTGCGGCCAGCCTGCCGGGCAATCGCGAAGACGACAGGTGATCCCACTGGCACGGTGTTCATTCCACCACTACGTGCGTCGCGGCACGCTGGCCTCCTCATCACCACGGAGCAGGACCATGATGCGCGCATTCAGCGTGGCCGTACTCACCCTCGCTGTTGCTGCCTGCAGCAGCACGCCAATGGCCCAGGTGCAGCCGATCGACGGCGTGATTTCCGGCCAGTGCCACAGCGACATGGTGCGCGGCGCGGTCGGCCTGGCCGCCTCGGCCGCCACCGTCGAACGCGCGCGCGTGGATAGTGACAGCCTGCACGTACAGGTGCTGCGTCATGACGGCCCGCGCGTGCCCCCGGCCAGCGAAGGCGGCGACCGCCTGACCATCGAGAAGGGCCGTACCAACAACATCACCGCGATCTACTGCGGCTGAGTCGGCGTGCCCTGCGCAGCACGCGCAGGGTCGCCTGTTCCCACTGCCGTGGCCCACGCAGGCCGGCCAGCTTGGCCAGTTCGCCGCGCTCCCAGCCAGCGAACACGCACGGGTCGATGTAGGCTTTGCGGCACACCGCCGGCGTATTGCCCAGCAATGCCGCCACCTCGCACACCACCGTGCGCTGCGCCTGCGCCAGCGCACGCTGGCTGGCCGGTTCGGGCAGCTCGGTGGTGGCGAACGCCTGCACCGCGGCCACGGTACCGCCCCAGGTGCGGAAGTCCTTGGCAGTGAAGTCCTCGCCCATCTCCTCACGCAGGTAATCGTTGACCGCGCCGGAATCCACCGGCTGCAGCGCACCGTCGTCATCGCGATACTGGAACAACGCCTGGCCCGGCAACTGCTGCACGCCGCGCACCAGCGTGCCCAGCCGGCGGTCACCTACCGTCACTTCATGCAACTGCCCGGATTTGCCACGGAAGCGCATCCGCACGCGCCCACCGCGCAGCAGGTCGAGGTGCCGGTTGCGCAGTGTGGTCAGGCCAAAGGATTTGTTTTCCTTGGCATAGGTTTCATTCCCTACCCGCACCAATGTGTCGGCCAACAGCGCGACCACGACCGCCAGCACCTTTTCACGTGGGAAGCCGCTGCGCTTGAGATCGCGGCTGAGCCTGCGCCGCAGCGCAGGCAGTGCTTCGCCAAAGGCAATCACCCGGTCGAACTTGCCGGCGTCGCGTACTGCGGCCCAGTCGGTGTGGTAGCGATACTGCTTGCGTCCCCGTGCGTCGCGCCCGGTGGCCTGCAGATGGCCATTGGGCTGGGCGCAGATCCACACGGCGGTATAGGCCGGTGGAATCGCCAGCGCGCGGATCCGTTGCAGGGTGGCGGCATCGCGCACGGCATGGCCGTCGGCATCGCGGTAGGCAAAGCCCTTACCGGCGCGGCGCCGGCTGATGCCCGGCTGGGTGTCATCGACATAGCGCAGGCCGGCAGCGCGCGCGGCCTGTTGTTCCGGGGTGGGGGCCGTTGGCATGCCTGGCAGTGTCACCGCTGTGGCGCAGTGATCCTGTCGATAACGCAACACAAACACGTGAGGGTGGGTTCGCCGCTATGCTCGGGCTTTCACAATCCCTTCCGGAGTCATGATGCCGTTCCCGATTCGCGCCCGTTCGCTCTCCGCCCTGCTGCTGCCGGCCGTGCTGGCCCTGTCCGCCTGCCAGGCGCCGGCGCTGGATGAACAGGATTCGGCCACAGCCCATGCGCAGCAGGCCGCCGAAGCGGCCAAGGCGCCGGCCGACGAAGCCGGCAAGGCCACCGAGGCACCGCCGGTCGGTACCTGCGATGCCAGCCAGGTGCAGAGCCTGGTCGGCCAGGCCTACACCGATGCACTGGGCAAGCAGGCGCAGGAAGATGCCGGCGCCCATCAGCTGCGCGTCATGAAGCCCAATGATGTGGTCACGATGGAGTTCCTCGGCGACCGCCTGAACATCGAAGTGGACGACAAGACCCTGGTCAGCGGCGTGCGCTGCGGCTGAGTTCCACCCCGCGCCGGCACAGTGCTGCCGGCGCTTTCTGTTGCAGCTGCAACCGTGTATTGCGGCGTTGCAGCAACCTGTGATCTAGTCGAGGCATCCGGTGGCCTCACGATGCGCTCCAGGGAATGAGCGGGGACGAGTGTCGCCGCCAACCCTATACGCATCGAGGTAGAGATGGCCCCCCGCAACCGCCAAGGGCTTTACGACCCGCGCTCCGAGCGCGATGCCTGTGGATTTGGCATGGTCGCCCAGCTCGACGATCAACCTTCGCGCCTGTTGGTTGATACCGCCATCGCCGCGCTTTCGCGCATGACCCACCGTGGTGGTGTCGCCGCCGATGGCCTGACCGGCGATGGCTGCGGCCTGCTGCTGCGCCGCCCCGATGCGTTCCTGAAACTGCTGGCCAGCGAAGCCGGCATCCCTGTCGCCGCGCGCTTCGCCGCCGGCCTGGTGTTCCTGCCGCACGCCGCCGACGCCGCCCAGGCCTGCCGCACCCGGTTGCAGGAAGAACTGGAAAAGGTCGGGTGCCGCGTGGCTGGCTGGCGCGACGTGCCAACCGATGACAGTGTCTGCGGCCAGCTGGCACGCGACACGCTGCCGCGTATCGAGCAGGTGTTCGTCGATGCCGGTGTCGGCCAGGATGATGCCGGCTTTGCCCTGGCCCTGTTCCTGGCCCGCCGCCGCAGCGAACAGCAACTGCGCGACCACGCCGACTTCTACGTCACCACCCTCACCCCGGACGCGATCAGCTACAAGGGCATGGTGCTGCCGGACAAGCTCAGCCGCTTCTACCCGGACCTGCAGCGCCGCGAACTGGCCTCCAGCGCGATCGTGTTCCACCAGCGCTTCTCCACCAACACGCTGCCGCGCTGGCCGCTGGCCCACCCGTTCCGCATGCTCGCCCACAACGGCGAGATCAACACCATCGAAGGCAACCGGCGCTGGGCGCAGGCGCGCAGCAAGGTGTGGAAGACCCCGCGCTTCGACATTGCCGAGCTCGACCCGGTGATCTCCATGCACGGTTCGGACTCGCAGAGCCTGGACAACATGCTGGAGCTGATGGTCGCAGGCGGCATGGAGCTGATCCAGGCGCTGCGCATCCTGGTGCCGCCAGCCACCCAGTCGCTGGAGTTCAAGGACCCGGATCTGGCCGCGTTCTACGAATTCCATGGCCTCAACAGCGAACCGTGGGACGGCCCGGCCGGCATCGTGGCCTGCGACAGCCGCTACGCCGTCTGTACCCTCGACCGCAATGGCCTGCGCCCGGCGCGATGGATGCTGACCGCCGACCGCCACTTCCTGGTCGCCTCCGAAGCGGGAGTGTGGGAAGTGCCGACCGAGCGCGTAGTGCGCAAGGGCAAGTTGGGCCCGGGCGAGATGATAGCCATCGACCTCAAGCGCGGCGACCTGCTCGACTCCGACGCGGTGGATCGCATCAACCGCGGCCGCGCGCCGTACAAGCAGTGGCTGCAGCAGGGCGTGACCTACCTGCAGACCGAGCTGATCGATCCGTCGCTGGTGGAGGAGCCCTTCGACGAAGGCACCCTGCGCAGCTACCACAAGCTCTACCAGCTCAGCAGCGAGGAAGTGGAACAGGTGCTGCGGCCGCTGGCCGAAACCGAGCAGGAAGCCACCGGCTCGATGGGCGATGACACGCCGATGGCCGTGCTGAGCCAGCGCAGCCGACCGCTGTACGACTACTTCCGCCAGGCCTTCGCGCAGGTCACCAACCCGCCGATCGACCCGTTGCGCGAAGACTGCGCGATGTCCCTGTCCACCCAGCTCGGCAAGGAAACCAACATCTTCCATGCCGGCCCGGAGACGGTGAACCACGTCATCCTCAACTCGCCGGTGCTCAGCCAGCGCAAGCTGCGCCAGCTGCTGAAGATGGACCAGTACGTGCAGGCCAACCGCCTGCTCGATCTGTCCTACAGCGAGGACGAAGGCCTGCGCGCCGGCATCGAACGCATCTGCGTCGAAGCCGAACAGGCGGCGCGCGAGGGCATGGTGATGCTGCTGCTGTCCGACCGCTACCCGGTGGCGGACCGGCCGATGGTGCACGCCCTGCTGGCTACCAGTGCCGTCCACCACCACCTCTCGCGGCTGGGCCTGCGCTGCGACGTCAACCTGATCGTCGAGACCGGCACCGCGCGCGACGCCCACCACATGGCCTGCCTGCTCGGCTTCGGCGCCACTGCGGTGTACCCGTACCTGGCCTACCAGACCCTGTTCGACCTGGGCCGCCGCGGCATCCTCAAGCTCAGCAAGGGCGGCGAGCAATCGCAGATCGGCCGGCGCTACCGCAAGGGCATCTACAAGGGCCTGTCGAAGATCATCTCGAAGATGGGCATCTGTACCGTGGCCAGCTACCGCGGCGCGCAGCTGTTCGAGATCATCGGCCTGGAGCCGGACGTGGTGGACCTGTGCTTCCCGGATACCGCCTCGCGCATCGGCGGAGCCGGCTTCACCCGGCTCGATGCCGACGCGCGCGACCTGCGTGCGCAGGCCTGGGATGCCCAGCAGGGCGTGGATGTCGGTGGCCTGTTGAAGTACGTGCATGGCGGCGAGTACCACATGTACAACCCGGACGTGGTCACCACGCTGCAGCGCGCGGCGCGCAGCGGTGATGCGCGCGCGTGGCAGCAGTACTGCGATGCGGTGCATGCACGACCGCCGTCGGCGCTGCGCGACCTGCTGCAGCTGGTACCGGCGGCCACGCCGACGCCGCTGGATGAAGTGGCCCCGGCCAGCGAACTGTTCCCGCGCTTCGATACCGCCGCGATCAGCCTCGGCGCCCTTTCCCCGGAAGCGCACGAAGCGCTGGCCATCGCCATGAACCGCCTCGGCGGGCGCAGCAACTCCGGCGAAGGCGGCGAAGACCCCGCACGCTACGGCACGCAGCGGCGCAGCAAGATCAAGCAGGTGGCCTCGGGCCGCTTCGGCGTCACCGCCGAATACCTGGTCAATGCCGAAGTGCTGCAGATCAAGGTCGCGCAGGGCGCAAAACCGGGCGAGGGCGGCCAGCTGCCCGGGCACAAGGTCAACGAACTGATCGCGCGGCTGCGCTACGCCAGGCCGGGCATCGGCCTGATCTCGCCGCCGCCGCATCACGACATCTACTCCATCGAAGACCTGGCCCAGCTGATCTACGACCTGAAGCAGGTGAACCCGACTGCGCTGGTGTCGGTGAAGCTGGTCAGCCATGCCGGCGTCGGCACCATTGCCGCCGGCGTAGTGAAGGCCGGTGCGGACCTGATCACCATTTCCGGCCACGACGGCGGCACCGGTGCGTCGCCGGTCAGTTCGATCCGCTATGCCGGCGTGCCGTGGGAACTGGGCGTGGCTGAGGCGCACCAGGCGCTGCTGGCCAACGACCTGCGCGGGCGCACCCTGCTGCAGACCGACGGTGGCCTGAAGACCGGCCTGGACGTGGTCAAGGCCGCGCTGCTCGGCGCGGACAGCTTCGGCTTCGGCACCGCGCCGATGATCGTGCTGGGCTGCAAGTACCTGCGCATCTGCCACCTCAACAACTGCGCCACCGGCGTGGCCACCCAGGACGAGCGCCTGCGCGAGAACCACTTCACCGGCCAGCCCGAGCGCGTGGAGAACTTCTTCCGCCTGCTGGCCGAGGAAGTGCGCGGCTGGCTGTCCTATCTGGGTGCGCGCTCACTGGAAGACATCGTCGGCCGTACCGACCTGCTGCGGCAGATCGAGGCCGCCCCGCGCGAGGGCGTGCGCGTGGACCTGTCGCGCCTGCTGGCCGACGCCGGTTACGAAGGCAGCCACTGCGCAGCGCAGCGCCTGTACGAATCGCCGGACAGCCTGGCCACGCAGATGGATGGCCTGCTGGCCGAGGCCATCGCGCACAAGCGGGGCGGCGAGCACCGCTTCCTGATCCACAACACCGACCGCAGCATCGGCGCGCGCCTGGCCGGCGCGGTGGCGCGGGTACATGGCAACCAGGGCATGGCCGAAGCCCCGCTGGAACTGCGCTTCCGTGGCAGTGCCGGGCAGAGCTTCGGTGCCTTCAACGTCGGGGGCCTGCACCTGGAAGTGGAAGGCGAAGCCAACGACTACGTCGGCAAGGGCATGGCCGGCGGCCGCCTGGTGGTGCGCCCGCCACGCGGCGCACGCTTCGAGGCGCGCAGCACCGCGATCATCGGCAACACCTGCCTGTACGGTGCCACCGGCGGCGAACTGTTCGCCGCAGGCCGCGCCGGCGAGCGCTTCGCGGTGCGCAACTCCGGCGCGTTGGCGGTGGTGGAAGGCGCCGGTGACCACTGCTGCGAATACATGACCGATGGCGTGGTGCTGGTGCTGGGCAAGGTCGGCCTGAACTTCGGTGCCGGTTTCACCGGCGGCCTGGCCTACGTGCTGGACGTGGACCGTGATTTCGTCGACCGCTACAACCACGAGCTGATCGACATCCATCGCGTCTCCGCCGAGGGCTTCGAGAACTACCGCCAGCACCTGCACCGCCTGATCGGTCGTCATCGCGAGCTGACCGGCAGTATCTGGGCGCAGCAGATCCTGGACGAGTTCCGCGATTACATCGGCAGGTTCTGGCTGGTCAAACCCAAGGCCGCCAGCATCGAGTCGCTGACCGAAACCCTGCGCCGCGCCGCCTGAGCGCGCGCACCGCACTGCCGAGACGATCATGAGCCGCAAGCACGCCTTCCAGTTCCTCGACCTGCCCCGCACCATGCCGCAGCGCATTCCGGTGGAACTGCGCACCTCCGGCGACTGGGGTGAGCTGTACGGAAAATTCGGCAAGGAAGACGCGCAGTACCAGGCCGGCCGCTGCCTGGACTGTGGCAACCCCTACTGCAGCTGGAAGTGCCCGGTGCACAATGCCATTCCGCAGTGGCTGCAGCTGGTGCAGGAAAACCGCATCCATGAGGCGGCCACCCTGTGCCACAGCACCAACCCGTTGCCGGAAGTCTGCGGCCGGGTCTGTCCGCAGGACCGCCTGTGCGAAGGCAGCTGCACGCTGGAGGAGTTCGGTGCGGTCACCATCGGCGCGGTAGAGAAATACATCGTCGACACCGCGCTGGCCAGCGGTTGGCGCCCGGACCTCGATGCGGTGCAGCCGACCGGCCACAGCGTGGCGGTGATCGGTGCCGGCCCGGCCGGGCTGGCCTGTGCCGACCGTCTGGCGCGCGCCGGCATCACCGCCGTGGTCTACGACCGCTACGAACAGATCGGCGGCCTGCTGCAGTTCGGCATTCCCAGTTTCAAGCTGGACAAGGACGTGATCCATCGCCGCCGTGACCTGCTGGAAGGAATGGGCGTGCAGTTCCGGCTCGGTGTGGAGATCGGCCGTGACCTCAGCGTGCAGCAACTGCTGGATACCCACGATGCCGTGTTTGTCGGCACCGGTGCATACCGGTACACCGACGGCGGCCTCGATGGTCAGGACCTGAAGGGCGTGCTGCCGGCGCTGCCGTTCCTGGTGCAGAACAGCCGCATCGTCGGCGGCGATGATCCGCACGGCCGGCCGATCGCCGGCTGGGAAGACACCATCGCCCTGCCCGACCTCAATGGCAAGCGCGTGGTGGTGCTCGGTGGTGGCGACACCGGCATGGACTGCGTGCGCAGCGCGGTACGGCTGGGCGCAGCCAAGGTCACCTGCGCCTACCGCCGCGACGAGGCCAACATGCCCGGCAGCGCACGCGAGGTCGCCAATGCGCGCGAAGAGGGCGTGCGCTTCCTGTTCAACCGCCAGCCGCTGTCCATCGAGGCCGGTGCCGATGACGAGGTGATCGGTGTGACCGTGGTCGAGACCCGGCTTGGCGAACCCGATGCCAATGGCCGCCAGAACGCGGTGCCGATCGAGGGCAGTGAATCGCTGCTGGAGGCCGACGTGGTGATCATCGCCTTCGGCTTCTCGCCAAGCGTGCCGGCCTGGCTGGCCGAGCACGGCGTGGAGGGCCAGTCCAACGGTCGCATCGTTGCCGGTGGCAACGGCCGCCTGCCGTTCCAGACCGCGCACCCGCGCCTGTTCGCCGGGGGGGATGCGGTACGTGGTGCCGACCTGGTGGTGACGGCGGTGGCCGAAGGCCGCGACGCCGCCGCCAGCATCGTCCGCCTACTGGCCCACTGAATCTGCCGCCAACACGTCGGCCAGCAGCGCGCGCAGTTCGCGCGCTTCCACTGGTTTGGCCAGGAAATGGTCGATGCCCGCCTTGCGGCAGGCCTCGCGGGTGGTTTCCAGCACGCTGGCGGTCAACGCGATGATCGGCACCTGCGGGCGGGTGCCACAGGCATGGGCACGGATCGCGCGCGCCAGCGCGAAACCATCCATGCCCGGCATGTGGCAGTCGGTGATCACCAGATCGAACGGCTGCGCCTGCCACGCATCCCACGCCTGCTGCCCATCGACACAGGCATGTACCTGCAGGCCGAGCCCGCACAGGCGTTGTTCCAGCAGCTGCAGGTTGGTGGGGTGGTCCTCGGCCACCAGCACTCGTGCCGGCGGCAACGGCCGGTCATCGGCCCGCGTGATCGCGGCCACCGGCGCCGGGCAGACCGCCAGCTCCAGCACCAGCCAGACCGAGGTGCCTGCACCGGGCAGGCTGTGCAGTTGCAGGTCGCCGCCCATCGACACCGCCAGTTCGCGGCAGATCGCCAGACCCAGGCCGCTGCCACCGAAGCGGCGCGTAGTGGAGGTCTCGGCCTGCTCGTAGGCACCGAACACCGCCTGCTGCCGTTCGACGCTGATGCCCACGCCACTGTCGGTGACCTGCAGCCGCAGCTGCTGGGCGCCATCGAGCTGCTGCAGCACGTGCACCTGCAGCACCACGCCCCCCTGCAGGGTGAACTTGAGCGCGTTGCCGGCCAGGTTGAACAGAATCTGCCGTAGCCGCAGGCCATCGGCCAGCGACCAGGCCTGCAGGGCCGGGTCGATCTCGCTGCGCAGATGCAGGCCGTGGCTGGCGGCGACGGGCATCAACAGCTGCTGCACCGCCCGCACCAGCGCGGCCAGATCGGTGGGCCCCAGCTGCAATGGAGCGGCCTGCAGCCGCTGACTGTGCAGCACATCGTCGAGGATCTGCCGCAGCATCTGTGCCGCGTCGCCGACGGTGGCCAGCACCTGCTGCTGGCTCGCCTCCAGGTCGCTGCCAGCCAACCGCTCCAGCATGCCCAGCAGGGTGCTCATCGGCGTGCGGATCTCGTGGCTCATCGTTGCCAGGAAGTGGCTCTTGGCCAGCGCTGCCTGCTCGGCGGCGCGGCGCGCCCCGGCCAGCGCCGCAGCGCGCGACTGCGCCTCGCTCACATCCATCCAGTAGCCACTCCATTCGACACTGCTGTCATCACTGCGCAGTGGCCGCCCCTGTGATCGCACCCAGCGCCAGCCCTGCGCCGAACGCGTGCGGAAGGTGACATCGATCGGACCATGCGCCAGCGCCGCTGCCTCGACACACGCCATCACCCGGCTGCGATCGTCCGCGTGCACGGCGGCCAGCAAACGCAGCGGGTCGGTCCGCGCCATCTCCACGCTCACTCCGAACAGCGCCTGCACGTCGCCGGCGATCTGCGCCAGGCTGTAGTGGCCATTGGCCGAACGGCGCGCCTGGTAGACCACCGCCGGCAGGTTCGCAGTCACCTCCTGCAGCCGCTGCTCCAGCGCGCGGCGGCGCACGCTTTCACGATGCACGCGCCAGTAGCCGAAGGCGTGCACCAGCACGAGGGCAAGCAGGATCAGCGAGGCCGGTACCAACCAGCGCAGCGCGGAGCCGGTGGCCCCGGCCCGTGGCAGGTCCGGCAACCAGGTCGTACGGCTCGCCGCGCGTCGCCCATTGCCCTGCTCCGACCGGTAGCGGTCGAAGGCTGCAATGACACCGGCACAATCCGGCACAGTGCCCAGCACCAGTGCATCGTCGAAACCGGCTGGCGCTGCGATCACCAGCGGATCACCCGGCTCGGCGCGGAGCACGGCCTCGACCGCGCCGAGATTGGCGATCACCGCATCGACCAGGCCAGTGCGCAGCAGCGACAGCGCGTGATCCAGCGATACCGGTGCCAGCAGCTGCGCCCCCGGTGCCTGTTCGGCCAGCAGTGCAGCCAGCGGCAGCCGGTCCGGGCTGGCCACGCTGCGCCCACGCAGGTCTTCCAGACCCAGCACCGGGGATGCACCCGCACGGCGCACGATCACCTGCGGCACCTGCAGGTAGGCCGTGCTGGCTACCCAGCCGGCGGGCAGTTGCGCGCGTGGCCAGCCCAGCACCGCCTGGGTGCCGGCCGGCAGCCGGGCATCCATCAGCGCAGCCGCAGGCGTTGGTAACGCGTGCAGCGATACCTGCATACCCAGCATCTGCAGGTAGTCCGCGACCAGCCCGGCAGCCTCGCCCTGCAGGGGGTACGACAGCGGCGGCCGGTCGGACGGCCAGGCCACCTGCAACGGGTTTGTGCAGCCGGAGGCTGTGGCGGTCGCAGGCGACAACAGCAATGCCATGACGGCAGCAGCGGCGCAGCGGCCGGCGGCATTCACTGTAGACGTCCTCATTTCGCGGGCAGGAACCACGGCCGCGCAGCGGTACCGCTGTCAGCCACGCTAGCGATGCAGGGCCCAGCGACAATGAGAAAAGTTGGAAAAGCGGCCGCATCGGCGAATGGCGACATACACTGCCGCATCTACCCGTATCCCCGGAGCGCGCGATGCGTATCGGCCTGGCCGCCAACCGTCTTCATCACCACGATGCGCGCGCCGCGCTGTTCCGTTGGCTGCGCGCCAGCGAGACCGGCCTACGCGAACTGGGGGTGTCGCTACATGCCGTCGGACGCACCCATGATGCGATCGAACGACACGGGATGCTGGCCGGCTATGCGGGCCTGCACCGCTATCCCTACGGCCGGGAAGGTGGCCTGATGAAGCTGGTGGCCGAAGTCGTCGGCATGGGTCCGGAAAGAACGCTGGATGGTGCGATCTACCTGATCGACCCGGTTGATCCCTCCTCGGTGTTTCCGGAAGCGACCGCACTCAAGCGGCAGTGTGTGATCCACGGCAAGCCGTTCATTTCAACGGTGGCCACGGCGCGCGACTGGGTCGAGGTGGAACGCATCCACGCCGGCCTGGATGCCGACCCTGGTGCAGACGATCTGCATGCGTTCGAAGGACAGACGCTGGCATTGATCGCGCACGATGCGATGAAGCCGGCGATGCTCGCCTTCGCCGATGAACACTTCGATGTACTGGCGCGGTTCGGCGAACGCGTGGCTACGGGTACCACCGGCCAACGCTTGAACGAGCTGGCCTGGAGCCGCGGCTGGCCCAGCGATATGCCGTGGGTGACGCGTTACCAGAGTGGCCCGATGGGCGGCGATGCACAGATTGCCGACCGTGTACTGGAAGGGCGCTGCCAACGCGCGATCTTCTTCGAGGATCCGCATGTCGCACGCCAGCACGAGGCGGACATCCAGCTGCTGGAGCGCGCAGTCACCACGGTCACCGACCAGGCGGTATGCATCACCGCACCGCGGGTAGCGGCACGCTGGGCGGCGACGGCCGCACAGCGCTCAGGAAAGTAAGGCATGCGGATCGGGCGCTGCACGCTTGTGTAGCGCCGAGCCATGCTCGGCCGCGTTTGGAGGTAGCGACGTAGACCTGCGCTGCGCGCGGTAGCCGAGCGTGGGCTCGGCTCTACAGCAGCTGGCGCAGCATGGCCTTGAGGCGCCGCCCTTCCAGCTGGAAGTAATCGCGTTGCTCGCGCCAGGCGGGGAAGCGCTGTTCCACCTCATGCCAGAACGCGGGCGAATGATTGGCCTGGATCAGGTGGCAGAGTTCGTGCACCAGCACGTACTCGAACGCCTCGGGGCGGCCCAGCACCAGCGCCAGGTCCAGCGCCATGCTGCCGTCGGGGGCCAGTGAGCCCCATTGCGAGGACATCACCTTCAGCCGCAGGCGGCTGGGTGCACGCGGCAGGCCGGGCAGGTACTTCGGCAGCCAACGGCCCACGTCGGCACGGGTCTGGGCTTCGTAGAACTCGCGCAGCAGGCGGCGCAGCGTGGCGTCACCGGCGCGGGTGGGCCATTGCACGCAGGCGCCCTGCTCGTCGATCTCCAGGCGGGCATAGCGCCCCTCCTGCCAACGCAGCGGCAGCATTTCGCCGCGCAGCGGCAGCAAGCCGGCCTCACCGGGCTGCAACGGTGCCGGCAGGCCCTGGCCCTGGTACTGGCGCAGCTGCAGCGCCAACCAATCACGATGCTGCTCCAGGAAACGCTCGCCCATCACCAGGCTGGCGCGCGGCGGCAGGGTCAGGCGCGCACCGCGCTCGTCCACGCTCAGCTTGATCCGGCGTGCGCGTGGATCACGCACGCGCAGCACCTCGATCTCAGCATCCTCCAGGCGCAGGCGAACAGTGTCGCGCTGCACGGTGGCGGGCGGGTCCGGCGAGAACAGGCGGCGCAAAAAGCGGCTCATACGGCAAGCATAGCGCCGCTTCGGGCCGCTGGATGACCGGCGGCCCACAGGGTGCCTGTTCAGTCAGCCTTGCTGAGCTTGAAGGCTTCTTCCAGCAACAGGAAGAGGCGGCGGATCTCGGCGCTCTGCAGGGCGAAACGGGCGTCGAACTCGGCGCGGCGGCCGTCTTCGTCGGCATGTTCCAGCTGATCCAGGGCACCGTCGAGGAACTTCAGCTTGCGCACGATCAGGTCGTCGCCAATCACGAAGGACAGGTTGTCCTCGAAGATCAGCGCCAGCTTGGTCACCTGCTTGCCGGCGTCCAGGTGCTTGTCGATCTCGTCGCAGCGCAGTTCCTGGTGCTGGCACTTGACCACCGCGCCGCCTTCCACCGGATCCTTCATCTCGCACTCTTCGCCCAGGATCAGCCCGGTCGGCAGCGGTTCACCGGCAATCCAGCCGGTCAGGATCGAACGTGGCGCCACTTCAGCGTTCAGCGGCATCGCCGGGAAGCTGCCGAGCAGGCCGCGGATGTCGGACATGAAGTATTCGCCGGTCTTGCGGCTGGAGGTATCCACCGCCACGTAACCGTGCTGCAGGTCGATGAAGGCGTCGTTGCGCGAGGACTTCACGAAGGCGCGCGGCAGCAGTTCATGCAGCAGGTCATCCTTCATGCGCTTGCGCTCGCGGCCACCCGGGCGGCGGCCTTCCTTCTCCTCGATCTCCTCCAGCTTGCGCTCGAGCAGGTCGTTGACCACCGCCGCCGGCAGGATCTTGTCCTCACCGCCCACGGTCAGCCACAGGTGCTCGGCGATGCGATGGGAGAGCAGTTCCTTCTCCTCGCGGCCGAACGGCGAGATGAAGCCACGCGAGTTCATTTCCAGGGCGCCGACCGGCTTCAGCAGGGCGTGCGGCAGCAGGGTATCGACTTCGGAAAAATCAGTGGTGGTCGGGAAGCGGAAAAACGTCAGGTTGCGAAAGAACATGGAATTCCGGAAGGCAAAGAGGAAGGGCGACCCACCCTAAACGGTGGGCGACTGGGGATCTGTGTCGGCGTCGGCCGGGGAACCGGCCCGCCAGGCATCGGCATCGGGCAGCGGTGCGTCGAGGTGACGACCCAGTGCCATGAAGTCGAACAGGGTGCGGTCAGCCAGCTGCGACGGACGGATCTCACCCATGGCGCGTGCGATCTGTTCGATGCGGCCAGGATGGTCCTTTTCCCACTGGGTGAGCATCAGGCCGACCTGGCGGCGCTGCAGGTTCTCCTGGCTGCCGCACAGATTGCACGGAATGATCGGGAACTGGCATGCCTGCGCATAGTCGATGATATCGGCCTCACGCACGTAGGCCAGCGGCCGGATCACCACGTGCCTGCCGTCATCGCTGCGCAGCTTCGGCGGCATGCCGGACAGCGTGGCGTGGTGGAACAGGTTCATGAAGAACGTGGCCACCATGTCGTCGCGGTGGTGGCCCAGCGCGATCTTGGTGAAGCCATGGAGCTTGGCGTGGTTGTACAGCGCGCCGCGCCGCAGGCGCGAGCACAGCGAACACATCGTCCGGCCTTCGGGAATGACCCGGCTGACCACCGAATAGGTGTCCTGCTCGACGATCTGGTATGGCACACCCCGCGCGGCCAGGTAGTCCGGCAGGATATGCGCGGGAAAGCCCGGCTGTTTCTGGTCCAGGTTAACCGCCACCAGCTCGAACGGCACCGGCGCCTTCTTCTGCAGCTGCAGCAGGATGTCCAGCAGCGTGTAGCTGTCCTTGCCGCCGGACAGGCAGACCATGACCTTGTCGCCGGCCTCGATCATGCCGAAGTCGGCGACCGCTTCCCCCACCTGGCGGCGCAGGCGCTTGGCCAGCCTGTACTGCTCATGCCCGGCCACGCGCGGATCGCGGGGCGCGCGCGACAGGGGATCGGGAAGGGGAATCACGGCACTCATCGGGTCCATTCTAACGGCTCGGCGCGGCCACGGCCGGCGGTCGGGATTCCCCTCTCCCGGTGGTCATCATCGCTGTGTATGCTCGGAGGCTGTGGACACCTACAGCCCCGCCGAGATCGTCGAACACCTCGCCGCCCTGCGCGCCGAGCACCGCCTGCTGGATGAACAGATCACCCGCATGGCCGCCAATGGCGAGGACGAGCTGGAATCCAAGCGCCTGAAGCGGCGCAAGCTGCAGCTGAAGGACTGCATCACCAGGCTGGAAAGCCTGCAGATTCCCGACGAGCCGGCATGACGCCGATCCCGATGGGTGCCAATCTTGGTTGGCCTCCTGCTCTGGTGGGTGCCAACCTTGGTTGGCACAGATGGAAGGTGTGTGGACCAAGGTCCACACCCACCGCATGGCCCGGCGCTACCTTCAATCCTGCGGCGCAGTCTCGTCCGGGCGTGCCGCTTCCGGGCTGACCCGCTCGATGGTGTGGCGCAGTTCGCGGCCGAGAATGAACTTGGCATCCTTCGCCCAGGCATCCAGGCGCTCGTCGAACAGCAGCTTGCTGTTCTCGTCCGGCCACACCAGGCGCAGCTCGCGCAGCTTCTGGATGAAGCCGCGGAACAGGGACTTGTCGAAGAACTCCGGCGCGGCCGGTGCATAGAGCAGGCTCAGGCGTTGCGCGGCCTGCTGGCACAGGCTTTCCAGTTCCGCGGCACCCAGCACGCCGGGGCCGTTCTTCACCAGCACCGAGATGGCAATGTAGTAGCGCTCGAAGGCCTGCTGCAGCGAGTGGCCGATCGCACGCAGGCGGAATACTTCATCGGTCTGCCCGGTGTTGCGCGCCAGGATGCCGCCGTCATCTTCGTTGACGTTCTGCAGCAGTCCTTCGCGGACGAACACGTCGATGGTCTGGTCGATGCGCTGGGCGAACTCGTCCTCGCTCCACGGCAGGAACAGCTCGGCCTGCAGGAACGGATACACCGTGCGGCCCAGCTGGACCAGGCCGGTGCGGCTCATGCGGCGGTTGTTCTGGAAGCAGCAGGCCACCCACGACGAGGCAGTGAACAGGTGCACCACGTTGTTGCGGAAGTAGCTCAACAGCACCGCGGTGTCACCACTGACACTGAGCACGTCGCCCAGCGGGTGCTTGATGCGGGTGAGGACGTTGATCTCCTCGGCGTGGGCGATGATCCGCTCCGGTGAATGCGGAGTCACCGTCACCCGCCCCGAATACGGCATCTCAGCCAGCAAGGTCTTGCACAGCTCGATCTGCGCGATCAGGTCGGCCTCACCCATCGCATGCTTGGGCGTGGACAGCAGGGCCAGCGCCAGCAGGTTGATCGGGTTGACGTCGGCGGCGCCGTTGATGCGCACCTGGATGCGTTCGGCCAGGGTGTCGACCGTGCTCGACAGCCAGGCCGGCTTCTCATCTTCCGAGATCGCTTCGCCGCCCCATTCCGGCGCCTTCTCGGCCAGCACCTCGTTCAGCGCGATCGGCTCACCGAAATTCACCACCACCTGGCCGTAGTTCTGCTTGAGCACCTTGGGGATGCCCCACAACAGCTGCCAGATCGATTCCTTCTCCTTCGGCCGGCCGGACAGTTCGTCCAGGTAGCTGCCGCCTTCCATCAGTTTCTCGTAACCGATGTAGATGGGCTGGAACAGCACCGGCTTGCGCGGCTGGCGCAGGAACGCGCGCAGCGTCATCGAGATCATGCCGCCCTTGGGCTGCAGCAGGCGCCCGGTACGCGAGCGGCCGCCCTCGACGAAATACTCCAGCGAGTAGCCACCGGCCACCAGCTGCGCGACATATTCACTGAGCACCGCCGAGTACAGCGCATTGCCGCGGATCGAGCGGCGGATGAAGAAGGCACCGCCCTTGCGCAGCAGGGTACCGACCACCGGCAGGTTCAGGTTGATGCCGGCCACGATGTGCGGCGGCACGATGCCACGGTCATACAGCAGGTAGGACAGCAGCAGGTAGTCCATGTGGCTGCGATGGCTGGGCACATACACCACTTCGTGGCCCGGCGCGGCGGCCTTGAACTTGTCCAGATGGTGCACCAGCACGCCGGCGTAGATGCGGTTCCACACGTGGCTGAGCATGAAGCTGGCCGAACGCACCACCGGGCTGGAATAGTCCGCGGCGATTTCCCAGGCGTAGGCATGCGCCTTCTTCCAGGCATCGGCCGGCTTCGAGTTGTCGCGCTTGGCCTGTGCGGCGATCGCTTCGCGCACCGGCTCGGCCGCCAGCACCTGGTCCACCAGCAGGCGCCGGGTCGACAGGTCAGGGCCGATCACCGATTCGCGGATACGCCGGAAATGGGTACGCAGCACACGCTGCAGCTTGCGCACCGTGCGCTCCGGCTCCAGGCCTTCGTCCACGGTATTGCGCAGCGAGATCGGCGGGGCAAAGCGGACGATGGTGCTGCGGCCATTGAGCAGCACCGCCAGCAGGCGGCGGAAGCGGCCGACCAGCGCCCAGTTTTCCGAGAACAGCACCGCGAACCAGCCGCTCTGCTTGTCCGGCGCGCGGCCGACGAAGATCGACACCGGCACCAGGTGCACGTCCAGGTCGTCGCGCACGCGATGTGCCTGCAGGACCTTGGCCAGCGAGTCGGAGTGGGTCTTGGCGCCGCGCTGCTCGGGGATCAGCGAGTTGCTGGAGCTGCGCCGCGACAGCGCCAGGTAGGCGCGCTTGCGGCCGGTCGGGTCACCGGCCAGCGGCACCAGCGGCGACGGCAGGCCGGCCTGCCGGCAGGCCTTGTCCAGGATCAGCGCGTTGGACAGGCCGTAGTCTTCCAGCACGTACATGACCGGGCGGCCATCGTTGTACTGGCCCGGGTCTTCCGGCTCGATCTTCAGCGACAGCCACGGCTCGACCAGGCGGCCCAGCAGACGCGCCCACAGCGGGCGGCGGCCGGCCGGACGCGCGTGCGCGGGCGGCGGTACCGGGTTCGGGCCGGTACCGGTCGAGGGGGACGCCGGCACCGTATCGGCGGGCGTCGACTGGGATTCTTCGCCGGGGAACGGCAGCGGGTTCTGTTTCGACATCGGCGCCATTATGGCTTAGGCGGCGGCGTTGCCGCTTCCCCACCCTCGGCAGGGGCTTCGGGCGGCGCGGGTGCCGCCGCGGCACGGGCCGCATCGGCCTTGCGCAGCAGCGCATCGGTGTCGGCCAGGGTGCGGGTCAGGTACCAGTGGCCCTCGCGCCGGCTCAGCGGCAGCTGCAGGGTCATCTCGCGGCCGGCCAGATCGTAGCGCAGGCGCACCAGGGCATTGTCGCCCTGCACCGAGAGCAGCTCGCCGCGTACGCTGCGCAGCGCCTCGTCCACGCCCAGCCCATAGCTGCCCAGCACCGCCTTGAGGGTGTGGATGAACGGTGCCAGCTGCTGGAGGCTGCCCTCCATGCCGGCAGCCTGCAGGCCGGCCTCATCGTCGAAACCGACCTTGCCTGCGGCACCCACCAGTGCGGCAATGCTGCTGCGCGCACGAGCGCGGTCGCTGATCGGTGCACCCTGCGCCCACACCGCCAGGGTCTCGACCAGTGCGATGTAGTGGGCCTGCTGGCCCGGCGTGTAACCCTTCTGATGGCGCAGGTACTGCACGCCGAAGTTGCCCATCGACTGTGCTGCCTGGCGCACCGCACTGGCCTGCCCGGCCAGCTGGCGGTCGAAGCTGCGCTGCAGTTCGGTACCGGCATCGGGCTTGCGCAGCGCAGCCAGCATCGGCAGCAGCTGGTCGCCCAGTGGCAGTTCGGTCAGCGGCCATTGGCTGTGGCCGTCGGCCCAGGCCTGCTGCAGCCGCAGGTACTGGCCTGGCGGCACCGACAGCTTGGCGTAGCCGACCAGATCATCCTCGGCCAGCCGCAAGGCCATGGCCTGCACCGCCGCCACCGGCTCGGCCGCAGGCCTGGCCGGGTCGTTGGCAGACTCCCGACATGCCACCACGGCCAGCAGCAACATCGCCGCCAGCCCCCATCCACGCGCAGACCTTCCTCGCACCGTCACACTCATGCACTCGGACTCCCCGGACCGGCCCGCATCTTGCGGCCTGCGACGTGACAGCGGCAAGCCGGGACGTCACGGTTTCCTGCAATGCTGGGTCAGATTCCTTCTGCTTCTGGCAGAAGGAATCTGACCCCTGAACCGGCAACACCAAAAAAAAGAGCCCGGATCACGGGGATCACAGGCTCTTCAAGCCGGCACAAGGCCGGAGGACAGTGTTGTGGCACATGTCCGGCCCAAGGACCGGATGGCGGCGATCCTACGCTGCCGCTCAAGTTAAGGCAACACTTCACGTAATGCGATGTATCTATTTGATTTTATTGAATCAATCGCGTTGCCAGACCGCCTCGATGAAATCTACGGCATGTTTTTCGGCGATTCGGGCATAAACGCCCGGGTAGCCGGCCAACGCGCAGCCCTCACCCCAGCTGACGACGCCGAACTGGGTCCAACCGTCGCGCAGGCGCAGCAACAGCGGTCCGCCAGAATCGCCCTGGCAGCTGTCGATACCCTCGCGGCCGGCGCAGATGACTTTGCCGCGTGACAATTCACCGCCATAGGCCTGCTGGCATTCGGTGAAGGAAACGAACGGTACCTGGACGGTCTGCAGCTGGGTCGGATAGATCCGGCCATCGCCGATGTCGATATCACCCCAGCCGATCACTGTGAACTCACGTCCCGGCTTGAGGTAGCTGGCGTCCGGGCGCAACCGCAGTGCCACCGGCTGTGCATCGGCCAGTGGCGCACTGAGCTGGACCAGCGCCACGTCGTGCTCCAGCGAGTTGCCGCTGTTGAATGCTGGATGGACGTGGATCGCCTTGACGTTGGACGGCCGTCGCGCGGCGTCGGTGGAGAGTGCGGCCTGGCCACCCAGCACCGCCAACCCCATCGGTTGTTCGCCCTGCAGACAGTGTGCGGCGGTCAGCACCCACGACGGTGAAATGAGCGTTCCGCCGCAGAAGTGGCGGTCGTGGTCCGTATCGCCGTCGAAGATGCCCTGGATGCTGACCATGAACGGGTACTCGCCAGCAGGCGCCGCTTCGCCGCCGATGATGCGCGGTACGTCGCGCACCTGCGGCGCAGCGATGGCGGGTACGGCAGACGCGGCCAACAGCAGGCCGATGAACAAAGAGGTGCTGCGATACATATCCCTGTACTCCTCTATCGATGGTTGGAACCGGCGCGGCCGCGGTCCGTGCCGGTGCATCGATTGAGGGGCAGTGGAGAGGCCCACGGCGCGAACGCGCGCACAGTTTTGGTGCCCGGCGCTGCGTGCGACAGGTGCAGACCCACAAATGCGAACGCCATCCCGCATGGATCGGGATGGCGTTCGTGGTGCCGGCGTGACCGGCGTCAGCGGTGGGCTCAGCGTGCAGCCAGAGCCGACGCGATTTCCTGCTGGATTGCCCGCGCTGCGGCCTGCGGATCGGCCGCCAGGCGGATCGGGCGGCCGACCACGATGGCATCGGCGCCATCGGCAAAGGCCTGCGCCACGCCAACGGTACGTTTCTGGTCATCGCCGACCGGGCCACCGGGGCGGATGCCCGGGCAGACGATCGAGAATCCACCGCCGGTGGCGGCGCGGATCGGGCCGGCTTCCTGGCCCGAGGCGATCACGCCATCGATACCGGCCGCCTGGGCGGCCAGCGCGCGCTCCACCACCACGTCCACCGGCTCGCGGTCGATGCCCATCTGCGCCAGGTCCGGACGCCCCATCGAGGTCAGCACGGTCACCGCCAGCAGGCGCATGTCGCCGCTGTTGGCGGCCGCGCAGGCCTCCATCATCGCCGGGTGCCAGCCATGGATGGTGGCGTAGCTGACCGGCCACTGCGACAGGCGCTTGATCACCGCCGCAGCGGTGGCCGGGATATCGAAGAACTTGAGGTCGACGAACACGCGCTTGTCGCGGCGGGCCAGCTCATCGAGCACCTGGAAGTACTCGCCGGAGGCCAGCAGTTCCATGCCGATCTTGTAGAACGCCACGCTGTCGCCGAGGCGATCGACCCACTCCAGTGCCTGCACGCGGTCGGGCACGTCCAGCGCGAAGATCAGGCGCTCGTCATCGCGCAGCGGCAGCGGTGCGCGGCTCACGGTGCGTAGTCCAGGGCGGCACGCTTGGCGTCGTGGCGTGCCTGGCGCGACTGCGTGTAATCGTTGTTGAACTGCGCCGGTTCGAAGCCGCCGTAGGTCGGGTTCGGCAGCATCCACCAGCGCTCGCCGAACCAGTCGTGGTACTGCTGCAGCAGCGCGTCGCGGCCTTCGTTGGTGTTGGCGGTCACTTCCACGAAGTCGCCCAGCTGATCGCCGAACTGCATCAGCACGCGGTACTTCTGCCCGGCCAGGCGGCGGCGGCAGTTCTTCTCGCTGCCGGCCTGCTCGCAGCCCGGCACCACGGTGCCCAGGCCCAGGAACACGCTGTCGTCGGCCACCGGCAGGCCCTGCTCGCGCAGGTTGGCCAGGGTCGCGTCCTTCAGGTGCACGGCGCGGTTGGAGATGTACAGCAGGGTCACGCCCTTGGCGTTGGCGGCCTTGGCGAAATCAACCACGCCCGGGATTGCCCTGGCCTTCTTCTCGGCCACCCACTGGTCCCAGCTCAGCTCGTCATATTCCTTGCCGTCGCGGACCAGGCGCGCCTGGTAGGGCGAGTTGTCCAGTACGGTCTCGTCCACGTCCAGCACCACGGCCGGCTTCAGGCCTTTGGCCTCGTTGCCGCGTTCTTCCGGCACCAGCGCGTCCCAGTGAGCTTCCTTCAGCGCCACATCCAGATGGTCGGCGGCGGCACGGTAGGTCTGCTCGGTGATCGCCTTGTACTCCTGCGCGCGCTGCATCCACAGCACCGCGTTGAGGTTGTCGTTGGCAGTCGCATCGAGGGCGCCATCGGCCTTGGCCGCCGCCGCCGGGGCCTGCGGAGCAGCGGCTTCAGCAGCAGGCGCATCCACGCGCTTGCAGGCGGACAGGCCCAGCGCCGCGGTGGCGAGCAGGGTCAAGGACAGGGAAACGGGACGACGCATGGATTCACCGGCAATCAGATATACCGGCCCATTTTACCGGCAAAGCCGGCCCTGGGACGGCTATGCTTGACGGTTGACCCGTTGCCCTTCCGGAGGCCGCCATGACCGATTCCACCCAGACCCCCGACGTCCCCCTGCTCGACGCCGTACAGGCCCGCCTGATGGGCTGCCTGGTGGAAAAGGAGGCGACCACCCCGGATACCTATCCGCTGACGGTCAATGCCGCGCAGTCGGCGGCCAACCAGAAGACCGCCCGCGAGCCGGTGATGAACGTCGACGCCGGCAGCGTGCAGCACGCACTGCGCCAGCTGGAGAAACTGGGGCTGGCACGCCAGCACTTCTCCTCGCGCGCCGACCGCTACGAGCACCGCCTGCAGGCTGCGCTGGACCTGACCCGGCAGCAGACCGTGCTGCTGGCGATGCTGCTGTTGCGTGGGCCGCAGACCCTGGGCGAGCTGATCACGCGCAGCGAGCGCCTGTACCGCTTCGCCGACACCGACGAAGCCCGCCACGCCATCGAGCGCCTGCAGCAGCGTGGCCTGCTGCTGGTGCTGCCGCGCGCCAGCGGCCAGCGCGAGGACCGCTACATGCATCTGCTGTGCGGTGAAGTGGACGCTGCGGCGCTGGCGGCGAAGTTCGCCGGCAGTGGCGGCGGCAGCGACGCCGCCGACCCGGGCCTGGCTGAACGCGTGGCCCAGCTGGAAGCGGCCGTGGCCAAGCTGCAGGCACAGCTGGCCGAACTGCGCGGCTGAAGGGGTAGGTGCCGACCGTTGGTCGGCACGATTTCCATGCAGTGCCGACCAACGGTCGGCACCCACCATGATCAGACCGCTGCCGCGCCGGGCGTGGCATACAACCGGCTGGGGCTGTCCACACCCGGCAACTGGACGACGCCGCGCACCTGCATGCCCAGGCCCAGCAGGATCTTCCCGGACACCTCATTGTCCAGGTCGGTGATGCCGTACAGATCGTGCAGACCCAACGCTCCGCGTGCGTGCGCGAACACCGCCCGCGCCGCCTCACCGGCATAGCCGTGCCCGGCGAATTCCGACAGCACCGCGTAGCCGATATCCGGCCCTGGCAGGCCATCACGCCGCACCAGCCCGGCATTGCCCAGCCAGGCACCGTCGGCCAGCCGCTCGATGGCATACATGCCATAGCCATGCAGGGCGTACATCGGCAGCACCCGGATCGCCGCGTAATCGCGTGCCTCCGCTTCGGTACGCACGCCACGATCGCCGATGAAGCGCACGAAGCCCGGATCATTCAACAGCGCCAGCATCTTCCCGGCATCGCGCTCCGGGTCGATCCGGCGCAGGCGCAGACGTTCGCTTTCGATGGGATGCACGGGTAAGCCTCTGCTGGGATGCCCCGATTGTAGAGCCGTGTGCTGGGGTCGGATCCCTTCGCGGAGCGAAGGGCTCTGACCCCGGTCAGTCGAACAGCGCCTCGATCGCCGCCAGCCCCGCCGTCGCCCGTTCCTTCTTGCGCGCCGCATCCGCCACCGGATCCGCACCATCGCGCTGGATCTCTTCGGCCGGAATCTCCTCGAAGAACCGGCTCGGCTTCAACCGCACATGCTCGCCGAACTTGCGGGTCAGCTTGCTGTAGCTCATCCACAACTGGATCTTGGCGCGGGTGATGCCCACGTACAGCAGGCGCCGTTCTTCCTGCAGGTTGCCCTCGTCCAGGCTGACCTGGTGCGGCAGCACGCCGTCCTCGCAGCCGACAATGAACACATACGGGAATTCCAGGCCCTTGGAGGCATGCATGGTCATCATGCGCACCTGGTTGCCGCCCTCGTCCTTGTCGCTGCGCGACAGCAGCGCCAGCTGACCGGCCAGATCGGCTGCGGTGGCACCGCGCGGGCCCCCCTCGAACCACTGCGCCAGTTCCTCGATGTTGTTGGCGCGGCGCTGGTAACTGGCTTCTTCCTTGGCCTGCTGGCGCAGTTCGCTGAGCAGACCCGATTCCTTGGCCACCTTGCGGATCATGTCGCCGGAGCTGATCTGCCGCGTCTGCGATCGCAGGTCGCGCAGGATGTCGGTGAAGCGTGCCAGGCTGTTGGCCGCACGCGGCGGCAGCTGCTGCAGCGCGCCGATCGCCTCGGCCGCCTGCGCCATCGGCATGTCCTTTTCCTGCGCCAGCTCGGCCAGCTTGGCCAGCGTGCCGGCACCGACATCGCGCTTGGGCGACTGCACCGCTCGCATGAACGCGGTGTCGTCATCCGGGTTCACCAGCAGCCGCAACCAGGCCAGCGTGTCCTTCACTTCCTGGCGCTCCAGGAACATGGTGCCGCCAGTCAGGTGGTACGGGATGCGCAGCAGCTGCATCGCCTTTTCCAGCGGGCGCGACTGGAAATTGCCACGGAACAGGATGCAGAAATCGCTCCACGGCACATTGCGCGACTGCGCCACGAAGGCGATCTCGGACGCAACCTTCTCCGCTTCATGCTCGCTGTTGCGGCATTCCCACACGCGGATGCGCTCGCCGTCGGCCTGGTCGCTCCACAGCTTCTTCAGGTGCTCGTGCGGATTGTTGGCGATCAGCGCATTGGCCGCGCGCAGCACACGGTTGGAGCAGCGGTAGTTCTGCTCCAGCTTGATGATCTCCAGTGCGGGGTAGTCACGCCCCATCTGCTGCAGGTTTTCCGGGTTGGCGCCGCGCCAGGCGTAGATCGACTGGTCATCGTCGCCCACGCAGGTGAAGTTGCCCTTCTCACCGGCCAGCTGCTTGAGCAGCCGGTACTGCGCATCGTTGGTGTCCTGGCATTCGTCCACCAGCAGGTAGCCGATACGCTCGCGCCAGGCCAGGGCGATCTCCGGGTTTTCTTCCAGGATCTGCACCGGCAAGCGGATCAGGTCGTCGAAGTCGACCGCGTTGAATGCGGTCAGGCGCAGCTGGTAGCGCTCGTAGACACTGGCCGCTTCCTTCTCGCGGTTGCTGCGTGCGGCCGCCATTGCCTGTTCGGGCGACAGGCCGGCGTTCTTGGCGCGCGACACCAGGTTCTTCATGTCCTCGATGTCATCGGGTTTGGCCCCGTACATCAGGTCCTTGATCTGTGCGGCGGCATCGTCGGCGTCAAAGATCGAGAAACCGCGCTTCAGGCCCACAGCGGCGTGCTCGATCTGCAGGAATTTCAGTCCCAGCGCATGGAAGGTGCAGATCGTCACCTCTTCGGCGTCCTGCTCGCGCAGGCGCTTGGCCACACGCTCGCGCATTTCCTTGGCCGACTTGTTGGTGAAGGTGATCGCCGCGATGCGACGGGCCGGGTAGCGGCCACTGCCGATCAGGTGGGCGATCTTTTCCACGATCACGCGCGTCTTGCCACTGCCGGCGCCGGCGAGCACCAGCAGCGGACCTTCGATGTGCAGCATCGCAGCAGCTTGGGGAGGATTGAGACCGTGCATGGGGACAGGATTGTAGCGGGGTGTCGGCAGGCCCACCTGACTTGCGTGGCGGCCCGACGTAAGGTATTGATTCGGCACCGGAACACAGGAGCGTGGTCCATGTCGTCGAACATCGTCGTCCCATCGCTGCTGGCCGCCCTGCTCGGCCTGGTGGCCGTGCCCGCCGCCGGGGCCGATCCTGCACCCGGCACGGACGCCTATGAAACGATCGTCCTGCAGTCACATGAGTTCCTGGTCTACCACCCGGACCTGCGTTTCCGCGGTCTCGGCATCGCCGCCCGCGAACGCGGCCGCGACGACGAAGCCCGTACCCAGTTCCGCAATGCGGCACGCTATGGCGACAAGCTGTCCCAGGCGGCTCTGGCCGACATGTGGTGGAACGGCCAGGGCGGCCCGGCCGACCGCGCGCTCGGCTATGCGTGGATGGACCTGGCCGCCGAACGTGGCACCGAATGGCTGGTGGTGCAGCGCGAGCGGTACTGGCAGGCGCTGTCGCCGGCCGAACGCGAGCGCGCTGTGCGCGAAGGCCGCGCGCTGTACGCCGAATTCGGCGACCCGATGGCCAATCCACGGCTGGAACGCGAACTGCGTGCCGGCAGCATGCAGCAGACCGGCAGCCGCGCCGGCTGGAACGGCGCCATGCGCAGCCAGGGCCGCGGCGATGCCGGGGCCCGCGTGCTGCAGCCGGAGAAGCACCAGCTGGCCCGCTATTGGGATCCGGTGGCCTACCGGCAGTGGCAGGACGAAGAACTGGCCCGGTCCGGGCGATGACCCGTCGCGCACGCATCCTCACCGTCCTCGGGCTGGCACTGCTGGCGCCGTTCTGCGCGGGTGCCAGCACCTGTACGCCCGACGCGGCGGCGTCGATCCCGCCGGCATTGCTGACCGAAGGCTTCCTGCAGGCCCATCCCGACCTGTACTGGCGTGACCTGGGCCAGCTGTCCTGGCGCCGTGGCGAACCAGCGCAGGCGCGGCTCCGATTCCAGCGCGCCAGCCTGTACGCCGACAAGTTCTCGCAGTCGCTGGTCGCACGCATGTACCAGGAGGGCATCGGCATCGAAGCGGATCCGGTGCTGGCCTACATCTGGATGGACCTGGCCGCCGAACGCGGCTACCGCGACCTGCTGGTCGAACGCGAGCGCTACTGGCAGCGGCTGGATGCGGCGCAGCGCCAACGGGTACTTGCCGAGGGCCCTGCGCTGTACGCACGGTACGGCGATGCCGTGGCCAAGCCGCGCATGGAGACCGTGCTGCGGACCGCGCGCAACACGATGACCGGCAGCCGTACCGGTTTCGTCAATCCGGGGCTGCGGTTGGCGCTGGGCGAAGGACCGGAGGCTGATCGCCCGGTTACCGGTGATGACTATTACCGCGATGCGTACTGGGATCCGGCCGCGTACTGGTGCCTGCAGGACCAGGTCTGGCTGCACCACAACCGTGGCCATAGCGTCGAAGTCGGCCCGTTGCACACCGTCGAAGATCCGGCGCGCTGACATTCGTTCCCGGGCCATTGCCTGCGGGGGTAGCCATGAAAGGACTACGCATTGCATCGGCCCTGCTGCTGGGCGTGTCGATCACCGCCACCGCCGGCGCGTCCGATTGTCCGGTGGAGGAACCCCGCCCGATCCCGGACACGGTGCTCACCGGCGGGTTCTTCGAAGCCCACCCGGATCTGTTCTGGCGCAGCCTGGCACAGCGCGCCGAGCGCGATGGGCAGCCCGCCAAGGCACTGCAGTACTACCGGCGTTCGGCGCGCTATGCCGACAAGTTCTCGCAGGCGATGGTGGCGCGGATGTACCAGCAGGGCAGTGGCACCGCCGCCGATCCGGTGATGGCCTATGTATGGATGGACCTGGCTGCCGAGCGCATGTACCACGACTTCCTGATGCTGCGGGAACTCTACTGGGCGCGGCTGGATCAGTCGCAGCAGGCTCAGGCGATCGCGCGCGGGCAGCAGGTGTATGCCGACTACGGCGACCGCGTGGCCAAGCCGCGCATGGAGCGGGCACTGTGGGACGGGCGCCGGCGAATCACCGGCAGCCGTGTCGGCCATGTGGGTCCGGGCCTGGTCGTGATCCAGCGCCGCGGCAGTGAAGCGGGCCTTCCGACACCGGGAAGCATCGTCTACGACAACCGTTACTGGCGCGCCGCCGACTACTGGTGCCTGCAGGACAACTACTGGCGGCCGGCACGGGCGCCCCAGGTCGACGTCGGGACGCCGAGCGTGGTCCGCGACGGCGAGCCGGGGGGCGACTAGAATTGGCCGATGGCCAAGCTCTATTTCTACTATTCGGCGATGAACGCCGGCAAGACCACCACCCTGCTGCAGAGCGCGCACAACTACCGCGAGCGCGGCATGCGGGTGGCGATCCTGACCCCGCGCCTGGATGACCGCGCCGGCGCCGGGGTGGTGGCCTCGCGGATCGGCCTGCGCGCCGATGGCATGGCCTTCGACCGCGATACCGACCTGCAGCGCTGGGTCGAGCAGGACCTGGCGGCCAACGGCCCGATGGGCTGCGTGCTGGTGGACGAGGCGCAGTTCCTGACCCGCGCCCAGGTCTGGCAGCTCAGCGAGGTGGTCGACCAGCTGCGCATTCCGGTGCTGTGCTATGGCCTGCGCACCGACTTCCGCGGCGAGCTGTTCGAAGGCAGCCAGTACCTGCTGGCCTGGGCCGACGAGATGCAGGAGATCAAGACCATCTGCCACAGCGGCAAGAAGGCCACGATGACGGTGCGTGTGGACGAGCATGGCCACGCGGTACAGGATGGCCCGCAGGTGGAAATCGGTGGCAACGAGCGCTACGTATCGGTCAGCCGCGCCGAGTTCAAGAAGATCACCCGCGGTGAAGGGCGGATCGATCCCGCGCAGGCGCCCCTGCCGTTGTAAGGGGTGTCTTTTGCAGGGCTTGCAGCCCTGCACCTGCAGAGGCAACAGCAAAAGCTGGCATTCCATGGGATGGCGGGGCGGTGCCGGAGTGCGGGGACGCTGCAAGTACGTCCCTGTAAGCTTGGCAGCCGCATCCATGCGGCTGACACCCCGCACTCCGACACCGCCCCACCTCTGACAGATTCCGGCAGCTGTTGGTGGGTGTCGACCTTGGTCGACACATCTGTCAGATATCGAAATCGACCTGGGGTCGGATCCGTTTTCCTCCGGAAAACGGATCCGACCCCACGAGCTGTTCCGGCAGATCGCGGAGATCTGTCGAAGGCGGGATGGGTCCGGTTGCGGGGGTGTCCGCGGCATGGATGCCGCGGCCAAGCCCCCAGGGACGGGTCTACGGCGTCCCCCGCAACCGGACCCACCCCGCCATCCCACGGAATGCAGGCTTTTGACGTTGACGTTGCTCTGGCTTCGGCAGGTGCAGGGCGCAGCCCTGCAAACCCACACTCCCCTCAGTACAGCGTGCGCTCCGGCGCGCCGGCCGGCGGCGGGGTGTACTGGTACAGCCAGGTCTCGGTGAGAGTCTTGCCGCCACTGCGCAGGAACAGGCGGATGTCGATCTGCTCGGTGCTGCCTTCCGGCGGCACCAGGTCGAACATCGCGCGGTACCCGTTGATCTCGCGCAGCGGACGCGCCGACACGATCTCGACCCGGCCACGGCTGGCTTCCACCACCGCCTCGACCTCGGCCTTGTCGATCAGCCTGGCCAGCTCGCCACCTTCGAAGTCCACCGCGAAGCGCCAGCTGAAATACTCGCGCTTCTTGCCGACCACACCGCCCAGACCGGTGCGGCTGGCCACGCAGTGCGCCAGCGGCGGCCGTGCCGGCGGCTCGGCCCCCCAGAACAGGCGGTAGCCAATCAGCAGTTCCTGGCCCGGCTGCGGCTTGTCCTTCGGGTTCCAGAACGCGACGATGTTGTCGAAGGTCTCGTCCACGGTGGGGATTTCCACCAGCTGCACCGAACCTTCGCCCCACTCACCCTTCGGCTCCACCCACAGGCACGGACGCTTCTCGTAGAACACGCCGTCGTCCTGGTAGTGATCGAAGTCGCGATCACGCTGCAGCAGACCGAAACCGCGCGGATTGCGGTCCACGAACATGTTGAAACGCAGGTTGCGCGGGTTCAGCAGCGGCCGCCAGATCCACTCGCCGGCGCCGGTCCACAACGACAGGCCGTCGGTATCGTGGATCTCCGGGCGCCAGTCCCAGCCCATGCGGCGATCGTTCTCGCCCACCTGGTACATGCTGGTGCACGGCGCGATGCCCAGCCGCTCGATCGCCTTGCGCGGGTACAGCGCGCTGTCGATGTCCATCAGCAGCACATCACCATTGGTGATGGCGAAGCGGTAGGCGCCGGCCACGCTGGGCGAGTCCAGCAGGCCGTAGACCACGATCGTCTCCGAATCGGCCGACGGCTGTTCCAGGTAGTAGGCGATGAAGTCCGGGAATTCCTCCGGCTTGCCCATCCCGGTGTCGATCGCCAGGCCACGTGCGGACTGGCCGTACTGGCCTTCCTTGCCGACCGCGCGGAAGTAGCTGGCGCCGAGGAACGCCGCGAAATCGCGGTCGGTGTCCTTGCGGGTGTTCAGACGGAAACCGGCGAAGCCCAGATCGGCCGGCAGCTCGCCGTCCTTGATGCCGCTCTTGCCGTAATTGAACGCCGCACCGTCATAGGCCAGCTCCTGCGCCTTGCCGTCGACCACATCGAACATGCGAACCGGCGAATGGAAGTACAGGCCCAGGTGGAAGAACTTGGCCTGGAACTTGCCCGGCTGGTCGGCCCACAGCGCGTGGTCCTGGCGGTAGCCGATCGACTGGTACTGGTCCCAGTCCAGTCCCTCCAGGCGGCCCGGCAGCACCCGCTTGTGGCTCTTGTAGGGCGCCTGCGCCAGCGCGCGCGCCTGGCCCTTCAGGGTGGCGAAGTCGAACGGCTGCGGCTGGCCGAGGCGGCGCAGGCCCATCTGGCCGCTCTTGCTGGCCGCGCATGCGGGCAGGGACGGCAGGCCGAATGCAGCCAGGGCGAGGGAGGCATTGCGGATGAAGTCGCGTCGTTGCATGCAGGCGCGTCAGGCACAGGGAGGAAGGTCGGCCATGATAGGCAGACAAACGTTAACGGGCAGAGGAGACGCCCCCTGCCCGTTCAGCTGCCGCTGGCCGCCGGCATCAACGCTGGCAGTGGCTGCACCAGACACTGGCGCGCTGGCCGATGGTGGCGTGCTTCAACGCGCGGCCGCAGTTCGGGCACGGTAGGCCATCACGGCCGTAGACCAGCAGCTCCTGCTCGAAGTAGCCCGGCGCGCCGTCGGGGCTGATGAAATCGCGCAGGGTGGTGCCGCCACGGGTGATGGCGTAGCCCAGGATCTCCTTCACCGCATCGGCCAGCCGCTGGTAGCGCTCGCGCGAGATCTTTCCTGCCTCGCGCAGCGGACTGATGCCGGCCTTGAACAGGCTTTCGGCGGCGTAGATGTTGCCCACACCCACCACCACTGCCTGATCCATCAGGAAGGTCTTCACCGGCGCGCTGCGGCCACGGCTGCGGGCAAACAGGTAGTCGCCGTCGAATGCATCGTCCAGCGGTTCCGGGCCCAGCCCCTGCAGCAGCGGGTGGATCTCGCCCGCCGGCTGCCAGAGCAGGCTGCCAAAGCGGCGCGGATCGTTGAAACGCAGCAGGCGGCCATTGTCCAGGCTGATGTCCACGTGGTCATGTGCACGCAGCGGGGTATCCCCGGGCAACACGCGCAGGCTGCCGGACATGCCCAGGTGCAGCACCGCGCTGCCGACGGCGGTATCCAGCAGCAGGTACTTGGCACGCCGGCGGATGTCCTCGATGCGCTGCCCCGGCAACAGCTCGGCCACTTCCGGCGGAATCGGCCAGCGCAGGTCGGCGCGGCGCAGGATCACGCCATGCACGCGGCGGCCCTGCAGATGCGGCGCCAGGCCGCGACGGGTGGTTTCGACTTCGGGCAGTTCAGGCATGCAGGGATTCTATCCCTGCATCGCCTCCGGCATCTGGCCCTCGACGCCGGGGAATGAACCCCGGCATCGGCGATGCATCAGGCGCCCTGGCCGTCGCGCGCTGCGTCCGCCTTGACCGGTGCCGCGGCAGCGGATCGATCCGGGAACAGCGACGGCAGCGTCTCCACGAACCGGGCCAGGCACTGGTCGCTGTAGCGTTCGGCGGTCTGCCTGACCAACGCGTAGTCGTCGGCCTGCCAGGCTTCCAGCGTCGCGGCCACCGGCTCGTCAACCTGGCACTGCACGCCTTCACCCCCCACCAGGCGCAGCAGCTTGCGGGTATAGGGGAAGCCGACGTGCTGGGTCTGGCGCAGCTCGTACTGGGTATCGGCATCGCCCAGTTCCTTGTAGATCAGGGTGAAGCCATCGGCGGTGATCTGGACCGGACGTGCCTCTGCAGGCACAGCGCCCGGGTGCGCAGTGAAGTACTCGGCCAGGCGCAGCCGCACCTGGTCCTGCAGGTAACCGAAGGCCGGGTTCGGAACGGTCTCCACCCGGGTTCCCTTCAGCTGGTCCTTCTTGAACGAACTACCGCCGAGCGTGCCGGAAAACAGCGACACCGCAACCTGCGCGGCCACCAGCTTGCCGGTGGCGGAACGTTGCACCAGGCGCAGCATCTTGTCGCCGACCGGCTGGCCATCTGCCCCCACCTGGAGCTTCACGCTCAACGGCACCCGGCCCTCCCAGGCAGGCACCACGGGCGTCGTGACGGCGGCAGTGTCTTCCACCGCGGTAGCGGCTGCGGCATCAACCGCTGGCACGTCTGCAGCAGTCGCGCTGTCGGGCGGGATCGGCGGGGCCGGCTCATGGGCCAGCACAGGCGCAGCGATGGCGAAGCTGCCGAGCAGCGCGGCCGCCAGCAGCGGATGGTTCGATTTCATGGGGGATCCTTGGAAAGTGTCGGGCCAGTGCAGGCGATTCCCTTCGGCATCGATCATCGCAATGGCACTGCAATCCCTTCCATGTCCTTCCCCTCCCGCGATCCATCGCGGTCGACATGCCAGCTCGCCTTACCCGTGCGCATCGACCGGTGTCCCGGGATCGCGTCGAACCCACCATCGGCAGCGCGCACGGAATCTTTAGCGCGGCGGCGCGGCCAGCTCCCGTGCATCCAGGAAGCCATCGCCGTTGGCATCCTGCTTGTGGAAACGTTGCACGATCACCTGACGCTGCTGCTCGCGGCTGATCGCCCGGCCCTTGCCACCAGGCAGCTCATCGGCCGTCAGCACGCCATCACCATTGCGGTCCATGCGGTCGAAGGCATACAGCATCCACTGCACGTACTCGGCCTCGCTGACCTTGCCGTCGCCATCGCTGTCCATCCGCTGCAGATAGCTGGCGGTGTCGGTGACCTGGGCCAGCGCCGCGCCAGGCAGCAGCGCCGCCAGCAGAAGCCCGTACCCTGCCCTCACGCGCCCACCAGGCTGTAGCCCTTCAACCGCGCGGCATAGGCCTGCAACGCCGCGATACCGCTTTCCTCGGCCTCGCGGCACCAGGCCTGCAGCTGGTGCAGGCGCTCGGCCGCATCATGGCCGCGCGCTTCCAGCAGCACCGCCAGCCGCCCACGGTATTCAACCAGGGTGCGGATGCGCGGTCGCTGCGCTACCCATTCGCTGAGCTGGGCGCGGCTGTCCGGCTTCAGCCACCGGCCATCGTTGACCAGGCCGCGGCGCAGGCGGCGCGGCAGCAGGCGGCGCAGCTTGGCTCCGGCCTGCACGGCTTCTTCGCGCAGCGCCGGCATGAACACGTTGCGCTGATAGTCGGTCATGGCCTGGAACCGGTGTGACAGCAGCGCCTTCAGGGTTTCGGCATCGGGCACGGCGATGTTCGGGCGCACGTCCATGGCGGGCGCCACCCGCAGCACCTTCGCCAGGCGCAGCGCCTGCAGCAGGCGGATCGCACTCCAGCCGATGTCGAATTCCCAGCGGCGCATCGCAAAGCGCGCCGAACTAGGGAAGGCATGATGGTTGTTGTGCAGCTCCTCGCCACCGATCCAGACCCCCCACGGCGTGAGGTTGGTGGAGGTATCGGCCGACTCATAGTTCCGGTAACCCCACCAGTGGCCCAATCCGTTGACCACGCCGGCCGCCCAGAACGGGATCCATGCCATCTGGATCGCCCACAGGGCCACGCCGGGCAGGCCGAACAGAATACTGTTGATCACCAGCAGCAGCACCGGACCCCACGTGGCGTGCGGGGTATACAGGTGGCGCTCGATCGCATCATCCGGCGTGCCACGCCCGTACTGCTCGATGTCCGCACGCAGGCCACGTGCTTCGCGGTACAGCTCCACGCCCCGCCAGAACACCGTGCCGATGCCGCGCGTGACCGGGCTGTGCGGGTCGTCCTCGGTCTCCACCTTGGCGTGGTGCTTGCGGTGGATGGCCACCCACTCGCGGGTGATCATCGACGTGGTCAACCACAGCCAGAAGCGGAACACGTGTGCCAGCGCCGGGTGGAAATCGACTCCGCGATGGGCCTGGCTGCGGTGCAGGTAGAGGGTCACCGAGAAGATGGTGATCTGGGTGAAGACCAGCAGCACCCCCAGCATGGCCCACCACCCCAGGCCGAGGGCTCCACCGGTCAACAGGGACATCAGGGCATCGGACATGGCGGCTCTCCGGATCGATGCGGGGATGGCAGACATGATGGGCGCTTGCGTTGCAAACTGCATCCCTGCGGCGATGTATCGCATCGCCATCCGTGGCACCGTTCACAGTTGGGGACCCGAGTTGTCGAGCCTTGATCCGCGCGCCTGCGCCATCACCCCTGTCGTGCCGCCCGCTGCGGAGACGCCCCCGCTGATCGAACTGGACCGGGCCACGGTGGTGCGGGGCCAGGTGAAGGTGCTGCACGGGCTCAGCCTGCGCATCGCGCAGGGCCAGCACACCGCCCTGCTCGGCCCCAACGGCTGTGGCAAGTCGACGTTCATCAAGCTGATCACCCGCGAGCTGTACCCGCTGGCACAGGGCGACGGCTCGGTGGCGGTGAAGGTGCTGGGCCAGAACCGCTGGCAGGTGGACCGGCTGCGCTCGCAGCTGGGCATCGTGACCGGCGACCTCAGCAGCAACCTGGCCGACATGCCCGGACTGACCGTGGAACAGGCGGTGCTGTCCGGATTCTTCGCCAGCTACGTGGTGCCGGCCTTCCGCGAAGTGACCGCCGACATGCGCGCGCGCGTTGGCGAAACGCTGGCGATGACCGGCGCCGTGTCCCTGCGCGAACGCGCTTACGCCGAGCTGTCCGCCGGCGAGACCCGCCGCGTGCTGATCGCCCGCGCGCTGGTCAACCGGCCGCAGGCACTGCTGCTGGACGAACCCTCCACCGGGCTGGACCTGGTCGCCCGCGAGCAGCTGGTGGCGACCATGCGGGTGCTGGCGCAGCAGGGCATCACCCTGGTGCTGGTGACCCACCACATCGAAGAGATCATTCCCGAGATCGAGCGCGTGGTGCTGCTGCGCGACGGCCGTGTACTGGCCGACGGCACCCGCGACGAACTGCTGCGCAACGAACCGTTGTCGGCGGTGTTCGGCGGCGCGATCACCGTCTGCGAGCAGGAAGGCCGCCTGACCGCGTACGCGGGGTGAAGCGCGGCGGGGTGCAGCGGGCCGGAACCCGGCCCGCTGCACCATTGCTCAGAATCGCAACGCCAGCGCGCGCGATTCGATCGGTGCCATCCGGCTCTGGTCCTGCAGCTGCAGGTCGCGCAGCTCGTATGGCGCACCAAACCCAGCCGGCAACGCTGCCTGGTCGAACGGCAGTACCAGCTGCCCCGCGCCCGGTCCGTCGAACCATGCTGCCGCATGGGCCTGCGCCACCGGCTTCAGCTGGCCATCGTGACCGGTGGCATACAACGTGCCACGCGCCTCATAGCGGCCGGCCGCCGCCACCTGCAGCGGCAGCGCTACCAGGCGGCTGGCCGGGTCCGGCGCCGCCTGGCCACTGAAGCGGGCGGTCGGCCGCGCCACCGCGAAGGCCACCTTGCCATCGCGCAGCACGCCATCGGCCTGGGCGAACACCTGCAGCTCCCACAACCCCTGCACGGTGCCGGCATCGGCCGGGATGCGTACCTGCGCGCGCAGGCTGCCGTCGGTGGTACGCAGCAGGCGCTGCGGCCAGCTGCGGCCATCCGGCGCAACCAGCAGGGCTTCGCCGCCGAGGCTGCCGCGACGCGACGCCAACTGCGCGGTCGTCGCACCGTCCTCCAGCAGGCGCGCCTGCAGCTGCAGGTTGCCGCCGGTCAGGACCTGCGCCTGGCTGGCCTGTACCTCCAGCCGCAGCGGGCTGTTCGGCTCCAGCACCTGCACCACGTAACGGCCCTGCGCCTGCGTGCTCTGCAGCCTGTACGCACCCGCCGCACTGGTCGCACCGGTGCGCAGCATGCTGCTGCCATCGCGTACCGGCATGCCGGCCTCCTGCAGCGCGCGGGCATCGACACTACGCGCCACGCTGCTGCGGCCGGCCGGGTCGCGCACCTGCAGGGTATCGGCCGGCAGCACGCGGGCGCCTTCGGCTGGGCTCAGCTGGATCACCGCATCAGCGGCCGTCAGCGGCAGGTCCAGGCCACGTTGCAGCTGCGCGCCATCGACCTGTTGCCAGTAGCTGCGGCTGACCGAGGCATACGGCGTGGCTGCCTGCAGCGGTTGCGCAGGGTCCAGGGTCCAGGCGAAAGACAACGGCGCGTGTTCGCTTTCATCGACGGGCAACGGCGCGGCGACCAGGGCAGCGGGCACCTGGTCGCCTGCACTGGCGGTACGCAGCGGCTGTGCGGCCTGCGCCGCGGACAGGGTCAACACCGCCAGCACGGCGCTGGCCAGCAGGGTGGAATGGATCGTCATGGTCGTCTCCCTCACTGGGTCAGGTCGTTGCGCAGCAGGGTGCCAAGGCCGAAGCACTCGCGGCGGCTCTGGTTGTGGCTGAGCGGCTCGGCTCCCTGGGTACGCTGCTTGTCGGTGAACCAGGTGGTGCCGGCAGCCTTCTGGCTGCTGCACTCCAGGAAGCCATCGGAGCAGGACGACAGCCAGTTCTGGGTGAACTCCAGGCCGACATTTGCGGCGTAGCCACCGCAGTAGCTGTTGCTGTCCCACACCGCCGACTCGACATCACTGCCAACCACCGCGCGGAACGGTTTGGGCAGCGCCGGGCGGCCGGCGGTGCCGTACAGGTTCTGCGCGTTGTAGGTCGCCATGCTCGCCACCTGCTGTTGGCGCACCGCGTCGTTCTTGTAGCCCAGCAGCCAGCCCAGCGAGGTTTCAAAGGTATTGCCGTTGAGCACCGCGTCGGCCAGCGGCGTTCCCGCCGAGGACGGCGCCAGCGCGGTGACCTTGCGCACGGTGCGGATGATCTTCGGATAGCGGCTGTCGTAGGTCGGGTTGGACAGGATCCAGCGCATCACGTTGCCGCCGTTGGAATGGGTGATCACCACCAGCTGGGTAATGCCACGGCTGTCGATGAAGCCCGTCAACTGGTTGGCCAGGCAGCCGGCCGCTTCCGGCTTCCACATGTACTGGGTGAAGTCGCAGTTGATCACCACGTAGTTGCTGCTGTTCGGCAGGCCCTGGCGCACGGTGTCGATGATCGCCGGTTGCCAGTAGTCCTGGGTGGCATTGGTCTGCGCGCCGGTGCCATGCACGAAGGCCACGCCGACCACGTCGGCGGCCTGCGCCGGGGCGGTTGCCAGCCCGAGGAGCAGGGCCAGGACGGTACTTCCTGTTGCGGTGCTGCGCATCGCTTCTCTCCCTCTGTCAGCGGATCCCCCCGACCCGGCTGGAACTGGACGGCCCCTGGTGCTTGCCGTTGTGCCGATGCTCACGGCGCGGCCGCGTGAAAGTCCGTGCGCTGCGCCCGGATTCAGGAGACTGACGACACTCAATGACGTTTTTCGTACTGCTCCGATGACCATGCCGGGTCTGGCCGTATGACCGATGGCCACTGCGGTGTCGCATATGGGCTGCGATCATGACGCGATGTTTTTCTTCCGGAGCCCGTCCATGTCGCTGATTTCCCACCCCGCCCGCCCCCTGCTCGGCCTCGCCGTTGCCGTGGCCCTGGCCGGCTGTGCTGCCACCGCCACCAAGCCGACCGCCGTCGAAGCCAACATCACCACCAAGGCGGTGGGTTATCTGGACAAGAGCGCGGTACCGGCCAGCCTGGACCTGGTGCCGGCACCACCGGTCGCCGGTTCGGCCGCCCTCGCGCTGGACGAACAGGTCAGCCGTGAGGCCCGCGCACTGCGGGGCAGCCCGCGCTTCGCCCAGGCCGGTGTCGATGCGGAGCTTGGCTTCCCGGAAGGCGCCAACCACTTCTCCTGCGCCGTCGACATCGACGTCGACGCGGTGAAGACGCCAGCACTGTACCGCCTGCTGGAGCGCAGCCGGATCGACGCCAGTGCCGCCACCAAGGCTGCCAAGAACCACTACCAGCGCCCCCGCCCGTTCATGGTCAACGGCGAGCCAACCTGCGCGCCGAAGGATGAAGAGGGCCTGCGCAAGAACGGTTCCTACCCGTCCGGCCACACCTCGATCGGCTGGGCCTGGGCGCTGATCCTGTCAGAGATCGCACCGGACCGCGCCGATGCCATCCAGGCCCGTGGCCGCAACTACGGTGAGAGCCGCCTGGTGTGCAACGTGCACTGGCAGAGCGACATCCTGGAGGGTCGCTTCATGGGTGCCGCCGCCGTGGCCCGCCTGCACGACAACGCGGCGTTCAACAAGGACCTGCTGGCCGCGCGCAAGGAAATCGCCGCCGCACGCAAGGCCGGCCTGCACTCCAGCCACGACTGCGCCACCGAGAATGCAGTGCTGAAGGTGCGCCCGCAGAGCGCGCTGTAAGCGGTGGTCCGGGGTCAGAGCCATTCCCTTCGGAAAGGGATCTGACCCCAGCGCGGAATGCCGGTGCCATCGGGGTCGGATCCCTTTCCGCAGGAAAGGGCTCTGACCCCATACAGCAGAAGGGCCGGCATTGCGCCGGCCCTTCTTCATTGCATCAATGCGGCAAGCGCATCAGAACTTCGCGGTGAACTCCACGCCCCAGGTACGCGGCTCGTTGAGGAAGCCGGTCAGGTTGTTGAAGTCGATCGCACCGACCACGCGGGTCTGGTTGGTCAGGTTGCGACCGAACACGGCCACGTCGTACTGACCGTAATCCCAGTTGTAGCCCAGGCGCAGGCCGCCTTCCAGCGAACTACGGCCGCGGAACTCCGGCGATTCGTAGATGAAGAAGTTCACCGCACTGCGGTAGGCCCAATCGGTGTAGGCGTACAGCTCGCTGCCATCACTGAGCGGGAAGCCGACGCGCAGGGTCGCGTTGTGGATCCACTTCGGTGCCTGCGGCAACGGGTTGCCGTTGACCAGCGCGTAGGTCTGGCCGTTGATCACCGTGGTCGGGTCGGTGATGGTGCAGCCACCGCCGCAGATCGCCACCGCCAGGTTCTTGTCCTTGATCTCGGTGTCGTTGTAGCTGCTGCCGAAGGTCAGCAGCACGTTGTCGGCCAGGTAGGCTTCCAGGTCCAGTTCGACGCCCTGGCCGATGGTCTTGTCGGCATTGAGCAGGGTGGCGGTGTTGTTGGTGCCGCCCACCGCGATCAGCTGCTGGCCATCGACGTTGTAGCGAAACACGCTCAGGCCCAGGCGCGCGCGGCGCTCGAACAGGTCGGCCTTGATGCCGGCTTCGTACGAGATGACCTTCTCCGAGTTGGCCTGCGACAGGCCCGGGGCGAAGGCCAGACGGCCCTGGATCGACGGCGCACGGAAGCCCTTGGCGACGCGGGCGTAGGCGTTGATGTCGTCGGTCAGCTTGTACACACCGCTGAGATCCCAGCTGACGTCGTTGACGTCGGTGTTGGCCAGGTACGGGCCGCTGACCGGGGTGCCGAACGGAACGGCCTGCAGCACGCTGGCGCTGAAGTCCTTCTTGTCCTGGGTGTAGCGCACGCCAGCGCGCAGCTTGAAGCGGTCGGTGACGTCGAAGTCACCCGAGGCGAACACCGCCCACGCCTTGTTGCGCTGGTTCTGCACCACGTGGCCGGTCTGCGGATTGCCCGGCGTCAGCGAGTCGTAGTTGAAGTTGTTGATGGTCACGTCTTCATCGAAATAGAAGACGCCGGCCTGCCAGTCGAAGCGGCCCCACTCGTTGGACTCGATGCGGAATTCCTGCGTCCACTGGCGGTGGTGCGGCAGGCCATCGGCCGACTCCGACGAGAACGGGATGAAGCCCGGGCCATAGTTGCCGGCACCGAGGAAGGCCGCACCGTAGCCACCGTCGATGTCACCGCGGTTGAGCGATTCGGCGGTCTCGTAGCCGGTGATCGAGTGCAGGGTCACCGAGCCGAGGTTCCACTGCAGGCGCGCGCTGCCGCCCCAGGTCTTCAGGTCGGAGAAGTTGACGCCGTCGTTGGCCACCTTGTCGCGATCGAAGTTCTCGACCAGCGAATTGCCACCCTTCTGGATGATGTTGGCGCGGAACAGGCGTGCGGTGCCGTTGAGCTTGCGCTTGTGCAGGTTGAACAACGCTTCGAAGTCATCGCCTTCGTACAGGAACTGCACGCGGCCGGCGGCTTCGTCATAGCCTTCGAAGCCGCTGTTGGGCGCGCCGACACGGGTGTTGTCGACCCAGTCGTCGCGGCGCTGGTAGATCGCCGACACACGCGCCGACCAGCGGTCGGTCAGTGGGCCGCCGTAGGCGCCCTGCACGTTCCAGCTGTTGTAGGTGCCATAGCCCACGCGGATGTAGCCATCGGCATCCTGCGACGGACGCGCCGAATCGAACTTGACCACGCCGGCCGGGGTATTGCGACCGAACAGCGTGCCCTGCGGGCCGCGCAGCACTTCCACGTTGGCCAGGTCGAACAGCGGGAAGCCCTTCAACAGCGGGCTTTCCTGCACCACATCGTCGTACACCAGCGACACCGGCTGCGAGGCATTGAGATCGAAGTCGGTGTTGCCCAGGCCGCGGATGTAGAAGCGCGGGAAGGCACGCCCGTAGGACGATTCGATGTTGAGGCTGGGCACACGGGCGGCCAGGAAGCGGATGTCATCGCCGGCCGAGCCGAGCACATCCAGCTTCTCGCCCTGGATCGCGCTGAGCGCGACCGGTACATCCTTGGCGTTCTCGACGCGGCGCTGTGCGGTGACCTGCAGGGCATCGAGGGCAACCGGATCCTTGGCAGCGGGGGTTTCCTGGGCGGCTGCTACCAGCGGCAGCAGGGCGGAAAGAGCGGCAACGAGGGGGCGCGCGACCGGAGATCGGCCACGGGAAGTACGGGTCGGGGACATGGCGGTAGGCTGTGTTTGGAGGGGTGGTAAAACGGCGCTACCAGATAATTGTTGCAATACAGCACCTGCCTCGCAAATGCCGGCCGTTCATGGCCCCGTCGCGATCGCCCCGGCCTGCTCGCTAGACTCGGGGTTTTCCACCGCGACGGACCTGCCGCCATGACCCAGTGGTATTTCCACACCTCCGCCCAGGCCGAGCGTGTCGGCCCACTCGATGACGAGGCCGCGCGCCGCTTTGCGCAGGCCAACCGGCGCGCGCTGGCCTGGTGCCAGGGCATGAACGGGTGGACGCCGATTGCCGAGGTGTCCGAACTGCAGTCACCGGCACCCGGCATGCCGAACATCCCGCCGCCGGTTCCGGCCACCCCCGGTGGCCGTGCCGACGACATCGAGTTCCGCATCGTCGGCCATGAAATGCAGTTCGTGGAGATCGAGCTCGACCCCGGCGAAAGCGCGGTGGCCGAAGCAGGTGCGCTGATGTTCAAGGACGCGACGGTGCAGATGGACACGGTGTTCGGCAGCGGCGCCGCCAGCAGCGGCGGCCTGATGGACAAGATGATGGCCGCCGGCCGGCGTGTGCTGACCGGCGAGAGCCTGTTCGCCACCGTCTACACCCAGACCGGCCACGGCAAGGGCAAGGTCGCCTTCGCCGCGCCCTACCCCGGTACCGTGCTGGCGATGCGGCTGGACCAGCATGGCGGCCGCCTGATCTGCCAGAAGGACAGCTTCCTGGCCGGCGCGCGCGGCGTGCAGATCGGCGTGCAGTTCCAGCGCAGGATCATGACCGGCCTGTTCGGCGGCGAGGGTTTCATCATGCAGAAGCTGGAAGGTGACGGCTGGGTGTTCATCCACGCCGGCGGCTGCGTGATCGAGCGCGAGCTGGCCGCCGGTGAGCGCCTGGATGTGGATACCGGCTGCGTGGTGGCCTACCACCCGAGCGTGGAGATGGACGTGCGCCGGGTCAGCGGCATCAAGAGCATGCTGTTCGGCGGCGAAGGCGTGTTCCTGGCCACGCTGACCGGACCGGGCAAGGTCTGGCTGCAGTCGCTGCCCTTCTCGCGCCTGGCCGGCCGCATGTGGATGGCCGCACCGCAGGGTGGCGGCCAGAGCCGTGGCGAAGGCTCGGTACTGGGTAGCCTGGGTCGGACGCTGGGCGGCGACAACCGGTTCTGAGCGCCGCTGCGCTCGCCGGGCATGGCCCGGCGCTACCCGTGGTGTTCCATGAATAGGGAATTCCCCCACCCTGCCCGGCCCGCCACGGCTTCGGTATGCTGGCGCCCTTTCCCGATTCCGGCGCCGCGAGCGCACTGCCGATGAGCCTGTTCCGCCCCCGCATGCTGCTGACCGTCGCCTTGATCGGCCTGCTGGCCGGTTGTGGTGGCGACCCGGTCCGCCCCGCGCCACCGCCGTCGGCGACGGTGGTGCCGCAGGCCAAGCCGATCAGGATCGGCATCGCCCTGGGTGGCGGCGCAGCCAAGGGCTTTGCCCACATCGGCGTGATCAAGATGCTGGAAGCCAATGGCTTCGAGCCGGCCGTGGTCTCCGGCACCAGCGCCGGCAGCGTGGTCGGTGCGCTGTATGCCAGTGGCATGGACGCGTTCCAGATGCAGAGCAAGGCGGTGGCGCTGGACGAAGCCAGCATCCGCGACGTGCGCCTGTTCTCCGGCGGCCTGGTGCAGGGCCAGAAGCTGCAGGACTACGTCAACGAGCAGGTCGCCAACCGCCCCGCCGAGCGCCTGAAGAAGCCATTCGCCGCCGTGGCCACCCAGCTGGAAACCGGCGAGCGCGCGATCTTCGTGCGCGGCAACGTCGGCCAGGCCGTGCGCGCGTCGAGCAGCATCCCCGGCGTGTTCGAGCCGGTGAAGATCGGCGGCCGCAACTATATCGATGGCGGCGTGGTCAGCCCGGTGCCGGTGGATGCCGCGCGTCAGCTTGGTGCCGACTTCGTGATCGCCGTGGATATCTCCAGCAAGGCCAGCGGCAAGGCGCCGACCGGCATGCTCGGCATCGTCAACCAGTCCATCTCGATCATGGGCCAGCGCCTGGGCGAGCAGGAACTGGCGCGCGCCGACATCGTCATCCGCCCGAAGGTGCTGGACATCGGCGCCGCCGATTTCAGCCAGCGAGGCACGGCAATCCTGGAAGGCGAGAAGGCGGCAATGGCAGCAATGCCGCAGATCCGCGCGAAGATCCAGCAGCTGCAACGCGCACGCGCCGCCGCAGCGGCACCGGCCCCGGTGGCCGCACCGAAGTGCGAGGAAGCCTCGCGCCTTGGCAAGCTGATGGGCCGCAAGCACAAGTGCTGATGTCCTGACGCCTGCCCGGTGGTCGCTCAGGATTCCAGCTGCGACAGCGGCAACGCCTGGAATCCCTTCACCGTGCGCAGCACGAAGCTGGAATTGGCATCGGCTACGCCACCGGCGTTGAGCAGCCGGTCCAGCAGGAAGCGCGAGAAGTGCTCCAGGTCGCGCACGTAGACATGCAGCAGGTAGTCCATGTCGCCAGTCAGCGCATGGCAGGCCACCACCTCATCCCAGCCTTGCACGCTGTCCACGAAATGGCCGATGGCGGCCTGGTCGTGCTTCTCCAGCTGCACGCGCACGAAGGCCTGCAGGCCCAGCCGCAGCTGTCGGGGTTCCAGCCGTGCGCCGTAGCCGACGATCACGCCTTCGCTTTCCAGCCGCTGCAGGCGGCGCAGGCAGGCCGAGGGCGAAAGGTTCACCCGCGTTGCCAGCTCGGCGTTGGTGGCGCGCCCGTCCCGCTGGATTTCAGCCAGCAGACGTATATCCGTGCGATCGAACTGGACTTCTCCGGCCATTGTTGCCCCGCAACATGGTGAGTACGCAAGGATATTGCGCCAACAAGGTCAATCGACGCAACTTTTGCAACCCTGTTGCGCGCACCCTGTCCTAGCATCGTGGGTATCCCTTCAAGGAGTGTCCCATGGATCTCGCCCAGCCCCGCCGCGTCGAACATCAGCAGACCGACAAGGGCTATGTGCCGGTGTACACCACCGCGCTCGTCGAGCAGCCGTGGGACACCTATAGCGCCGACGACCACGCCACCTGGAGCACGCTGTACCAGCGCCAGCGCGAGTTGCTGGTCGGCCGCGCCTGCCAGGAATTCCTGGATGCGCAGGACGAGATGGGCATGAGCGCGCACATGATTCCGCGCTTCGACCAGCTCAACGAGGTGCTGGGTGCTGCGACCGGCTGGACCCTGGTGGGTGTGGAAGGCCTGCTGCCGGAACTGGATTTCTTCGACCACCTGGCCAACCGCCGTTTCCCGGTGACCTGGTGGATCCGTCGTCCGGACCAGATCGACTACATCGCCGAGCCGGATCTGTTCCACGACCTGTTCGGCCACGTGCCGCTGCTGATGAACCCGGTGTTCGCCGATTACATGGAGGCCTACGGCCGTGGTGGCGTCAAAGCCCACGCGATCGGCCCGGACGCGCTGCAGAACCTGACCCGCCTGTACTGGTACACGGTGGAGTTCGGCCTGATCAATACGCCGGACGGCCTGCGCATCTACGGTGCAGGCATCGTGTCGTCGAAGGGCGAATCGCTGTACTCATTGGAATCGGCCGCGCCCAACCGCATCGGCTTCGACCTGCAACGGATCATGCGCACGCGCTACCGCATCGACACCTTCCAGAAGACCTACTTCGTCATCGACAGCTTCGAGCAGCTGATGCAGGCGACGTCGCCGGACTTCACCCCGATCTATGCCGCGCTGGCCGACCAGGCGCACCTGCCGGCCGGTGAGGTGCAGGGCGACGACCGCGTGTTCCAGCAGGGCAGCGGCGAAGGTTGGGCCGACGGCGGCGACGTGTAAGCACGCCGCGCCATCGGCTTCGCAATGAAAACGGCGCACAGGGGTGCGCCGTTTTCGTTCATGCCATCCGTGCAACGCACCTGCGGCGCAGGCGAGGGCAGGGCACTCAGCCGTCCACTGCCCGGCAGGAACCACGCACCATCAGCTGTGGATGCACGCTGGCAGCCGTCGGCGCATCCGGCACATCGGTCTGCACCAGCATCGCCGCGGCCGCACGGCCGATATCGCTGACGTGGCGCCGCACCGAGGTCAGCGGCGGCCACAACCGCGAGGCCAGTGGGCTGTCGTCGTAGCTGACGATCGACAACTGTTGCGGCACCGCGATGCCCGCACGCAGTGCCACCTGGTACACGCCTGCCGCCATCTCGTCGTTGCCGGCGAAGATCGCACTGGGCCGGCCTTCGCCCAGCAGCAGGCGTTCGGCCGCGTGCACGCCCGACTCGAAGGTATCGCCGGCTTCCAGTACACGCTCGCCGGGCAGCGTCAGCCCCCCCTGGGCCAACCGGTCCAGGAAGCCGTGGATGCGCTCGCGGGCCACACGCCGCTCGCCCGGACCGCCGATCACCGCGATGTCGCGGTGGCCAAGCGAGAGCAGGTAGCCCGCCGCCGCCGCGGCACCGTCGCGATCATGGGTGACCACCGCCGGTGCCTGGTCCTCCGCCGCATGCGCGGTGATGCGGACATGGCGGCAGTCGATCTCGTCGAGCATCCGTGCCAACGCAACCGATTCGGAAGCGCGCGGGCCGAGGATCACACCGTGCAGCTTCTGCTGCTGCACGAAGCGTCGCACGCCGTTCGCGCAGTCCGGATCCTGGCTGTCGCACGGGTGCACCACCAGCTCGTAGCCGGTACCACGCAACGCTTCCAGCGCGCCCTGCTGCAGGTCGACGATGCACTGGGCGCCGGGGTCGTCATACACCAGGCCGATCAGGAAGGAGCGGCGGAACGCCAGTCCGCGCGCCAGTGGGTCGGGCACATAACCGACCTCGCGCATCAACGCCTCGACCTTGTCGCGGGTGTCTTTGCGCACCAGCGGCGAGTTGTTGATGATTCTTGAAACCGTTTTCTTGGAAACTCCCGACAGTCGTGCGATGTCGTTGATCGTGGCAGCCTTGCCCTTCGATGCCGGCAACGCGGCATCGCTAATAATTCGCACTGACATGTATAGAACCAGGTAAGTCGGAAAATTCTAGCCTTGCGCTCGTCCGGCGCGAAGTTGCGGAATGTCGCAGTGAAGACAGGTAGCGTCGTGTTCGACTCGCTCCACGGCGCAAGGTTCCATTGTGATCGCTCTACTGCATTCGCATCTGAACCGTTTTTCACGCGGGCTTGCCATGAATGCGGGCGCGACACGCGAACACCAACATTCCCTTAACCACGCTCGTCTACAGTCGAGGCATGGACCTGCAGACTTCTCCGTTTCCGGCGTTCCGTGGCCGCGACCGTCTTATCGCTGCCGTCGATGCGGCGATGACCTGCGGTGATGCCGAGCGCATCACCGCCCGTCTGCAGCTCGCGCTGCAGGACGCCATTGCTGACAGCCGCATCGAGTTGCCCGATTGCGTGCATCGTCCGGTCAGTGATCACTACGCGCGACGTCCGCTGTACCACAGCCGCGAACACGGCTACAGCGTGATTGCCATGAGCTGGGGCCCGGGGCAGGGCACGCCGCTGCACGACCACGATGCCATGTGGTGTGTGGAGGGCGTGTGGTTAGGGGAGCTGGAGATCACCCGTTACGAACTGCTGGAGCGCACCGGCGAACGCTGGCGCTTCCGTCGCCACGCCGCGCTGCGTGGCGGCTGCGGCAGTGCCGGCAGCCTGATTCCACCGCACGAGTACCACACCCTGCGCAACGCCAGTGACGAGGCGCTGGCGATCTCGGTGCACGTCTATGAGGCGCCGATGGAGCGCTCTGCGGTGTTCGATCCGGTCGGCGCCGACTGGTACCAGCGCCGCATCCAGGCGCTGCAGGCCGATCCGGCCTGACTCCGCGCAGGGCAGGGCAGCGCCAGCACCTTCGCGGTGTGCGTGGCATCATGCGCCGCTGCGCTGCCGGGCCCGGCAGCCATCCGCGATGCCCTGGCGGGCAAGGAGCAAGACGATGTCCAGCGCTGATCCGCGCCTGCGCGCGCTGTTGAAGCTGGCACCGGTGATTCCGGTGTACACCCCCGAAGATGTGAATGAAGCGGTCGAAGTGGCCCAGGCGCTGTTCCGTGGCGGCCTGCCGGTGATCGAAGTGACCCTGCGCACGCCGCAGGCGCTGGAGGCGATCAAGGCCATGGTCGAGGCCGTGCCTGATGCGGTGATCGGCGCCGGCACCGTGCTCAACGCCGCGCAGATGCAGGCGGCAAAGCAGGCTGGCGCGCGTTTCGCCGTGTCGCCTGGTGCCACGCCGGCGCTGTATGCGGCCGCACGCGATGCCGACCTGCCATACCTGCCCGGTGCCGCCACTGCCTCGGACCTGATCCTGGGACTGGAACATGGCCGGGACACCTTCAAGTTCTTCCCGGCGGTCCAGGCCGGTGGCGCGGCACTGCTCGCGGCCTGGCAGGGTCCGTTCGCCGATGTGCGCTTCTGCCCGACCGGTGGCATCAGCGCGCAGACCGCGCCGCAGTTCCTGCATCTGCCCAACGTGCTGTGCGTGGGTGGCTCGTGGCTGACCACCCCGGCGCTGCTGCAGACCCGCGACTGGGACGCCATCGAACGCCTGGCCCGTGAAGCCGCCGTACTGGCCAGCTGAATCCCGGCGTCGATACTCCATAGTTTGATCGTGATCAAAGCGCCGGCCTCGAGCCGGCGTCATTCTGTGGGCAAGCGCACTACGGAGATCCGAGCATGCATTCCACCATGAAGGCCGCCGTCGTACGTGAGTTCGGCAAGCCACTGGTCATCGAGGAAGTCCTGGTACCGCGCCCGGGGGCGGGCGAGGTACTGGTCAAGATCGAGGCCTGTGGCGTCTGCCATACCGACCTGCACGCCGCCGAGGGCGACTGGCCGGTGAAACCGAACCCGCCGTTCATCCCCGGCCACGAGGGCGTGGGGCACGTCGTGGCCGTGGGAGGCGGGGTAGGGCACGTCAAGGAAGGCGACAGGGTCGGCATCCCCTGGTTGTACTCGGCGTGTGGCCATTGCGAACACTGCCTGGGTGGCTGGGAAACGCTGTGCGAGACACAGCGCAACACCGGCTACTCGGTCAACGGCGGCTTCGCCGAGTACGCACTGGCCGATGCCAACTATGTCGGCCTGCTTCCGAAGGACGTGGGCTTCATCGAGATCGCGCCGGTGCTGTGCGCCGGCGTGACCGTCTACAAGGGCCTGAAGGTCACCGACACCAAGCCCGGCGACTGGGTCGCAATCTCCGGCATCGGCGGCCTGGGCCACATGGCCGTGCAGTATGCCCGCGCGATGGGCCTGAATGTGGCTGCAGTGGACGTGGACGACAGCAAGCTGGCATTGGCCCGGCAGCTGGGGGCGCAGGTCACCGTGAACGCGCGCACCACCGATCCGGCCGCGTACCTGAAGAAAGAGATTGGCGGTGCGCACGGCGCGCTGGTCACGGCGGTGTCGCCGAAGGCGTTCGAACAGGCACTGGGCATGGTCCGTCGCGGCGGCACGGTGTCGCTCAACGGCCTGCCGCCGGGCAACTTCCCGCTGGATATCTTCGGCATGGTGCTCAACGGCATCACCGTGCGTGGCTCGATCGTCGGTACCCGTCTGGACCTGCAGGAGTCGCTGCAGTTCGCCGCCGAAGGCAAGGTCGCGGCCACGGTCAGCACCGATCGCCTGGAAAACATCAATGACGTGTTCGCGCGGATGCACGCGGGCAGCATCGAAGGCCGCGTGGTGCTCGACTTCGCCGCCTGACCGCCTGTGCATGGCCGCCGTCGTTCCGTACCCCTCTCCCACGGGCGCGGCGGCCATGCCTGTTCTCCGTTGGTGCCGGCCGCTGGCCGGCAGACCCACGCACTTCGGTAGTACCGGCCGCTGGCCGGCAACCCGGGTTCTACGCCGCAGCCGTACAATGCGCGCATGCCCGGCCTGCTCAAGACCCTGTTCCTGTCCATCGTCGCCCTGATCGGCGGCGTGCTGTCGCTTGCCCTGGTCAGCAGCGTCGCCAGCTGGCTGCCGCCGCTGCTGGGCCTGTCGCCAGACAACAGCGTACAGCTCGGCTGGGACCTGGCCTTCAGCGTGCTCGGTGGCATCGCCGGCATTTCCTTCGCCACCTACTACGCACCCTGCTGGCCACGCTCGCATGGGTTTTCGATCTGGTCGCTGATCGCCCTCGGCTGCGGCTACGCCATGTGGACGGTCGGGGCAGACTATCCGTTCTGGTTCGTCATTTCGCTGCTGGCGTCACTGCCACTGCAGCTGCTGGTCGGCTGGTGGTTCGGCCGTCGCGCCTCGCGCAGCGCAACACAGGCTTAATAATTTCTCCCTAGGCTCGGTGCCCGCCGGACGTCGGCAACGCGGCGCAGGGGTCTGTTCGATGGATATCGGGCGGGCGCGGCGCGAATCACCACAGGGAACCGGGAAATCCATCCGATGCGTCACCAGATCCGGGAGGCCGCTGCCGCGGCCCCTCACGCGAAGCGTTTGTCCCGCGCCATCCATGCCGTCCTGATCGGCGGCTTGGCGGTACTGCCCGTCGATGCCATGGCAGAGACCGAAGAGGCCGACGGCGATACCCGCGAACGGCTGCAGCAGCTGGACACCGTCACTGTCAATGGCAGCTACGCAAAAAGCCTGGAACGCGCTGTCGATCTCAAGCGCGCCAATATCGGCTTCTCCGATTCGATCGTCGCCACCGACGTTGCCGATTTCCCCGAGCAGAACCTGGCCGAGGCGCTGCAGCGCATGCCCGGTGTCACCATCGAGCGCAACAAGGGCCTGGGCAGCAAGGTCAGCGTGCGCGGCCTGCCCAGCGAGTTCACCCTGGTTTCGATCAACAATCTGGCCACCGCATCGGGCAGTGGTGGACGCGATGTGCAGTTCGACATCTTCGCCGCCGACGTGGTGCAGACCGTCACCGTGCAGAAGTCGCCCACCGCTGCGGACGAAGAGGGCGGCATCGCCGGTTCGGTCTACATCGAAACCGCCAAGCCGTTCGACTACACCGGGCCGAAGTTCAGCGCCTCGGCCGAAGCCTCGCACAATTCGATCAACGGCAAGGTCGATCCGAAGATCTCGTTCCTGGCCAGCGACACCTGGGGTGACTGGGGTGGCCTGGTGTCGTTCTCCAAGGCCAAGCGCAGCAACCGTACCGACTCCAATTCCGGCATCAACTTCCGTCCGATGGGGCGCTTCCTGGAGGCGTCCGGTACGCGTTCGTCGCAGGCCGCCGCCGTGCTGGCGCGCGATGCGGGTATCGCGGTGAAGAACCGCATGGACAAGGACGAGACCAGCCGCATCATCTTCCAGGACAAGGTCGGCGACCGTGTCTACCTCAATGAGCAGGACCAGTGGGGTGCCACTGCATCGCTGCAGTTCAAGCCCAGCGAGACCTTCTCGCTGAGTTTCGACGCGATGCTCGGCGGCTACGACACCCATGAGGACGAGTACGATGCCGCGGCCTACTCGGCCTCCAGCCGCAGCACGCTGGACCGCATCTACGACTACGACAAGACCACGCTGGGTGCCTATGGCATCACCGTGCTCAAGGATGTGGCCTACACCGCCACCCAGCACGAGATCCTCAGCAAGGACCGCAACGCCAACACCGACTATCGCCAGTTCAGCAGCAAGCTGGACTGGACGCTGGGAGGCTGGGACATCGATGCGCTGGTTGGTTACTCCGGTGCACGCAAGGATTCGGATTACGCCAACCTCAAGCACGTGGCCTATGCACCGTCGCGCACCCGCTGGACCGGCAACGGCGGTGAAACCGTGCCGAGCAGCGTCGGTGGCTTCGACATGTACAACGCCGCCGACAAGTACCTGTTCGAAGCGTACGAAACCGAAGTGGAGAACGTGAAGGACGACAAGTACGCCGCGCAGCTGGACCTGCGCCGGCAGATGAACCTGGCGTTCTTCCCGGCACTGAGCGCCGTGCAGTTCGGTGCGCGCTACACCGACAAGACCAAGCAGCGTGAGTTCGGCAGCGGCAAGATCCAGGGCCCCTCGGCCGGCAGTACGGCCTGGGTGAACAAGCGCACGCTGGCCGACAGCAACCCGGTGTGGATCAGCCAGCTGGCCCCGGGCGGCGCCTATCGCCCGAGCGATCTGGACTGGCAGCAGATCTCCAACGCCTATGCGCGCGCCACCTTCCGCTATCCCGGCTATGCGACGCCGCTGGACCCCGGCCAGTACTACGAGGTGAAGGAGAAGACCCTGGCGCTGTATGCCATGGCCGATTTCTACTTCGACGTTGGCCACGTGCCGGTGTACGCCAATCTCGGCATGCGCTCGATCGATACCGACGTCGATTCGGCCGGCTTCCATCCGGTGCAGAAGCCCGATGGCAGCAGCGGCTTCACCGCTACGCCGGTCTCCAGCAGCGGCGACTACAGCAAGCTGCTGCCCAGCTTCAACATGACTGCCGAGATCGCCGAGGGTCTGGTGCTGCGTGGTGCGGCGTCGGAGACGCTGATGCGTCCGTCGCTGACCGACATCGCTTACCGCCGAACGGTCAGCTGGAGCAGTTTCCGCTTCATGGACGGCAATCCGGCACTGAAGCCGACCACCGCCAGGCAGTGGGAGGTCGGCCTGGAGAAGTACCTGCACAACGGCGGCCTGCTGTCGGCGTCGTATTTCTCCAAGAAGATCGACGGTGTGGTGCGGCAGTCGCTGACCGGCATCGTGCGCAATGTCGAGAAGCTCAACGCCAATGGGTCGCTGGATGGCTACTACGACTTCGAGGTGTACCAGCCGGTCAACGCCGACGGCTCCTACAAGGTCAGTGGCGTGGAGCTGGTCGCGCAGCTGCCGCTGTCGATGCTGCATCCAGCGCTGGAAGGGTGGGGCATCAATGCCAACTACACGCAGCTGGACAACTCACTGACCGGCGCCTCCGATCTCGCGATTCCGACGCCACCGGAAGGGCTGGCCGAGAAGGCCTACAACGTCACCCTGTATTACGAGAACGACCGCTTCAGCGCGCGCGCCTCGTACAACTACAAGGACAAGTACGTCGAGTACATCCACCTCAACATGTACCCGGTCTACCGCGATGCATACGGCCAGCTGGATGCCTCGATCGGCTTCCGCCTCAACGACACCTGGAAGCTGAACCTGGAAGCGATCAATCTGCTGGACGAAACAACCCGCGGCTACACGATCGACAAGGCGTTCCCGACCCAGTACGAGTTCTCCGGCCGACGCGTCACGTTCGGCATCCGCGCGGATTTCTGATCCACGAAGCGGCGCCTGCGGGCGCCGTCTTCCGGTAGTGCCGGCCGCTGGCCGGCAACCCCAGGAAACTTCAGGCAGCGAGCCTCTGCCGGCCAGCGGCCGGCACTACTGCAACAGCGGCCTCACCGCCGCTGCCGGGATGTGGTCCAGCGCGCGCCAGGCGTCCTCCACCACTGGCCGCGCCTGCGCCCAACCCAACCGCGACTGCCCGCGCATCTGTTCCCAGTGCTCGGCCAGTTCCTCGCAGGTATCGGCGGCGTCACCGCGCGGCCAGTCGGCGGCGTGGGTGGTCAGCGCGAAGGCATAGACCGGGCACAGATCGCGCCAGTTGCGGTGGCTCTGGCCACGACGCTCCTCGTAGTCGCTGAGCATGTACTGCAGGTAATCCTGCGCCACCGCCTGCGGGTCTTCATGGCGACGCGTACGGCGCTGCGCGGTGCGCTGGCCGAGCGGATCGAGCAGGGCGTTGAACACGGACGGTGCGGGTCGTTCAAGACGGGGCATGGCCGGCTCCTGCAGCGGGGGCGGGTGGGCAGGAATACGCGCGGTGCCGTTACCGGGGGGTGAGCGAGATGTTCATGACGCCAGGTTCGCGGCGGCTTTACCTCCGGGGCGGTGTAGTGGGGCTCCCCGAGCACAGGTACCCAGACCATGAGCCGAGAGACCTCCCGCGATCCGCTGCGCGGCAATCATCCACCCATCCCCGGCGAGCAGCGCGGCAAGCACGATGCCGACAACGCGGACTACCGCGGCTCCGGTGCGCCGTTCTTCGACGCCGAACACGGTGAAGACCATCTACCGGTGAAGCACGAGGCTGAACAGGCAGCCCAGGACCGCAAGGACGGCGGTGACCGTCATCGCGGCGGCCAGGAGAGCCCGCTCAAGCGCCGCGAACGCAAGCAGCGCGCCAGCGACAACCAGGACGAGGCACTGGAGGAGACCTTCCCAGCCAGCGACCCGACCTCAGCGTTCGTGCCGGCCAAGGCCCCCGACTGACGGGTAGTGCCGGCCGCTGGCCGGCAACCTCCTGACGTCATGTATGGCGCGATGCCGGCCACCGGCCGGCACTACTGCTTCAGCGCCACGACCACTGCAGCCCCACGCTGGCCCGCCGCCCCGGGCCCGGCTCGTAGTAGCGGCCATTGCCATCGTTGACGATCACCGAGCCGATATAGGCCTGGTCCAGCACGTTCTCCAGCCGCGCGAAGGCGCGCAGCTCCCCGCCCGGCAAGGTCCAGCGGCGACCGCCTTCCAGGTGCAGCAGGGCGAATCCGGGTGCGCGCTCGGTGGCCACGTCGTTGACCACGGTATCGCTGCTGGCGGTGGCCTCCAGCGCCCACTGCCAATCGGCCGGGGTCCACTGCAGCCGGGCGAAGGCCTGTTGGCGTGGCACCCCGGGCAGGCGGCTGCCGGCGGCAACCCAGGTGTTCGAGGTCAGGTACGGCGCACGCACCTGTGCCTGCAGCCAGGTCCAGGCCAGCTGCAGTTCCAGCTGTTCGACCAACGGCTGGCGGTACTGCAGTTCCACGCCCTGGCGGCGGGTCCGGCCGATGTTGCGATAGGTGCTGCGTCCACCAATATTGCTGGCAACGGCCAGCTCATTGTCGGTATCTGCGCGGAACAGGCTGACATCGAGTTGTGTCCCATCCTGTGCATGCCACTTGCTGCCAACCTCCAGGCTGCGGCTGCGCGCCGCCGCCAGATCCAGCGCCAGTCCCGCCCGGCCGTCGGCGCGATACCCCAGCTCGTTGAAGGTGGGCGTCTCGAAGCCGCGGCCCACAGCGGCATGCAGGCGCCACTGCGGGCTGGCCTCGAAGCTGATCCCGGCCACCGGCGTGGTCGCCTGGTAGCGGCGGCGGCCACTGTCATCGGGGTTGGCGCCGACGATATAGCGGTCGTCGGACGCGAAGCGCACCGCGCTGTGGCGCACGCCGGCCAGCAACGACCAGCGCGGGCTCCACTGCCACCAGGCCTGCGCGAACTGGTCCACGTTCTGCACGGTGTCGATCTGGTCGCGACGCAGGCGCCCGCGTACGCCCAGCGTGCTGCCGATGAAGTTCTCGTAGCCGGTGCGGTGCTGGCGTTGCCGGTCGGCGCTGAGCCCGGCTACCACGTCCAGCGGCCGTCCGCCCAGCTCACCGTGCCACCCCCAGCGCGCGTCCAGGCCACCGTAACCTCCCTCCAGATCGATCACCCCGCCGGCGTGCAACGGATTGGCCTGCGCCGTCGGCGGAATCGGCAGGTACTGGGTCACCGCACGCTGCCCCGCATAGCCCATCAGCTGCCAGCGCTGGGTGTCGGTTTCACGGGTCCAGCGCAGGCCCGCCTGCTGCTGGCGCACCGATTTGCGGGTGTTGTACTGATGCGCCACGGCGGTGGCCTGGCGCGGGTCCGCCGCCACCTGCGCGCGGGTCAGCCCCAGCGGGTCCTGCGCATCGGGCGCATCAAGCGCATTGAGCAGCAACTCCAGCCGCCCACCGCCCAACTCACCGCCGATCCGTGCGTTGAGCGATTCGCGGCGCGCACGGCTGTGGTCACGCCAGCCATCGGTGCGGAAGTGGTTGGCAGCGATATTGTAGTCCAGCCCGCGACCGGCCCCCTTCAGCTGCACGCCGACACTGAGCGTGTTGTCGGCACCGGCATTCACGCGCAACCGCCACGGATCGCCGGCGTGGCCCTGTGCACTCCATACCTGCAGCACGCCGCCGGAGGAGTTGCCATACAGCGCCGAGAACGGCCCGCGCAGCACGTCGATGCGCTCGGCGCCGAGCAGGCTGGCATGCGACAGCTGGCCCTGTCCGTCAGGCATGGTGGCCGGCACGCCGTCGATCAGCACCCGCACCCCGCGCACGCCAAAGGTCGAGCGTGCGCCGAAACCACGGATCGACAGCTGAGTGTCCTGCGCGAAGTTCTGCCGGTCGCGCGCCAGCAGGCCCGGCACCCCGGCCAGCGCCTCGGACAGCTGCACGCCGGCACCGGGCCGGCTGGCATCGATCCAGACCGTGTCCAGGCTGGCGGGCAGCGCGAAGGGATCGATGCCGGGCACGCGTGCAGCCTGCACCTGCACCACCGGCAGCGCAGTGGGGGCAGGTTCTTCGGCCGCAGCCACCAAGGGTGACATCAGCAGGACGGACAGCGGCAGGGGGAGGCGGTGTGCAGCGGGATTCATGATTCAGGTTGATGGATCGGGCGGCAACGCACGCCATGGTACGGGGCTGCGGATGACGATGGCGGCGGCCAGCCCCGGCAGGCTTTGTTACGATGGGCTGTTTCCGGCCGAAATGCCGCGGACCGTGTAGCGCACTTCCTCCCCCTTTCCGTCTACCGAACGAGTACCGCCGTGTCCTTCTTTGCAAACGTGGAACTGGTCCCAGGCGACCCGATCCTGGGCCTGACCGAGGCGTACAACGCCGACAGCCGCCCGACCAAGGTCAACCTGGGTGTGGGCATCTACTACGACGAGAGCGGCCGCATTCCGCTGCTGCGCGCCGTCAAGCAGATCGAGCAGCAGCTCGCCGCTGAAGCCAAACCGCGCGGCTACCTGCCGATCGACGGCCTGCCGGCGTATACGCAGGCCACGCGTGAGCTGGTGTTCGGCAAGGACTCGCCGCTGCTGGCCGCCGGCCGCGTCACCACCGCACAGACCGTCGGTGGCAGCGGTGCGCTGCGCGTCGGCGCCGACGTGCTGAAGAAGCTGCTGCCGCACGCCACCGTGGCACTGAGCAACCCGAGCTGGGAAAACCACCGCGCGGTGTTCAGCGCGGCCGGTTTCGAGGTGGTGGAGTACACCTACTTCGATCCGACCACCCATGGCGTCAACTTCGACGCCCTGCTGGCCGACCTGGGCAAGCTGGACGCCGGCACCGTGGTGCTGCTGCACGCCTGCTGCCACAACCCCACCGGTGCCGACCTCACGGTCACCCAGTGGAAGCAGGTCGCCCAGCTGCTGAAGGACCGCCAGCTGTTTCCCTTCATCGACATGGCCTACCAGGGCTTCGACAAGGGCATCGAGCAGGACGGCGCAGCGGTGCGCATCATCGCCGAAGCCGGCATCGACAGCTTCATCGTCGCCAACTCGTACTCCAAGTCGTTCTCGCTGTACGGCGAGCGCGTGGGTGCGCTGTCGATGGTCGCGCCGACCGCCGCTGACGCCAAAGCCGTGCAGTCGCAGGTCAAGCGCGTGATCCGCACCATCTACTCCAGCCCGTCCACCCACGGTGCTGCGCTGGTGGCCGGCGTGCTGACCAACCCGGAACTGCGCGCGATGTGGGAGCAGGAGCTGACCGAGATGCGCGAGCGCATCCACGCCCTGCGCCAAGGCCTGGTCGAGAAGCTGGCCGCTGCCGGTGCACCGCAGTTCGGCTTCATCAACGAACAGGCCGGCATGTTCTCCTACTCCGGCCTGAGCCGCGAGCAGGTCGAGCGCCTGCGCGACGAGTTCGGCATCTACGCCGTCGGCACCGGCCGCATCTGCGTGGCCGCACTGAACCAGAACAACCTGGAATACGTCGCCAAGGCCGTGGCCACCGTCGCCAAGGGCTGATCGATCGTTCCATGTGGTTTGAAGACAAGGGCGCCGCAAGGCGCCTTTGTTTTTTGCTCTTGCCTTTGCCATTCCCTCCGCGCTCGCGGCGAACCCGGAAGCGCAGCGAGAGGGGCACCTACATGAAGAGAAGGCGCCACGAGCGCAGCGCACCTGGAAACGATTTCGCCTTCCCGCGCTCACGCACGCCCTCGCCAGACCGGCGACAATAGGCGTTTTCCCGCTGCCGAGACCTGTCCGACCATGTCCCGTACTTCGTTGACCCGCTTCCTGATCCAGGAACAGCACGCCGGCCGCATCAATGCCGACCTGCGCCAGCTGATCGCGGTCGTGGCCCGCGCCTGCACCAGCATCTCCATCGCCGTCAGCAAGGGCGCCCTCGGTGGCGTGCTGGGCGACGCCGGTACCGGCAACGTGCAGGGTGAAGCGCAGAAGAAGCTGGACGTCATCAGCAACGAGATCCTGCTCGAAGCCAATGCCTGGGGTGGCCATCTCGCCGCCTGCGCCTCGGAGGAAATGGACCACAGCCAGCCGGTGCCGGACATCTACCCGCGCGGCGATTTCCTGCTGCTGTTCGATCCCCTCGACGGCAGCTCCAACATCGACGTCAACGTCTCCGTCGGCACCATCTTCTCGGTGCTGCGCTGCCCGACCAACGTCGAACTGCCCGGCGATGACGCGTTCCTGCAGCCGGGCAGCAAGCAGATCGCCGCCGGCTACTGCATCTACGGGCCCAGCACCCAGCTGGTGCTGACCGTCGGCCACGGCACCCACGCCTTCACCCTGGACCGCGAGAAGGGCGAGTTCGTGCTGACCACCGAGAACATGCAGATTCCGGCGGCCACCCAGGAGTTCGCCATCAACATGTCCAACCAGCGCCATTGGGAAGCACCGATGCAGGCCTATGTGGGCGACCTGCTGGCCGGCAAGGAAGGCGCGCGCGGCAAGAACTTCAACATGCGCTGGATCGCCAGCATGGTGGCCGACGTGCACCGCATCCTGACCCGCGGCGGCATCTTCATCTACCCGTGGGACAAGAAGGATCCGTCCAAGGCCGGCAAGCTGCGCCTGATGTACGAAGCCAACCCGATGGGCCTGCTGGTCGAACAGGCCGGCGGCGCCGCCTGGACCGGGCGCGAGCGCATCCTCGATATCCAGCCCGACCAGCTGCACCAGCGCGTGCCGGTGTTCCTCGGTTCGCGCGAGGAAGTGGCCGAGGCGGTGCGCTACCACCACGCGCACGACGACGCACAGGGCTGACAGGCGGTTGCCCGACAGCGGTCATGGCAGATCGATGACATGACCGTGGGGTGACACCGAGGGCGGCAAACGGCACCATCAAGTCGTTGCCGCCTAAGGAATGCACGCATGCACGAGCAGGGCCCGGTCGATTTCATCGAAGTCATCCACAACGCCGTCCCCAGCGACGTCTGCGCGGCGATCGTCGAGCGCATGCGCGCTACGCGCGGCCTGCTGCCAGGTGCGGTGGGCAGTGGTGTGTTCCCGGAACTCAAGCACAGCAAGGATCTTCGCATCAGCGGCCTGGAGGGCTGGCAGGATGTCGACCAGCAGCTGCAGATTGCAGTGTTCAACGGCCTGCTGACTTATCTACGCCGTTATCCACAGGCGTTGATCGCCCCGCTGATGTTGCAGATCCAGGACAGCAACGGCCAACCGCGACGCCTGTCTGCCGAGGACTTCCCTGACATGCCGCAGCAGCAGCTGGCCGACCTGGCCCGCACCTGCCTGCGCCCGGGTGCGATCAACCTGCAGTGGTATGCGGCGGGCGAGGGCGGTTACCCGTACTGGCACTGCGAGCTGTACCCGAAGGATGCCCAGGCCGAGACGCTGCACCGGCATGTGCTGTGGACGCTGTACCTCAACGACGACTTCGACGAAGGCGAAACCGAGTTCCTGTTCCAGGGCCGCAAGATCGCACCGCGCACCGGCAGCCTGCTGATCGCACCGACTGCGTTTACTCATACCCATCGTGGCAACCGGCCGCAGGGTGGCGACAAGTTCATCGCCACCAGCTGGATCCTGTTCCAGAGTGCGCAGAAGTTGTTTGGGGGGTAGAGCCGAGCTGGTTCGACTGCTTTTCCGTCGCCAGTCGAGCAAGCTCGACTCTACTCAGAACAGCGAACCCTGCGGCGATTCCTTGCGCGGCGGCAACGGCTTCAGGAACCGGCTGCAATCCAGCTTCGGCCAATGGCTGTTCTGCGCATTGAAGCCCAACCGCTTTCGCGCCAGCTTGAAGCGGTTGTTCAACAGATCCGCATACACCCCCTGGCCGCGCATGCGCGTGCCGAACTGGCTGTCGTAGTCCTTGCCGCCGCGCAGCTGCTGGATGGTGCTCATCACGTGCGCGGCGCGATCGGGATGATGCGTATCCAGCCAGTCGCGGAACAGCGGTGCCACTTCCAGCGGCAGGCGCAGCAGCACATAACCTGCGGTGCTGGCGCCGGCATCGTGTGCGGCCTCCAGCACGGCTTCCAGCTCGCTGTCGTTGATCCACGGAATCACCGGCGCCACCATCACGCCGACCGGAATGCCTGCGTCATGCAGGCGCTTCATCGCACGCAGCCGCGCATGAGGCGCGGAGGCGCGCGGCTCCAGCTTGGCCGACAGATGCGGGTCCAGCGAGGTCACCGAGAAGTGCACGCTGACCAGGTTCTCGGCGGCCAACGGTGCGAGCAGATCGATGTCGCGCTCCACCAGTGCGTTCTTGGTGATCAGCGAGAAGGGATGCTTCGTCTCCAGCATCACTTCGATCAGCTGGCGGGTCAGCTTGAACTTGCGTTCGATCGGCTGGTACGCATCGGTGTTGATGCCCAGTGCGATCGGCTGCGGCACGTAGCCCGGCTTCGACAGCTCCTTGCGCAGCAGCTGCGGCGCGTTGGTCTTGGCAAACAGCTTGGTTTCGAAGTCCAGGCCTGGCGACAGGTTCAGATAAGCATGCGAGGGGCGTGCGAAGCAGTACGAACAACCATGCTCGCAGCCACGATAAGGGTTCACCGACTGGCTGAAGCCGACGTCCGGCGAAGTGTTGCGGGTGATGATGCTGCGCGCGGTCTCGGCACGTACTTCGGTGCGCAGGCGCGGGGCGAGGAACTCCTCGCTTTCATCGACCGCCCAGCCATCGTCCACCGCCTCGCTGACGGTGCTTTCAAAGCGCCCGGCAAGGTGGGACGTGGAACCTCGGCCCTTGATTGCGATACCCATTGCCGCAGCGTACGTCGCGGCGGTCTCAATGGCTGCGACAACGATCTTGGTAGCGCCGGGCCATGCCCGGCGCTACCTCACAGCAACGCCAGATAGCCCCGCACGGTGGCGTCCAGCCCGTCATACAGCGCCTCGCCGATCAGCGCATGGCCGATCGATACCTCCAGCACGTCCGGCACGTGGGCCAGGAAATCGCGCAGGTTGTCCTGCGACAGATCGTGGCCGGCGTTCACGCCCAGGCCAACGGCCTGGGCACGGCGTGCAGCGGTTGCGAACAGCTCCAGTATGGCCCGTGCATCACCGGCGGCGTGCGCCTCGGCGTACGGGCCGGTGTACAGCTCGACGCGGTCGGCACCCACTTCGGCGGCCTGCTCCAGCAGCGGATTGCCGGCATCGACGAACAGACTGACCCGGCAGCCCATCGCCTTCAGTTCCGCCACCAGCGGGCGCAGGCGCTCGCCGTCGCGTTCAAAGTCGAAGCCATGGTCCGAGGTGATCTGGCCATCGCCATCGGGCACCAGGGTGGCCTGCGCCGGGCACGTCTGTGCGCACAGCGGCAGCAGACCGGGATAACCCTCGCGCGGCGGGGCGAACGGGTTGCCCTCGATGTTGAACTCGACGCCACGCGCGCGGGTCAGCGTGGACAGCGCCAGCACGTCCTCGGCGGTGATGTGGCGGCGGTCCGGCCGCGGATGCACGGTGATGCCATGTGCGCCGGCATCCAGGCAGGCCTGGGCGGCACGCACCACGTCCGGTTCGGCGCCGCCGCGTGAATTGCGCAGGACGGCGATCTTGTTGACGTTGACGCTGAGCTGGGTCATGGAACGGGATTACTTGGAAAGAGGGGACGGGTCGTGGTCGTGGTCGTCGGGGTCGCCAACGTGGCGGGCCTGGGCCTGTTCGCGCAGGCGGCGCAGCTCGTCGGCATCGATCAGGGTGGCCGGGTCGCGCTGCAGGTCGCCGAAGCGGGCCACGTAGCGTCCACGAACCCAGGCCAGCAGGAAGGCGAGGGCGGCCAGCAGGGACACGGTCATCAACCCCGCACTGGGGGTCTTCAGCGCGAAGGCGAAACAGCCCAGCGCCAGCAGCAGGTACAACCAGTACATAGTCGGGCTCCCCGGATGATCGGCGCAGTGTAGCGCCGCGTTACAGCAGGGGCGAGGCCAGACGCGCGAAGGCCTCGGGCAGGCGGTGCAGCCACAAGGAGCGGCCGGCCTGGTCCTGCACGCGGGTGGCGCGGTCGAACTCCCCCTGCAGGAAGTCGGCCAGGGCGGCGACGCGGTCACGGTCGCTGATCATCATCGACAGCTCGAAGTTCAGGCGGAAGCTGCGATGGTCGAAGTTCGCGCTGCCGACGATGCAGACGTTGTCGTCGGCGATGAAGGCCTTGGTGTGCAGCATCCGCGGACCGTACTCGTAGATCTTCACCCCGGCATGCAACAGCTCGTCGAAGTAGGAACGCGCGGCCTGGGTGACGAACCAGGAGTCACTCATCTTCGGCACGAGCAGGCGCACGTCGAGGCCGCCCAATGCGGCCGAGGTCAGTGCCATCCGCGCGGCTTCGCCCGGCACGAAGTAGGGCGTGACCAGCCAGACCCGTTCGTGTGCTTCCTGGATCGCCGCCACGTGCAACCGGTGGATGGTTTCCCAGCCCGAGTCGGGGCCGGACACCAGCACCTGGGCGTTGATCGGGCCGTCGGCGCGCAGCGGCATGTCGGCCGGCCACAGCCGGGCGATGTCGAAGCGCGAGTGGTCCTGGCCACTGGCATACAGCCAGTCTTCGGCGAACACCAGCTGCAGGCTGCGCACCACGTGACCACGGATGCGCATGTGCAGATCGCGGTAGGCGTCGGGCTTGCGGCGCTCATCCTCGTCGTCGGTGATGTTGATGCCACCAGTGAAGGCCAGCCGGCCGTCGACGATGACCAGCTTGCGGTGGGTGCGCAGGTTCAACCACGGCCGCTTGAAGGGTTTGAGCAGTTGCCGCGGGTGGAACCAGACCGCTTCGCCGCCAGCGTCCAGCAAAGGCTGCAGGAAACGGCCGGGCAGGGCGGACGAGCCCACTGCGTCGAGCAGCAGGCGCACCTGCACGCCCGCACGTGCCCGCTCGACCAGCGCGTCGCGCAACGCAGTACCGGCGTGATCGGGATTGAAGATGTAGTACTCCAGGTGCACGTGGTCGCGCGCCTGCGCGATGGCCTCCAGCAGCGCGGTGTAGGTGGCCGCACCATCGACCAGCCAGCTCACTTCGGTGGCACTGCTCGGCGCCAGGCCGGTGGTGGCCTGGGCGATCTTGGCCAGCTCGGTGCAGTCGGCATCCGGCGGACAGACATCGCTGTAGTGCTCCATGCCTGAACGCGCGCGGCCGCGGCGCAGGCGCTGCCGCTTCACCTTCTGCGGGCCCAGCAGGTAGTAGATGAAAAGGCCCAGATACGGCAGCAGTGCCAATGACAGGATCCAGCTCAGCGTGGCCACCGGCTCGCGCTTCTGCAGCATGATCCAGCCCGTCAACGCGAACAGGTACAGCAGGTAGGCCACCGCCAGGATCGAGCCGAGGTGGGCGATGCCGTCGAGCCAGTGACGCAGGGAGTCGAAGAGGGCGAGCATCCGCCGATCATAGCGGGCGCGTGCTCTCTGATGGGGTCAGATCCCTTTTCCGCAGGAAGAGGGATCTGACCCCGACTGCATCCCACAAAAAAAACGCCCCTGTCTCCAGGGGCGTTTTGCAGTCGCGTCATGACTGTTGTGTTGCGGTGTAGCGATTACTGCTGCACGAAACCGATCTTCTTCATCTGAGCGTTCTTCGCGGCGGCCAGAACCTTGGCCATCACGTCGTACTCCGAATCCGGGCTGGCATCGATGCGCAGTTCCGGCTGGTTGGTCGGGTCCTTCTGGACCTCGTTCTCCATCCGCTGCTGCAGCTCGCCAGTATTGATCGGGCTGTTGTTCCACGAGACCTGGTTGCTGGCGTCGATCTTCAGTTCGATCGGCGGCGGCGGTTCGACCAGCTGCGGCGGTGGGTTGAGCACGCGCTGCGGCAGGTCCACGGCGATCGGATACGTCATGATCGGCGCGGTCACGATGAAGATGATCAGCAGAACCAGCATCACGTCCACGAGGGGCGTGACGTTGATGTCTGCCATGGGGCCCTTGCCACCACCACTACTGAATGCCATGGCTTATTGCCCCTTCTCTTTGGTCGCGACGAAGCCGACGTCCAGCATGCCCTGCTCCTGTGCGACCTTGGTCAGGTCGTTGATGACGCGCATCTTGGTGGTGCGGTCACCACGCAGGTTCAGCGGCGGCTGCGGGGTCTGCTGAGCGGCGGTCGCCAAGCGCGACTCGAGAGTCTGCTTGTTGATTTCTTCGTCGTTCCAGTAGATCGAGCCGTCTTCCTTGACTGCCAGGGTGATCGGTCCGGAACGCTTTTCGGCGTCTTCCGGCTTCTGGATCAGGTTGGCTTCCGGCAGATCCACCTTGACCTTGTGGGACATCAGGGGCGCCGTGATGATGAAGATGATCAGCAGCACCAGCATCACGTCCACGAGGGGCGTAACGTTGATGTCGGCCATGGGGCCGCCGCTGTTACCACTACTGAAAGCCATAACGGGCTCCGTCTAGATCTTGGTGACTACTTACTTCGTCGCTGGGTCACGCGCCGCAATTAGCGGACGCGCGAGCCGGTGGCGAAGAAGTCGTGCAGGTCGTGCGCGAAGGTATCGAACTTGCTGATGGTCGCGCTGTTGATCTTGCTGAAGAAGTTGAAGGCGAACACGGCCGGGATCGCGACGAACAGACCGATCGCGGTCATGATCAGCGCTTCACCCACCGGGCCGGCAACGGCGTCGATCGAAGCGGAGCCGGTGGCACCGATCTTGATCAGCGCGCCGTAGATGCCCCACACGGTACCCAGCAGACCGACGAACGGAGCGGTCGCGCCGACGGTAGCCAGCAGGGTCATGCCCGACTGCAGGTTGTTGCTTTCGCGGGTGACGGCCTGGCGCAGAGCGCGGTCGACGAACTCCGAACGGCTCAGGTTCTCACCCACGCCACCGGTGGCGCCGCCTTCAGCACGCTGGTGGTGCGCAGCTGCCTGGGCAGCGTCCAGGGCGATCTTGGAGAACGGCTCGGAAGCCGGCTGTTCTTCCATCGCACGGATGGCGTCCTGTGCGTTCGGGGTATCCCAGAACAGGCTGACGACGCGATCAGCGGCGCTCTTCAGGCGGGTCGCACGGAAGATGTTGATGACGGTCCAGTACCAGGACATGGCCGACATGGCGATCAGGGTCAGCAGCACGACCCAGGAAACCGCGAAATCACCCGGCTTGGTGGTCATTTCGTGGATCAGGTGCTCGAAGCCCATCTGCGACAGGGCGTTGGACGGATTGCCCCCGGCAGCAGCGGCGATGAAAAGTTCCTGCAGCATGACGCTTACCTTTGTTGTGTGTGGTGATAAAGGGTGTAGCTAAGCTAAACAATCGAACTGGAAGCGGGGGTGGCCAGACGGCCACCCGGGCGCATCAGTTCAGCGCAAAGTTGACCGGGACGCGAACGCGACCTGCCGCCTTTTTACCGCCAGATTCAGCGGCGTTGAAGCGCCACTTGCGAGCTGCTTCCATCGCAGCACGGTCCAGGTCGCGGTTACGGCTGGACTTTTCCACCGTGACATTGGTGACGTTGCCGCTGGCATCGACATCAATGATCAGGATCACTTCGCCCTGGATACCTGCGCGGAAGGCTGCCGGCGGGTAGCGCGGCGGATTCATGGCCTTCGACGAGATGTCCACGCTGGCCTCGATCGAGGTCGCCGGAGCCGGCGGCGCCGGGGGCGACGGCGGGGTGACGATATCGTTCGGGCGCGGTTCCGGCACGTCCACGACCGGCGCCTGCGGCGGCGGCGGGACCGGCGACGGCTTCGGCGGCGACAGATTCTTCACCGGCGGCGGCGGAGTATCCGTCGGCGGCGGCGGCGGCGGCGGCGGGGGCGGCGGCGGCGGTGCGTCGACGATGGTCACCATGACGTTGCGTTCCTTCTCCGTCACGGCCTTGGGAGCCACGGCTGGGATCAGGAGCATCATGAAGGCGGCCAGATGCAGGGCAATTACAAACGCGATGCCGACGATGCGAGGCCAGCTCAGCCCCTTGTCATCGGGTTGTTCGTACCGGTGAACGACTAGTTGTTCCGTCATGCGCCAAGAGCTCAATAGTGGGGCCGGGATGCCGGGGGCGGAATCCCTGATCAGCGGTGCATGACACCGCAGGAACCTCCAAGCTTATACCAATCCTGAGCGCCTGCGCATCAACTGGGCAGGCGTTCAGGCGTTATTCCTACTTACTTCAGGTTGATGATTTTCTTGGCATCAGCCTGGTTCTTCACGCCCTTCGCCAGCGCCTGCTGGGCGGCCTTCTTGGCCTCGGGGACGCGACCTTCGGCATGCAGGACGCGTGCCAGGTTCAGGTAGGTCTCACCGTCCTTGGAGAGCGGGGCGGCCTTCTGCCACGCATCGATCGCCTGCGGCACCTGGTCGGAGTAGTAGTAGGACTGGGCCAGCGCCAGGTAGACCTGGTAGTCCGGCTTCAGGATGCCCTTCTGCAACCCTTCATTGATGACCGCGATGACGTCCTTTTCCTTGTTCTCGGTGTTGGCATAGATCGAGTACAGCTGCTTGTACTCGCGCTCTTCGGTGAGCTGGCCGCTGCTGCGCAGCTTGTCCATCACCGCGGCGGCCTTCGGCATCTGGTCAGCCTGCATGTACATGTTGGCCAGGTTCAGCTGGGCCTTCTTGTCATTCGGGTTCTTCGCCGCCAGTGCTTCGGCGGTCTTCACCGCTTCACCGGTCTGGCCGGCTTCGGACAGGGCTGCCATCAGCAGCTGGTTCCAGTTGTCCTTCGGTTCGGTGGCGCCGGCGATGGCCTGCTGCAGCACCGGGATCGCTTCCTGGTACCGCTCCAGCTGGTACAGCGCCTGGCCCTTGGCGATCAGTTCTTCCGGCTTGGTCGACTTGCTCTCGGCAAAGTACTTGTCCAGGGTGGCCAGGCCTTCAGCGGTCTGGTCTTCCTGCAGCTGCAGCTGGCCCAGCATCAGCATCGACTGGAAGTGGCCATTGTTGTCCAGGCCGTTGAACTGCAGGACCTGCTTCAGGTAAGCGATGGCCGCCGCAACGTCCTCGGTTTGGTAGGCCGCCTGCGAGGCCAGCTGCGCGGCCAGCGACTTGTCGTACTCGTTCGAGGCGCTGTCGGCCAGGATCGCGTCAGCCTGCTCGCGCGTTTCCGGGAACTTTTCCTTGTTGTAGCTGTCGATCATCTTCTGCAGCTTGCTGCCCATCTTGGCCGACGCCTTGGCGGTCGGCTCCTGGCGGGTCGCGTTCGGGTACAGCGCTTCGGCCTTGGCCTGCTTGTTGCTGCTGCCGCCACGGCTGCCACGGTCCGAGGAACGCGAGGACTGCGCAAAGGCATCGGTGACCACGGCGCCGGTCAGGGCGGTCGCGACGAGGACGGAAAGCACAGCTTTGTGGTTACGGAAAATCATCGTTCACCTCGATCGAACCGCCGGTTAGCGGCAAAGTCGGACTGTCAGAAAAATCTGAGCCGCCAAACGTATCAGAAACAGATGGCGTGAGAAATCGTTTTATGTGCTGCACTACAGCATAAGACTGCGCACTCATCCGCACTTTGGCCGCAGCCCGGCCGCCTGCGCCTGCTGATAGACCGGGGTCAAGCCGGGGGCATCGCGCCGCAGTTCCTGGATCCGGCTGGCCGGATCGGGGTGGGTGGACAGCCACTGCGGGCTCCGGCCGCCACTGGCCGCCATCATGTTCTGCCACAGATCGACCGCCTGGGCCGGGTTGAATCCGGCCTGGGCCATCAGCCGCTGGCCGATGACATCGGCCTCGCTTTCCTGGGTCCGCGAACCCGGCAGCAGGAACGCGGTCTGCGCGCCCATTCCACCCAGCTGGTTGACCGTACTGGCAGCGCCATCGCCATAGGCGGCGCCGGCCAGCGCCCCGAGCACGGCCAGACCGGTCTGCGCCCCCATCTGCCGGGTGATGCGCTCCTCGTGGTGGCGGGCGATGACGTGGCCGATCTCATGGCCGATCACGGCAGCCAGCTGATCTTGGTTCTTGGCCACGGTGAAGATGCCGGTGTTCACGCCGACCTTGCCGCCGGGCAGGGCGAAGGCATTGGGTTCCTTGTCGACGAATACCGCCGTCTCCCACCGTACGCCACGGTACTGGGCTGGCAACTGTGCGACCAAGGCGTTCACCACGCACTGCACATAGCCGTTCTGGCGGCCATCAGTGCTGATCTTTTCCTTCTGCTTGGTCTCGGCGAACGCCTGTGCACCCAGCTGGTCCAGCTGTGCCTGTGATACGCCCCCCACCATCTGGCGTCGCCCGGTCGGCGACGTGGTGGTCGCGCAGGCGCTGACCAGGGTGGTGATGACAAGGGCCAACAGCAGTTGTTTCATGGATCCCCCCGCGTTCATATGTGCAGTGTGTAACGTACCTGCTTAATCTTTCGTCAAGCGGACAGCACGTTACGTTGCGCCAAGAAACACCATCGCGGCAAGGGCAATCGCGTTGTTCAACGCGTGCGCGGCAATCGCGGCCCAGAGGGTGCCGGTGCGCCGGTACAACCAGCAGAAGGCCGCGCCCATGCCGCCATAGACCAGCCACAGCTGTGCCATGCCCAGCAGCGAATTCTTGCTGAGCCCCGGCATTTCATGGACCAGCGCGAATGCCAGGCTGCTGAGGATGATACCCAGCCAGGGGTAGCCGGCCTGCCACAGGCGGCCAAACAGGACCCGGCGGAACAGCAGTTCCTCGTAGGCCGGGGCAAGGATCACCGCGAACAGCACCAGGAACAGCGGGAAACGCGCGATCGCGCTCTGCATCAGTTCCACGTTGGTCGGCACCGGTTCGATGCCGAACTGCTTGGCAAGCAGGGCGATGCCGTTGCTGCCCAGTACGATCAGGGTGGCCACCAACAGGGTCCATCCCCACGTGGCGGGCCGTCGCACGGCTTGGCGTGAAGCCTGCCGCTCTGCGGCGTTTGCCGGGCGCCGCCAGAAATACAGCAGCAGGGCAGCGCCTCCGGTGGAGATCAATGCCATCAGGATCTGTGCCAGGGCACCCGGCTGGCCCACCGCAGCGCTCGTGGCGGCCGGCGTCATGGCCCCCGCATTGGCCTCGGCATTGGCGTAACCGACCATGATGGCGCGGTAGAAGCCCCAGAACAGGCCGGTGACCATGCTCAGGCCGACCAGGGTGACGGCGGCGATACCCAGGTCGATGAAGAAGCTCGCCAACGGCGACACGGCACGTGGCGCGGCGGATGCCGGCGGAACCGGAGGCGGGGCGGAAACCGGGGCGGAAGCGGACATCAGATACCTGCATTCAAGGGACGAAGGCCGGCGCGCCTCCCCGCGCACCGGCCATGTCCCGATTGTGTCAGATATCCAGGTTGGCGACCTTCAGCGCATTGTCTTCGATGAAGTCGCGACGCGGTTCGACGACATCGCCCATCAGGGTGCTGAAGATCTGGTCGGCGGCGACCGCGTCTTCGATCCGCACCTGCAGCAGGCGACGGGTCTCCGGGTTCACGGTGGTGTCCCACAGCTGTTCCGGATTCATTTCACCCAGACCCTTGAATCGCTGGATCTGGCGGCCGCGCTTGGCCTCTTCAAGCAGCCAGTTCTGCGCCTTGGCGAACGAGTCGACTTCGATCGACTTGGCGCCGCGGGAAATGGTCGCGCCCTCGCGGACCAGGCCATGCAGCAGCGTGGAGGTCTGGTGGATCGCGCGCAGTTCGCCGCTTTCGAAGGCCGACATCGGCAACACCTGCACGTGCTGCTCGCCCATGTGGCGACGGGTCACCAGCACCGCTGCCGGCCGCTCTTCATTGGCTTCCTGCAGTTCCAGGCTGAAACGCGGGCTGCCCAGGTTGCCCTGGTTGAGGCGCTTGGCCAGTGCATCAAGGCCTTCGCCTTCGCCGGCATTGCGCAGGCTTTCCAGATCCATCGGCACGAAATCAACCAGCGCTTCGAGCAGGTTGCGGTCGTAACGGTGCGCATTGCGCTCGATCGAATCCAGCGCGGCGGCGTAGGCCAGCAGCAGTTTTTCCAGCGCCAGACCTTCGATGCCGGGCTCGCCGGTGGCCGGCACCAGTGCAGCGTTTTCCACTGCGCTGCTGGCCAGGTAGCTGTCCAGCGCCGGGTCGTCCTTCAGGTACAGCTCCTGCTTGCCCTGCTTGATCTTGTACAGCGGCGGCAGGCCGATGTAGACGTAACCACGCTCGATCAGCTCCGGCATCTGACGGTAGAAGAACGTCAGCAGCAGGGTGCGGATATGCGCGCCGTCGACGTCGGCGTCGGTCATGATGATGATCTTGTGGTAGCGCAGCTTGTCCGGGTTGTACTCGTCGCGACCGATGCCGGTACCCAGCGCGGTGATCAGCGTACCGACCTGGTCGGAAGCCAGCATGCGGTCAAAGCGCGCGCGTTCCACGTTGAGGATCTTGCCGCGCAGCGGCAGCACCGCCTGGTTCTTGCGGTTGCGGCCCTGCTTGGCCGAGCCACCTGCCGAGTCACCCTCGACGATGAACAGCTCGGACAGTGCCGGGTCCTTTTCCTGGCAGTCGGCCAGCTTGCCCGGCAGGCCGGCGATGTCCAGCGCACCCTTGCGGCGGGTCAGGTCGCGGGCCTTGCGCGCCGCTTCGCGTGCACGCGCAGCGTCGACGATCTTGCCGGCGATCGCCTTGGCTTCGTTCGGGTTTTCCTGCAGGAATTCTTCCAGGCGCGCACCGAAGGCGTTTTCCACGGCTGGGCGCACGTCGGAACTGACGAGCTTTTCCTTGGTCTGGCTGGAGAAGCTCGGGTCCGGCACCTTCACCGACAGCACCGCGATCATGCCTTCGCGCATGTCATCGCCGGTCAGGTTGATCTTGGCCTGCTTGGCGATGCCGTTCTGCTCGATGTAGTTGTTGAGCACACGGGTCAACGCACCGCGGAAGCCGGCCAGGTGGGTACCACCGTCCTTCTGCGGAATGTTGTTGGTGAAGCAGTACATCGTCTCCTGGTAGGAGTCGGTCCACTGCAGCGCCACGTCCACGACGATGTTGTTGTGTTCGCCGGTGACCGAAATGACATTCGGGTGCAGCGGGGTCTTCAGCTGAGCCAGATGCTCCACGAAGCTGCGGATGCCGCCTTCGTAGTGGAAATCATCGCGACGGCCGTCGCCGCGCTCGTCGGCCAGCACGATCTTGACACCGGAGTTGAGGAACGACAGTTCACGCAGGCGGCGGGCCAGGATGTCGTAGTGGAATTCCACGTTGCCGTGGAAAGCGACCGTCGACGGCCAGAAGCGCACAGTGGTACCGCGCTTGGTGGTGGTGCCCAACTGCTTGAGCGGGCTCACAGCGGCGCCGTCGCTGAATTCCTGCTGGTAGTGGAAACCGCCCTGGAACACGTCCACCAGCAGTTTCTGCGACAACGCATTGACCACGCTGACACCGACGCCATGCAGGCCGCCCGAAACCTTGTAGCTGTTGTCATCGAACTTGCCGCCCGCGTGCAGGACGGTCATCACCACTTCGGCGGCGGACACTTCGCGACCGAGCTTGGCGCTCATCTGCTCATGCTTGCCGACCGGGATGCCACGGCCGTTGTCGGACACCGACACCGAGCCGTCTGCGTGGATCACAACCGCCACATGATCGGCGTGGCCAGCGAGCGCTTCGTCGATCGAGTTGTCGACGACCTCGAACACCATGTGGTGCAGGCCGGTACCGTCATGGACGTCACCGATGTACATACCGGGACGCTTGCGGACAGCCTCCAGGCCTTCCAGGGCGGTAATGCTGTTGGCGTCGTAATTGCCGTTGTTTGCCGGGGTGTTCTGTTCGTCGCTCATTGCGCTTGCCGTAGGCTCCGCAGGTCGGACACCGCCTGGGGCGATGTGCCGAGAATGAAAGGGTTTCAACCCGAATTATACCAGCCGGGGTCGAGCGGCCCTGTTGTGCCCACTATGGCACAGCCACGATCTGTGCATGTTCCACGTGGAACCGGGCGATGTGGTCCAGTTCCTGCAGCGCCGCCGGGGTTTCAGTGGCGGTGATGAAGATCTGCGCCGGGCCATTGAGCAGGCGCTCCAGTACCCGGGCCTGGTGGGTGCGGTCGAGCTCCGAGGCCAGATCATCCAGTGCGATCACCGGCCACTCGCCACGCTGCTCGGCATAGTCCTCGGCCTGGGCCAGCAGGCAGGCCAATGCCGTCAGCTTTGCCTGGCCACGGGACAGCGCATCGCGACCCGGAATGCTGTGGAAATCCACGCTCCAGTCTGCCCGATGCGGACCGACCGAGGTATAGCCTGCCTGGCGGTCCCGTTCCCGGGCCAGAAGCAGGGCGTCAGCCAAAGGGAGTTCGTGGCGGCGCCAGCCGGGGCTCAGCTCCATCCCCTGGATACCCAGTTGAGGGGCCAGGTTGGCAGCCAACGTTACGGTGCGCTGCTGCAGGCGCTCCAGGTAGTGCTGGCGACGGCTGGTAAGCGGCTCGCCCGCCTCCGCCAGCTCGTGATCCCAAGTATCGAGCATTCGCGAAGGCCCGCCTTGCTTCAACAGCGCATTGCGCTGCTTCAAGGCCCGCGAGTAGCGCCGCCACAGGGACAAAAAATCCGGTTCCACGTGGAACAAGCCCCAATCGAGGAAGCGACGGCGGGGTTCGCCGCCACCACTCACCAGGGCGTGGCTGCCAGGCTCAAACGTCACCACGGCCAGGGCAGCGCAGAGATTCCCGAGCTGGGCGACGTCTTCGCCATCCAATCGCCCCTTCCAGTCATTACCGCTGTGGCGCAGACCGGCCTTTCGGCGATGCGGCGCGTGATTGGCGCGCTGTTCGTCCCATTCCACAAAGATTTCCAGCGCATCCTGGCCCTGCCGGACCAATCCATCACGTACCCGACCGCGGAAACTGCGGCCATAGGCCATCAGGTGCAGCGCTTCGAGCACGCTGGTCTTTCCGGCACCGTTGTCGCCGGTCAGCAGGTTCAAACCCGGCTTGGGCGACAGGTCCACCGCACTGAAGCGACGCAGTTGATGCAAGGCGAGGCGGCGGATCTGCATGGGGCGCGAAAGACCATCCGCACGGGGCGGTAGAAGGGCAGGGAATCCATCAGCTTACTGCATCGGTCAAGACAGGCGCGCCGCGCGGGGTCTAGGTGCAGTTGCTGCTTGAGCCTCGACCTGATCCGGGTGTTTCACGTGCCGATCTTCATGGATCGGCAGCGGCGAGCCGTCGCAAAGGCCGGAGAATCCTTCAAATCTGCGCGGCGCCGCAGGCTCCAACCCCCCAGATCTTAACGATTTCACCGGCAGTGCGAAGAAGGGTGAGGCCATATCAATCGCAGTCAGCGCCGACGCAGCCGCAGATTCCTTGAAATCTGCAAGGGCCTCGTGTGGCACGTTCCACAGAATTCAAGAAATTCTCGGCCTTCGTTTCACACTACCCACAGGAGGCCTGTATGACTTATGCACAAGGTATGGGCAATCTGTGGATAAAAAAGCCCTTTCGTCCTGCCTCAGAAACTATCCACAGGTTCCCCCCCAGCCCCAGGGCCCTCTATACAGGGGGTTTCATGTGCATAAATCCATTTAAAATCAAATAGATAAGGTATTTCTACATAAAATCTGGCTCTACCATCACCACCATGCTTTAGATTTATACCCAGATTTAGAAGCTAGGCTGGGCCCGAATTCCCCCGATCCAAGCCTGTGGACAGAGGCGTCAGCAGAGAACCGGGGCCTGCCTGGTTGGCAGAGTTGATTGCCCTGTCAGCACCGGCTCGCTGACCTGCAAGGAACCAAACGCGGCCCAGATCCAGAATTCGCACTGATGTCGCTCGCGGGAAAGGTCCACGGCCTGCGGAGGAAGCAACCGAGCCAGGTCTGTTCTTGCCTCGACATGACTACCCGCAATGGGATGCAGGATCGCCGAAGAAGACGCAACCTGGCCGCGGCCAGGTCCACGAGTACCACAACGGCGGTGCTCCACGTGGAACCAAAAAAAACGCCCGGGATTTCCCGGGCGCGTTCGGTTCCACGTGGAACAGCACTGCTGTCAGAGGCGCAGCGGCATCACCACATGGCGCGACTTCTCGCTGCTGGATTCACGCACCAGCGCCGAAGAGTTGGAATCGCGCAGCTGGATGATGACTTCCTCATCGCGCAGGGCGGAGAGCGCGTCCAGCAGATAGTTCACGTTGAAGCCGATGGCCAGATCGCTGACCGTGGTATCGGCTTCAATCTCTTCCTGGGCTTCTTCCTGCTCCGGGTTGTGCGCGCTGATCTTCAGGTTGCCCGGCGAGACTTCCACGCGGATGCCGCGGTACTTCTCGTTGGACAGGATCGCGGCACGCTGCAGCGAAGCGCGCAGGGCTTCGCGATCAACCTTCACCTCGCGGTCGGCGCCGATCGGAATCACAGCTTCGTAGTCCGGGAAGCGACCATCGATCAGCTTCGAAGTGAAGGTCACATCGTCGCGCTTGACGCGCACGTGGCTGCGGCCGACTTCCAGCTCGATCTCGCGATCACCGCTTTCCAGCAGGCGCTGCAGTTCGGTCACACCCTTGCGCGGCACGATGATCTGGCGCTTGGAACCGCTGGGCTTGGCCAGGTCGGTTTCGCACAGTGCCAGGCGATGGCCGTCGGTAGCGACGGTACGCAGTGCATCGCCGCGCAGATCGAACAGCAGGCCGTTGAGGTAGTAGCGCACGTCCTGCTGGGCCATCGCGAACGCCGTGCGCTCGATCAGTTCCTTCAGCGTCGCTTCGCCAATGGCAACGCGCTCGGTGGCTTCCACTTCGTCCACCGACGGGAAGTCGTTGGAGGGCAGGGTGGCCAGGGTGAAGCGGCTACGACCGGCCTGCACGGTGATCTTGTCGCCGGTCTGCGAGACGGTGATCCGGCTGCCATCAGGCAGGGCACGGATGATCTCGAACAGCTTGCGTGCAGGAATGGTGGTTTCGCCGTCCTGGGCATCTTCAACCGCGATCCGCGACACCATCTCCACTTCCAGGTCGGTACCGGTCAGCGACAGCTGGCCGTTCTGCACCTGGACCAGGAAATTGGCCAGAACCGGAAGGGTCTGGCGGCGTTCGACCACGTTGACGACCTGTGCCAACGGCTTGAGAAAGGCTTCGCGCTGCAGTGTGAAACGCATGTGGTTCCGTGCCCCTATGCTTTAAAAAAATATGGAATAAATCAAAAGCTTGGTGGTGCTGGTAGAGACAAAATCGCTGGAAAACGATGCTAAGTCTTTGTAAATAAAAGGATTTAATGCCTCGAAACCCTCTGTATTACCGAGCCCCAGGGGGTGGGGAAAGCTGTGGACAAATCCAGCGCGATTTCAAACGCCATTTTTATCCACAACGTGTCCCGTGCTTGCTCCCGGATTCTGCACCGTTTTGTGCGATGACGCCTCATCGGCGTCCGTGCATCATTCGCTCAGCTTCCGGATCAGCTTGTCCCAGTCCTCACGGAGCTTGCCGTCGGTTTCCATCAGGGTGCGGATCTGACGGCAGGCATGCAGCACCGTGGTGTGATCGCGACCGGCAAAGGCGTCGCCGATCTCGGGCAGGCTGTGCTCGGTCAGTTCCTTGGTCAGGGCCATGGCGACCTGGCGCGGACGAGCCAGCGAGCGGGTGCGACGCTTGGACAGCAGATCCTTGATCTGCAGGCCGTAGTAGTCGGCAACGGTCTTCTGGATGTTGGGAATGCTGATCGCCTGCTGCTGGGCGCGCAGCAGGTCGCGCAGGGTTTCCTGGGCGAATTCGGTAGTGATCGCGCGGCCGGTGAAATTGGCGCGGGCGGTCAGGGTATTGAGCGCGCCTTCGAGGTCGCGCACGTTGGAGCGCATCTTCTTGGCGATCAGGAACGCAACATCATCGGGAATCTCGGCACCGCGTTCGCGCGCCTTGGCCAGCACGATCGCGGCGCGGGTCTCGAAGTCGGGTGGTTCGATCGCGACCGACAGGCCCCAGGCAAGCCGCGACTTCAGGCGCGCTTCCAGGCCTTCGACTTCGCGCGGATAGCGGTCGCAGGTCAGGATGATCTGCTGCTTGCCGTCGAACAGCGCGTTGAAGGTGTGGAAGAACTCTTCCTGGGTGCGATCCTTGCCGGCGAAGAACTGGATGTCATCGATCAGCAGCGCGTCCACCTGCTGGAACTGGCGCTTGAACTGATCCATGGTCTTTTCCTGCAGAGCCCGGATCATCGCGCTGAAGAACTGTTCCGAGCGCAGGTACAACACCTTCGCCCCGGGGTTGGCCTGGCGCATGGCGTTGCCGGCGGCGAACATCAGGTGGGTCTTGCCCAGGCCGGTGCCTCCGTACAGCAGCAACGGGTTGTGCGCACGGTCGCCCGGTTTCTGCGCCGCCTGGAAGGCAGCGGCCAGGCCCAGCTGGTTGCTGCGGCCCTCGACGAAGTTGGCGAAGGTGTAATGACTGTCCAGGTTGCCGGCAAAGGGCACCTGCGGCTCGCTGGACATGTGCGCCGACGGGGTGGAAACCGGCGCGTTCTGCACCTCCACAGGCCGCGGGCGCGAGCCGATTTCAAGAAAAACGTCGCTGAAACCGGCGAAATGAGCCAACAGCTCGCGGATCCGGGCCAGGTACAGCTCGCGGACCTGATCGACGATGAAGGCATTCGGTGCATACAGCACCAGGCTGTCCACGCGCAGATCGGCCTGCAATGGCTTCAACCAGGTGTGAACGTCTTCCGGCGGGAACTCCGCTTCGAGGCGCTCGAGACTACGGGACCAAGCATCCATCAGCAATAATCGTCCGGTGGCCGGGGCATGGACGCGACAAGGCGCCCAAACACAGGCCGAAAAGGGGGGAAATGGATGGCTCAGACTACCACCGAGCGCCCGTCATCGGAATGCTTGTCCCCTACTTATTCACAAAAACATCCACAGCTATTGCACAGGCCGATGAATTCGCGTAGCTGCCAGGGGTTGACGCGGGGTGGGGTACCTCTCTAGAATTTCCGGTTCTTTCCGTCCCATTCATACGAGAGGCCCCCAATGGCCACGAAGCGCACCTACCAGCCCAGCAACCTCAAGCGTAAGCGCGACCACGGCTTCCGTGCCCGTATGAAGACCGCTGACGGCCGCAAGATCCTGTCGCGTCGCCGCGCCAAGGGCCGCAAAGTCCTGAGCGCCTGATTGCCATGCCGCATCCAGCGGCAGACGCAATCCCTTCGACAGTGAATACTGCAGACCCGCGCAAGCGATTCCCTCGCTCTGCGCGGGTTCGCACGCGTGCCGAATACTCAACGGTCTTCAACGGCGCCCGCCGTGTGTCCGATCCGCTGATGACCCTGCACTGGCTGCCGGCTGACCGGCCGGCCAGGCTGGGTCTGGCGGTTTCCCGCAAGGTCGATCCGCACGCCGTAGGGCGAAATCGGATCAAGCGCGTCCTGCGCGACATCTTGCGTCAGACACGTACCGATATCCAGCCAGGCGACTTTGTCGTCGTGGCTCGAAGTGCTGCGCGTAATGCCAGCAACGACGAGATCCGCCAGGCCTTCCTGCGCCTGCTGCGGCGCCTGCGTGCATTGCCCACGCCGGGCGTGGACGGCACAATGCCGCCGCCTGATGGCATCGCAATTCCTTCTTTGACCGAGCCGGCATCGCGTCCCGGCCCCGCCGAGCCTGTCCGCTGATGAACCAGACCCGCGTATTCCTGATCTTTGCCTGGCTGATGGTGGCCGTGTTGCTGTGGATGGAGTGGAGCCGTGAAAAGTCCGCTCCGACTCCGCCGCCCACGACCACGTCGGCCCCGGCCACCGCACAGAGTGTTCCGGGTGCGACGCCGGGCAGCGTGCCCAGCGCGCAGGTTCCGGGCGCCCCCGGCCAGGCCGCTGCACCGGCCCAGGCCAGTGCTACCCCGGCCAGCCAGCGCGTGACCGTGACCACCGACGTGCTGCGCCTGGTGCTGGACGGCGGCCGCGTGCTCGACGCCGAACTGCTGCAGTTCCCGCAGACCAAGGACGAAGGCAGCCCGCCGGTGCGTCTGCTGACCGAAGATCCCGCGCATCCCTACAGCGCGATCAGCGGTTGGGCCAGCGAGGACAAGAACGCGCCGGTGCCGGGCGCTGACGGTTTCAAGCTGGTCGGTGATACCAGGGACTTCGTGCTGGCCAAGGGCCAGAACGAGCTGCAGATCCCGTTCGTGTGGACCGCCGACAACGGCGTGACCATCAAGCGCACCCTGATCGTCTCGCGCAACGAGTACGCCGTGCGCTTCAAGGACGAAGTCAGCAACACCGGCACCGCGCCGTGGAACGGCTACGTCTACCGCACCCTGGACCGCACCCCGACCATCCTGTCGCGGAGCATGACCAACCCGGATTCGTTCAGCTTCAACGGCGCCACCTGGTACGACAACGACAAGAAGTACCAGCGTCGTGCGTTCAAGGACTACCTGGAAGACGGCGCGCTGAACCAGAACATCACCGGCGGCTGGCTGGCGATGCTGCAGCACCACTTCTTCACCGCCTGGATCCCGCAGAAGGACCAGACCGCCCACTACGTGCTGTCGCAGGTGGCCGGTCGTGACCTGATCGAAGCGCGTGGCCCGGCCTTCACCGTGGCCCCGGGCCAGTCCACCAGCACCGAGGCGCGCCTGTGGGTCGGCCCGAAGCTGGTCAACCTGATCGCCAAGGAAGACGTGCCGGGCCTGGACCGCGTGGTCGACTACAGCCGCTTCTCGATGATGGCGGTGATCGGCCAGGGCCTGTTCTGGGTGCTGAACCAGGTGCACAAGCTGGTCGGCAACTGGGGCTGGGCGATCGTCGGCCTGGTGGTGCTGCTGAAGCTGGTGCTGTACCCGCTGTCGGCGACCCAGTACAAGAGCGGTGCCAAGATGCGCCGCTTCCAGCCGCGCATCGCGCAGCTGAAGGAACGCTATGGCGATGACCGCCAGAAGTTCCAGACCGCGATGATGGAGCTGTACAAGAAGGAGAAGATCAATCCGATGGGCGGCTGCCTGCCGATCCTCATCCAGATGCCGATCTTCTTCGCCCTGTACTGGGTGCTGGTGGAATCGGTCGAACTGCGCCAGGCGCCCTGGTTCGGCTGGATCCAGGATCTGACCGCACGCGACCCGTACTTCATCCTGCCGGTGATCAACGTGGCGGTGATGTGGTTCACCCAGAAGCTGACCCCGGCACCGGGCATGGACCCGATGCAGCAGAAGATGATGCAGTTCATGCCGCTGGTGTTCGGCGTCATGATGGCCTTCATGCCGTCCGGCCTGGTCCTGTACTGGGTGGTCAACGGTGGCCTGGGCCTGCTGCAGCAGTGGTGGATGACCAAGCGCCATGGCGGCGAGCCGGTTCCGGCGACCACCGCACCGGCCCCGGTCAAGAAGAAGTAAGAGGTAGAGGTCGACCCTGGTCGACCGCTCTTCACGGTCAACCGACCGATGAAAAGCCCGCCGCAAGGCGGGCTTTTCGCATGCGGCGTTAGAATCGCCGGCACACTGTTCCTGCTACCTTCGAGTACGCCATGCTGCGAGCGTCGTCATTCCGCCTGTTCCTGCCCTCGCTGCTGTTGACCCTGGCCGTTGCCGGCTGTGGCGACAAAGAGGCGAAGGCGCCGGCGAGCCCGCTCACCCAGCCGAGTGCGCAGGCTGCCGCTGCCGCCGACCCGGCCGCCGCACCGTTGCTGGCCGCACTGCAGAAGCAGCTCGATGGCTACCGCCGGATCATCGTGCTGCTGGCCGACGAGGAACAGCAATCGGCCGCCGATCGCGGCACGTCCACCCGTGTCGGCCAGCAGCTGTTCCATGATGGACTGGAGCAGCGCACGGCAATCGCCGCTCAGTTCGACACGCTGCTGCGCGGTTCCAGCCCGCAGCGCTTCGTCACCCTCGGTACCGTGCTGGACTACATCGAGTCGGCGCCAGAACTGTTCGATGCCGACCGGCTGGCCTTCCGCGAAGTGCTGCGCGATCTGCATGAGCGGATCGGCACCGACTCGTCGCTGCCAGCGGTGAAGCTGCACCAGCGCATCGGTGAGGATCTGGAAGCGCTCGATGAGATCGAACACAACTACAACCAGGAATTGACCCGCATCTTCAGCCGCTTCGAACGCACCCGCGCCATCGCGCTGAAGCGCGAGAAGTGGGACGACTACATCGCCCACCTGCACAAGGACTACAGCCGCGAAGCGATCCTGCGCGACTACGGCGTGGTCGAGCCGTACCCGATGTCGATGAAGGACAGCGACCGCGAGATCTTCGGCCGCGACCTGCCGGCCAAGACCGTGGTGCTGACGTTCGATGATGGCCCGCACAAGGCGTATACCGATGAGGTGGTGGCCATCCTCAAGCGCTACGACGTGCCGGGCGTGTTCTTCGAGGTCGGCCGCAATCTGGGCAAGGTCGAGAGTGATGGCAAGGTCAGCCTCGGGCCGATGGCGAAGATCAGCCGCAGCCTGATGGAAGAAGGCTATGCCGTCGGCAACCACAGCCTGACCCACGCCCAGCTGTCGCGCACCACCGGCGACGCGCTGCGCCAGCAGGTACTGGACACCGACACCCTGCTCAAGGATGTCGACAACAAGCGCGCGCCGCTGTTCCGCTTCCCGTACGGTGCGCGCAATGCTGAAGGCCTGCAGTTGCTCAACGAAGCCGGCTTGAAGTCGATCATGTGGAACATCGACTCGATGGACTGGGCCGATCCGGTGCCGGAGTCGATCGTGCAGCGCGTGCTCGACCAGGTGAACAAGGAACAGCGCGGCATCATCCTGTTCCATGACATCCACGACCGCGCGGTGAAGGCGTTGCCGCAGATCCTCGACCGGCTGATCGCCGATGGCTACCAGTTCGCTGGCTGGAACGGCCGCGACTTCAGCGTCAGCCGCGCACGCAAGGGTGCTGCTGGCGATGCCACCGTCACCACCGGCTATGAGAAGTCATGGGCGATCGTGGTCGGCATCGACAACTATGCCAAGTGGCCGAAGCTGGAGTACGCCAGCCACGATGCGCAGGCGGTGGCCGACACGCTGACCGGCCAGTTCGGCTTCCCGTCCTCGCAGGTGATCGTGCTGAAGAACGAGCAGGCCACCCGCAACAACATCCTGGCGGCCTTCCACGACCGCCTGGCCGACGACCGCACCGGAAAGAACGACCGCGTGTTCGTGTTCTTCGCCGGCCATGGCGCCACCCGCCAGCTCGCCTCCGGGCGCGACCTCGGCTACATCATCCCGGTCGATTCGGATCCGAAGGAGTTTGCCACCGATGCGATCGCGATGACCGACATCCAGAACATCGCCGAAAGCATGCAGGCCAAGCATGTGATGTTCGTGATGGATGCCTGCTACAGCGGCCTGGGCCTGACCCGGGGTGGACCGTCTTCATCCGCGTTCCTGCGCGAGAACGCGCGTCGCAGCGCGCGGCAGATGCTGACCGCCGGTGGTGCTGACCAGCAGGTGGCCGATGCCGGCCCGAACGGCCACTCGGTGTTCACCTGGGTGCTGCTGCAGGCGCTCGCTGGCAAGGGTGACCTCAACGGCGATGGCCTGATCACCGGTACCGAGCTGGCCGCCTACGTGGCGCCGGCCGTATCGGCGGTCTCGCACCAGACCCCGGCGTTCGGCAGCCTGCCTGGCTCGCAGGGCGGGGAGTTCGTGTTCCAGGTGCCGGACAGCCAGGAATTCCTCAACGCCGATACGCGCCAGCTGACCGCCGATGCGATCGCGCTGAACAACAGGGTCGATGCCGCCAGCGAGGCCAAGGACAGCCAGGCACCGGTGACCGTGGCCGACCTGCAGGGCGGCAAGGCCAAGCTGGTGGTGCCCACCGCAGGCCCCGCCTCCGATCGCCAGCGCGCGCAGCAGGCCAATGACCGCGGCCTGCAGCTGTACCGCGAAAAGCAGTACGACGAGGCCGCCGTGCAGTTCGCCGAAGCGTTGAAGCTGCGCCCGGACTTCGCCCAGGCGGCCAACAACCTCGGCTTCGTCTATTACCGCCAGCAGCGCTATGCCGAAGCGGCACGCTGGCTGGAGAACACCCTGAAGATCGACCCGTCGCGGGCGGTGGCCCATCTGAATCTGGGCGATGCCTACTTCAACGCGGGTGACAAGGCCAGGGCCAAGCAGGCCTACACCACCTACCTGGCGCTGCAACCGCAGGGCAGTGGTGCCGCACAGGCGCGTGCGCAGCTGGAGAAGCTCTGAGCGATGAACGAGGTGATCCGCACCGACACCATCGTGGCCATCGCCAGCGCGCCCGGCGCGGGTGGCGTCGGCCTGCTGCGCCTGTCCGGCCCGCGTGCCGCGGCGATCGCCAATGCGCTGGGCGCGCCTGCACTGCGTCCGCGCCACGCGCACTACGCACGCCTGCGCGATGCCGATGGGGATGTGATCGACGATGGCATCGTGCTGTGGTTCCCGGCACCGAACAGCTTCACCGGCGAAGAGGTGGTGGAACTGCAGGGCCACGGCAGCCCGGTACTGCTGCAGCAACTGGTCGCGCGCTGCATCGCGCTCGGCGCGCGCCAGGCGCGGCCAGGCGAGTTCAGCGAGCGCGCCTTCCTCAACGGCAAGCTCGACCTGGCCCAGGCCGAGGCCATCGCCGACCTGATCGCCGCCGGCGACAACCGCGCCGCGCGCGCCGCACGCCGTTCGCTCGATGGCGTGTTCTCGCGCCGCATCGACGCCGTGGTAGAGCAGCTGGTGCTGCTGCGCATCCATGTGGAAGCGGCCATCGATTTCGCCGACGAGCCGCTGGACACCTTGGGCGGTGCGCAGGTACGACGTGGGCTGGAACAGGCGCGCGGAGACCTGGCTCTGCTGCGTCGGGATGCCGAACGCGGCCGCCGCCTGCGCGATGGCCTGCATGCGGTGCTCATCGGGCCCCCCAACGCCGGCAAGAGTTCCTTGTTGAACGCACTGGCCGGCAGCGAGCGCGCCATCGTCACCGACATCGCCGGCACCACTCGCGACACCCTGCGCGAGACCATCCGCCTCGACGGACTGGAGCTGACCCTGGTGGATACCGCCGGTCTGCGCGACGGTGGCGATGCCATCGAGCGCGAAGGCATGCGACGGGCCCATGTGGAGATCGAGCGCACCGACCTGGCGCTGATCGTGCTGGATGCGCGCGATCCGGCGGCCGGTGAAGCGGCGTTGGGCGAGGCTGTGGCGGCGGTGCCGCACAAGGTCTACATCCACAACAAGTCGGATCTGCTGGCGGCGCTTCCGGCGCTGGACGATCCGGACCGCGTGTTCGTCTCCGCGGCGACCGGCGCTGGGCTGGAAGAGCTGCACGCGCGCCTGCGTGGCATCGCCAGCGCAGGGGCAGGCGAGCAGGTGGACGGCGAGTTCTCCGCCCGTACCCGCCACGTCGATGCGATCGAGCGTGCGCAGGAACATGCGCGGCGCGCCGATGGCGAGCTGGCCCATGAGCACCTGGAGCTGGCCGCAGAGGAACTGCGGCTGGCGCACGACGCACTGGGCGAGATCACCGGCCAGATGAGTGCCGATGATCTGCTGGGACGGATCTTCTCCAGCTTCTGCATCGGCAAGTAGGCCCAGGGGTCAGATCCCCGCAGGGGCTCTGACCCCGACATCGAACAATCGCGCGGTTCATGCTCCGGTAGACGCCAACCTTGGTCGGCGACGACCGGATACATGGGCTCGGAGCCCTTTCGTGGATCCGAGCCAGGTTCCCCCAACCTGTCACATTGCCGCCGCATACTGACGCCCATCACATACCGCTTGGGGAAGTCGCAGTGAAGTCGTGGGGTTGTGCGTTGCTGTTGTCGCTGGCCGTGGCACCATCGGTGGCCATGAGTGCTGAATCTTCCACCTCGACGGCAGCCAAGGTGTCGGTCTACGGCCACCGCGGCGCCAGCGCGCTGCTGCCCGAGCACACCCTGGCGTCGTACGCGCAGGCGATCGCCGATGGCGCCGACTACATCGAACCGGATCTGGTGATGACCAAGGACGGCGTGATGGTGGCCCGCCACGAGAACGAGATCGGTGGCACCACCGACGTCGCCTCGCATCCGGAGTTCGCCAGCCGCCGCACCCGCAAGGTGATCGACGGGCAGAAGGTCGAAGGCTGGTTCACCGAAGACTTCACCCTGGCCGAGCTGAAGACCCTGTACGCACGTGAGCGCCTGCCGGAACTGCGCAGCACCGCCTACGATGGCCAGTTCCGCATCGCCAGCCTGGACGAGATCCTCGCATTCCTGGTGCAGCAGGCCGGGCGCGCCAACCGCGGCATCGGCCTGGTGCCGGAGATCAAGCACCCGACCTACTTCCAGTCCATCGGCCTGCCGATGGAAGACAAACTGCTGGCCGCGCTGCGCGGCAACGCCTATACCAACGTCGGCCCGGTCACCATCCAGTCCTTCGAGACCGCCAACCTGCGCTACCTGCGCGGCAAGATCGGGCGCGGCAGCAACATCCGCCTGCTGCAGCTGCTGTGGAAGGGCGACACCCAGCCGGCGGACATCGCCAAGGCTGGTGGCACGCTGACCTACGCGCAGATGATGCTCCCGGCCGGCCTGAAGGACATCGCCACCTACGCCGACGGCATCGGGCCGGAGCTGCGCTCGATCATTCCGCTGGATGCCAAGGGCGCGCTGGGGGCGCCGACCGCGCTGGTGCGTGATGCGCACGCGGCCGGACTGATGGTGATCCCGTACACCTTCCGCCCGGAAAACCACTTCCAGCCCAGCAACCTGCGCAAGGGTGCCGACACCGCGCGCAACGCCGAAGGGTCGATCGCCGAGATGCGCGCCTACCTGGCCACGGGCATCGATGCCTTCTTCACCGATGACCCGGCGCTGGGCCGGCAGGCGGTGGACGGGATGGGCACGGCGGGCAATTGATTCCGGTAGTGGCGGGGGGGGGGGGGGGGGGCGGGGGGCGGGCGCGCCGCCCCCCCCCCCCCCCCCCCCGCCGGCCCGCCCGCGCCCCCCCCCCCCCCCCCCCCCCCCCCCCCCGCCCGGGGCCCCGCCCCGCGCCCGGCACTACCGTTGCTTCAACCGCGCGGGTCGTCCGGCCGACGGAACGGCTGGACCACGTAGTCCTGGCCCTCCCGCGGTTGCCACAGTACCGGCACGCGTTGCGGTGACGGTGGCTCCAGTTCGTCATCGGCCAACGGTTCGGCCTCTTCCTCTTCGTCTTCCCAGCTGTAGCGCTGGCGCGGGGCCACCGGGTCGGCGGTGCGGAACAGCAGCGCAGCGATGATGCCGGCGAACGCACCGCCCATGTGCGACTGCCACGAGACGCCATCGGCGTGGGGCAGGATGGTCATCAGCATGCCGCCGTAGAACAGCATGCCGATCAGGCCGGTGGCGATCGCCGCGCGGTCGCGGCGCAGCAGACCGAGGCTGGCCAGCAGGAACATCAGGCCGTGGGTCACGCCACTGGCGCCCAGATGCACGCTGCCTGGATTGCCGAGCATCCACGCGCCCAGGCCCGAGCCCAGCCACAGCAGGGGCAGCGCGCGTACCGTGGCTTTCGGGTAGACGCTGCCGGCCAGGGTGCCCAGGATCAGGATCGCGAAGCTGTTGGCGGCAATATGCTCGAACGAGGCATGCAGCATCGGGCCACCGATCAGGCCGAGCAGGCCCTTGGCCTCCAGCGGCGCCACTGCCCACGGCCGCCAGTCGAACGTGCCCTGCAGGGCAAACACGGCCATCAGCACCAGCACGGCGGCCAGACTGACGTTGAACGCCCGCAGGATGCGCGAACGGTCAGTGCGGGGGCCCGGCGCATCGCCGGCGGGCAGGGGCGCGTTGTTGTTCATACCTCAGCAATGGCGGTGACTGCCGCGAAACCAAGGCCGCCGCGGCGGGAGAGTGGGTGCGGCCGACGGGACAATCCCGTCGGCCGCGCCGTTCAACGGTTCAGGCTCAGGCCTGGCCTTCGCCTTCCTTCGGCGGGTACTTCAGGCTCAGCACCACGGTGGCGGCGATGATCACCGCGACCACGCCCAGCGACACCGGGGTCGGGATCTTGAACAGGTCGATGATCATCATCTTGATGCCGATGAAGCCCAGCACCAGCGCCAGACCATACGGCAGCAGGTGGAAGCGGTCGGCCATGCCGGCCAGCAGGAAGAACATCGCGCGCAGGCCCAGCACCGCGAACACGTTGGAGGTGAGCACGATGAACGGGTCGGTGGTGATGGCGAAGATCGCCGGGATGCTGTCCACCGCGAAGATCACGTCGGTGACTGCGATCAGGATCAGCACCGCGAACAGCGGAGTGAACCAGCGCACGCCATCGCGCTTCACGCTCAGCGCGTTGCCGGCGTAGTCCGGCAGCAGGCGCAGGTGCTTGCGCATCCAGCGCAGGGCCGGATTGGCCTCCAGGTCAGGCTCCTGGCCGGCGGCGAACCACATCTTCCAGCCGGTGAACAGCAGGAAGGCGCCGAACACGTAGAGCAGCCAATGGAACTGGGTGATCAGCACGCTACCGGCGAAGATCATGATCGTACGCAGCACGATCGCACCAAGGATGCCGATGATCAACACCTTCTGGCGCTGTTCTTCCGGTACCGCGAAGTAGCTCATGATCATCAGGAAGACAAAGATGTTGTCCACCGCCAGCGCCTTCTCGACCAGGTAGCCGGTCAGGAACTCGAGGCCGACCTTGTTGGCCACGACCTGGCCGGCCGTCTCGTTCAGGTAGAACCAGAGGCCGCCGTTGAAGGCCAGCGCCAGCGCGACCCAGCCGATGGACCACCACAGGGCCTCCTTGAAGGTGACCTTGTGCGGGCCACCATGGCGCATCAATACGAGGTCGACCAGCAGGGCGATGACCACCACCGCTGCGAAGCCGCCCCACAACCACAAATTACCGATCGTATGCATGGGTTTGTCCGTTGGGAAAATGAAAAATGCCTCAAGCCGGACGGCGAGGATCTGCAACGGAGGATCGGGAGGGGGATCCAGGGACAGAGCTTCGCCGGGACGGCGAAGGTCTCGCTCGCAGTTCCGATGGGCTGGAACTGCCGTTGCACCGGAGCCTGCGGGCTCGAATTGACGGCGACAACGTCTGGGAGCTACTCCCCTTCTGGCGCCGATTCTGCGGCCTGGCCGGGCTGCCGTCAAATACCCGGGGGCAAGGGGTCGATTCGGGGTCGGACCCCAACGGGGCTCCGACCCCATTCCCATGATCGGCAAGGGGACGGAGCCCCTCCGGGGATCCGACCCCGGCGGCCGGTTTACAATAGGTGGATGAATACCCCCCTTCCGATTGTCCGCCTCAAGAATGCGTGGCGCTCCAGCCACCCGTGGATCTTCCAGAAACTGGTCGAGAAGCCGACCGTCCGGCCCAAGCCCGGTTCCATCGTCGACGTGGTCGGCATTGATGGCGAATTCATCGGCCGCGGGTTCTACAACGGGCATTCGCGCATCGCCGTGCGCATCCTTGAAACCGATCAGAACGTGCCGGTCGATGCCGGCTGGTTCTCGCGCAAGATCGCCCAGGCCGCGTCGCTGCGTCGTGAGGTGCTCAAGCTCGATGCCGTGTCCGACGCCTGGCGCGTGGTGCACAGCGAGGGCGACGGCCTGTCCGGCCTGGTGGTCGACCGCTATGGCGACCTGGTGGTGGTCGAGTTCTTCGCCGCCGGCATGTTCCGCCACCGTGAGTGGATCTACGATGCGCTGCGCGAACAGTTCCCGGGCTGCCGTTTCCACAGCTTCGCCGACGAACACGTGCAGAAGCAGGAGAGCTTCGACTTCCACGGCAACACCACCACCGAAGCGGCGGTGATCACAGAGTACGGCATCAAGTTCCGCGCCGACCCGGCCGGCGCGCACAAGACCGGTTTCTTCGCCGACCAGCGCGAGAACCGCGAGTGGCTGAGCCAGCAGGTGGAAGGCAAGAGCGTGCTGGACCTGTGCTGCAACACCGGCGGTTTTGCCGTGTACGCAGCCGCACGCGGTGCCTCGGAGGTGGTCGGCATCGATATCGATGAAGACGTGATCCAGATCGCGAAGGGCAATTCGCGCCTGAACAATGTGCGCCCGAAGTTCGTCCAGTCCGACATCTTCCCGTGGCTGCGCGATGCCGCCAACCGCGGCGAAAAGTACGACGTGGTGATCCTGGATCCGGCGAAGATGACCCGCGACCGCGACCAGGTGATCAGCGCGCTGAAGAAGTATCTGGACATGAACAAGCTGGCATTGGGCGTGGTCAAGCCCGGTGGCCTGTTCGCCACGTTCTCCTGCACCGGCCTGGTGGCCGAGGACCAGTTCCTGGACATGCTGCGTCGCGCGGCGTACTTCTCCGGCCGCACGATCCAGATCCTGAAGGTGGCCGGCGCCGGTCCGGACCATCCGTTCATGGCCCACGTGCAGGAATCGCGCTATCTGAAGGCCGTGTTCTGCCGCGTGGTCGACTGACGGTCGGCTTCCGCGTTCGCCGGGCATGAATCATGTCCACTGCCCGGCGGCCAGCTTCCCGCGCATTGCGATGCGTTCGTGAAAATGGCGCCCTATGGATGGGGGGCGCGGCCCGGCGCTACCCATCGACGGGCAGCAGCGTTATGGTCGGGCTCTTCCCATTGCCGGTAAGCGCCCATGCCATCGTTGCGTCAGCTGTCCGTCGTGCTTGCCCTGGCGCTGTGCGCGCCCCTGTCGGCGCACGCCATCGAGTTCAGCGCGCAGGAACTGGCCCGTGCCAAGGCGCTGCAACAGCGCCTGGTCACCCTCGACAGCCACCTGGATACGCCGGCCAACTTCGGCCGCAGCGGCTTTGACATCGAGCAGCGCCACGATCGCAACGCGCTCTCGCAGGTCGACTACCCACGTATGGTCGAAGGCGCGCTGGACGGTGGCTTCTGGGCGATCTACACCGACCAGGGCGACCGCAGCGCGGCCGCACATCTGGCCGAGCGCGACCATGGCCTGCAGCGCCTAATGGAAATCCGCCAGATGCTGGCGGCCAATCCCGAGCGTTTCGCGCTGGCGCTGACCGCCGATGACGCAGCGCGGATCAAGGCCGCGGGCAAGCGTGTGGTCTACATCAGCATGGAGAACGCCAGCCCGCTGGTAGCCGACCCGAGCCTGCTGTCGTTCTACCATCTCGCCGGTCTGCGCCTGCTCAGCACCGTGCACTTCGCCAACAACGAGTTCGCCGATTCGGCCACCGACCCCAAGGGTGCCGAGTGGAAGGGCCTGAGCCCGGCCGGTAAGGACCTGGTGCGGCAGGCGGTGAAGCTGGGCATCGTCATCGACCAGTCGCATGCCTCGGACGCGGTGTTCGATGACCTGCTGGCGATGATGCCGGTGCCGTTCGTGCTCTCGCACAGCTCGGCCAAGGCGGTCTACAACCACCCGCGCAACCTCGATGACGCGCGCCTGCGCGCGCTGGCCAAGGCCGGTGGCGTGATCCAGGTGAATGCCTATGGCGGCTACCTGATCGATACCGCGAAGACACCCGAGCGCAAGCAGGCCGAAGAAGCGCTGAGCAAACAACTGGGCGGCTGGGAAGGAATGGGTATCGAGCAGGGCGTCGCGCTGCTGAAGGCCGAGCAGTCGCTGGACCATGAGCACCCGGTACGCCATGCCAGCCTGGACGACTTCTTCGCCCACTTCGAGCACATCCTGAACGTGGTCGGCCCCGAACATGTGGGTATCGGCCTGGACTGGGATGGCGGTGGCGGCCTGAGCGATCTGCCCGATGTCAGCCAGCTGCCGAAGATCACCGCGTGGCTGTTGCGCAAGGGCTATACGGAGCAGCAGATCGCCGCCATCTGGGGCGGCAACCTGCTGCGGGTGATGCGCCAGGCGCAGGATTACGCGGCAAAGCAGGGCGGCTGACCGCCCTGCGTGAATCGGGATTCCGCCGGGCATGGCCCGGCGCTACCGTAACGATGCCGGCCAGCGGCCGGCACTACCGGTTACTTCGCGATCAGCGCATGGCGGCGGCTGTACAGGAAGTACAGCACCAGGCCGACCACGTTCCACACCAGGAAGTACAGCTGAGTGGTGTGCGGCAGGCTGATGAACAGGTAGATGCAGCCCAGCGCGGCCAGCGGGCCGACCACGAAGGCGGCCGGGGTGCGGAAGCTGCGCTCGCGCTTCGGCTCGCGCAGGCGCAGCACCACCAGGCAGATACCGACCGCCGTGAACGCGGCCAGGGTACCGGCGTTGGCCAGCGCGGCGATCTCGTCCAGGCGCGCAACGCCGGCCAGGGCCGAGACCACCACCGCGGTGAACAGCGTGGTTGCTACCGGCGTGCCGGTACGTGCGTTGACCTTGGACAGGCCGCGCGGCAGCAGGCCATCGCGGCTCATCACGAAGAAGATGCGGCTCTGGCCATACAGGAAGGCCAGCAGCACGGTCGGCAGCGCGATGATCGCGATCACGCCGATCACCATCGCCGCGGTCGGATGGCCCAGCTGGCGCATGATCAGGGCCAGCGGCTCGGCGCTGTGGCCGAACACTGCGTAGCTCATCGCGCCCACTGCGGCCAACGCCACCAGCACGTAGACAATGGTGCAGCCGATCATCGAACCGATGATGCCGATCGACAGGTCGCGGCTTGGGTTCTTGGTTTCCTCGGCGGCGGTGGAGATCGCATCGAAGCCGTAGAAGGCGAAGAAGATGATCGCCGCCGCTGCCATCACGCCGTGCTCCACGCCATCGGGGCCGATCGACTTGGCAAAGCCATAGGGCATGAACGGCTGAAGGTTGTTGCTGTCGAACGCCGGCAGTGCCACGGCCACGAAGATGGCCAGCGCGATCAGCTTGAACACCACCAGGATGGCGTTGAGCGTGGCGCTTTCCTTGGTGCCGGCCATCAGCATCAGCGCCACCAGCCAGGTGATGACGATGGCGGGCAGGTTGATCATGCCGCCTTCCACGTGCGGGCCGGCCGCCAGCCAGGCGGGCAGGTGAATGTTCCAGCCGAACTGGGTGTGGACCCACTCGAGGAAGCCGACGAAGTAGCCCGACCAGCCCACCGCCACCGTACTCACCACCAGCGAGTACTCCAGGATCAGGCTCCAGCCCACCACCCAGGCGAATACCTCGCCCAACGCGCTGTAGCTGTAGGTGTAGGCGCTGCCGGCGGCCGGCATCATCGTCGACAGCTCGGCATAGGACAGGGCCGCGCAGGCGCAGACCGCACCGGCGATGGCGAAGGAGAGCAGCACGGCCGGGCCGGCCAGGTTGGCACCGACGCCGATCAGCGTGTAGATGCCGGTACCGACGATGGCGCCGATACCCAGCGCGATCAGGTGCGGCCAGCTGAGGGTCGGGACCAGGCGCCTGCCGGCTTCATGGACGGTGACGGAATCTAGGGACTTGCGCCGGAGCAGGGACATGCAGGCCTCGGAAGGGGTGACTGAGAACGACAAGTCCCCGAGTGTGACCGAACGCAGCGCAGCATTACCACTGACGGGGGTCATACCCGACAACAGCGCGCGCTGCACCGCGAGCAGGCTGCCGGAATCGGCATAAAGGGCCATCGGCCCGGTGCTGCCTCAGGGAGGGCTGGGCCAGTGGCAGCCGTCTTCCTGCCAGGCCTCGGCGTCATCGTGGAAGGCGGTAGTGCGGCCGTCGCGGGCGCGTTCGTAGCTCAGATCCAGCACCAGTGCGCCCTGGGTGCTGAGCAGGTAGCGGCCGTTGAGGCGCCCGTCGATGCGCTCTTCCCAGACGCTGTCGAACTGGTGGGGGCGATCTTCGGCGAGCACTGTGGTTTCCACCGAGACCCTGCGCAGCGGCAGGCGTTCACGGTGGCCGGCGTAGCGCACGTCGGCGCCGCCGTCATCCAGCCAGCGCCATTCCAGATGGATGCTGTCATTGTGGCCGCCGCTCAGGCAGCGATGGTCCTGCGCGGTGGCGGCCGACGCCGTACAGGCCAACAGCAGCAGGGGCAGGGTGATGGGGGCCAGCCGTGCCATCGTCTCGCTTCCATTCGGCGGGGCGCGCCAGCATAGCGCGCCCCGCCGCTGGCTCAGCGCCCGCGCGGCCGCAGCCGGGTGCCGCCGCTCATCAACATCCGCGGCAGCGGCATCTGCAGGAAGTCGTGCGGGAAGGCCGGTGCGACGGCACTGATCGCGTCGAGGCGCGCCTGCGCGTCGGCTGGCAGGAGCAGATCCAGTGCCGCCAGGTTGTGCTCGAACTGTGCCAGCGTGCGTGCGCCGATGATCGGCAGCGGGCCGGCAGCTGGGCGCTGCAGCAGCCAGGCCAGCGCCACCTGCGCTGGAGAGTGCGAGAGATCGGAAGCGATCTGCATCACTTCCTCGGCAATCTGCAGCGAACGTGGGGTCAACGCGCCATTGATCAGCGCGACGTTGCGTCGCGAACCACCGGGTGTGGCCTGCATCTCTTCGGCACTGGCAAGATCGGCGGCGCTGTACTTGCCGGTCAGCACGCCGCTGCCCAGCGGCGACCACGCCATCACGCCGAGGCCCAGCGCATCGGCCATCGGCAGCAGTTCGTGCTCGACGCTGCGCTGGATCAGGCTGTACTCGATCTGCAGCGCGACCAGTGGCGACCAGCCGCGCAGGTCGGCCAGGGTCTGCATGCGCGCAATCTGCCAGGCGGGTGTATCGGAGATGCCGGCATACAGCACCTTGCCGCTGCGGACCAGATCGTCGAAGCCGCGCATCACTTCGTCCACGCCGGTGGTGTCATCCCAGGCGTGCAGGTACAGCAGGTCCAGGTAGTCGGTGCCGAGCCGGCGCAGGCTGTCCTCTACCGAGCGCAGCATGCTCTTGCGGTGATTGCCGGCATTGTTGGGGTCGCCCGGTACCGTGGCCAGGGTGTACTTGCTGGCGATCACCAGCCGGTCGCGCTGGCCCTGGGCAAAGCGCCCAAGCAGGGTCTCGGCACTGCCACTGGTGTAGTTGTTCGCGGTATCGACGAAGTTGCCGCCACGTTCAACGTAGGCATCGAAGATGCGGCGGGCCTCGGCGTCATCCGCGCCCCAGCCCCAATCAGCGCCGAAGGTCATCGTGCCCAGTGCCATCGGGCTGACGCGCAGGCCGGAGCGGCCGAGCAGGCGGTAGTGGTCCAGCGACATGGGGGTTCTCACAGGAAGGCGGTCGCACCGCCGGGACCCACAGCATCCGCCGCCCGATCCTGTGGATAAACTGGATGAAACCGCACTCACCTTGAAGGATGGCTTCACAATGGATCCCTCTGCACCGCTGTCCGCGGTGGTCGCCTTCGTGCACGTCGCCGACCATGCCAGCTTCACCCGCGCCGCCGATGCGCTGGGCGTGTCTCCTTCGGCGCTGTCGCAGAGCGTGCGCGCGCTGGAGGCGCGGACGGGCGTACGCCTGCTGCAGCGGACCACGCGCCGGGTGGGCCTGACCGAACACGGTGCGCGCTTCCTCGAGCGGGTGCGCGGTGGCCTGACGCAGATCGCGTCGGCGTTCGAGGATCTGGACAGCGCGCGTACGGTGCCGGCCGGCAAGCTGCGCATCACGCTGCCACGCATCGTCGCCGACCGCCGGGTACTGCCGGCCTTGCCGTCCTTCCTGGCGCGCTACCCGCTGGTGGAAGTGGAGCTGTGTGTGGAGCCGGCGTTGACCGATCTGGTGGCCGAAGGCTTCGATGCGGGCATCCGACTCGGCGAGTCACTGGCGCACGGCATGATCGCGGTGCCGATCGGGCCACCGGAACGACAGGTGGTAGTGGCCACGCCAGACTACTTCTCGCGGCATGGCATCCCCACCGCCCCGCATGATCTGCAGGGGCATGAGTGCATCGTCCATCGCCGTGCCAATGGCCGGCTGATGCCTTGGGAGTTCAGTCGCGAGGGTCACGAGCTGGAAGTGCAGGTCGGCGGGCGGTTGGTGTTCAACGATGCCGAACTGGCTTACGCGGCGGTACTTGGTGGGCTGGGCATGGCGCAGGGATTCGCCTCGCTGGTGGCCGACGACGTCGCGGCTGGCCGCCTGCAGACGGTGCTGGAGGAGTGGCAACCGCCGTTCCCCGGCTTTCACCTGTACTACCCGGCGCGCGAGCACATGGCGCCGAAGCTGCGGGTGTTCATCGACCACCTGCGCGCGGAAATGCACGACCGGTAGAAGCCAACCTCGGTTGGCAGACGTCGCGTCGAGCTTGCTCGACTGCGGTATCAGCCGTTGAGCCCCAACCGGATGCCGAAGCCGACCAGGAACAGGCCAGCGACGCGACGCAGTGCATCGCTGATCCGTGGGTGCTGGATCAGCCGGCGGCGGGCAAGGTTGCCGACCCCGATCAACATCGAGCAGTACGCGATGCTGACCACCAGAATGATGCCGGCCAGCGCCGCGAAGGTGGCGATGCCCTGGTGTGCCTTCGGGTCGATGAACAGCGGCAGGAAGGCCATGTAGAACAGGATCGCCTTCGGGTTGAGCAGGCTGACCAGGATCGCCTGCTGGAAGTAGCGCCCCGGTTGCATGCGGATCGGGCCAGCGTCGCCACCGTCGTGCTTGGGCGTGCGCAGCAGGCTGATGCCGACCCACACCAGGTAGGCCGCGCCGAGGTACTGCACGGCGTGGAACACCAGCGGATTGGCCTTGAGCAGTGCGGCCACGCCCGCCAGCGCCAGCCACATCAGGATCTGGTCACCCACCAGCAGGCCGGCCAGTGCCGTGTAGCCGCCACGCACGCCGCCGCGACCGGTGGCGGTCAGCAGGGTGAAGGTGCCGGGGCCGGGCAGGGCGAGAAACACCAGCACGGCGACCAGAAACGTCCACAGGTCCTGGATGCCCATCCACGGCATGGCGGCGTTCTCTTGTTACGGGGGGCCGCCATTGTCGGCCAGTGCCGGGTTCGGCGACAGGGGGCCGGCGAGGCCAACGGGCATGCCGGACAGCAGCGGTTGCAGGTGCTGGCGCAGCTGCGCATGCAGTTGGCGCACCGCCGGCGAGAACTGCTTGCGGTGCGGGCATACCAGCTGCAGCGGAATGTGGCTGCCAACCCCATCCAGCAGCAGCTGCAGGCGGCCGGCCAGTACGTCCTCGCGCAGGTCCAGCCAGGATTTGTAGGTGATGCCTTCGCCGGCCACGGCCCAGCGCCGCACCACGTCGGCGTCGTCGCAGACCAGCGGGCCGCGCACCGGGATCACCACGCGCCGCCCCTCGACCTCGAACGACCAGCGATCGTAAGCGCGGCCACCGAGCTGGTAGACCAGGCAATCGTGCTCGCGCAGGTCGTCCAGCCGCGTGGGTGTGCCGCGCCGCTGCAGGTAGTCGGGCGAGGCCGCCAGCAAGCGCCGGTTGCCTTCCAGCAGGGGCAGGGCGACATAGCTGGCGTCATCGAAATGACCGATGCGGATCGCCACGTCGACGGGATCGCGGAACACGTCGGCGACCTCGTCGGACAGGCGCAGGTGCAGGCGCAGTCGGGGGTGCGCGGCGCGGAAGGAGGTCAGCCACGGCAGCAGCAGGTTGCGACCGAAGTCCGACGGTGCCGACAGCTGCAGGGTGCCGTGCAGTTCGGCGTCCTCGCCCTGCACGCGGGCGTGGCCCTCGCGCAGGGTGGCCAGCACCTCCTGCGCATAGGGCAGGTACAGCGCGCCCTCGCCGGTCAATCGCAGGCTGCGGGTGGTGCGCACGAACAGGCGCAGGTCCAGTTCGCGTTCCAGCCGCGCCACCGCCGCCGCGACCTGGCCGGGCAGCAGATCGGCCTCGCGCGCGGCCTGCGAGAAGCTGCCCAGCGCAGCCGTGCGGACGAACAGCTGCAGGTCGTCGAAGCGGATCATCTTCATTGCCGGAGTGAAAGTGCTGCCCGATTCTGCGCCTTTCTGAAGGCGCGCGCGCGGCGCAACCTGTCGGCACCTTCCCCCTTGGACCGCTACCATGCGCGCCATTGCCTACACCCACGCCGGCCTGCCGATCGATGATGCCCGGGCCCTAATCGATATTGAACTGGAGCTGCCGCAGCCCGGTCCGCGCGACCTGCGCGTGGCGATACGTGCGGTAGCGGTGAACCCGGTCGACACCAAGGTGCGCCGAGGCGTGGCCACTGACGGCCCGCGCGTACTGGGCTGGGATGCGGTCGGCATCGTCGATGCGGTGGGCAGCGAGGTGACCCTGTTCCAACCGGGCGATGCGGTCTACTACGCCGGTGTGATCGATCGCCCAGGCAGCAATGCCGAGTACCAGCTGGTGGATGAGCGCAGCGTCGGGCGCAAGCCGGCCAGCCTCGACGATGCCGCTGCCGCCGCACTGCCGCTGACCGCGATTACCGCCTGGGAACTGTTGTTCGATCGCCTGCGCATTGCCGAAGGCGGTGGTGAAGGCCAGACCCTGCTGGTGATTGGTGCCGCCGGTGGCGTCGGATCGATCCTGGTGCAGTTGGCACGGAAGCTGACGAAACTGACCGTGATCGGTACCGCCTCGCGCCCGGACACCCAGGACTGGGTGTACGCGATGGGCGCGCACCACGTGATCGACCACAGCCTGCCGCTGGCCGAGGGCCTGGCACGGTTGGGCATCAAGGAGGTGCAGCACGTGGCCAGCCTGACCCACTCCGACCAGCACTACGCGCAGATCGTGGAGCTGCTGGCGCCGCAGGGCCAGTTCGGCCTGATCGACGATCCCGGCCAGGTGGACGTGATGGCACTCAAGCGCAAGGCGCTGTCGCTGCACTGGGAATCGATGTTCACCCGCCCGCTGTACAGGACAGCCGATATGCAGCTCCAGCATGAACTGCTGAACCGGGTGGCCGAGCTGATCGACGCCGGTGTGCTGCAGACCACGCTGGGCGAGCACTTCGGGCCCATCACTGCGGCCAACCTGCGGCGTGCCCATGCGTTGCTGGAGAGCCACCGTGCCAAGGGCAAGATCGTGCTGGAGGGCTGGTAAGGCCGGGCCGTTCCTGCGCCCTTGGGGTCAGATCCCTTTTCCTATGGGGAAAGGAATCTGACCCCTGCCTCATGCCACGCCGTTGTCGACGTAGGCGGTGAAACCGGCACGGCAACGCAGACGCTCGAACCAGGCCTCCACGTTGCGCAATGTGGGCCTGCTGCCGGGCGTGCTGCGCCAGCGTTGGGTCGACAGGCCGAGCACGATGTCGGCCAGGGTGAAAGCGCTGCCAGTGACATGCGCGTGGCCATCCGCCAACTGCGCATCGAGGACGCCCATCAGGCGGTTCCACTGCGCCAGACTGGCTTCGGCGCGGGCATCATCGGGGAAGTCAGGGTGCTGGCGCACGCGGGCCATGAACACGTGGCGCCAGGCGCTGTTGAGGTCGCTGGCCTGCCAATCCATCCACTGCTCCACCCGCGCACGGGCCTGCATCGCGCTGGGCAGCAGATCATCGCGGCCGGTGCGTGCGGCCAGGTAGCGGCAGATGCTGTTGGATTCCCACAGCACGAAGTCGCCATCGCGCAGCACCGGCACCTGCCGGTTCGGGTTCAGTGCGGCCAGCAGGTCCGGGGGCGGTGCCGGTTCGTGGTGCAGGGGCAGGTCGAGGCCGGCGCACAGCCACAGCACCTTGCGCACGTTGATGGAGGTGGGCTTTCCGTACAGAGCGAGCATGATCGTTTCCGGAGCAGGCCGAGCCAGCCTAGCGCAGCGGGGCTAAACTGACCGCATGAACATTGAAGTCCTCATGATCCTGGCGGTGCTCCTGTTGCTGGCAACCCTGGTCGCGCTGCTGTTGTTGTGGCGTCGCGCCTCCGGCAACGCGCCTTCCGATGAACTGCAGCAACAGTTGGCCAGCGAGCGCGAACAGCATCGCCTCGCCCTGATCGACGCTGGCCAGCTGCGCGGTCGCCTGGATGCGCTGAGTGCCGAACTCGAAGGCGAGCGTGGCCGCAGCCAGCAGCACGCACAGGCGGTCACTACGCTCACGGCCCGGGTGGAGCGCGAAACGGCACTGTCGGCCAGTCGCGAAGCACAACTGGCCGAACGCGAAGCGGCTTTGGTGCAGGTGCGTGCCGCCGCCGCCGAAACCCACGGTGAGCTGCAGCAGGCACAGCAGCGCTACCAGCAGCTGCACGGTGAACATGCCCGCGCGGTGGCCAACCTGCAGCATTCGGAACGGGCCAGCGCCGAACTGCGCAGCTATCTCGAGACCGCCAAGGAAAAACTGTCCGGTGCATTCGCCGAACTGGCCGGAAAGGTGTTCGAGGAACGTGGGCAGCAGTTCGAAAAGAACGTGCGCCAGGCTACCGTGCAGTCGCGTGCGGACATCGAAGGGCTGCTCAAGCCGTTCGCCGACAAGCTGGGTGATTTCCGTACCCGCGTTGATACCCTGTATGGCGAGGAGGCACGTCAGCGCGCCAGCCTTCTGGGTGCGGTGGGCGAACTGAAGACGCTCAACCAGGACATGGCCGCGCAGGCCTCGGCGCTGACCAATGCGTTGAAGGGCAATGCCAAGGTCCGCGGCGACTGGGGTGAGCTGATGCTCGACAACGTGCTGCGCGGTTCGGGCCTGGAAGAGGGCGTGCACTATCAGCGGCAGAAGCACGCCGTGGATGACGACGGCGCGCGCCTGCGGCCGGACGTTGTGGTGCAGTTCCCGGACGAACGCAGCGTGGTGATCGACAGCAAGGTGAACCTGATCGCCTGGCAGGAGGCGATGAATGCTCCCACCCCGGAGCAGTCCGAAGATGCGCTGCGCCGGCACGCGGTCGCACTGCGCCAGCATGTGAAGGACCTGGGCGAGAAGAACTATCCCAAGGCACTGGGCAGCGAGACGCTGGACATCACCATTGCCTTCGTTCCCATCGAAGGTGCGCTGTCGGCCGCTCTGGGCGCCGACGGGAACCTGCAGGCGTTCGCCTTCGACAACCGCGTGGTGTTTGCCTCGCCCAACACGCTCATGGCACTGCTGCGCGTGGCCGAGCGGCTGTGGACACGCGACAAGGTGCAGAAGCAGGCGCTGAAGATCAGCGAAGCCGGCGGCCTGGTGCTGGACGCCCTTACCGGGTTCCTGCAGGACTTCAATGCCATGGGCAGGAAGCTGGACGACGCTGGCAAGGCCTACGCCGATGCGCGCAATCGCCTGATCGATTCGCCACAGTCGGCCATCAGCCGCGCCCGCCGGTTGGCCGAGCTCGGCAGCAAGGCCAAGCGTGCGCTGCCGCCGGAGCTGACCCCCGATCCGATGCAGCAGCTGACCGCGCCGGAGGACGGTGAGGACGGCAATGCGGGCTGACACGTACTCTGCACCGCAGGCCCGTTATGCTGGCGGCCCTGCATTCCTTGTGGGTACCGCCATGCGCCTGCGCCTTTGCACCAGCCTTGCCCTGATCGTGCTGCTTGCCGCCTGCAGCAGTGCGCCGCCGGCGGTCGACACGGCGGCGCAGGCCACCGCAGCGACCAGCCCGGAGGCGGCCGAGGCCTATCAGGAAGCGCGCGACGTCGATTGCCAGGCCGCTGGCGGCAGTCTGCAGCGGCTCGGTCGGCTGCAGCGCGTGCAATGCGTGATTCCCTATGCCGATGCCGGCAAGACCTGCAGCCGCAAGAGCGACTGCACGGGGCAGTGCCTGGCTACGGGGGAGGTGGTGGCCGGTGTCGTGGTGTCCGGCACCTGCCAGCGCGATGCCAGCCAGACCTTCGGGTGCCGCCAGCGTATCGATGATGGCAAGGCACAAGCCACGATCTGCGTGGATTGAGGCCTGCTGTAGAGCCGAGCCCACGCTCGGCTGATGCTATGGCAGCCGAGCGTGGGCTCGGCTCTACAACTGCGCGCACAGCGCTATGCTGGTGGGCCATTCCCCGCTGTTGCCGGAGCCCCCGCGTGAGTACCTCGATCCAGGACATTTCCCTCACCACCATCGACGGCCAGCCGTCCTCGCTTGCCGACTATCGGGGCAAGGTGCTGCTGCTGGTCAACGTCGCCTCCAAGTGCGGCCTGACCCCCCAGTACGAAGGCCTGCAGGCGCTGTATGCGGAAAAGCACGCGCAGGGACTGGAAGTGCTGGGTTTCCCCGCCAACAACTTCCTCGGCCAGGAGCCGGGCAGCGAGGCGGAGATCCAGCAGTTCTGCCAGCTCACCTACGATGTCAGCTTCCCGATGTTCTCCAAGATCAGCGTGGCCGGTGACGACACCCACCCGCTGTACCAGCAGTTGACCGCCGCACAGCCGCAGTCGATCGGCGAAGGCCCGCTGCGCGAGCGCTTGGCCAGCAAGGAAATCCCGATCCACCCGGCACCGGCGGTGCTGTGGAACTTCGAGAAGTTCCTGGTGGGCCGCGACGGCAAGGTCATCGCCCGTTTCGCCCCGGACGTGGCAGCCGATGACGCACGCCTGCGCGAGGCCATCGAGGCGGCGCTGGCGGCCTGAGGAAAGCGTGCCAACCCAGGTTGGCACCTACCGGAAAAGAAAAACCCCGCCGAGGCGGGGTTTTTTCATGCGCCGATGCAGGACCTCAGTGGGTCCACTGCGGCATCGGCATCGCATCGACCGGGATCGGCGAATTGGCATCGTCGTGGCCGCGTTCGCGCTTGCTGCGCAGGTCATTCTCGATCTGGTAGTTGCGGCGCTGCATCCACGCATCGCGGACCAGGGCGTACTCGTCCACCGCGGTGTCGCGCAGATCGTCGATCGCCAGCAGCTGGGCACGGGTGTCGACCAGCTGCAGGCCCTGCAGGCCGATGCGGATCTTGTCCTCCTCGATGCGGCGGATCGGCGACAGCGGGATGTCACCGGCCAGGCCGAACACATCGCGCACGGTACGCGGGCCGAAGAACGGCAGTTCCACATAACGCGAGCGACGCCAGCCCCATGCACCCAGGGTCTGGCCGAAGTCTTCGTTGCGACGCGGCACCATCGCCTTGCTGGCCGGATCGAACAGGCCGCCGATACCCAGCGTGCTGTTCATCAGGAAGCGGCCGAGGCTGTCCCATGCATCAGCGCCACGGCCCTGCAGCACCTGGTTGGTGATGGTCACCGGTGCGCGCAGATTGCTGAAGAAGTTGCTGACGCCGGTGCGGGCGAAGCGCGGCACCACGTGGGTATACGCAGTGGCCAACGGGCGAGCGACACCGCGGTCGACCGCATTGTTGAACTTGTGCACCTTGCGGTTGAACGGTTCCCACGGGTCGTAGGCCGCCGCGCTGCCGGTGTTGCCGGTGCCGCCATACAGGGCGTCGAAGTCATCGTCACCGCCGGGGGCGGCGGCGGCGGTCTTCGATGCGCCGGCATCGGTACCCTGCACCGGCGGTACAGCCGGCGCTGGGGCGACCGTCGCCTGCGGGCTGGCGGTGGCAGGTGCGGTGTCGACCGTACCGCTGTCGGCGGCGGGGGCTTCGATGGCGGCATGGGCCGGCACCACGGTGCTGGCGGCCGGTGCATCGCTGCGCGCGGGCTTGCCGGCACAGGCGGTCAGCGCGGTGGCCAGGAGGATCAGGGGGAAAGAGCGTACGACGTTCATGTCAGCTCGCAGCAGAAGTTGCGTTGAAATCCAGGTCGGGCGACAGCCGGTAGGCCGCGCTCAGCTCGTTGTAACCGGCAGGCGCGCCGGAGATGGCCAGTGGGTGGCCGGTCTTGCGTGCCCGTGCCGCCAGTTCGGCCAGCAGGGCCAGGCCGGCGCTGTCCACGCGCTCGACCTCGGCCAGCTCCAGCCGTGCCAGCGATGCCGGCAGCGCCTGCAGCGCCTGCAGTTGCGGCCACAGCGCGATCACCGCGGCACGGTCGAGCACCCCGCGCAAGCGCAGGGTGTCGCCTTCCAGCAGCGCCAGCGCGTTACTTGCCATTGCCCGTGGGCCCGGCCTGCATGCTGCCGCTGTGCAGCTCGTTGGCCACCTGCTTGATGCCCTTCTGTCGCAGCGGGGTATCGAACTGGTTGCGGAAGGTCTGCACGTAGGAGATGCCTTCGATGTTGACGTCGAAGATCTTCCACTGGCCGTTCACGTTGCGCATCCAGTACTCGACCGGCGTCGGTTCGCTGCCGGCGCGCACCAGCTCGGTGCTCACGCGCACGCCGCGATTGCCAGGCAGCGGGCTTTCACCCTTCAGGCGGAAGCTCGGCTTGCCCTGGATGTTGAGCAGGGTCGAACCGTAGCGCTGCATCAGGCTGTCGGCCATGGCGTCTGCGAACAGCTTGATGTCGGCGTCGGAGGCGCCGCGGGCGTGCGGGCCCAGCACCAGGCGCGCGGCGTAGTCGCGGTCGAAGGTGCGGTTCAATTCGCTGTCGATGTAGCTGCGCAGGCTGGTCGGGTTGCTGCTGAACTCGCTCCTGCGCTGCTGCAGGGTGGTGAGGATGCGGGTGCTGGCATCGATCACCACCTTGCCGGCCTGGCCCTGCGTCGCGGCAGCGGCGGGGGCGGCGGCCTGCGCCTGGGCAAGGAACGGGGTAGCCAGCAGCAGCGCCGAAGCGAGCAGGGCCGGGATCAGTTTCATCTTCATGGTTGCGGTTCCGTTGCAGGCGCCTGCGCGCCATCGTTGGGCTTCTGGCCTGCGGCACCACCGGCGCCGCCACTGAACATGTACTTGCCGACCAGCTGGATCAGATCCACGGCTGGCTGGGTGAAGACGATCTCGTCGCCGGCCTTCAGCACGTCCGGATCACCGCCCGGCTGCAGACCGATATAGCTCTCGCCGAGCAAACCGCTGGTGAAGATACCGGCCGAGGTGTCCGCCGGCAGGTCCTTGACCTTGCTGTCCATGCGCAGGGTCACGATGGACTCGAACTTCACCGGATCCAGGTCGATCGAGGCGACCTGGCCGACGGTGACGCCGCCGATCTTCACCGGCGCCTGCTTGCGCAGCTGGCCGACCTGGGAGAAGCGTGCCTTCAGGTCGTAGCCTTCGCTGCCCCAGCTCCAGCGCTGGTTGGTCGAGGCCACGGCCAGCACCAGCAGCGACGCCAGGGCCAGCAGCAGGAATGCGCCGACGGAGAATTCGAGTCTGGGACCGCGGATGGCCATGTGGATTACCTGATCGAGTCGTTGTGGCCGCGCGCGCCTGCGCACCGCCGGTGGAGGGGTTAGGTGAACAACATTGCCGACAGCACGAAGTTGAACATCAGCACCAGCAGCGAGGCGTTGACCACCGCGCGGGTGGTCGCCACCGAGGTGCCCTCGATGGTCGGCTCGGCGTGGAAACCAACGTAGGCGGCAACCAGCGCGGCGGTGCCGCCGAAGATCGCCGACTTCAGCATCGCCACGCCGAAGTCGTCCCAGAAGTCCACGCTGTTGCGCAGCGCCGACCAGAACACGCCATTGTCCAGGCCCAGCACGTGCACCGCTTCAAAGTAGCTGGCACTGATCGCCAGCGAACAGAAGATGCCGGTCAGCAACGGCACGGTCAGCACCGCCGCCCAGAAGCGCGGCGCCACGGCCTTGGCCACCGGGTCGATCGCCATCAGCTCCAGTGCCTTGATCTGGTCGGTGGCGCGCATCAGGCCCAGTTCGGCGGCGATCGAGCTGCCGGCGCGGCCGATGAACAGCAGCGCGGTCAGCACCGGTGCCAGTTCGCGGTACAGCGACAACCCGAGCAGGGTGGACAGTGCATCGGCGGCGCCGAAGGTGGTCAGCGTGCGGTAGCCCTGCAGGGTCAGCACCAGGCCGACGAAGGCACCGCCGACGGCGATGATCGGCAGCGAGCGTGCGCCGATCTTGTAGATCTCGCGGGTCAGCTCGGCCAGGAAATCACGGGTCGGCAGCGAACCGCGCAGCACGGTCAGCGAGAACAGGCCGGCGCGGCCGAGCGAGCGGGTGGCTTGAACAAACGGCATCAGGCGACCCTCGCGCGCGGCGCGGCATCGAACGGGATGGGGCCATCGGGCTGGCCGTGCAGGAACTGCCGCAGCAGCGGGTCCTGGCTGGACTGCAGCGCCTCGGGCGAACCCTGGAACACGACACCGCCATTGGCGATCGCGATCACCTGGTCGCAGATCGGCAGGGTCTCATGCACGTGGTGGCTGACGATGATGCTGGTCAGGCCCAGGCTGTGGTTGAGGCGCTGGATCAGGCTCATGATCACGCCGGAGGCGATCGGATCCAGCCCGGTCAGCGGCTCGTCGTAGATCATCAGCGGCGGGTCCAGTGCCAGCGCGCGGGCCAGTGCCACGCGGCGCGCCATGCCGCCGGACAGCTCGCGCGGCCAGGCGTCGGCGACGGCCAGCAGGCCCACCGCATGCAGTTTCATCTCCACCAGCCGGCGCAGTACAGCGGTCGGCAGGCGGGTATGCGTGCGCAGCGGCAGCGCGACGTTCTCGGCCACGGTCAGGTCGGTCAGCAGACCATTGCCCTGCAGCAGCACGCCTACGCTTCGGCGCATCTCCAGCAGCGCGCTGTTGTCATGCGGAATCGGCTTGCCGAACAGGGTGACCTGGCCCGCGACCGGGCGCAGTTCGCCGGTCAGCGCCGCCAGCAAGGTCGATTTGCCGCTGCCGGATGGACCGAGCACAGCAGTGATGCTGCCCTGCGGCACCTGCAGCGACACGTCGCGCAGGATCGTGCGCCCGCTCCGGTCGATGCGGACGTTGGATAACTGCACCAGACTGGAGGTGGAAGCCGACATGGGCACCATTAACGTTTTTTAGACATCGAAGCATCGGGCCAGTCGGCTGAACAAAAGCAGACTGGACGGTCCAGTATTGTTGCACGGCACGGACGCAGGCTGGCCGGGACAATCGGCAGGTGCTCCGGAACAATCCGTACCGGTGACGGGGCCAACCATTGAATACTGCCTGCCGTCCTGCACACTGTGCATGATGAGTGACCCGGGCAGCGATTTCCGCCTCTACCATTCCAACTCCCTGGACGTGCTGGCTGCGCTGCTGGCGCGCAACATGCGTGCGCCGGTCCCGGGCCAGCCCCTGCTGGCACCGGAAGTGGTGCTGATCCCCCAGGTGGCGATGCGGCGCTGGCTGCAAGCGACACTGGCTGCCGAGTATGGCGTGGCGGCCAATCTCGAATTCCTGACCCCGGGTGAGTTTGTCGCCCGTGCGCTCAACGCCAATGTGCCGGGCGAACGCGACGACCTGGATGCCGCGGGCCTGCGCTGGAAGCTGTACCAGGCGCTGCGCGACCCGGCCTTGCTGGCGCAGCCGCCGATGCGCGCGCTGCAGTCCTACCTTGCAGGGGACGACGCGTTGAAGCCGTGGGCGCTGGCCGGTGAGCTCGCTTCGGTGTTCGAGAAGTACCAGGCGTGGCGCCGCGACTGGCTGCTGCGCTGGGACGCCGGCGCCGACCCGGCCGACCCGCAGGCGGTCCTCTGGCGCACCATCGCCGGCGGCCATGACTATCGCGCACGTCGCATCCAGACCTATCTGGACCGCTTCGAAGGCGCCGGGCAACCGTTGCCCCAGGGCCTGCCGCTGCGCATGTCGGCGTTCGCAACACTGAACATCTCGCCCGACGTGCTGCGGGTGATGGCCACCCAGGCGCGGGTGGGCGAGCTGCATTTCTATATGCCCACACCCGTGCAGTCGTACTGGGGCGACCTGCAGACCCTGGCCGAGCGCCTGCGCAGCGGGGCACCGGATCCGTTCGGTGAAGCGGCCGGCGAGAACCGCCTGCTGGAAGCCTGGGGCGCGGCGGGCCGCGACTTCATGGCGGTGCTGGGCAGCTACGAGGTGGTGCACCCGGCGGGCGAGATCGCCGCCTATTCCGATCCGGAAGAGGACACCCGCCCGACCCTGGCCGAAGGCGGCCTGTCCGACAGCCTGTTGCACCGCCTGCAGCGCGACCTGTTCCATCGCCGCGCACTGCCCTCCGGCGATCTGCGCGATGGCCTGTGCAGTGACGACCCGAGCCTGCAGGTGCATGCCTGCCACACCCGCCTGCGCGAGCTGCAGGTACTGCATGACCAGCTGCGCAGCCTGCTGCAGGATCCGCGCTTCGACCCACCGTTGCAGGCGCGCGAGATCGCCGTGCTGGCGCCGGACATCGATCCTTACGTGCCGTATCTGGAAGCTGTGTTTGGTGGGCGTGGTGGTGATGACGAGCACATTCCCTACGCGCTGGCCGACAGCAGTCCGCTGGCGGGCGAGCCACTGGCCGATGTGTTCGTGCATCTGCTGGGCCTGCCGGTGTCGCGCTTCGGCCTGAACGAAGTGCTGGATCTGCTGGCCAGCGCGCCGCTGGCCGAAGCGGCCGGGCTGGAAGCGGTGGATTTCGACCGCCTGCACGGCTGGTTGCAGCAGGCCGGCGCACGCTGGGGCCTGGACGCGAAGCATCGCGACCAGCACCAGGCACCGGCCGACGATGCCTATACCTGGCAGTTCGCGCTGGATCGGCTGGTGCTCGGCCATGCCACCGGCAGCGAGGCCGACCTGGCCGGCGTGGCCCCATGGATCGAGCTGGAGGGCGGCGCGCTGGATGCGCTGGACCGCCTGCTGCGCCTGCTGCGCGTGCTGGCCGTCTACCAGCGCCGGCTCGGCGAGCTGCTGACCCCGGCGCAGTGGCGGCAACGCCTGCTGTCGCTGCTGGATGCACTGCTGCCGACCGCGCCCAGTTCGGCCAACAGCCAACGTGCACTGGAGCGCCTGCGCAAGCTGCTCAACCAGTTTGCCGACGATGCCGCCAAGGCCGGCTTCGACGCAGGCGTGCCACCGGAAGTGGTGCGCGCGCATTTCGCCGGTGCACTCGGTGAGGCCGATACGCGCGCGCCGCTGCTGACCGGTGGCATCAGTTTCGGCCGCATGGTGCCGATGCGCCTGCTGCCGTTCCGGGTGATCTGCGTGCTGGGCCTGAACGATGGCGATTTCCCGCGTCGCGACCCGGCCGCCGGCCTCAACCAGCTCACCGCCGAGCTGGACACGCCGCGCCGCCGACCCGGCGACCGCTCCACCCGCGAGGATGATCGCTTCCTGTTCCTGCAGCTGTTCGCCGCCGCCCAGGACGTGTTCTACCTCAGCTACCTCGGCGCAGACCCGCGCGATGGCAGTGTGCGCGAGCCGTCGGTGCTGGTCAGCGAGCTGATCGACGCCGCTGCCGCGTATCACCTCGACCCCGTCGTCGCCACCCGCGATTTCGTCGTGCGCCATGCTCTGCAGCCGTTCTCGCCGGCGGCGTTCGGCGATGGTGACCCGCGTCGCTTCAGCTATCGGCGGCAGTGGCATCCGGCAGCGGGGCGCCTGACCGGCCAGCGTGGTGGCCTGCAGCCCTGGTTCGATGCGCCGTTGCCGCCTCCGCTCGATGATGCGGTGGAGGACGAGGTCGGGCTCGATACGCTGCGCCGCTTCCTGTGTGACCCGGCCGGGCAGTTCCTGGCGCAGTCGCTGGGCCTGCGCCTGGCCGACGATGTCGAGGACGCCGATGACCTGGAGCCGCTGGTGTTGTCTTCGCGTGGCCCGGAAAAGCGCAGCGTGCAGGCGGCGGTGGTGCGCGCCACGCTCAGCGGCGATACCGAGCCGTTGTACCCACGGCTGCGCGCACGCGGCCTGCTGCCGTCCGGCGCATTGGGCGAGCGCCAGTTTGAAGTCGAACAGGTGAAGACCCGCCCGTATGCCAGCGCGCTGCTGGGCTGGATGCGGGGCGAACCGCTGGAAAGCCGTCGCTACGAAGTGGAGATCGACGGGGTGCGCGTGCATGGCCGGGTGGCCGAGCGTCACCCTGAAGGCCTGGTGCGCCTGCGCGCCGGTACGCTCAACGGCAATGCGGTGATCCGCCAGGGCCTGGACTGGCTGCTGGCCAATGCCGCTGGCGACGCACTGCCACTGGTGCAGTTCCACGATGGCGGTGACGCTGGTCCCGGACCGCATGTGCTGCCGGCGCTGAGCGTCACGGCAGCGCGCGCGGCGCTGCGCGCGCTGCTGCAGCTGCGCCAGCGTGGCCTGCGTGAACCGCTGCGCTTTGCCCCTTACACCGGCTGGGTGCTCTACAACGCACCGGCAGAAAAGCAACGCAATGAAGGATGGAAGCAGTGGCACGGCAGCGACCGCAGCTGGGGTGAATCCAGCAGCGATGCCTGGCAGCTGCTGCTGCGTGGCGCCGACCCGTTCGCCAACGACGCCAGCTATGCCGATCTGCTGCGCAACAGCCAGGTGGTCTTCAGCGCGGTGCGCGAAGGCCGCACGCTGGGTGCCGACGCAGATCCGGAGCGGGGCGCATGAACACTCCCTTGGCAGACAACGTCGTCGACCATCCCGGCGGCGATCCGTATCTGGCCTTGCCGCTGAACGGCATCCGCCTGATCGAGGCCAGCGCCGGCACCGGCAAGACCTTCACTCTGGCCACGCTGTTCACCCGCCTGGTGGTGGAGCAGGGCCTGCGCATCGGCCAGATCCTGGCGGTGACCTTCACCGACGCGGCCACCCAGGAACTGCGCAAGCGCATCCGCGAGCGCCTGGCGCTGGCGGCGCGTCTGGTCGATCTGGAACCGGCCGAGGGCGAAGCACCTGACGTGCGGCTGACCCGCGAAGTCCTGCAGCGCCATCTGCAGGATGGCACCGAGAGTGCCGCCGCACTGAAGCGCCGCCTGCAGGTGGCCGCCGACGAGATCGACCTGGCCTCCATCTTCACCATCCACGGTTTCTGCACCCGTGTGCTGCGCGAGCATGCGCTGGAGAGCGGCCACACCTTCGATCCGCCGGAGCTGCTGGCCAGTGACCGTGAGCTGCTGGAGGAACTGGCGGCAGACGTGTGGCGCGTGCATGCCAATGATCCGGCTACGCTGGAGCCGCTGACCTGGCTGTGGTCCACCCCGGATGCGCTGGCCGCCGATCTGCGCGCTCTGCTGGCTGCGCCGCCGCTGCACCCGTTGCAGGCGCCGGTGGCGCTGGCCGACCCACACGCAGCCCTGCAGGGCGCGGCGGAAGACCTGTCCGCGAGCGTGCGCGAGCATGGCGAGCAGTTCTTCATGGACCTCTGCGATGCGGTCGACAACAAGTGGATCAACGGCGTGTCCTACAAGCTGGGCTGGCTGCACCCGCTTGGCCGCCAGCTGCTGGCCTGGGCCGGGCGCGCCGATCCGCGCGAACTGCTGGCCAGCGAGCGTCTGCCGGCGCTGCTGCCGGATGTGCTGGCCGACAAGACCAACAAGAAATTCCTCGACCGCACGCCGTCGTCGCCGCTGCAGGCACCGCTGGCGCGTTACGTGGCGTTGCTGGCCGAACGCGATGCCTGGCTGCGCGCCACCGCGTTGAATTTCCTGCACCGGCTACGCGAGGAAGCCACGCAGCGCCTGCAGTCGCTGAAGCGCACGCGCCGCGTGCAGACCTACGACGACCTGATCGACGGCGTGGCGCTGGCCCTGGAAGGTACGCAGCGGCTGGCGCTGGTGAAGCAGCTGCGCGCGCAGTACCGCATCGCGCTGGTCGATGAGTTCCAGGATACCGACGACCGCCAGTGGGGCATCTTCCACACCGTGTTTGGCGATTCGCTGGAGGTGCGTGAGCTGGGCCTGGCACCGGCACTGTTCCTGATCGGCGACCCCAAGCAGGCGATCTACGGCTTCCGCGGCGGTGATATCCACACCTACCTGAAGGCCAAGCAGGTGGCGCAGCAGGCGCCGGTGCTGGACCAGAACTTCCGCTCGCGCCCGGCTGTGCTGCGCGCGCTGCAGGCGCTGTACGACAACGGCGGCGAGGACGCCTTCCTCGAACGCGATATCCAGTTCGAGCCGGTGCGTCCGGGTGGCGTGCGCGTTGACGAAGATTACCTGCGCGATGGCCACGCCGCCGTCGCGCTGACCCTGCGCGTGCTACGCAGCGGGGGGGACAAGCCACTGGGCGCGGACGCGTCGCGCGAAGCGGCGACCCAGGCCTGCGTGGCGGCCATCCACCGGATCCTGGTTGACGCGCGGGCCGGCAAGGCCGTGTTGCGCGGTCGCCCCGTGCAACCCGGCGACGTCGCGGTGCTGGTGCGTTCGCACCGTGAGGCCACCCTGGTGCAACGTGCGCTGGCGGCGGTCGGCATTCCGGCGGTGGCGGCGGGCAAGCAGAGCCTGTTCGCCACCCCTGAAGCGCGCGACCTGCGCGCCCTGTTGCTGGCGCTGCTGCAACCGGCCGAGGAGGGCCGTCTGCGCGCGGCGCTGGCCACCGTGCTGCTGGGTCAGCGGGCCAGTGCGATCGCATCGATGGAGCGCGAGGGTGACCTGCAGCGCGATTTCCAGACGAAGCTGCTGCACTGGCGCGAGCGCTGGCAGAGGGGTGGGCCGTTCGCGGTGATCGCCGATGTCTGCGCCGCCCAGGGCGAACGCCTGCTGGCGCTGATCGATGGCGAGCGCCGCCTGACCAACTATCTGCAGCTGGGTGAACTGCTGCAGGAGGCCTCGGCGCAGGCGCTGGGCATGCATGGCCTGCTGGATTGGCTGCAGGGCCAGATGGCCAGTGCCGACCAGGACGACGAGCAGCAGTTGCTGCGCCTGGAGTCGGATGCACGCCGCGTGCAGATCATCACCCTGCACAAGAGCAAGGGCCTGGAGTATCCGCTGGTGTTCCTGCCCTTCGTCGGCATTGACGGCGGCGCACCGAACACCGCCTCGCACTGCACCGTGCACGTCGGTGGCCAGCGCCAGCTGCACTGGAAGCTGGGCAAGGACGAGGCCTGGGAAGCGGCCAGCACCCAGCGCGAGCGTGAGCAGCGGGCCGAGGACGCGCGCCTGCTGTATGTCGGCCTGACCCGCGCCGAGCACGCGCTGTGGATTGCCGTGGGCGATCTGGCCGGACTGGGCAGGACGCGGTTGGCCCCACTGCTGGGCGACCTGCAGGTGCTGCGTGCGCACGCCGATGTGCACATCGATGACAGTGAAGCACCGGCCGCGCTGCCGCAGCTGGCGGCCGAAGTGGAAGGTGACCTGCCGGCAGTGCGTGCGCTGACCCGGCGCGTTCCGCACGACTGGTGGGTCTACAGCTTCACCCAGCTGGCGCACGCCGATGCCGGCACCGGTGGCGATATTGAAGCGGCGGCCACCGAGCTGCCGGCCCCCGCCGCCGACGAACCGGCCGGCCCGGAGCTGCCGCTGGAGCCGGCGCTGCCGGAACCGGCCATGGCCGTCGAGGACAGCACGCCGGCCGACCCGCGCTTCATGGGCAGCCGCTTCGGCAACGTACTGCACGCGGCGATGGAGAATGTCGACTTCGCCGCATGGGCGGGCTGGCAACCGGGCCTGGACGCGCCCGAGGGCCAGATCGAGGTGCTGCGCAAGGCGCTGCACGATGAAGGCTATGCCGACGTCGACCTGGACGATGGTGTGGCCGTGCTGGTGCCGCTGGTCGGCCACACGCTGACCGTGTCGCTGCCCGAAGGCGGTGCGCTGCACAGCCTCGGTGAAGGCGAGCGTCGCGCGGAAATCGACTTCCATTTCGCCATCGAAGCGACCACGGTGCCGGCGCTGCTGCAGGTGCTGCACGCGCACGATGTTTCCAGCGCGCGCCGCGGCTTCGGCCAGCGCCGCCGGCTGGAAGGGCTGATGACCGGCATGATCGACCTGACCTACGTGCGCGATGGCCGTTGGTACGTGCTCGACTACAAGTCCAACCGCCTGCCGGGTTACAGCCCGGATCTGCTCGCCATCGCCATGCGCCACAGCGAATATGACCTGCAGGCGCTGATCTACACCGTGGCCCTGCATCGCTGGCTGCGCTTCCGCCTGGGTGAGGCCTACGATTACGAGCGTGACATGGGCGGCATCCGCTACCTGTTCTGCCGGGGCCTGGATGGCACCGGCAATGGCGTGCATGTGGATCGCTTCCCACTGGCCCTGGTGGATGCGCTCGATGCGCTGTTCGCCGGTGGCGAACGGGCCCAGGCAGAACTTGCCGCGCGCGCCCGTGGAGACCACGCATGAGCCTGCTGCAAACGCTGTACCGCAACGGTCAGCTGCGCACCCTCGATCATGCGTTGGCAACCAGCCTGCAGCGGCTGCGCGCGGACACTCCGGACAGCGTGGCGCTGGCGGCGGCCCTGGCCTCGCTGGCGGTGGCGCAGGGCCATGCCGGCTTCGATCCGGCGCAGCCGCAACGTCTGCTGGAAGGCGTACCGGAATGGCCGGATGTGCAGACCTGGTTGGCACAGTTGCGCGTGTCACCGTGGGTGGCGATACCGGACCAGGCCGACGTCGCTGCCGCAGATGCGCCGCTGGTACTGGAAAACGGCCTGCTCTACCTGCGCCGCTATCGCGAGTACGAGCGCCAGTTGGCGGCCGGGCTGCAGCGCATCGGCCGACACCCGCTGGCGGCGCCGGACATGGCGGCGCTGGCGCCGTTGTTCGCGCAGCTGTTCCCGCAGGCATTGGGTACCGAAGATCACCAGGCACGCGCGGCCGGCGTGACCCTGCGCCATCCATTGGCACTGATTACCGGCGGCCCCGGCACGGGCAAGACCACCACCATCGCCCGCCTGTTGCTGCTGCTGGCCGCGCAGGCCCGTCACGCCGGCCAGCCGCTGCCCACCGTGGCGCTGGCCGCACCCACCGGACGTGCCGCCGAGCGCATGGCCGAAAGCCTGCGGCTGGCCGTGCAGCGCCTGCAGGAACAGGGCCTGGATCCCGCGTTGTGCGCGGCGTTGCCCAGCACCGGCACCACCCTGCATCGCCTGCTCGGCGTGATTCCTGATTCACCGCGTTTCCGCCATCACGCCGACAACCCGCTGCCGGTGGAGGTGGTGGTGGTCGATGAAGCGTCGATGATCGATCTGCCGATGATGGCCAAGCTGGTGGATGCGATCGCCAGCGGCACTCGCCTGATCCTGCTCGGTGACCCTGATCAGCTGCCGTCGGTTGAAGCGGGCGACGTGCTCAGCGCCATCCTGCGTGCCAGCGGCGATGGCATCGGCACCCGCGCCGATGATGCGCAGGCGCTGCACAGCCTGTTGGCCCCGGCCACGCTGCAGCCGCAAGCCGTGCCGCGCGCGTTCGCCGGCCGTCGCGTGCAGCTGCAGCGTGGCTACCGACAGAGTGATGCGCTGGAGCTGGCCCCGTTGGCGCAGGCCGTGCGCGCAGGCGACACGTCCTTGGCGCTGCAGCTGCTGCGCGGTGGCGAGCTGGCTGGCACGCACTTCCACGAAGGTGATGCCGACCCGCTGCGCGGCCAGCGCGAGCACCTGCTTGGGCACTGGCGCGCATTGGCCGACGTTGCCGACCCGGTACTGGCGTTGCAACAGGCCGGGCGCCTGCGTGTACTGACCGCGCTTCGCGAAGGTCCGCAGGGCGCACGCGGCCTCAACAGCCGCATCGAACAGCTGCTGGCCGGCAATACCCCGGGCTACTTCCAGGGCCGGCTGCTGCTGGTGACCGAGAACAGCTACCGTCACCGCCTGTTCAACGGCGATATCGGCATCTGCCTGCGCGACAGCAGCGGCGCGATGGTGGCCTGGTTCCCGGGCGAAACCGTCGAACAGCCGCGCGCCTTCCATCCGGCCGCGTTGCCTGCGCACGAAAGCGCGTTCGCGATGACCGTGCACAAGGCGCAGGGATCGGAGTTCGACGAAGTGTGGTTGCAGCTGCCGCGCCAGGACAGCCGCGTGCTGTCGCGCGAACTGGTCTACACCGGCCTGACCCGCGCCCGCCAGGTCCTGCATGTGGCCGGTAGCGCAGAGGTGCTGCAGGCGGCGTTGAAGCGCCACGCCAGCCGCCTCGGTGGTCTGGCATGGCGGCTGGGTGCGGAAGACGTGGCCGAAGCACCGCCGCGCGTCGAACAACCCACGGTGCAGGGCCAGCTGTTCTGAACCGGGGTCGGATCCCGTTCCCAATGGGAACGGGCTCTGACCCCATCGTCCCGATGCACCCGCGCTCCGGGTCAGGGCCCTCCCTTCGGGAGGGATCCGACCCTACGTCATTCGGCGATCAGCACGAGCCCATCGGGGAACACGATCGCCGCTTCATCCGCACTGACATCGAAGAAGCCCACGCCGTGCTTCTCGGCCAGGTCCTGCACGCGGCCATGCGCGCGCTCGGCCACCGAGTACGCGAACGCACCGTAGATCACCTGGCGGCCGATGCTGTACCCGGTCACTTCGGCACGGTCGTCATCGTCGTTGCTCAGCGGGCCGTTCATCGGCGGGAATTCCTGTGCCATCTCCGCGAACCACGCCTGCAGCGCTGGGCTGCTGACTGCCGGATCGTCGTACTCGTGGCGCTCGTTCCACTGCGTCTGCTTCTCGAACCAGGCGATGAAGGCTGCCGCCTCACGTGGAGCGGCGCTGGCCTCGAACACCATCATGTCGTAACTCATTGGAGCTTCCTGTTGCAGCGCCGGGGTCGGATCCCTCTCCTCAGGAGAGGGCTCTGACCCCTCCGCGGAGTCTATGGACACGCAGGGTAGCGCGCTACGGCTGCGTCGCCGTGTCCATTGCCAACCCCGGTGCCAACGCCTTGGCCTCCGGGAACAGCGCGAAGCGCAGCCCGATCAGGCCCATCAGTGCCTCGTCGCGCGCCTTGCAGGCACCCACGCTGCCGACCCGGCCCAGCGAGGTATCCAGCCGCTCGCGCAGCGCCTCGGCCGCGGCGATCGGCTTGCGTGCGGCGATCTGCTGCCTGTAGTGCGCGGCGACCTCTTCCAGGATGTGTTCGACCGCCTCGCGGCTGCGCTCGGGCAGCTCCAACCGGGCGCGGCGCAGCTGCAGGATGTTCAGGCCGATGCGTGCCTCGTTGAGCATGTCCACCGAGGCGATGTCGCTACCCTCCGGCGTTGCCGCCAGGCGCGGCGCGAGCAGGCCCAGCAGGTCGAGCATGCGTGCGGCGAAGCGCTGGCGGTCCTGCTGGCCACGGCCTTCGGCGGCTTCGGCCAGCGTGGTCCAGCCCTGCCGCACCAGCCGGCGTGCGGTCCACTCGGCACCCACCGAACGGAACAGCCGCGTCATCACCACGGCAAAACCAATGCCGATGAACATCGCGATGGACGAGTTGAGGAAGGTCTGGATGTTGGCGCTGTAGGTATTCTGCAGGCTCAGCAATGCGGCCAGGTTCACGGTCAGTGGTAGCGCGAACAGGGCGCTCTTGGGGTGGTGAAGCATCAACCCCAACGGCAGGAACACCACCGCCAGCACCAGCGCCAGCAGACCGAAGTCGTGCACGGCCGGGAACACGCCGAACAGGTAGACACCAGCCACCACCGAGGCGACCATCGCCCACACCAGGAACGAGACCATGCTCGGTGCCGGGTCGTCCTGCGCGGCGAAGAAGGCGGCGGTCACCGCGGCCATCATCGCGCCGTTGCCACCGCCTTCCCAACCGAGCGCGATCCACAGCACGCAGTAGCTCATCAGTGCCACGCCGGCGCTGAGCGCGGAAAACAGCGCCATGCCGTAGTCGACGTGCTTGTCGGCGGCCACCCGTTCGGTGCGGATGCGGTAGTGCGCGCGGTCCAGCGGCGCCGTGCCGTGGTCGATCGCGTGCTGCAGGGTGCGGCAGTCCTGCCACAGGTCCACCAGCTCCTCCAGGCGCAGCAGCAGGCTGGCCAGCTGCAGGTGCTGCAGGTCGCGGTCCACCTGCGGCTTCAGTGCGCTGATGCGCGCGCGCAGGCGGGCGTACTCGCTGGCGTTGGTCGGCCCGTCCAGCCAGTCGTGGATGTCGTCGATCAATACTGGCAGGCCTTCTGGCAACGCCTGGCCATCGCTGCGCAGCGCGCTCAGGCGATCGGCGATCGAGGACAGCACCGGCAACAGCAGCAGCATGCGCTCGCGCAACCGTTCCATCGACACCGCCGCGCCGGCATGGCGCGGGTCGTCGCGGCGCAGGAATTCGATCAGCGCCTCGAACTGCACCAGGTCGGCGGCCAGCCGGTTGCGCGGCGCATGGGCGCGGCCGCGCTCGAGGATCTGCCGGCACCATTGCGCGGCGTCCTCCATCCAGTTGCCGATGCGCGCGCGCAGCATCGGGCGTACCGAGGCCGGGAACATCAGTGAGGCGAACAGCACCGCCACCACCGTGCCGAGGATGATTTCCTCGCTGCGCGCCACCACCGTGTCGAAGATGGTTTCCGGCGAGGTCACTGCGGGGAAGCCGATGAAAGCGGTGGTATAGCCGGCCAGCAGGAAGGCGTAGCCGCGCGGGCCCCGGTTGAGCAGCGCCATGAACAGGCAGCCGGCCAACCAGATCGACATCGCTGCGCTCAACACCAGCGGGGTTTCCACCAGCGCCGGCAGCACCAGCAGAGTGGCCAGCCCGGCCACCAGGGTGCCGACGATGCGATACACGCCCTTGGCACGGGTCGGGCCCAGCAGTGGCTGGCTGACGATGTACACCGTGCCCATCGCCCAGTACGGGCGCGACAGGTTGCCGGCCATGGCGATGTACAGCGCGGCCACCGCGGCCAGGTAGGTCTTGATCGAGAACAGCCAGGCCTGGCGGTCGGTCAGCGCGTTCATCGCTTACTTCGCCGATGCCTGTGCGGTGGCCGGAGCAGCCGGGGCGACCGTTGTCTGCCAGCCGCCACCCAGCACCAGGAACAGGTGGATCTGGTCGCGCGAGACCTGCGCCTCGGCGGCGGCCAGGGTGGCATCACTGGTGGCCAGGCTGCGGTCGGCATCCAGGCTGGACAGATAGGGCGTGCGACCGCCCTGGTACAGCCGGCGGTTCTGCGCGGCGGCCAATGCTGCCTGTTCCTGTGCGATGCGCAGCGACTGCAGACGGCGCAGGTCCTGCGCATAACGATCCAGCGCGGTCTGGGTTTCGCGCAGCGCCTGCAGCACCGTGTGGTCGAACTCGGCCAGCGCCGCATCGGCACCGGCTTCGGCGGCGTGGATGCGCGCGTGGGTGCCCGACGACGGCAGCGTCCACGAGATCAGCGGGCCGATCGACCACTGCTGGGTCATCGGCGTGCCGAAGTCCTCCAGCAGGCCCGCGGCGCCCACCGAGGCACCCAGGCGGATGTCCGGATACAGCTCGGCGGTGGCCACGCCAATCCGCGCGGTGGCCGAGGCCAGCTTGCGTTCGGCCTGGCGCACGTCCGGGCGGCGCTGCAGCAGCGCACGGCCATCACCGACCGGCAATGGCTGCGCCAGGGTCGGCGCATCGGCGCAGTCGATCACGCCGGCCGGCAGCTGGCCGGGGGTCTGCCCGAGCAGGGCGGCCAGCGAATAGGCGGCCGCCGAACGCTGCGCGCGCAGCGGTGGCAGCGCGGCGTCCAGCAGAGCGACCTGCGCATTGGCGCGGGCCAGTTCCGGCGGCGTACCGCGACCGGCCGCGATCAGGCGTTCGGTGACCGTGCGGCTGCGCTGTTGCAGTTGCAGCGAATGCTCGGCCACGTGCAGTTCGTGGTTGGCATGGCAGATTTCCAGATAGCTGTCGGCGACCTTCGCGACCACACTGACCTGGGCAAGGTCGCGAGCGGCGGCCACCGACTGTTCGTCGGCACGCGCCGCCTCGGCGCCACGCTTGAGCTTGCCGAACAGGTCGAACTGGTAGCTGACCGCGAACTTGCCGTCGGCCAGGTTGATCACCGGCAGCTCGTGCTCCTGCAGGAACGACTCGGCCGATAGCTGTGCGCGGCTGACGCCGGCCTCGGCCTCGTACTCGAAGCCACCGGCGTCCATTGCTTGTTCGTACACCGCCGCCGCACGGCGCAGGTGCGCATCGGCGGCCTTCAGTTCCACGTTGTCACGCAGCGCCTGGGTGATCAGGCCGTCCAGCACCGGGTCGTTGTACAGCGACCACCAGCGGTCGGGCAGCGCCTGGTTGGCGGCCACCTGCGGGTTCTGCGTATCGATGAAGGCCGCATTGGCCTCCGGGCGCTTGAACGCCGAGCCTTCCGGCAATGCATAGTCCGGGCCGACGGTCCTGCACGCGGCCAGGCTGGCCAGCGCGACGATCAGGCCGAGACGGGGCAGGGCGGCGTTCACAGGCCCGCCTGTGTCGGCGCGGTGCCGGCCTTGTCGTTGTGCGGATGGCGTCCGGTGTCCACGGTTACCGTGGCGGTGCGCCCGGCAATCAGTTCCACGCCCTTGGGCACTTCGTCGATCGCGATGCGCACCGGGATGCGCTGCGCCAGCCGCACCCAGTCGAAGGCCGGGGTCACGTTCGGCAGCAGGGTGCTGCCGTTGCTGCGGTAGCGGTCCTCGATGCCGACGGCAATGCTTTCCACATGCCCACGCAGCGGAGCCGATTCGCCCATCAGGCGGATGTCCACGCGCTGTCCCGGCGCCACACCGCGCAGGCGGGTTTCCTCGAAGTAGCCATCGATGCGGAATGAACCGGTATCCAGCAGTGCCAGCACCGGCTTGCCGGCCACCACGTAGTCGCCCACGCGCATGGTGCGGTCGCTGACCCGGCCATTGGCCGGCGCGTGCACTTCGGTGCGGGCCAGGTTGAGCTCGGCGAGGTCGACCGCGGCCTGCGCGGTGGCCAGCGCGGCCTGTGCGGCCTGCAGTTTGGCGCGGCGCACTTCTGCATCCTCGGCGGCGACCAGATCCTGCAGGCTGCGGTCGCGGCCGATCTCGCGGCGCAGCTGCGCGACCGAAGCCTGACGTTCGGCCAGGCTGGCGCGGCTCTGCTCCAGCGCGATGCGGTAACGCGCGCGGTCGATCACGAACAGCACATCGCCCTTCTTCACCGCCTGGTTGTCGGCCACGTTCACCGTTTCCACCAGCCCGGACACATCCGGCGCGACCTGCACCACGTCGGCGCCGACGTGGGCATCGCGGGTCCACGGCTCATCCATGTAATAGACCCACAGCTGGCGCAGCACCAGCAGGGCGACGATCACGGCTGCGCTGGTGAGCAGCACCGGCAGGGTCTTCTTCACGATCTTGTTCACGATTGCATCCAACGCAGGAGGTGGAACAGCAGGCCAAGCACGATCCCGTACAACGCCAGGTTGAACAGCGCCGGGTGCCATACATGGCGATAGGCGCCGGCACGCTGCAGCAGCGCGTGCAGACCGCTGTTGACCAGGTAGGCCAGCAGCATCAACCCGAGCAGGGTCGGGACGAACACTCCGTGGAGACTGAATTCACCGGGCATCGGTAGGGGCGGGGACGAGGTTGGGGGAGGGGAGGGACAACGAAACAACGGCAACGGGTAAAAGCCGCTGGCGTATGCACGGCAGCGGCGGTGTGCGGGGGCAGCGGTCTTACGTGATGCGGTCGGCGGCCTCGGCCAGCAGGCGCCACGCCTTCAGCACCGCGTGCAGTTCATCCATGGAAAGCTCGCCGAACACGTCCTGGCGCAGGCCGATCAGCTGGTCCTCCAGCTCGCTCACCAGCGCATGACCCGCGTCGGTCAGCCACAGCAGGTTGGCGCGGCGGTCGCTGGCGTCGCTTTCGCGGCGGACCAGGTCGCTGGCGCACAGCTTGTCCAGCAGGCGCACCAGGGAAGGCCCCTCCATGCCCAGCTGCTGGGCCAGTGCTACCTGGCGGATGCCACCGCCGGAGCGGCCGATCATCAGCAGGGGCATGGTGCAGGCAGTGGAGATGCCGTAGCTGCCCAACCGGCTGTCGGCCAGGCGCTGCCACTGCCGCCCTGCGTAAAGCAGGCCGGAGCTGAGCTGCATCTGCAGCACGGTGCGCTCGTCGAGGGGTCGGTCCATAAGTAATAGATAGGATACTACTAATTTCATTCCTATCAATGGGTTTTTATGAATGGTGGGGAGTACTGAGGAAAGCGTTGCGCCCGCTGGTTATCGGCTGGGGTGGCGGAGGGCCGGACGGCACAGGGCACGCTGCAAGTACGCCCCTGTAAGCTCGATCGGCGCATCCATGCGCCTCACGGCCCTGCCCCGCCCGGCCCTCCGCCGCCCACCCATCACCCTGCGAGCGCGGTGGGTTGGCTCTTGGAAGCAAGGGCAGAAGCAGCGCGGACCAACGGTCCGTGCCCACCAGGGCAGCGGCGGGCCGCTTCCGAAGCCATCAACCCCAGCTTTTGACCCCGCTTTCGGGCGGTCCGGCCGCGCCCGCAGGAAACCGTCAGGGAGGGGGAGAGGGGGCTGCGCAGGACCGTTGGCGGCATGGATGGCGCCATCGAGCCCCCAGGGACGGGTTCACGGCGTGTCCTGCGCAGCCCCCTCTCTCCCTCCAAACCAATAGCAACGAGGCGCCGGAAGAACCCCCCGATGAACCGTCCCCACAGGACGACCCACCCCCCGGTCGGGTACGATGCTCGCCCCCCGTTCGGGACGCTGTACGCAATGAGCAAGAACAACGAAAAGGCCGCCCCACAGGGCGACGTGACCCAGGTCCAGGCTGAGGATGCCGTGCGCACCCTGCTGCGCTGGGCCGGTGAGGACCCGTCCCGTGAAGGCCTGCTGGATACCCCCCGCCGTGTCGCCGAAGCCTATGGCGACTGGTTCAGCGGTTATCGCGATGATCCGCGCGCCTACATGGAGCGGACCTTCGAGGAAGTGGCCGGCTACGACGAACTGATCGTCCTGCGCGACATCGAGTACGAAAGCCACTGCGAGCACCACATGGCGCCGATCATCGGCCGCGTGCACGTCGGCTACCTGCCGGCCGGCAAGGTGGTGGGCATCAGCAAGCTGGCCCGCGTCGTCGAAGCCTACGCCCGCCGTTTCCAGGTGCAGGAGAAGATGACCGCGCAGATCGCCCAGTGCATCCAGGACGTGCTGCAGCCGATCGGTGTCGGCGTGGTCGTTGAAGGCGCCCATGAATGCATGACCACCCGCGGCATCCACAAGCGCGGTGTCAGCATGGTCACCTCCAAGATGCTGGGCAGCTTCCGCGACGACGCGCGCACCCGCGCCGAGTTCCTGCGTTTCATCGAAGTGGGCGGCAAGCGCTGAGCCGCTCGCCCGCAGTGCGCCGGCTCCGTGTGGCCGGCATGCCCACGGCTGCCCGCGCGGCAGCCGTGCGTGGCGGCTCGTCCCTGTCAGCCCTACAGACCTCTTTCGCTGCATGAAGCACCGCGAACGCATCTCCCGTTACCGCCATCTGCGCGAACAGCCCCAGTGGAAGCTGCTCGCCGCCGACCACGCCCCGGAAATCATCGGCCTGTTGCAGGGCCTGCTGATGGACGGCGAGCGCACGTTGCCGTCGTCGGTGCTCAACGAGCGCCTGCAACGCGCGCTGGATCAGCTCAACGGCGACGAACTGTCGCGCGAGCTGCCGCGCACGGCACAGGCCTACATCGCGCACTGGTTGGCCCAGGGTTGGCTGGAACGCCGCCTGCCTGAAGGCGCCGACCAGGAGCAGTACGAGCTGTCGACCGCCGCGCTGCAGGCGATCCGCTTCGCCGATGGTCTCGAACAGGCCCGCGTGGCTGCCACCGAGAGTCGCCTGGCGCTGGTCATCGAACAGCTCTCGCAGCTGGCAGCGCAGACCGAATCCGATCCGGATGCCCGCCTGTCGGCGCTGCGCGACGAGCGCGATCGCATCGACGCCGAGATCACCCGCGTCAGTGCCGGCCGCGTGATCGCCCTGGATGGCAAGCGCGCGCTGGAACGCGCGCGCCAGATCATCGGCCTGGCCGATGAACTGACCGAAGATTTCCGCCGCGTGCGCGACGATTTCGAGCAGCTCAACCGCGACTTCCGCGAGCGCATCATCGACGACGAAGGCGAGCGCGGTGCGGTGTTGTCGCAGTTGTTCGAAGGGGTGGATGTGATCGGCGAGAGCGATGCCGGTCGCAGCTTCCAGGCCTTCTGGCGGCTGCTCAATGATGCCGAGCAGAGCGCACAGCTCGACGCTGCGCTGGAAGCGGTACTGGCGCGCGGCTTTGCCCGGCGCCTGGACCGCAACGAGCGCAACTTCCTGCGCGGTTTCACCAGCACCATGCTCGAACGCGGTGGCCAGGTCCACGACGTGCTGCAGAACTTCGCGCGCAGCCTGCGCGGCTTCGTGCAGAGCCGTGGCTACCTGGAACAGCGCCGCCTCAACCAGCTGCTGAAGCAGGCGCAGTCCGAAGCATTGGCGCTGCGCGATGAGTTCCCGGCGCAGCGCGGCATCGGCCGTGACCTGCAGCTGACCACCAGTCGCCTGCGTTCGTGGTCGCAGTGGAAGCTGCACGATCCGCGCAGCGCCCAGGTGGATGGCAATGTCGAATACAACGATGCGGCCGCGATCAGCCTGGAAAGCGTCGGCGACCTGGTGGCTTCGTCTGAAATCGACTTCCGCACGCTGCGCCGCGACCTGCACGATCTGCTCGACGCGCAGCCGCGGCTCAGCATCGCGCAGGCCTTGTCGCAGCGCGAAGCCCCGCAGGGCCTCGGCAGCGTCATCGGCTACCTGTCCCTGGGCACGCGCTTTGGCAGCGTGATGGCCGGTGAGCAGGAGCTTGCCGAATGGCGCGGTGGCGACGGCCAGGTCCGTCGCGCCCGCATCCCGCTGGTTTGGTTCACCCAGGAGAGACGCCATGAGCTGGCATGAAGACCCCATCGAAGCGCCGCAGGCCGACCTCGCCGAGGATGCCTACGAAGCCGAGCCGGTGACCCCGGTGGCGCAGCCCCGCCGTGGCAACGACGTCTATTACCTGGGCGATACCGGCCGCCTGCCGCTGGATGCGCGCCGCGCACTGTGCCAGCTGCTGATCGGCCCCAGCATCGACCAGCTGCGCCACGCCAGGTTGTGGCCGGCGCTGATCCGCAGCGAAGCAGCGATCCGTTCGGCGCTGTCGGACCTGTTCCTGGAACTGGTGCTGGACCGCGACAGCGGCGTGGCCTTTACCCGCCAGGCCGACACCGAGGATGTTGATGCGCCGGTGCTGCTGCGTACCTCGCCGCTGACCTTCATCGACTCGGTGCTGCTGCTGTTCCTGCGCCAGCAGCTGGCCGAGGCCGATGCGCGCGGCAACCGCGCGGTGGTTGCCGACGCCGAGATGGCCGAGGCGCTGGCCATCTATGAGAAGAATCTGTCCACCGACCGCGCCGGCTTCAACCGCCGCGTCGCTTCGGCGGTGCAGAAGATGAAGGACAACCACATCCTGACCCGCCTGAGCGGCCAGGAAGACCGCCACGAAGTCTCGCCGGCGTTGAAGCTGCTGTTCTCCGCCGAAGACGTGTCCCAGCTTTCGGCGGTCTACCGCCAGCTGCGCGAAACCCCGGCCGCCGAGGCCTGAGAGACCCGAACATCGCATGGCCATTTCCAAGCACACTCCCGCCCTGTTCAACGAAGGCCTGCCGGACCCGCGCCTGCAGCAGTTCCGCATGCGTCGCCTGCAGGTGCACAACTGGGGCACCTTCAACGGCCTGACCGAAGTGCCGATCGCCGAGCGCGGCTTCCTGTTCGTTGGCCGTTCCGGCTCGGGCAAGTCCACCCTGCTCGATGCCATGTCCGCACTGCTGACGCCGCCGGCCATCGTCGACTTCAACGCCGCCGCGCGTGAAGCCGAGCGCAGTGGCCGCGACCGCAACCTGGTGTCCTACGTGCGTGGCGCGTGGGCCGACCAGCAGGACAGCGGCACCGGCGAGATCGCCACCCAGTACCTGCGCAAGGGCGCGACCTGGACCGCACTGGTGCTGGAATACCGTGCCGGCGACGGGCGCGTGGTCAGCCTGGTGCGCCTGTTGTGGATCTCCGGCAATGGCACCTCGGCCGGCGATGTGCGCAAGCACTACATGATCGCCGAACGTCCGTTCGACATCGCCAAGGACCTGGGTGGTTTCGACCTGGACCTGCGCAAGCTCAAGCAGAAGCTGGCCGATGTGCATCACTTCGACACCTTCTCCGGTTACGCCGAGCGCTTCCGCGACCTGCTCGGCATCGACAACGAGATGGCGCTGCGCCTGCTGCACAAGACGCAGTCGGCGAAGAACCTGGGCGACCTCAACGTCTTCCTGCGCGACTTCATGCTCGATACGCCGAAGACCTTCGACGCCGCCGAGCGTCTGGTCAGCGACTTCGCCGAGCTTGACGGCGCGCACCAGGCGGTGGTGACTGCCCGCCGCCAGGTGGAAACCCTGCTGCCGGCACGCGCCTACCACGGCGACCTGAAGGACATGCATCGCCAGCGTGGCGACGATGAAGCGCTGAAGCTCGGCGTCGACAGCTTCCGCGAAAGCCGCCGTCAGGCGTTGATCGAAGCGCGCCTGCGCGAGATGGATGTGCGTGACCGTGGCCTGCTTGGTGAAGAAGCACAGCGCCGCGCCGCACTGGACAACCACACCGAGCGCCTGGCGGAACTGGAACTGCAGCGCCGCCAGCAGGGCGGTGAGCGCATCGAGGAACTGGAACGCGAGCAGGGCCGCGCCGAGGCCGAGCGCGATCGCCGCAAGACCAAGCGCGACCAGGCCGGCGAAGCCGCACAGCACCTGCAGGCCGAACTGCCCGATGATGCCCATGGCTTCGCCGAGCTGGTCGAACGTGCACAGAACGAACTGCAGGATCGCCAGCGCGCCTCGGCAGCGCTGGACGATGCGATCAGCGATCGGTTGGGCGGCAAGCGCGATGATGAGCGCCGTTTCGGCGAAGTGCGCGGCGAGCTCGAAGCGATGCAGCGCACGCCGTCCAACATTCCTGCACCGATGCAGAAGCTGCGCGCGCGCCTGGCCGAAGAAACCGGCATTTCCGAAGCGGCCCTGCCGTTTGTGGGTGAACTGATCCAGGTCCGCTCGGAAGAGCAGGGCTGGCAGGGCGCGATCGAACGCGTACTGGGGGGCTTCGCGCTGTCGCTGCTGGTCGATGACCGCCACTACAACGACGTGGCCGAGTGGGTGAACCGCACCCACCTGGGCATGCGCTTCACCTACTACCGCGTGCGTCGCAATGACGAGGCATTTGCCCGAGAACCGTCGGCCAAATCCCTGCTGCACAAGCTTGAGCTGCGTGACCATGTGTTCGAAGGCTGGCTGCGCCGTGAGCTCGGCAAGCGCTTCGACTACGAATGCGTGGACGCCAAGCAGCTGCGCAACGTCGACCGAGGCATCACCCGCGAAGGCCAGGTCAAGCACCCGGGCGACCGATTCGAGAAGGACGATCGCAGTGCGGTCAGTGATCGCCGTCGCTGGATCCTGGGCTTCAACAACCATGACAAGGTGGGCGCCTTCGAGCGCGAGGCCCAGGAACTGGCCAAGCGCATCGCCAGCTGCGAGACCGACATCGCGCGCCTGCGCGGCCAGCGTGATCGTGACAACGAGCGTCGCCTGGCCTGCCACGAGCTGGCCAGCATCAGCTGGAACGAGATCGACGTCGCAGTGCCACAGCAGCGCCTGACCGATATCGAGACCAGCCTGCGCGCCCTGCGCGAAGGCAACGCCGACCTCGCCAAGCTGGCCAAGCAGATCGACGCCGCCCGCGCCGACATCGAACAGGCCCGCCGCACCTACGAAGATACCCGTGTCGAACGCGGCCAGCTGGTCAAGGAACGCGATCGCCTGGACCGCGCGCGCCAGCAGAGCCGTGCCCTGGTGCTGCCGAGCCTGGCGCAGGAGCAGGAAGCCGGCCTGGCCGAGCGCCTGCAGGAGCAGGGCCCGCTCAGCCTGGAAACGCTGGAGGCGCACATGCGCCAGGTCAGCAATGCGCTGAACGAGCAGCTCTCGTCTTCGCAGCAGGACCTCAACCGCATCGAGAACCAGCTGATCGGCTGCTTCCGCCGCTTCATCCAGCAGTGGCCGGAGGAATCGGGCGACTTCACCGCGTCCGTGGCCTCGGCCGAGGACTTCCTGGCCCGCCTCGAACGCCTGGAGCGCGATGGACTGCCGCAGCACGAGGAACGCTTCTTCGACCTGCTGCAGAACCAGAGCAAGAACAATCTGCTGGCCCTGCAGCGCCACAGCGCCGAGGCCCGGAAGTCGATCGGTCAGCGCCTGGACGAGGTGAATGCCAGCCTGGAGCAGGTGCCGTTCAACCGCGGCACGCTGCTGACCATCGAACTGAACGACCGTCGCCTGCCCGAAGTGGGCGAGTTCCACCAGCAGCTGCGCGAGGTGCTGTCGCAGCAGCAGACCGAACAGCGTGAGCTGGCCGAATCGCAGTTCACCGTGCTGCGCCAGCTGGTCAACCGCCTGGGCTCGCAGGAAGGCGAGGACAAGCGCTGGCGTGAGCTGGTGCTGGACGTGCGCATGCACGTGGAGTTCATCGGCGTCGAGCTGGACGCGGAAACGCGCCAGCAGGTCGAGATCTACCGCAGCGGCGCCGGCAAGTCCGGTGGCCAGCGCCAGAAGCTGGCCACCACCTGCCTTGCGGCAGCGCTGCGCTACCAGCTCGGCGGCGCCGACAGCCAGCTGCCCAGCTACGCCGCCGTGGTGCTCGACGAAGCCTTCGACAAGGCCGACAACGAGTTCACCGCGCTGGCGATGAACATCTTCGACAATTTCGGTTTCCAGATGGTGGTCGCCACCCCGCTGAAGTCGGTGATGACGCTGGAGCCGTTCATTGGTGGCGCCTGCTTCGTCGAGATCAGCGGTCGCCACGACTCGGGCGTGCTGCTGATCGAGTACGACGAAGAGGGCAGGCGTCTGAAGTTGCCCGAGCGCAGCCGTCAGCAGGCCAGCGAACCGGAAGAAGCCGAAGCCTGACCGCCTCGGCCTGCAGTAGCGCCGGGCCATGCCCGGCGGTGTTCCCCGTAGAGCCGGGCCATGCTCGGCTGCTCTCCACGACCGGAACCCACGTGCCAACCAAGGTTGGCACCTACCAGGTCAAAACGCTCACTCACGAACCGCGGAACGTATCCCACGCCATCCGCGCGATCAGCACCACCACCAGCCCCACGAACAGCTTGCGGATGAACGGCGTGCCGCCCTTCAGCGCCAATCGTGTGCCCACCACCGAACCGACGATGTTGGCCGCCGCCATCGGCAGCGCGAACAGCCACAGGATGTTGCCGGTCGGCACGAAGAACGAGATCGCGGCCACATTGGTCGCCAGGTTGACCACCTTCGACGCAGCCGACGCCCGCAGGAAGTCCAGCCCGAAGAAGCGCACGAACAGGAAGATCAGGAAGCTGCCCGTGCCCGGCCCGAAGAATCCATCGTAGAAGCCGATCGCCGCACCAATGGCCAGGGCGATCGTCAGCTCACGCCGACCGATTTCCTGCGGCCGGTGCAGTGCGCCGAAATCCTTCTTCCACAGGGTGTAGGCCAGCATCGCGATCAGCAGCACCAGCACCAGCGGGCGCACCGCGTCCTTGGGCAGCAGGCTCACCGCCGTGGCACCGGCGAAGGAGAAGATGAAGGCCGTGCCTGCCGCGAACAGCACCGGCTTCCAGGGGAAACGCACGTTGCGCGCATAGCGCCAGGCGGCCGCACCGGTGCCGAACATCGAACTGAACTTGTTGGTACCGAACAGCATCGCCGGCGTCTGCTGCGGCAACACCGTGAACAGGCCGGGCAGCTGCACCAGCCCACCGCCACCAACGGCAGCGTCGACCAGGCCGGCGATGAAGGCGATCACCACCAGCCACCACAACTCAGGGGGAACCAGTTCCAGCACGGCGATCCATCAAGGGTGAGGGCGCGACAGCATACGCCCGTCCGGCTGCAGCTGACCCATGCCATGCGTGGAGGAATCGACGCAACCGGGCGACAATGCCGGGATGAGCCGAAACCCCGCCGATCCCTGTCCCTGCGGTCTGCCCGCCGAGTACGCTGCCTGCTGCGGCCGTTTCCATGCCGGCGAGGCCGCGCCCGATGCCGAGCGCCTGATGCGTTCGCGTTACAGCGCCTATGTCCGGGGCCTGGCCGATTACCTGCGCCAGACCTGGCACCCCGACACGCGCCCGGCCGAACTGTCGCTGGACGATGCACCCGGCCAACGCACGCATTGGCTGGGCCTGACCGTGCACGAGCACACGCTCACCGGTGCTGACCGTGCGGAGGTGCGGTTCACCGCGCGCTATCGCATCGGCGGCGGCAGTGCGGTGAAGATGGCCGAGCACAGCCGTTTCCTGCGCCTCGACGGCCGCTGGTATTACCTCGACGCCCTCTGAGGCTCAGTCCGCGCGCACCGCCAGCACGCGTGGGCCGCTCTGCGCGCGCACTTGGTTGCGGCCCTCGTCCTTGGCCACGTACAACGCCTGGTCGGCGGCCTTGATCACCGCCGCCGGGCGTGGGTCCACGCGGCTGTCAGCCAGTCCGATGCTCACCGTCACCTGCACCACCTGGCCGCTGCCGCCACGCCCGCGCTGCTGGCGGCCGGCGTCGTCATCGCGGCTGCGGGTACTGCGATCGCGCAGCTGCATTCGGGCGTCCTCGATGCTCTGGCGCAGCGCTTCCACCGCATCGATGCAGGCCGCTGCCGGGCGGTCCAGGAACACCACGGCGAACTCCTCGCCGCCGTAGCGGAACGCCCGTCCTCCATCGCCCACCCGTGCCAGCCGCGAGGCCACCAGCCGCAGCACATCGTCGCCGGTATCGTGGCCGTGGGTGTCGTTGAACGATTTGAAGTGGTCCACGTCCACCATCGCGATGCTGTAGGTGCCGCGCGCCCGCTGCAGGGTCTCGTTGAACGCGCGTCGCCCCGGCAGACCGGTCAGTTCATCGCGGAACGCCATGTGGAAGGATTCCTGCAACATCGCGCCGAGCATCACCAACAGGGCCGCACTGCTCAGCGCCGGCAGCAGCACCGGCTGCAGGAAGATCCGTGGCAGCATCCACCACAGGCACAGCAGGGCCAGCAGCATCGCCGTGTGCAGCGGCCGCGGATGCCGCCACGCCTGCCAGCCCATCGCCACAGTGGCCAGCAGGAACAGCAGGGCCGGCAGCTGCGCCAGCGCATTCCAGCTGGCGGGGATCCAGGTCCAGTGACGGTTCGACAGCAGGTCGTGCATGCCACGAGGCTGCTGCAGCGCCAACAGCAGGAAGACCACCAACGCCGCGCCGCAGACCAGGGTACGCACCAACAGGTCCTGTCGGCGGCGCCCGCGTTCGGGCCACAGTGCCAGCCCGGCAAACAGCAACGGCAACCAGGCCGAGGTCGCGTGGAAGCGCAGTGGCGTCAGTGCACCCACGTGCCCGCTGCGCAGGTAGCCGGCAACGTCCTGGTGGAGCAGGGCGAACACCACCGCCACCAACAGCAGCAGGCACAGCGTGCGCACCTGGTGGTAGAGCAGCGCCAGTCCAGCACCGAGGCAGGCCAGCAGCCAGGGCAGGATGCGCTGGGCCGGGCTGGCCACGTCTTCGTTGCCCAGCGCCATCCACAGCACCAGTACGACCAGCGCGGCGGGCAGCACGAACAGGTAATGCGCAGGCTGACGGAGCGGATGCAGGGGCAAGCAGGAATTCCAGCGCGGTGACGACGCGGCCGCAGCATTGCCGTTAGCGGCGTTCGCGCCGGCTTCTTGAATGCGACGCGGTCACCGATGTGAACGCGGTGACGCCCAACCATGACATCGCACTCACCCGGTAGCGCCGATCCTGCGCCCATGGACAGCACTGCCGCCGCCGTCGCTGCTCCGCAGCGTGATCTCGCCCGCCAGTTCGACCAGGTACGGGCGCGCAGCCTGTACCTGGCCGCGCCGCTCAGCCCCGAAGACGCGATGCTGCAGAGCATGGCCGATGCCAGCCCTGGCAAATGGCACCTGGCCCACACCACCTGGTTCTTCGAGCGCTTCGTGCTGGCCGGTCTGCCTGCCGCGCCGGCACATGACCCGGCCTGGGACTACCTGTTCAACAGCTACTATAAGAGCATCGGCCCGGCGCATGCGCGGCCGCAGCGGGGCCTGCTGTCGCGGCCCTCGTTGCAGCAGGTGTACGACTATCGCCATCAGGTCGATGCGCAGCTGCAGGCGCGCCTGGCCAACGGTGATCTGGATGAACAGGCGCTGCAGCATCTGCAGCTGGGGCTGCAGCATGAACAGCAGCACCAGGAGCTGCTGCTGACCGACATCAAGCATGCCTTCTGGTGCAACCCGCTGCAGCCACCCTACCGCGAGGACCTGCGCCCCACCGCCAGCGTCGCCGGTGCACAGGGCTGGATCGAATCACCCGAACGGATTGTTACTGTCGGCGCCGCGGCCTGGCCCCGGCATGCCGCGTTCGCCTACGACAACGAGTCACCGCCGCACCGTGTGCTGTTGCCCGCACACGCACTGGCCGAGCGTCCGCTCAGCAATGGCGAATACCGCAACTTCATCGAAGCCGGTGGTTATCGCGATCCGCGCTGGTGGCTCAGTGAAGGCTGGGCGCTGCGCGAAGCCGAAGGCTGGCAGCATCCGCTGTACTGGAACGATGTGCTGCAACGCGAGTACACCCTGGGCGGTTGGCGCGAGCTGGATCCGCACGCGCCAGTCTGCCATCTCAGCTACTACGAGGCCGATGCCTGCGCCCGTTGGGCCGGTGCGCGCCTGCCCAGCGAATTCGAATGGGAGGCCGCCGCCGCATCGCAGCCGGTGAGCGGCCATTTTGCCGATGACGATCACCTGCATCCGCGCGCGGGGCGGGGCAGCGGGCTGCGCCAGCTGTTCGGCGATGTCTGGGAGTGGACTGCCAGCGCCTACGGCGCGTATCCGGGCTTCCGACCGTTCGCAGGCAATCTCGGTGAGTACAACGGCAAGTTCATGTGCGGCCAGTGGGTGCTGCGCGGCGGCAGCTGTGCCACGCCACGGGGGCATGTGCGCGCCAGCTACCGCAACTTCTTCATGCCACCGGCGCGTTGGCAGTTTTCCGGCCTGCGCCTGGCCCGGGATCTCACATGAGCACCGTACATGACGCGCTGCAGGCGTTGACCGACCTCACCCCGGGGCGCCAGCAGATCCTCGCCGATGCAGTAGCCGGGTTGTCGCGCGCCGCGCGCCAGCTGCCCTCCAAGTATTTCTACGACGCGCGCGGCTCGCGTCTGTTCGAACAGATCACCCAGACCCGCGAGTACTACCCCACGCGTACCGAGCTGGCGTTGCTGGCCAGGGTGCTGCCCGACATCGCGCGGGTGGTGGGCCCGCACCTGCACGTGGTGGAACTGGGCAGCGGCAGCGGCCGCAAGACCGCGCTGCTGCTGGCGGCGCTGCAGGATCCGGTGGCCTACACCCCCATCGAGATCTCGCGTGCGGCGCTGCTGTCCAGCATCGATCATCTGGCTCCCGCGCTACCCGAGATCGAGATGCTGCCGGTCTGCGCCGACTTCACGCGTCCCGTCGTCGTGCCCATGCCCGAGCGTGAGCCGGTCCGTCGCCTGCTGTTCTTCCCGGGTTCCACCCTGGGCAACTTCACGAGCGAGGATGCGGTCGCCCTGCTGCGTGCGATGCGGCAGACCATGGGAAGCGACGGCCTGGCCCTGGTCGGCATCGATCTGCACAAGGACCCAGCGTTGATCGAAGCGGCCTACAACGATGCGCAGGGCATCACTGCGGCCTTCACCCTCAACCTGCTGGCCCGGCTCAACCGCGAGATCGGCAGTGATTTCGACCTCGACGGGTTCCGTCATCGCGCCCGCTACAGCGCCGCGCAGCTGCGCATCGAAACCGATCTAGTCAGCCAATGGGCGCAGGACGTCCATCTCGATGGCCGTACCTTCCACTTCGCAGCCGGCGAGCCGATCCGCGTGGAGTACAGCCACAAGTACACCGACGACAGCTTCGAATGGCTGTTGCAACAGGCCCGGTTGCAGGTGGTACAGCGTTGGGATGCCGACAGTCCTGCCTACGGCCTGCGCCTGCTGCGCACCGCGTAGGTTGGCCGCCAGCCGGCGCCGCTTCAGGTTCGGCTGCAGCGCTCCCCCTAAGATGGCCCTGCAACGGCAACACGGAGGACGCCATGCCCATTCTGACCACGCTCGGCCTGGCGGCCGCGCTCGCCGCCACCCCAGTGCCGCCTGCGGCATCCGAGGCCACTGTCGATCCGGCCTTCAGCCGCTGCCTGGCCGGGCTGCAGGCCACGGCCGCCACCCAGGGCATCGGTGCCGAGCGCTTCAACGAGATCACCACCGGCCTCGTGCCTGACCCCAGTGTGCTTGGCCTGCTCGATGCGCAGCCGGAATTCACCACGCCGATCTGGGACTACCTGGCGGCGCTGGTGGATCGCCAGCGCGTGGACGATGGTCGCGCGATGCTGCAGCAGCACCGCGACCTGCTGCAGCGCGTGTCCGTGCAGTACGGTGTCGATCCGGCCACGATTGTCGCGGTCTGGGGCGTTGAGAGTGACTATGGCCGCGTGTTCGGCAAGCGCCCGCTGCTGCAGTCGCTGGCGACGCTGTCCTGCGCCGGGCGGCGGCAGGCGTTCTTCCGCGGTGAACTGCTGGCCCTGCTCAAGCTGATCGATCGCGGCGACCTGCAGGTGCAGGGGCTCACCGGTTCCTGGGCCGGCGCCTTCGGCCATACCCAGTTCATGCCCAGCACCTATGCGCGCATCGCCGTGGACGGCGACGGTGATGGCCGCCGCGATCTGGTCGGCAGCATTCCCGATGCGCTGGCGTCCACCGCCAACTATCTCAAGCGCGCCGGCTGGCGCAGTGGCGAGCCGTGGGGCATGGAGGTGCGTGTTCCTGCCGGCTTCACTGCCGCCCAGGCCGGTCGCACCCAGCGCCGTGCACTGGCCGACTGGCGTGCGCAGGGTGTGACAGCGCTGGATGGCAGTGTGCTGGCCCCGGCCAACCTGCCGGCCGATGCACGCGCCGCCCTGCTGCTGCCGGCTGGCAGCAAGGGCCCGGCGTTGCTGGTGTTCCGCAACTACGACGCGATCTACAGCTACAACGCCGCCGAAAGCTATGCGCTGGCGATTGCCACCCTGGCCGACCAGCTGCGGGGTGGTACGGGGTTGGCCACTGCGTGGCCGACCGATGATCCCGGCATCGGCCGCGATGAGCGCCGCCAGCTGCAGACCCTGCTGCTCGCGCGCGGCCACGATATCGGCGCCGCCGATGGCATGGTCGGTACCGCCACGCGTCGCGCGATCCAGGCCGAGCAGCAGCGGCTGGGTTGGGTCAATGCGGATGGGCGCGCCGGTCAGCGCATCCTGCGCGCGCTGCAGGAGGAGGCGGCGGCAATGGCGCCCGCCACCCGCTAGGCCTTGCCGTTCGCACGGTGGCCGCGACATCATCGCCGCGGTCATCAAGGAGCGTCACCGCATGCAATCGAACCCGGACATCAGCACTGGCCTCTACCACGGGCTCGAGGCCTGGCAGGTGCGCACCCCCCGCGCCACCGCGGTCATCAGCGTGTTCGGCGGGCAGCTGCTGTCGTTCATTCCAGAGGGGCAGCCTGACCTGCTGTGGCTGTCACCGAAGCGTGCCGAACTGCCCACGCCGATCCGGGGCGGCGTTCCGGTGTGCTGGCCGTGGTTCGGACGCCAGGGCAAGGGGAATGACGTGCCCGCGCACGGCCTGGTGCGCACCGCGCGCTGGGAGCTGCTGCAGGCCCGCCACAACGATGACGGCGACGTGGAACTGCGGCTGGCGCCCCTCTCGATTGCCGAATGTGGCCTGCGCCTGCAGATGCAGCTGCGTATCGGTCGCCAGCTGCACCAGCAGCTGACCAGTGAGAACACCGGCACGTCCCCGGTGACCTTCACCCAGGCCCTGCACAGTTACTTCCGGGTGGGCGATTCCCGTCGCGTCGAAGTCGATGGCCTCGACGGCCTGCAGTATCTGGACAAGTATGAGGACTACGCCCAGGCGCGCCGGCAGCAGGGCCCGTGGTCGCTGCGTGACCCGCGTGATCCGGGTCGCAGCGACCGAATCTACATCGACGCAGGCGGCGATTACGTGCTGCGTGATCCCGTCCTGCAGCGACAGATCGGGATCCGCAGCGAAGGCAGCCATACCCTGGTGGCGTGGAACCCAGGTGCGGAGGCTGCGGCGAAGATGGCCGATGTCGGCCAGGGCTGGCATGAGTATGTGTGCCTGGAAGTGGCCAACGCCGGGCCGGAGCAGATTACCCTTGCGCCGGGTGCGCGCCATCAGCTGGTGCAGGTGCTGGCCAGCACACCGCTGCAACCCGCGGCGGGACATTCGGTTTGACGATGGCATCAACAGGAATGGATGCAATGCAGGACGCACAGTGGTGGTACGCCAACAGCAAGCAGAGCGAAGGTCCGGTGGATCTGGCCGGCCTGCGCCGTCTGCAGCAGGACGGGACGGTAACCGCCCGCACGTTGCTGTGGCGCGAGGGGATGGCATCGTGGCGGCCATTGGCCGAGCTGGATCCGTCGGTAGGCACGGCAGAACCCGGTCCTCTGTCGATCGACGCCGTGCCGGTGGCCGAAGCCGTCGTGCCGCTCGTCATCGACCCATCCGACCCCTATCGAGCACCTGCCACTACGCCGGTCGCAGCGGCGGCGGCGGGCCTGGAAGGCGAAATGGCGCTGTATGCTGCCGTGGTCGGCGGCAACTTCCCGATCTATCGCCAGCGCTGGCGTCTCGATCAGGGCATTGCCGAGGGCAGCGGCACCTGGCATTGGCCGGCCTTCCTGATCGGCGTGATCTGGATGGTGTACCGCAGGATGTACCGTCTTGCCGCCATCTGGGCCGGCACCCTGGTGTTCTTCAGCATCGCCGAGGCGCTGCTGGGTGTGCCTGAGGGGGTCTCACTGGTCATCACCCTGGCGATCAACACCGTCGCGGCGCTGTATGCCAACCGCTGGTATCTGGCGCACTGCCAGCATGAGATCGCCCGCGCCCGCGCACTGGCAGGTGACGACGAGGCGTGCCTGCGCAGGGAGCTGGCCGAGCGGGGTGACACCAACGCTCCGGCAGCGGCCATGGTCGCCATCGTCGTTGTTGCGGTGATGTACGTGGGACAGGCGATGGCGGGCTGAGGCCGGGCAGGCTTCAGACTGACCGGCACCTGCCGCTACCGCGGGTTCACCCTGGGCAAGGAATCGCCGACATGAATCATCTGGACACCCCGCCGGCATCCCCGGCGGATGACAATCCCTATCTCGCGCCTGCCGCAGAGGTGGACGGCACGACCGCTCCGCTCGACGTGGACTATCTGAACCTGCTCGTGGGCCCCAATGCCGCGCTCTACCGCCAGCGCTGGCACCTGGACAGCCCGGTGCCGAAGCCGCCGCGGCCGTGGCACTGGCCGGCCTTCCTGGTGCCGACGTACTGGCTGCTGCATCGGAAGCTGTACCTGGCGGCGATCGTCTTCGAACTCATCCTGTTCGGCATCGCCCTGCTGACGGCCAGTGCCAGCCCGCTGCTCATGGTCGCCCTGCTGGCCATCCCCCGGGTCGTCATCGCGGTGTCTGCCAACCGCCTGTATCTGCACCACTGCACGCGGCTGCTGGCCAGGGTGGAGGGCGCCCACGCCGGGCAGCACAACCGCATCCGGGCCGAGCTGCAGCGCCGTGGTGGTACCAACGTATGGGCCGTGGTGATCGGAATGGCGGCGATCGCGGTGATCAACACCGTCTCCCGCCTGGTCGCCTGATCCCCGTGCTCAGGCCGGTGTGCGTGGCCGAAGCACCAGCAGGCACAGCGCACCGGCAACCAGGCCCCAGAACGCCGAACCGATACCGGCCAGTGATACTCCCGAGGCCGTGACCAGGAAGGTGACCAGCGCGGCCTCGCGGTCGCGCTCCACCGCCAGGGCGCTGGCCAGGCTGTTGCCGATGGTGCCGAACAGTGCAATGCCGGCCACGCAGGCCACCAGTTCGCGGGGGAATGCCGCAAACAGCGCCGCCACGGTGGCGCCGAACAGGCCGATGACTATGTAGAAGGCGCCGGCGGCCATGGCGGCGGTGTAGCGCCGTGCCGGATCTTCATGGGCATCGCGACCCATGCAGATTGCTGCCGTGATCGCGGCCAGGTTCAACGCATAGGCGCCGAACGGCGCCAGTACGGTGTTGACCACGCCGATCCAACCGATCAATGGGGACACCGGAGCGTCATAGCCGGACGCGCGCATCACCGCCACGCCCGGAATGTTCTGCGAGGCCATGGTGACTACGAACAGGGGCAGGGCGATGCCCGCCACTGCCGTCCATGACAACGAAGGGGTCACCCACTGCGGCACCGCCAGCTGCAGCTGCACCTGCTGCGCATGCAGCAGGCCCCGGCTGGCGGCGACGGCAATGCCGACCAGTAGAGTGGCGATCACGGCATAGCGCGGGAGCAGCCGGCGCCCGGCCAGCCAGGTGGCGAACATCGCCAGGGCGAGAACCCACTGGCTGTTCATCGCCACAAACACGTCCAGCCCGAAGCGCAGCAGCACACCGGCCAGCATGCCCGCGGCCAGCGCCATCGGTACGCGTTGCATCAACCGGGCGAAGATCCCCGAGAACCCGGCCAGCATGCCCAGCACCGCAGCAAGGAGGAAGGCGCCGGTGGCTTCAGACAGGGACGCACCTCCGGCACCGACCACCAGCATTGCCGCGCCCGGAGTCGACCACGCGGTCACCACTGGCACGCGGTAGCGCAGTGACAGGCCGATGCAGGTCACGCCCATGCCCAATCCCAGCGCCCACATCCATGACGCGATCTGCGCCTGATCGGCACCCACCGCCTGTGCGGCCTGGAAGACGATCACGGCCGAACTGGCGAAGCCGACCAGCACCGTAATGAAGCCTGCCACGACTGCCGGCACTGAAAGATCGCGCCACCATGCCTGCCGCATCTGCCTGCTCATTGCCGTCTCTCCACTGTGCATCCCTGCATTGATAGCCGTTGATAGCCGTTGCGGCGGTTGGGGCCCCCCCCCCCGGGCCCCCCCCCCCCACATGAGAGCCGCCCAGGCGGCTGTGTTTTATGGGGGGTGGTGTTAGAACACACAAAAAAAAAAGTTTAGACTATATATGGTTATTGGGAAGAGA